>JADKFD010000008.1 GCA_016717705.1 Rhodanobacteraceae bacterium | reverse complement strand
TGCTGACCTTGCGTTCGCGCATCAGTTTGCGGGTGACGTCGTCGAAGTTCTTCTTGCCGTCGGTGACTTTCTGGATTTCCTGGTCGACGGCCACCAGCAGCAGCACCGCGCGCGGTGGTTTCGGCGCTGGAGCGCTCGGCGCGCAGGATTTGACCTTCTTGCCCCACTCGGCCAGCCAGTCCAGCGTGCGCTGGTGGCGTTCGTCGGTCATGCCGCCGGTGCGGTGCAGCAGTTCCACGGCGTAGTACTCGGCCAGGCCCTCGGCGAGCCAGTCGTCATCATCGTTCTGCCCGCGGATACGCGTGGCGACATGGGTCAGTTCGTGCAACAGCGTGCTGGTGGCGTTCTCGCTGATCATCGGGCGATCCAGATGCAGGTACAGCGAACGCGGCGCCGACAGGCCGCCGCGCCACATCGGGTCGGGCGCCGAGACGATCAGGATCTTCGGCGGCAGCGTGCCATAGGCATCCTTCATCGCCGGCAGCGTGAAGTTCAGGAATGCCAGCATGTCCATCCGCCGCATGCCCTCGTCCTTGGGCGCGCCCAGCGAGATCTCGGTGCCGGAGATGATCTCGCGACGGGTGCCGATGTCGCCGACCAGCATCCAGCCGACCGGGCGGTCGAAGCCGCGCTCGGGGTCGTCGACGATGAACGGGCCACCCTCGAACTCGGCGAGGTAGGGCGTGTCCAGATGCCAGGACTTGGGAACGTCCAGAATCAGGCGCGCGCTGATTCGGCGCCCTTGAGGAGCGCACGGTGGCCTTCGGGAACACCCGGTCGCCGCGGAAAATCGCCCAATCGCCGGGAAAGTAACTGCGATAGGCGCCATTGGCGCGCGTCTCGTCGATGCGCACGCGCCAGCGCAGAGTGCCGCCCTTCTCGGGCGGCGTCCACAGTGTGCGCTTACCCTTGCGTTCCAGTTTGCCGTCGGCGCTGATGTCCGAATAGGCCTCGGTAAACTGGAAATCCAGCGAGCGCAGCTGGTCGCGGCCCTTGCCCAGTTCCAGCGAACCGATCGCGGTCTTGGTCTTCGGGTCGAAGCCGAGGCGCCAGGTCAGGTCGTAGCGTGCGGCGTGGGCCGAAAACGACAGCAGCAGCACGCGAGGGGCGAAAAGGGATCGCGACATGGGGGGCGGTGGTCGGAGCGTCGGGGCGAATTGTGCCAGTAGCGGGCGGTTGCCGCAGGTGCCCGCCCGCCGCCACCGGGTACTTGCGCAGCTGCGCGGAACGTGCGCCACCTGGCCTAAGCTCCCCGCCAAAATCCCGCCTTGGACAGCGCCGCCGCCAGCGGTCGCGCGGCGGGTGCTGGCGTCGACGTACTGGTCTTCGGTGTCGAGCGCGGTGCGTTCGGCGTCGAGCACCGTCAGATAGTCGCTGGCGCCGGCGTCGAAGCGCATCTGCGCCAGCTCGCTGGCCTTGCGGCTTTCGCTGACGGCGTATTCCAGCGCCGCCGCCGACTCGTTTGCCGCACGATAGCCGGCCATCGCGTTCTCGGTCTCCTCCAGCGCCTTCAGCCAGGTTTCCTGGTACGCGGCGATGGCGCCGGCAGCGCGCGCTTCCTGCGCCAGCACGCGCTGCTTGATGCGGCCGAAGTCGAGCAGGCTCCAGGTCAGGGAAGGCCCGTAGCTCCAGCGCTGGGCGATGCTCTGGTTGAGGCCGCCGAAGGACTGCGCGGTGCCGCCGAAATTGCCCAGCAGTGTCAGCTTGGGGTAGTACTCGGCGGTTTCCACGCCAATGTTCGACACCTCGACCGCCAGCCGGCGATCCGCCTCGCGCACATCCGGGCGCCGCGCCAGCCATTCCTCCGGCGTGCCAACGGCGACCATGGCCGGCAGCTGCGGCAGTTCGCGCGTCGCCGCCAGCTGTTTCCTGCAGCTCGGCGACCGGTTGCGCGGTCAGCACCGCCAGACGCTGCTCGTGGCGCACCACTTCGGCCTGGGTCTGCGGCACCCGGGCGCCACCGGCAAGCCCCAGCGCATTGGCGCGAGTGACATCGAACTCGGTGCCGCGCCCGGCATCCAGCTGCTTGCGCAGGATGTCCAGGTTCTCTTCGAGGTTGGCCAGGTTGCGCAACTGCACCGCCAGGCGCGCCTGGGCACCGCGCCAGGCGAAATACGCCTGCGCCGTTTCGGCGACTATCGACAGGCGCACCGCGTCGAAGGCTGCCTGATTGGCCTCGACCTCGCGATTGATCGCCTCTTTCTGACGCCGCAGCGAGCCGAACAGATCGATTTCCCAGCTCAGGTCGAAGCCGGCGCGATAAGTGTCGGTGCGCCCCTGGCCTTCGCATGCTGAACGGGTCCTCGCCACTGGGCTCGGTGCGTTCGGCTTCGACCCGCGTCTGCGTGGTCGGAAACAGGCTGTAGAAGCTCAAGCCCGCCAGCGCGCGCGTCTCGTCCAGCCGCGCCAGCGCCTGCGCGATCGAGGTATTCGCCGCCAGCGCCCGCGCGATCAGCGCATCCAGCTCCGGCTCCTTGAACGAGGCCCAGACGCTGCTGGCCGCCGCCTTCTGCAGATACGCATCGCCCGGCGCCTGATCGAACGCGGGCGCCAGGTTCGCATCGGGCCGGACGTACTCGGGGCCGACGGTGCAGGCGAGGCGAGGTCAGGCATGCCGGAGGTCGGGCGCAGCAAATGCCTGGGCTGGGCTGGGGGCTGGGGTTGTCCGAAGGACGCAGCACGCAGGCGCGTTCGATGAGCGGCGGGTCATTCGAGCGGCTTGGGCTCCGCGGCGTGCCTGGCTCACCATCCATTCGCCCCCGGCTCCTGCCCCCGCCGTCCTTGCGTCCCCCGAACCTCGGGCCCTGGCGCACCCACCGCCCAGCTCACCCCTGCCCCACCTCCGCCGCTCGCCGCACCTCGGCCGCGCCCCGCTCCGCCCACTTCCTAAGCACCACATAAAACACCGGGGTGAAGAACAGGCCAAAGAAGGTCACGCCGAGCATGCCGGCGAATACGGTGACGCCCATGACGTGGCGCACTTCGGCGCCGGCGCCGGAGGCGAAGACCAGGGGCAGCACGCCCATGATGAAAGCGAAGCTGGTCATCAGGATCGGCCGCAGGCGCAGGCGGCAGGCTTCGATGGCGGCGTCGACGATGCCCATGCCTTCCTCTTCCATGTCGCGCGCGAATTCGACGATCAGGATGGCGTTCTTGCAGGCCAGGCCCATCAGCACCACCAGGCCGATCTGGGTGAAGATGTTGTTGTCGATGAAGGTCGGCGGCACGCTCATCGGCGGTGGCGGGATCCAGCCCATGCCGATGGACAGGCCGAACCAGCTGCCGCTGATGAAGTTCAGCAGCCAGATGCCGCCGATCGCGCTGAGCAGGCACAGCGGCACGATCAGGATCACCGCCAGCGGCAGCGTCCAGCTCTCGTACAGCGCGGCCAGCACCATGTAGACCAGCAGCACGCACAGCGGGAACACCAGCAGCGCCATCGAGCCCTGGGTGACTTCCTGGTAGGTCAGGCCGGTCCATTCGATCTGCATGCCCTGCGGCAGCATGCCGGCGGCGATGTTCTTGATCTGGCCGATCGCCTGCTGGCTGGACAGCAGCGCCGGGTTGATGCCGGCCTGCAGGTCGGCGGCCGGATAGCCGTTGTAGCGCACCACCGGATCGGGGCCATAGCTCGGCGTCACCTCGACCACGCTGCCGATCGGCACCATCTGCCCGGCCGCGTTGCGCACCTTGATGCGCGCGATGTCGGCGACCTCGTCGCGAAACGCCGCGTCGGCCTGCGCGTAGACGCTGTAGGTGCGACCGAACAGGTTGAAGTCGTTGACGTAGGCCGAGCCCAGATACACCTGCAGTGCGGTGTAGATGTCGGTCAGCGCCAGACCCTGCTCCTTGGCCTTGGTGCGGTCGACGCTGGCATCCAGCTGCGGCACATTCGCCTGGAACGAGCTGAACACCGCGTACGGATCGAAGCCCGGCGTGCCGCGCAAGGCGCCGGACAGCGCCTGCACCTGGTTGTTGAGCTCGCCGTAGCCGGCGGAACTGCGATCCTGCACATAGGTTTCCACACCCGCCGAATTGCCCAGGCCAAGCACCGGTGGCGGCAGCAGCGCAAAGGCCAGGCCGTCCTGGATGGTCGAGAACTGGCCGTTCAACATGCCGGCGATCTCGGCGGCGCTGATGTCGCGTTCGTTCTGCGGCGTGATGCCGACGAACATCAGGCCGGCATTGCTGGTGTTGACGAAGTGGATGGCGTTGAGGCCCGGGAACTGCACCACGCTCTCGACCCCGGGCGTGGCCAGCGCCATCTCGCCCATGCGCTTCATCGCCGCTTCGGTGCGCTTGAGCGTGGCGCCCTCGGGCAACTGCAGGATCGAGAACAGGTACTGCTTGTCCTGGGTCGGAATGAAGCCGGTGGGCACCAGGGTGAAGCCGTAAATGGTCACGCCGATCAGCACCGCATAGACCGCCAGCAGCCGCGGCGCGCGACCGATGGTGCTGCCGATGCTGCCCGAATAGCGCGTGCTGGCGCGCTTGAAGCGACGGTTGAACCAGCCGAAGAAGCCGCCGAATAACGATTCGATCAGCTTGCCGAGGCGATCCTTGGGTGCATCGCGCGGCTGCAGCAGCACCGCTGCCAGCGCCGGCGACAGGGTCAGCGAGTTGAACGCCGAGATCAGCACCGAGGCGGCGATGGTCACCGCGAACTGGCTGTAGAACTGTCCCGACACGCCGCCGATGAAGGCCAGCGGCACGAACACGCTGGCGAGCACCAGCGAGATCGCAACGATCGGCCCGGAGACCTCTTCCATCGCCTTGTGCGCCGCGGCGCGTGGCGCCATGCCCCTCTTCGATGTGACGCTCGACGTTCTCCACCACGACAATGGCATCGTCGACGACGATGCCGATCGCCAGCACCAGTCCGAACAGGGTCAATACATTGATCGAATAGCCGAGCATCCACAGCACCGCGAAGGTGCCGATCACGCTCACCGGCACCGCCAGCAGCGGAATGATCGAGGCGCGCCAGGTTTGCAGGAACACCACCACCACCAGCACCACCAGCGCGACGGCCTCCAGCAGCGTGGTCACCACCGACTTGATCGACTGGCGCACGAACACCGTGGGGTCGTACATCACGCTCCACTCGACGCCCTGCGGGAAGCCTTTCTGCAACTCGGCCATCTTCGCGCGGACCGCGTCCGACAGCTCGATGGTGTTGGCGCCGGGCGCCTCGAAGATCACGATCGCCGCGGCATCCTTGTTGTTGAGCTGCGAGTTGATCGTGTAGGTGGAGGCACCGAGCTCGACCCGGGCGACGTCCTTGAGGCGCGTCAGCTGGCCTTCGCTGCCGGCCTTGAGCACGATGTCGCCGAACTCCTCGGGTGTGCTCAGGCGTCCCTGCGCGTTGATCGAGTACTGCAGCGCGCTGTCCGGATGCGGCGGTCCGCCGATGGTGCCCGCGGAGACTTCCAGGTTCTGTTCCTGGATGGCGCCGATGATGTCGGCCGCGGTGAGATCGCGCGCGGAGGCCTTGTCCGGATCGATCCAGATGCGCATCGAATAGTTGCCGGCGCCAAAGGCAATCGCCTGACCGACACCATCGATGCGCGCCAGTTCGTCGCGTACACGCAGGTTGGCGAAGTTCGACAGGTACAGTCCGTCATAGCGGTTGTCCGGCGAACTGATGTGCACCACCATGGTCAGGTTCGGCGAGCTCTTGACCGTGGTCACGCCGAGCTGGCGCACGCTGGCGGGAAGCCGCGGCAGCGCCTGGGCGACGCGGTTTTGCACTTGTACCGTGGCCAGATCGATGTCGACGCCGCCCTTGAAGGTCACCGTCAGCTGCATGGTGCCGTCGGAGCCGGCGGTCGACTTCATGTAGATCATGCCTTCGACGCCGTTGACCGCCTCCTCGATCGGCGCGGCCACGGTCTCGGCGATGGTCTTCGGGTTGGCACCCGGATAGATCGCGGTGACTTGCACCGACGGCGGCACCACGTCCGGGTACTCACTGATCGGCAGATTGGGGATGGCGACGGCACCGGCGATCAGCAGCAGCATCGACAACACCGCAGCGAGGATCGGCCGGTCGACGAAGATCCGGGAGAAATCGGAATGGGCCATGGGTCAGCCCTGCGTCGCTTCGGCTGCCGGCGGCGCCGCCGGCGGCGCCTCGACCACGTATTCGGCGCCTCCATCGGCACCACCACCGGCTTCAGCGGTGCGCCGGGGAAGAAGATCTTCTTCATGCCGTTGACCACCACCTGGTCGCCGGCAGCGAGGCCGGAGCTGACGATGCGCAGGCCGTCGACGCTGCTGCCGAGCACCACATCCTTGCGCATGGCAGTGCTGCCCTCGCCGACCACGTAGACGAACTTGCGGTCCTGGTCGGTCTGCACCGCCTGGTCGTGGATCAACAGCGCCGGATGCACTGCGCTGCCGACCAGTTGCACGCGCGCGAACAGGCCGGGCGTGAAGCGCCGCTCGGCGTTGGGCAAGCGAGCGCGCACGCGGATCGTGCCGGTCGCCGGATCAAGCTGGTTGTCGACGAAATCGAGCACGCCCTCGTGCGGGAAGCCGACCTCGCTGGTCAGTCCCACGCGCACCGGATTGCCGCCCGATCGCGCACTCGGGCGGGCGCCGTCGCGGATCAGCTCCTGGTAGCGCAGGAAGGTGCGCTCGTCGCCCTCGAAGTAGACGTGGATCGGATCCAGCGAGACCATGGTGGTCAGAAGCGCGCTGGGATCGACCAGATTGCCGGTGGTGATCATCGCCGCGCCGACGCGCCCGGAAATCGGCGCCGTGACCCGGCTGAAATCGACATTGAGCCTGGCTTGCTCGGCGGCCGCCTGCATCGCCGCGACATCAGCCTTGGCCTGGTCCAGTTCGGATTGCTTGCTGTCCCATTCCTCGACCGACATCGCCTTGGCTGCGACCAGCTTCTTGCCGCGTTCGATGTCGCGCTCAGCCTTGGTCACGCGCGTCTTTGCGCGATTGACCTCGGCCTGCGCACGCACCAGCGCGGCGCGGTATTCGCGGTCGTCGATCTCGATCAGAAGATCGCCCTTGTTGACCTCGGCGCCCTCTTCGAAAGCGATCCGCGTGATGTAGCCGGCCACCCGCGGGCGGATCTGCACCGATTCGACGGCCACGAAGCGGCCGTTGAATTCATCCCATTCGGTGACCTCCTTGCTGATCACCGTGGCGACATTCACCTCGGTCGGCGGCATCTGCATGTCCGCCGGCGGCCCGCCGCCGCCTCCGCCGCAAGCGGCGAGGAGCAGCGACGACAGCGCGATCAGGACCACTCGTTGAGCATTCTTGGAGTTGTTCATGGGGCTCGGGAAAGTCGTTTCGGGTTTTAAGAGCATTTGTCCGGAACGCAGAACGCAAGAAGACGAAGTCGCTGTCTGCTTGCCGCGGGTGATTTGGTAGGTCACGCTCGCGGCCGTGACACTGGCCGGGTGTCGCGGCCGATGAAGCTGGCCAACGTGACCTACATCCGTCGTCTGCGGCGTCACGCGCGGCGCAGACCACTCGCGCGCCAGTTGTTCCATGCGCACGAGCACGCGTTCGCGCTGCTCGGCGGGCACTTCGCTGCAACCGAAGAACTCGCTCCAGAACAGACCTTCGGCGGCCAGGCGCAGGATCGAGCGCTGGATTTCGGCGGCGTCCCAGGTGCGGGTCGAGCATTCGGCCTGATGATGACAACGAACCGGGTCGAGCAGGCTGGGATCGTGTGCGACTGCGCTCAGCATGCCGGCAACAAAGCGCTTGCGATCGCTGTCCGGCGTGCCCCAGGTGCGGATCAGCGCGATCAGTTCGGCGCCCGGTTCGTCCGACAAGTCGCAGCGCTGACGTGCTTCCTGGCAGCTTGCCCTGCTCGAGGTCGCGCGCGATCAGGGCGCGCAACAGCTCGTCCTTGGTGGCAAAGTGGTACGTGATGCCGCCACGCGAAACACCGCTCTCCTGCACCAGCTCATCGTAGGTGAGGTTGGCGGCGCCACGGGCCTTGACGATGCGTTCGGCGGCATCGAGCACTCGCTGGCGGGCTTTGGGGGGACGCGGCATCGGAGTTTCTATACAAAACGTTCTGTACGGAAATACTCACCCGAATGCGATCGCGAATGCAAGTCGGTCGGAAGTCATGGCGGAGCGGATGTAGGAGCGACGCGTGCGTCGCGACAGCAAGCCGGCCGTCTCACCGGTCGCGACGCACGCGTCGCTCCTACGTCAGCCACGACCCCGCGATGATCGTGACAATTGCGTCCAACCCTCTGGCGCTTGTTCACAAACACGTTATCCTCGAATCGACCGCCTGCGGCAGATGCCGGGCCGACGGGCATTCCTGATCTCGCTGCAAATCGGGGGTTTAGCCATGCTGGGTCGACGTGTTTCTCGCTGGGCGTTTGCATTGCTCTCCTGTGCCGCGCTGGCCGCACCCGCGCTGGCCGACGACATCAAGATCCGTGCCGACCCCTGGTTGCCCTACAGCGGTGGCGGCGAAATGAACCCGGCCGGCTACATGGTCGAGATGGCCAAGGCCATCGCCGAGGCCAACGGCCACACCATCCAGTACCGCACCTTGCCATGGACCAATGCGCTCGATGCCGTGCGCGAAGGCAAGGCCGACTGCGTGGTCGGCGCCTACAAATCAGACGCCGAGGGGTTCGCCTTTCCCGAGGTCGGCTGGGGTCCCTCCGGCAATGTGTTCTGGGGACTGGCGGAACAGAAGTGGCGCTACAACGGTCTGGCCAGTCTGGACACGGTGAAGATCGCCGTTCTGGAGGACTACAGTTATGGCGACGAACTCGACGCCTACATCAAGGAACATGCCGCCGATGCGGCGCGACTGGAAATTGTCCCGGCGGTTGGTCGCGGCGTCGTGCGCCTGCTGGCACGCGTGATCGGCAAGCGCGTCGACGCCATCATCGAGGACCGCAACGTGCTGGCCTACGCGCTGGAGCAGGCCAAGATGGAGCCCGGCCGAGTCGTTTCGCTCGGCGAAACCGGCGAACCCGAGAACGTCTACATCGCCTGCACGCCCGCCGATCCGCGCGGCCAGCAATATGCCGACATGTTCGGCAGGGGCACCGCGCAACTGCGCGGCAGCGGCAAGCTCGCCGAGATCCTGGGTCGCTACAACCTCAAGGATTGGGAAGCGCAGTAGGAGCGACGCGTGCGTCGCGACCCCTGTTGCGGGGCAGTTGGCGGTCGCGACGCCAGCGTCGCTCCTACAACAGCTCCACCCGCCTGCGATTGTCCGCCGGCACGCGGTCGATCAGCTTGTTGTAGGGATCGAAGCCCGCCTCTGACGGCTCCTCGTCGACGACCACGGTGAGCTTGGGCGCGCCTTCGGTGATGTGTTTGCGCTCCAGATACAACACTTTCTGGTCGGAATCTGCGCCCGCATCGCGGGCGAAGATTCCGACTTCGATCCAGTCATCGACCGCCGCGTCGGTCTCCTTGCCGAGCCCGTCGGAATAGCGCTTGGCGGCGATCAGATCGAGCGTCACCTCGTACTTGCCGTCCGCGCGCTTGACCGCCTTGGCCTCGACCACACGGTTGTCGTAGAAGCTGATCTTCTCGAACAGGTCGACGATCAGCTGTTCGTGCTGCGGGCCGGCTTCGGCGCGGATGTAGTCGAGCAGTTCCTTCGACGTGGTGTACGGCGGTTGCTGGTAGCCCTTGTCCACCAGGAATTTCTTCAAGGCGCGGTTGAGCACATCCTCGCCGATCTCCTCGCGCAGGCGGTAGAACACCAGCGAACCCTTGCGGTAATGAATGTAGCCCTGGTTCTCGACGCGGTACAGCGGCAGTTCCTCGACCAGTTCGCCGCCGCGGCTGGACAGGTAGTTGTCGAGTTCGTAGCGCAGGAACTTGCCGATCTTGTCGCGCCCGTACTTCTTCTCCATCACCATCAGCGCCGAATACTGCGACAGCGATTCGCTGAGCACGGTCGAACCCTGTACATCGGCGCCGATCACCTGGTGCGCCCACCATTGGTGCGCAATCTCGTGGGCGGTCACGTAATAGACGTAGTCGATGGCATCGGGGGCGCTGAGGTCGGCGATGAAACCGATGCCTTCGGAATACGGGATGGTATTGGCGAAGCTCTGCGCAAATCGCTGGTAGCGCGGGAATTCGAGGATGCGCACCTGCTGGTGCTGGTAGGGCGTGAAGTTCGTCGTGAAGTAGTCGAGCGAATCCTTGACGCCCTCGATCATGCGATCGACGTTGTACGGATGCGCCGGGTCGTAATAGACCTCGATCGGCATGCCCTTCCAGTCGCCGCGCTTGACCTGCCAGCGCGCCGACAGATAGGCGAAGAACGGCAGCATCGGGCGATCCATGGCGTATTCGAAGCAACGCCGGCCGTCTTTCTCGAATTCGCGCTTCAGGTAACCGGGTGCCAGCGCGATCTGATCCGGCGCGGTGCACACCGTGGTGGCGAAGTCGATCCAGTCGGCGTCGTCGGTGATGTAGGTGTTGCCGCGCGCGCTGTCGTCCTCGAGCTTGGCCATGCGCTGCACCTCGCCCAGATCACGCTTGCGGCGCTCGTTGCGATCGACGAGCTGGCCGCGCTTCTCGAAGCCGAACTGCGGGAACACCCGCGAGTCGATGAAGCTGCCGTTGCCGACGATCTGCGTCTGCTGGATCGAATTGGCAAAACCGTGCTCGCCGCCGCTGATCACGAAGCCCATCTTCAGCGTGGCGCCCGGTTGCATCGGCTCGGCCAGGCGGTAGATCCGGTAGCCGAGCGGCTCGTCGTACTTGACCAGCTCGGCGCCGGGCAGGTCGATCGAATCCAGCTCAACCTGGCGCAGCATCAGGATGTGCAACTCGTTGATCGGCTCTGCGTGCGGATTGCTCAGCGTGTATTGCCCGCTGATGCGCGCACTCAAGGTCTCCGGACGCAAATCGACATCGGCACGCACCACGCGCACGCGCGGCTGTTTCAGGTCCTTGTATTGCGCGTACTCGCGTTCATAGCGCGCCTGCAGATCCATCTGCTCGTCGCTCGGCGTGTAGGTATTGAGGACATTGGTGTTGTAGAAGATGTAGCCGCCGGCGGCTATCCACAGCAGCGCGGTGGCCGCCATCGCCAGGCCCAGCGGCCCGCGCAGCTTCTGTGCCGCCAGGCGGCCGCGCTCACGCAGCGTGCCCACCTGACCGCGCGCCCACAGCGCGGAGGCCGCCATCAGCAACAACAGCGTGAACAGCGCCCAGTAGCCACTGAACCAGGCCCAGCCGGTCAGGTAATGGCCAAAGCCGTTCATGTCCGAGTACGGCGCGATTGGCGCGCCGGCGAAACTGTAGAGGTTGTGCTCGTAGTGCAGCATGCCGAGCACGGTCTGGCCGACAAATACCAGGATCACCACGAGGAAACCGACGAACTTGTTCTGCGTGCAGACCATGGCGGTGATCGCCAGCAGACCCATCAGCACGTAGGGCACCAGGCCGATCAGCAGCGAGCCCGCATACACGCCGAGTTCAAGGTGGGTGTAGCCCTTGGACAGCTGGAAACCGATACCCGCCAGCACGCCGATGACACCGAAGATCACCACGACACCGATGAGCGCGGCGCATTTGGCCGCCAGTGGCACCCAATTGGGCACCGGCAGCGCATCGACGACCTCGTTCAACTTGGCCTGGCGTTCCTTGAAGATCAGCTCGCCGGCATAGAAGATCACGATCAGGAACAGAAACACGCCGGAACTGTCGGCCAGTGCCTGCAGCATCTGATAGGTGACCGGATAGATGCGGGTGTCGAACAGGGTGTCGAGAAAGCTGACGTTGCCGATGAAATTGAGCACGCTGAAGGCGAGCATGACGATGAACGGCACACTCTTCAGCACACCGACCAGATCGAAGTGCAACTGGCGACGGAACATCGCCCAGCTCGCGCCCTGATCGAAACGCGGCGTCGCGTTGGCGATCGTTGACGTGGTCGGCGCGCTGACCACCGGCGCGGCCACGGCGACAGCCTTGGGCGCCGCAGCCCGGCCTTTGCGCGCCTTGCCGGTGCCGGCGCGTGTCGGCGAGAAGAAATGCAGCATGGCGCCGATCATCGCCAGCGCCACCGCACCCCACGCGGCGCGGTTGGCGAGAATGTAGCCAGCGATCTCGGGCAACTGCGTGTTGCGCTGCTCGGCGGCCCAGTAGCGCATGGTGCGCGAGAGTGCGCGAACGCCGAAGGGATCGGCGAGCACGGCGATCCAGATATTGTCGAGATCGCGCGTCATCGCCCCGGCGACGATCCACAGCACGAAGAAGGCGAGGATGCCCAGGTACACCATCAGCAGGCTGCGCGTCAGCGCCGCCAGCAGCGCCAGCAGGGCACCGGCAAACAACAGATTCGGCAACACGATGACCGCCAATGCCCACAGCAATGGCGTCAGCGACACCGGCCCCAGTCGCTTGGGGTCGATCCACGGCATGAACTGCCCGAGGAACATGCCGAGCATGACGAAGGCGAAAATCAGCAGGCAAGCCAGCGTGCCTGCAGCGAATCGCCCAAGCAGGTAATCACGCGCCTTGACCGGGCTGGCAAAGAACAGATCGCTGGTGCCCAGCTCATAGTCGCGCAGCATCGCGCCGGCAATGAAGATCGCGATGACGAACATGCCAAGCAGGGAAAACGCGCCGGTCGTGGTCAATATGGTCGACGGCGCATTGCGCCAGACATTGCCGATGGCGCCGCCGATGACCACGCCGTCGGTGCTGATGGCGGCAAAAGCCAGCAAGCCGAAAATCACGGCAATCAGCCAGAGCAGCGGCTGTTTCAGCTGGAAGCGCAGTTCGAAGCGGAAGAATTCGGTGAACATGGGGCGTCCGGGTGGTCGGGTGCTGGTGGGATCGACAAAGCGGGGCAAGGGGCAGGGGGCAGGGGAACTGGCTTGTCGCATTGACAAGCACTAACGCAGCCCGGGGTCCGGACGGCGACATTAGTCACAGGTGCTCAATGGCTCGGCCCCTGCCCCCTGCCCCGCTTTTGCTATGCCGCTTTCGCGTGCGCCCTGAGCCGCTGGAAATACACATCCTCCAGATCCGGCTCGATCTGCTCGAATCCGGCTTCCGGTTGCGACTCGCTGTAAACGTGGATCACCGGCCGGCCGCCGACCAGACGCGTGGACAACACGTTGAATTCGCTCTGGTAGCGCGCCAGCGTGTCTTTGGCGACGACCTTGCGCCAGACGCGTGCTTTCAATGCTTCGATGGCTTTCAGTGGCTCACCGGTCAGCAGGACCTCGCCCTTGGCGATGATCGCCATGCGCGGACAAAGGTCGGTGACATCCTCGACAATATGGGTGGACAGGATCACCACCACCTGTTCGCCGATTTCCGCGAGCAGATTGAGAAATCGATTGCGCTCCTCGGGATCGAGGCCGGCCGTGGGTTCGTCGACAATCACCAGTCTGGGGTTGCCGATCAGCGCCTGGGCTATGCCGAAGCGCTGGCGCATGCCACCCGAATAGGTGCCGAGCTTGCGTTTGCGCGCATCCCAGAGGTTGACCTTGCGCAGCAAGCTGTCGACCACCTCGCGGCGTTCGCGGCGATTGGCATAGCCTTTGAGCACGGCAAAATGCTCCAGCAAGTCTTCGGCGCTGACTTTCGGATAGACGCCAAAATCCTGCGGCAGGTAGCCGAGCATGCGGCGCACCTGTTCCTTGTCCTTGAGTACATCGACGGCCTCAAACAGCACGCTGCCACTGTCGGCCTCCTGCAAGGTCGCCAGCGTGCGCATCAGCGAGGATTTGCCGGCGCCATTCGGGCCGAGCAGACCAAACATGCCCTTGGGGATATCCAGCGTGACCCGTTTCAGCGCCTGCACGCCATTCGGATAGGTCTTGCTCAGCTCGCGAATCTGCAGCACCAGGGCGCCCTCGTGTGAACGACTTGTCAAGGGTGCGCAGGCTGCACCGAATCAGGCGCTGCACCATGGGCAACAAGTCATGTGGCGCCACAGGTCATGGGCGTCTGCAGTGCGGCGGCTCGCCGCACCTTTGGAGTGCGCCGGTTTGCCGGCGCTTTGGATGCTCCTTGCTGCTGCCGCTCAAGCGCATCGGGAGCAAAGACAAACGCATCCAAAGCGGTGGCAAGCCACCGCACTCCATATCCGCTGCAAACCACCGAACTGCAGAAACAACAAGGCCCGCTTTCGCGGGCCTTGTTGTCACGACTTTCCAACCGACAATCAGATCGCCAGTTGTTCCAGCGTCTTGCCAGCGGCCAGCGCATCACGCACCCAATGCGGCTGCTTGCCGCGACCGGTCCAGGTCTGCGCGGCATTGGCCGGGTCGCGGTATTTCGGCGCCACTGCCTTCTTGTCGCCAGCGACTGCCGGCGCCTTCGCGCGGCCGCCGGAGAACAGTTCATAGATGTCGAAACCGGCGGTGCGCGCCTGCGCTTCGAGGGCGCGACGCAGTTCCGCAAATTGCTGCTTCTTGACGGTTTCAATTCGTGCCCGGGCGTCGACAATCAGCTTTTCCAGGTCCGCAACGCTCAATCCATTCAGGTCGATTGCCATGGTTCACCTCGTTAGTGTGGGGGTTTGTGTATCCGTGGCGGCATTTTGCATCGTGGAATCCGAAATAGAAAGCTGATTTGCAATCTGTCACGCAATTGGATTGAAAATATGTGACCGCTGCATCAACTCTTGTTTCCCAGCACAGTACGCACTTCCAGCAACTCGGGGAAAAATGTCAGTTCAAGCGCGCGTTTGAGGAAGGCGACGCCCGAGGAACCACCGGTGCCGCGCTTATAGCCAATGACCCGCTCGACGGTCTTCATATGGCGAAAGCGCCACAACTGGAAGCTCTCTTCGACATCGACCAGTTGCTCGCACAGGTGATACTCGCTCCAGAACTGGTCGGGAGATTCGTATATCCGCTGCAGTACCGGAATAAGGCCGGGCTCGCGCTGGTGCGGCAACGCCACATCGCGCTGCAGGCATTGTGATGGAATGTCATGGCCGGCCCGTGCCAAATGGCACAGGAACTCGTCGTACAGACTGGGCGATTCAAGCACGCCGCGCAGCCGTTCGCGCTGCTCCGGCGCGTGGTCGAAAACCGGCAACATATCGGCATTCTTGTTGCCGAGCAGGAACTCGATGATCCGGTATTGAATCGATTGAAATCCGCTGGCCGGACCGAGCACATGGCGAAACTGCATGTATTCGGACGGCGTCAGCGTTTCCAGCACGGCCCATTGCTCAAACAACTGCTTCTGGATGTGCTTGACCCGCGCCAGAATCTTCAGGCAGGGGCCGAGATCATCGAGACGCAGCCGTTCGATGGCCGCTTCCAGTTCATGGATCACCAGCTTCATCCACAGTTCGCTGGTCTGGTGCTGGATGATGAACAGCATTTCGTCGTGATGCTGTGGCAGCGATAGCGGCTGCTGCGCCGCCAGGAGCAGGTCGAGGCGCAGATAGCCGTCATAGGTCACGCGATTGGTCAAATCGACGGTGATCTCGCGTTCCAGCGGCCGCAGGTTTTCCGGAGTGGTCATTGCAGGTATTGCGCGTGAAAGGTGGCGCAAGGCTCCGCGCCTGGCGTGGTGGCGTCAACGGGTGCGACCGGGAAGCAGGCCGGGCACCCGCGTCGGGACGCCTGACCAGGGCAAACCATCCCCTTGCGCGGGACGCCCGGCTCGCCCCGTGGCCCGCGGCCGCCGCCGCGAACTGCTCCGGGGCTCATCCGGACTGCATGCGCGCCGGAGCCGCGCTACCTCGATCGGCGCCAGTTTCAGCGAATCTCCCGCAGCAAGCGGAAACCGCGATCCACTGCGGCGCTGTCGTCTTCTTCGGAGTCCGCCTGGCGATCGATTTGCGCATCGCGCCAGCCACTGCCGGCGACATAGCGGCCGACGCAGACGCGACCGCTGGGATCGCGCTCCTTGCCCTGCAGGAAGCGCCCAAAGTTGGACATCGCCTTGCGCAGCGCGCCGATCTCCTTGAATTCGCAACTGGCGGTCCATTCGCGGACATTGCCCGCCATGTCCATGGGCATCGCTTCGGCACTGCGGAAGCGCCCTACCGGCGCGGTCTGCCGATAACTGTCCTGGCAGCGCGGATTCTCGCCACGCAGGTTGCCGCAGCTCTCGCTGCGCGCCGCCGCACCGAGCGCATTCCATTCGGCCAGCGTCGGCAGGCGGTAGACGCGGCCGCTCTGTTGCGACATCCAGTTCGCATAGGCCACGGCGTCGGCGTGGCTGACGCAGACCACCGGGTCGGCGCCGCTCTGCTCGAATCCCGGCGTCGGCCAGGACCACGCCCGGCCGGCATCACGACAGCTCGCTGGCTTGCGCCCGCTGGCTTGCGCGAAGCGCAGGTACTCGGCGCGCGTGATCTCGAAGCGGGTGACCGCGAACGGTGCCGCAAAGCCACTGAGTCGCCCACCCGGGATGAGCAGCAGTTCGGGTCCGTTGCCGTCGCGGAAGGGTTCGCCGCGCGCGGGAAAACTGGCGACCAGCCGCACCAGCTCGGCGAATGCCGCCGACGGCGCCGGCAGCGCTTGCGCCAGCGCCAGCTCGGCCGCCGCCTCGGCGCGGTCGCGCTGCGCGCGCGCGCGCTCCAGCGCGGGCTGCCAGCGCTTTTCCAGCAGCGCAACCGCGTCGCGTACCGGCGGCAACTCGCTGGCGCGCGTCGTCGTGACGAAAGCCGCCCACAGCGGCAGCGATGTGCCCAGCGCGGTGTCATCCGCCGTCGCCAGCTCCGGGCTGGCACGATCGAGCAACTGGTCGCGCCAATCGAGCGCGGCGGCGTCGACCGGCTCAACCGCAAAGCGCGGTGCCAGCAGCGCATCGGCGCTGTCGGCGCTGCCGTCGAACCAGTGTCGCTGCGCGAGCGCCGTCGCCACCTCGGCAAAGCGCTCGTCCGCGCTGCCCAGCGCGGCATCCTCCGGCACCGAGGTCGCCGACTCGCTGCGCCACCACCAGGCCAGCGCCGCGAGCAGCAGCAGCGCCATGGCGATCAACAACGGCAGTGCCCGCCGCTGCGGCGATTGCGGCGGTGGACCGCCGGGCGCCCGAATGACCTGGTCGAGCGCGGCCGCCATGTCCGCGGCGTCGACGAAGCGGTCCTCGGGTCGCTTGGCCAGCGCGCGGTCGAAGAAGGCCTGCCAATGCGCGAAACCCGAGGACATTCGCGGTATTGGTTCCTGCTGGTGCTTGAGCGCAACCACCAGGAAGTCATCGCCGTCGAAGGGCGGCGAGCCGGTCAGCAGCTCGAAGGCGAGGCAGCCGACGCTGTACAAATCGCTGCGACCGTCGACCGGCTCGCCGCGCGCCTGTTCCGGACTCATCGTCTGCGAACTGCCGACGGTGCGCCCGTGCGAGGTCAGCCGCGCTGAGTTGGCGACCTTGAAAGCAACGCCAAAGTCGGCCAGCAAGGGGTGCCGCGGGCGTCGAACAGCACGTTCGCGGGCTTGACGTCGCGATGCACCACGCCCTTGGCGTGCGCGTGCCCCGAGCGCGTCGAGCAGCGCGCGCAGCACGCGCTTGATCTCGTCCTCCGGCATCGGCTTGGGCCGGCTCGCGAGATCGCCATGCGCCAGCAGCGGCATCACGTAGCAGGCATCGCCGGCAGCGGTGCGCGTTACTTCGAAGATCGCCACGATGTGCGGATGGTCGAGCGCGGCGATCAGCTTGGCTTCCTGCTCGAAGCGCTGGTTCAGCTCGACGGTGTCGCGCCCGAAGGCGCGCAACACCTTGATCGCCACCGGCCGGTCGAGTGCCAGTTGCCGCGCGCGATAGACCGTGGCCATGCCGCCCGAGCCCAGCGTCGCCTCGATGGCGTAGCCGGGGACGCTGGGCAGATCGGGGTCGACGGCGGACATCGGTTTTCGTCTTTCGGTGTCGGTTGTCAGTTGTTGGACGTCGCCGGAACTCGCGGGCGGCGCGGCAGGTCTGTGGATAAGCTACAGGATGTTGGTCGGACCGGCGCTACTGCGGCCGCCCGGATGGCCCAGCACGGATGCCAGCAATGCAGGCTAGACTTTCCGCATGATTCGAACGCTCCTGATCCTCGCTGCCGTGGCTGCATGCCTGTCCGGCCCTGCGCAGGCTGCCACGATCTACAAGTGTCGCCAGGCCGGCGGCGTCACCAGCTATCAGGACGCGCCCTGCCCGGGCCGGCAGATCGGCGTGTTGCGCACGCCGACGACTGCCGCGCAGGCGAACACCAAGCCACCGGCAGCGAAGACGCCAAAGCTAGCCCCAGGCACGCCGGGCAGCGTCGCCGCGAGCACGCCGCGACCGACACCGACCGGGCGCGCGCCGCGGCCGTCGTTCAAGTGCACGCGCCCGGACGGCAGTTTCTATTACACCGGCGACGCGCGGCCCAAACGGACGCTGGTCGATGCGCCCAGCGGAGATCAGGTTTTTGCCCTGGTGCCCGGCGCTCCGGCACCGCCGCCGGGCAAGGCCTGGGCCCAGGACCAATGCGCCACGGCGACGCGCGCCGACGCCTGCCAGTACTACCAGGAGCAGATCGCGCACAACGATGAGCAGAAGGCACGCGCTGGCGGCGATGCCAATCGACTGACCCGCGAGGGTCAGCGTCTGCGCGCGATCTACAACCATCGCTGCAGCTGAATCCCGACCATGCACAGCCTGCTCGAACGCATTGCCAACCTGCCCTGGGCGAGTTACGCCGCCCACTGGGCGCTGCGCCTGTCGCTGGCGCTGCTGGTGCTGCTGATCGGCCTGTGGCTGACGCGACTGGCAACCCGATTGCTGACGCGTGTGCTGACGCGCATGAACGTCGATCCGATGCTGCGCGAGTTCCTGCGCAACCTGGCCTCGGGGGCACTGATCGTGGTCGTGGTGGTCGGCGCACTGGATCAGGCCGGCGTGCCGATGACCTCGATCCTGGCCGCGCTGGGCGCCGCCGGACTGGCGGTGGCGCTGGCCTTGCGCGATTCGCTGTCGAACCTGGCCGCTGGCGTGGTGCTGCTGCTGCTCAAGCCCTTCCGCGCCGGCGATCTGATCGGTATCGGTGGCCAGACCGGCAAGGTCGAGAGCCTGCGCCTGATGCACACCGTGCTGCTGACGCCGGACAACTGCGAGCTGATCCTGCCCAACACGCGGGTCGCCAACGAACCGATCATGAACTACACGGCGCGCGCCAGCCGCCGCATCGATCTGATCATCGGCATTGCCTATCGCGATGAGGTGGGTCGCGCCTTCGACATCGTGCGCGGCGTGCTCGCCGCCGAACCGCGAGTACTCAAGGAACCGCAGCCCGCCCTGCTGGTCGATCGCCTCGCCGAGAGCAGCGTCGACCTGGCCATCCGCCCCTGGGTCGCCACCGCTGATTATCTGGAGACGCGCGCCGAACTGCTACGCAGACTGAAGGAAGCGCTGGCCGCGGCGGGCATCGACGTGCCGTTCCCACAGCGCGAACTGCGCGTGGTCCACGAGAACGCGCCGACGCCAGCGGCGCAACTGGGTGCGGCGGCGGATTGAGGGGTGCCGGTGGCGGCGGGTCTGGACCGTCCAACGGCACGCGGGGGGGCCCGCCGCGCGACGCCCCCCCCCCCCCCCCCCCCAAGGGGCCGCCCGTCATTCGAGAATTTCTTCGCCTGACAAACGCCCGTTGATGAAGATCAGGCGCCGATCCAGGCGATTGCTGCCGAAGTCGTAGATCCACTCGTCGATCTCGACGTCATAGGCCACCGACTCGTCGTGCGCGTTGCGCCGATAGTGGGTCTCGTAGCGCAGATAGCTGTCATCCGGATCGCCACAGCGCTTGCGCACCTCGTAACGGGTCATGCCCTCGTTGACCAACTGGTTGCCGCAGCGCAGGGCGTGTGCCTGCGTCGAGGCCAGACCGAGCGACGCGATCAACAGGAGGTGGGCGGGGCGCATGGGGGCCTCATTTGAGTGAGTGGTGAATAGTGAATAGTGAGTAAGAGCCCGCATCAGGGGGGTTCATCTCAGCGAGAACAGCTAGATTCGTCGACGTTACTTCCGGTTCCCGGCGGGGCTTCGCAAGCACCGGGTTTTACTCACTACTCACTACTCACTACTCCCTACTCACTGCTTCAAGCTCACCCCGGCCCGACCGAGCGCGCGCGGATCAGCGCGGCGAGGACATCCGGGGCGTAGTCGAAGGAATCGTAATACAAGCGATCTTCCGGCAGATTGGCGGCGACGAAAGCCCGCCGACCCGCCTCGATCATCGGCGGCGGTCCGCTCATGTAGACATCGAAACGCGACAGATCGGGGAAATCCTTCAACACCGCTTCATGGACCGGGCCCGAGCGATATTGGTTCCGCTCCAGCGCAGTGGCTTCGCTCAGCACCGGCGTGTAACGCACATTCGGGTGGCTGGCCTGCCAGCTGCGGCAGAGTTGTTCCAGGTACAGATCGCTGACGTGCCGTGCGCCCCAGTAGATGTGCAGGGCGCGTTGCGTGTGGCGGTCGAGCAGATGTTCGACGATCGCCTTGATCGGCGCGAAACCGGTGCCACCGGCCATCAGCACGATCGGACGGTCACCGCCCTCGCGCGGCACGAAGGTGCCGAGCGGCGCCTCGATGCGCAACACCTGGCCCAGGCGCAACTCGTCGAAAACGAACTGGGTAAAACCGCCGCCGCTGACACGCCGGATATGCAGGTCCAGGGTATCGCCATGGCTGGGCGCATTGGCGATCGAAAAGGCGCGCCGCTTGCCCTCGGGCAACAGGATGTCGAGGTACTGGCCGGGCAGATAGTTGAAGGCCTCGCGCCGCGCCGGCAGCAGTTTCAGTTCCATCACGTCGTCGCACAAGCGATGCTTGGCGGCGACCTTGACCGCCAGCTGGCGGATCGGGATGCCGGCAATCGCCTCGACTTCGCGGATCGCCAGTGTCAGGTCGCTGGCCGGAACCGCCTGGCACAGCAGGGCCTGACCGGCGGCGCGTTCGCTGTCGCTGAGTGCTTCGGGCGGGTTGTAGGGATAGGCAACCGTGCCATCGATGATCTGACCCTTGCAGCTGCCGCAACTGCCGGACAGACAACTGTAGGGCAAGGCCAGCCCGGCGCGACGCGCGGCGGCCAGCACGGTCTCCCCGGCCGCGACGTCGAAGGACTTGGCGCTGCCGGCCAGTTGGACGTGGTGGGTGGTGCCGGTTGGGGTGGGCTCGGGCATGCCCGCAGTATCGCGCGGTGAGCGGGGCTGTGGGGAGCTCGCTCTCGGGCCACGCTGAGGTCAGCGTTCAGGCGCCGGATGCGCGAGCCCCCCCCCCCCCCCCCGCGCAGCCCAGCTCGTGCCCATCGTCACGTAGCCTGCTGCGCAGGCAACGTGACCTACCTCCAAGCACTCGCCGACAAAAAAAAACGGGGCCGGAGCCCCGTTCTCATGACACTGAATACTCCACACTTGGGAAGCTCTGAACGCGTTCAGAGCTTCCCCGGCGGATCAGAACTCCCACTTGGTGGTCAGCAGCACGCGCGTGCCGCCGTTTTCGCCCCACTCGATGTCGTCGGTCGCGTACACATAACTCATGCCGACGGTCACCGGGCCGAGCGGCTTGGTCAGGCTGAAGCTGAAGTCTTCGTACGAATCGCCGAGGGCGTCGTCAAGGTCGTAGTGGCCGATGGTGGCACCCGCGGTCAGTTCCCACCACGGCAGCGGATAGGAACCCGCGGCCTGGTAGTAGATGCCGGTCTCGCCGCTGTTGAAGACATCGGGGGAATAGCCGAGCTGGAAGCTCAGGTAGTCGCCGACGCCGAGATTGAACAGCGCCTCCATGTACTCGTAGTCGCCCTGATCGTAATACAGGTACTGCAGCACGATGACATCGAGGTTCACGGTGTCCGTGATGTTGAAGGCCCAACCCGCGTACAGATCCCATTCGACGTTGGCGCCGTCGCCATCGACGAAGTCGACATTCGAGCCCCAGACGCCAGCGTGGAAGCCGCTGTCGTGGGTGAAGTCGATGCCACCCTGGAGCGCCGGGCCTTCGTTGGTCTGCGACACGCCGCGGAAGGAGTAGTCGCTGACGACGCCGATGTTGTAGGAGAACGGACCCGATGCTTCTTCGGCCGGCGCCTCGTCGGCATCCTGTGCAAAAGCGGGAACCGAGAGTAGGGCAAGCAGGGCTGCGGTCAGTACGCGAAAGCGCATGGTGAATCTCCTGTTTCTGGAATGAATCGGGGCATGCCGATTGTGAAGCCAATCTGAGTGACTTGGCTAGTGTGTGGTGGTGGGTCGTCGGTGGTATGGGGCGTCGAGAAGCGAGTGGCTGAAGAGCAGTGAGTAGTGAGTGGTGAGTAGTGAGTGGCAAAGGCAGCCGATCGAGGGGTGGGTTCCGATGGCACCTTGGGGCCCGATCTGGCCGGCTCCTGCCACTTACCACTCACTACTCACCACTTACTGCTCTTGGGGCCCTAGACTTCAGCCAGAGCCCACAACCGGAGTGCACCAGTGGAAAACATCCTGATTCTGGTTTTCCTCGGCTTCGCCGCCGTGGTCATCATCCGTTCGGTCCGCTTTGTGCCGCAGGGTTTCGCCTGGACCGTCGAGCGCTTCGGCAAGTACACCCACACGATGGAGCCCGGCATCGGCTTCCTGGTGCCGCTGATCGACAGTGTCGGCCGCAAGATCAACATGATGGAGCAGGTGCTCGATGTGCCCTCGCAGGAGGTCATCACCAAGGACAACGCGGTGGTGAAGGTTGATGGCGTGGTCTTCTATCAGGTACTGGACGCCGCCAAGAGTGCCTATGAGGTGTCCAACCTGGATCAGGCGACCATTGCGCTGGTGATGACCAACATCCGCACCGCGATCGGTTCGATGGACCTCGACGAGAGCCTGTCCAAGCGCGACGAGATCAATGCGCGGCTGATGCGCGTGGTCGACGAGGCGACCCACCCCTGGGGCATCAAGGTCAATCGCATCGAGCTGAAGGACATCCAGCCGCCGCGCGACCTGGTCGATGCGATGGCGCGGCAGATGAAGGCTGAACGCGAAAAGCGCGCGTCGATCCTCGAGGCCGAGGGCAGCCGCGCCAGCGAGATCCTGCGCGCCGAGGGCGAGAAGCAGGGCGCGGTGCTGGAGGCCGAGGGCCGTCGCGAGGCCGCTTTCCGCGACGCCGAAGCGCGCGAGCGTCTGGCCGAGGCCGAAGCCAAGGCGACGATGATGGTCAGTCAGGCGATCGCCAAGGGTGATGTGCAGGCGATCAACTACTTCGTCGCCAACAACTACATCAAGGCACTGCAGGCGCTGGCCACCAGTCCGAACCAGAAGACCCTGATTTTGCCGATGGAACTGACCAGCGTGGTCGGCTCGATCGCCGGCATTGCCGAGATCGCCAAGGCAGTCGCCGCCAAACAGACCGGAGCGCAACCCTGATGACTCCCTGGTGGCAATCGATTACCCCGACCGAGTGGTTCATCGCCGGCCTGGTACTGCTGTTGCTGGAGGTGTTCGCACCCGGCGCCTTCCTGCTCTGGTTCGGCATCGCCGCGATGATCGTCGGCAGCGCCGTATGGCTGATCCCGGTGCTGCCCTGGCAAGTGCAGATCGTCGCCTTCGCGCTGCTCTCGGTCGGCGCCCTGGTCGGCTACCGCGCCTGGCGCAAGCGCGTGCCGGCTGCGCAGGTCGACCAGCCGCTGCTGAACAAGCGCGCCGAGCAACTGATCGGCCGCGTGTTCATCCTCGACCAGGCGATCGTCAACGGCCGCGGCAAGGTCAAGGTCGGCGACGCCCTGTGGACCGCCATCGGCAGCGACCTCGGTGTCGGCAGCCGGGTGCGCGTGATTGGCGTGCGCGAGCAGATGCTGGAGGTGGAGCTGGCGACGTAGCGGCGAGAGGGCACGGGGCGGGGGCGGGGCACGGGGCACGGGGCAAGGGGCACGGGAAAGCGCCGGCTGGGCCCTCGCCGCCGCTCCCGATCCTGACAACGCCTAGGCGGCGTCAAAGGCCCCTCCTGACTCCTGGCAACCACGAGGCCCAGCTGTAGCCCGCTTCTCCCGTGCCCCGTGCCCCGTGCCCCGCTTTTCCCCTACAACAGCATCACCCCCACCCCGCAAAAGGTGCACGCCACGCCCGCCAGCTTGCGTCGTCCGAGCGGCTCCTTGAGCAGCAGCCAGGCGAACAGCAGGATGAAGATCGAGGCGGTCTCGTTGAGCACCGAGGCCACCGAGGCGCTGGTGTACTTGTAGCCGCCGAGCCAGAACAGCATCGCCACGTACTGGCCGAGCACCGCCGCCAGGATCAGCAGGCGCCAGGGCACCGCGCGCAGCGAGGGCACGCGATGGTGCGCCGGCAGCACATGCCACAGCCACAGCATCGGCAGCAGCGCCGCGATCATGCGGATCAGCGCGACCCAGAAGAACGGCTCCACTTCCAGCACCGGCTTGATCATGACGATGCCGGCGGCGTTCATCGCGATGGCGCCGACGCCGTAGAGCAATCCGCGCCGCAGCTGCGCCTTGGCGAAGGGCTCGTCGATGCGCCGCTGGTTGACCAGCAGCACGCCGAACATCACCAGCGCGAAGCCGCCGAATTGCAGCAGCGTCAGCCGCTCATCGAGAAACAAGTAGGACAGCACGATCACGAAAGGGCTGAACAGATTGCCGAGCACACCGGTGCGCCCGGCACCGAGCGTGTTCAGTGCGCGGAAGTACAGCGTGTCGGCGACGCTGATGCCGAGAATCCCGGACATCACCGAGAGTGCCAGCGTCCAGCCCTGGAACTGCGGCAGCGCGAAGCCATGCACGATCAGCACGGTCGGGATCATCAGCGCGGCGACGATGCCGTTCTTCAGCAGGTTCAGCGCCACCGGCGGCAGGCGGTCGCCGAGCTGCTTGTAGAACACCACGCCGAGCGCCCAGCAGGCCGCCGAACTGATCGAGAAGAGCTCGCCGATGCCGATGTGCACGTCGTCGTCTTGGTCCTGAATCTTGTCTGAGAAGAAACGCCTGCGCCCAGCATGCACAGCCCGCGACTGTCGCATCATGGCGGCATGAACGACTACAGCGCCGAAAGTGAATTCGTCATCGAACTGGCGCGCCGTCTGCACCAGGGTGGCTCGACCGCCCCGCGCCTGGAAGACGTGGTCAATTCGGTGAGCCGCAAGCTTGGGCTGGATGCGCATATCTGGTCGAGCCCCACGGCCATCATTGCCACGGTACGGCCACTTGGCGCCGACCATGCACAGCAGGGCATCACCCGGGTGGTGCGTCTGGAGCCCGGCGACATCCACCTGCGGCGCCTGTGGCGCTTCGATGACATTGCCGGGCGCGTGCTGCGCGGCGAACTCGGGGCGACCGAGGGCATGCACGCACTGAATGCTGCGGCGCAGCCCGATCTGCCGGTGCGCCAGTGGCTGGAGACGGTGCTCGGCTACCTGCTGGCCTCGGCTGGCGTCGCCGGTCTGCTCAAGGGCAGCCCGGCCGACATCGGCAGTGCTGCGGCGATGGGCCTGATGCTCGGCGTGATGGCGCAATTGACGCCGTCGATGCCGCGCCTCGCGGCCACTTTTGAAGCACTGGCTGCGTTCCTGGTGGCGCTGCTGACGGCGTGGATCGCCGCCGATCTGATGCCGATCTCGCCGCGGCTGGTGCTCACCGCGGGCATCATCGTGCTGCTGCCCGGGCTGTCGCTGACCACCGCCGCCATCGAGGTGGCCTCGCAACATCTGGTCTCCGGTTCGGCGCGATTTGCCGGTGCGGTCGCGGTACTGCTGAAACTCGGCTTCGGCGCCCTGGTCGGCAGCAAGCTGGCGGCCTGGTTCGACTGGCAACCGCTCGCCGTGCTGAGCGTCGAACAGCCGCTGTGGTTACGCGTGAGCTCGCTGCTGGTGTCGGCGGCCGCTTTCGCTCTGCTGTTCAAGGCGCGCATCCGCGACTGGTGGGTGGTGTTCCTGGCGGCGACCATCAGCTATCTGAGTTCGCGCGCGGCGATCACCGAGTTCGGACCCGAACTGGGTCTGTTCGTCGCCGCCTTCATCGTCACCGTGCTGAGCAACATCTATGCGCGCTGGGCCAACCGGCCGGGCGCCACCTTCCGCCTGCCCGGGCTGATCCTGCTGGTGCCTGGATCGGTGGGCTTCAAGAGCCTGACCTTCGTGTTCGAGAAAGACGTCTTCCTCGGCCTCGACACCGCTTTCAGCATGGTCACGATGATCGCCGCGCTGGTCGCCGGCCTGCTGCTCGGCAACAGCGTGGTGCCGGCGCGGCAGGGGATGTGATTGCGGGTTGTGGGTTGTGGGTTGTGGGTTGTGGGTTTTCGGATTGGGGCGTCGAAACCGCTGCACTTGTGGGAGCGGATTTACTCCGCGAGAGCTTTCGCGGGATAAACCCGCTCCCACAGGGTGCTACCCGCGCCGCAACTTGGCACGCATCGCCTCGACGCTGAAACTCGCCAGATCGCCTTTAGCGCCGCGCAGGGGCGCGCCGGGCGCCGGCGCCTGCGCCTGGCCGAAGATCACCTCGTAACTGAGCGGCAGGCGGCCGTCGCGCCGCAATGTCTCGTAGGCCGCCAGCATGCGCGCAAAGGCCTGCTTGCCGGTCAGTCCGCGCTTGCGCTCCGCCAGGGCATTGCCGGCGCCGATGGTTTTCAGCTCGCGCATCGCCGCACGCGCGTCGGCGTAGCTCAGCGTGTAGCGCTCGACATCGAACATCGGGTCGACGAAACCCTGCGCCAGCACGGCGTCGCCGACATCGTGCATGTCGAGGAAGACATGCACGTGAGCGCCATCGTCGGCGGCATTCCAGGCACCGCGCAACTCCTTCAGCGTGTCCGGTCCGAAACTGCTGAACAACAGCCAGCCGCCAGGCTTGAGCACGCGGCGGAACTCGTAGAGCGCGGCCTTGAGATCGCCACACCATTGCAGGCACAGGTTGGAGATCACCAGATCCATCGAGGCATCGGCAAACGGCAGCGCCTGGGCGTCGCCGACCACGCGCCGAAACGGGCGCCACCAGCCGGCGTGGGACTTGGCCTGGCGCAACATGCCAAGGGCAAGGTCGAGCGCGATCACCTCGGCCTTCGGGTAGCGCTTCTTCAAAAGGCCGGTCAGCCGACCGGTGCCGGCCCCGACATCGAGTACGCGCGCCGGTTCGCTCTTGAGCAGTTGCAGGCGCTCCAGCAGCAGATCGCCGACCTCGCGCTGCAGCACGGCGGTCTGCTCGTAGGCCGTCGCGGCGCGCGAGAAGGCCTGGCGGATGCGGTGGCGATCCAGGGACATGCAATTTCGCGATAAGCGATCGGGGCGGCGAAGGCTAGCAAGTTGGGGTGGGCAGAGTGTGGCAAGAGCATCGCGCGCAAGCGCGCTCCTACAAATTCTCCGTAGGTCCACGCAAGAATGTAGGAGCGCGCTCGCGCGCGATGCTTGAGCCAAAGCATCGCGGGATAAACCCGCTCCACGGCCTCCACCAACACCAACAACCGACACCAACACCCTAGTCCCGCTTCAAGCGCACCTCTTCGCGATACGGGCTGATGTCGAAGAAATGCCCGGCGTTGAGCTTGTGCTGCATCTCGTGCCACCAGGAGACGGTGAAGATCTCGCCGTGGCGGGCGATCAGGGCTTCGCGCAGCTTGCGCGGCAGGCCGAGGAATTCGGTGAACTGCTCGGGGAAGATGTCGGAATCGGCGACGTAGTACCAGGCGCCGTGGTGCATTTCCTCGTCGTCGTCGCGTGCCGTGGGCAGTTCGCGGAAGCGGCACTCGGTGACCAGGCAGAGCTCGTCGTAGTCGTAGAAGATCACCCGGCCGTGGCGGGTAACGCCGAAATTCTTCAACAGCAGATCGCCGGGGAAGATGTTGCTGGCGGTCAGATCCTTGATCGCCAGACCGTAGTCGAGCACGGCGCGCTCGACCAGTTCCGGCGTCGATTCCCTGAGGAACAGATTCAGCGGGCGCAGGCAGCGCTCGATGTACATATGCGTCAGGATCAGATGATCGCCATCCTCGATCACGCTGGAACGGCAGGTCTCGAACAGATCTTCCAGCACCTCCGGCGCGAAGCGCGCGCGCGGAAAGCGCAGGAAGCGGAACTCCTGGGCGTCGATCAAACGCCCGGCGCGGTCGTGCTTGAACACCAGCTGGTACTTGTCGATGACGTCCTGGCGCGTCATCAATTTGGACGGCGCGAAGCGGTCGCGGATGATCTTGAACACCAGCGGGTAGCTCGGCAGCGTGAACACCGCCATCACCAGGCCCTTCTCGCCGTCTGCCAGCACCAGTTTTTCGTCGCAATCCTCGAAATGGCGGAAGAAGTGCCGATAGCGCTCGGTCTTGCCCTGCTTGGCGCGGCCGAGCACGGTGTAAAGCTCGTTGACCGGCTTTTTCGGCAGCAGGGTACGCAGGAACACCACCGCATCGCCGACGGTTTCCAGGTCGGCCTGGAAGTAGCTGCGGGTGATGCCGAACAGCGCCGAGACGTCATCGCGCTGCACCAGCACGGCATCGGCGCGCAGGCCGGGCTCGTCGTGCACCAGCGCGATCACCAGCGGCGCGAATTCGCGCTCGCCGAAGATGCGGCCGACCAGATAGGCGCGGCGCTCGCGGTAGAACACGGTTTCCAGCATCTCCACCGCGCGCACGCGCGGCTCGCCGTCCCAGCGCGCCAGTTGCTCGGCCACCGAGGCCGAAATGCGCCGCGCCGACAGCGCGATATCGGCGTAGGGCACTTCGAAGCGAAAGCCCGCCAGCATGCGCTGGAACAGCTCTTCGGGCGAGCGCGTCGCGCTGTAGTTCAGGCGCGCGACCGGATGCGTCAGGCGGTCGGTCGGCTCGATGTCGAGCGCAACGAACTCGCTGGCTGCATCGACGCCGCGGGTCTTGAAGAAGCGCCGGGTCAGCGTGTTGAAGAAGGTCTTGTTGAGCTCCTGGTCGAGCAAAGGCGCGATCAGCGCGGCGTAGCGGTCGCGCACCTTCGACCACAGGCTGCGATCGCCGACGCGCGGCCCCAGCTCGGACTCCAGCCGGCGCGAGGTCTCGGCCACGCAGACGTCATACAGCTCGATACGCTCGATCGCATCGAGGCGCGCGGCCGTCCACTCGCTGCGCTCGAAACGCCGCTTGGCGCGCTGGGTGATGGCGCGAAAGCGCGGGTTGTAGTCGGCAAAGGCATCGCGCAGGTCGGTGGCGCAGGCATTGGCCAGTTCGGCGTCCGGACAGCACGCGCACAGGGGGAACAGTGGACATCGACGACTCCCTCCAAGCTGATTCGCCGAGTCTGGCTTGGGTGGGACGAGGGTGCAAACGAGCGAGGGTGTTGGTTGTTGGTTGTTGGTTGTTGGTTGTCGGGAATCGGGAATCGGGAATCGGGAATCGGGAGAGGCTCGCAGGCGCGGCGACGTCCGAAGAGGCCCGGGCCGCAACGGCCAAAGCTCGCGACACAAGGTCGCTCCCACGGCGGCACCGATCACCCGCCGGGCGTTTTCCGGTTCAACGACCAGTCGTAGTCCAGAAATTCGATGTCGATCTCGCCCGCAGCCAGACGCCGGGCGGCAGGCGCGTCGATGCCCAGCTGTTCCGCGTAGCGCGCGACAAAGGCGCCGACCGACGCGCCGACGCGGAAGGCTCGCTCGAAGTCTTCGGCGTACCAGTCGAGGATGCTCGACAGGTACAGCGTGGCGCTGGTCGCATCAAAGCGGTTGCGCGTGCGGTCGCCGAAAAATCGCCGGGTCTGATCCTCCAGTTGCGCATCAAGAACTTCGGCCCGATACGCCTCCGGGCGCAAGGCCGGACAGCCGATCGAAGCGCAGTTCACGGCGAAATGGATGCGCGGATCGTCATAGTCGGCAGCGCCGCGGATCAGCCCATGCTCGATGCCATCGAGACTCTGTTTCTCGCCCAGCAGGGTGAAGAAGGATTGCTTCCACGGCGAGGAAAACAGCGAGCCGAGGTCCCGGATCGACTGCAGTTTCGGGGTAGCGGGTGAGGATCAGTTCGACCGTGTAGGCGTTGTAGGCGTTGATCAGGAAGGCGCGTCGCTGCGCCTGCGGCCAGGCGTCGAAGTTGGCGCGCGATACCGATGACAGCTCGGTCAGATAAGCCTTGAGCGGCGCATGGTCCTGCAGCAGGCCATCGTAGTCGACCGTGGTTGCGCTGCCAGCTGCGTTCCACTGGACGTGTTGCGCCAGCAGGCTGGTCCAGGCGGCGTGTTGCGGGTCGAAGGCAGTAGCGGATGTTGCACAAGTCCACAGCAGCAACGCGACTGCGACCCGCGCCAGCCGCGACTTCCGCGCTGCACCGGCCTGGCGATCATCGCGTTCCCCTGCTTCCGTCGACCTCCAGGCGCCGAGTGTGACGCGGCGCTGGCCCCCTGGCAAACCAGGGCGCGAACGGCGCCAGGGCGGCGTCCTCATGCCTGGCAGCGACGCGACAGAAGGTCCCCGTGTTACGCTGCGCGGCGCTCTTTCGACACCAACATCACGCTCTTGACCTGCGTCATTGAGCGCGATCGCCCCGCAGGAGGATCGTTCCGCCAAGCCCGCAGCATTTGCCGGGCGCTCTGCTGGAGGCAAAGATCATGCTCACTCGCAAACCCCTGCTCGCACTGCTGGCGCTCGCGCTCGGTGGTGCCGCGTTCGCCGCCGAAGACGTCGTCAACGAGCGTCTCCCCAAACAAGGCAATCAGGCCGGCGAGGCGGCATTCCTCGCCAATTGCGCCGCCTGTCACCAACCCACGGGCCTTGGCCTTCCCGGCGCGTTTCCGCCGCTGGCCGGATCGGACTTCCTGAAGAACAACGACAAGACCAAGATCCTGTCGTCGGTGCTGCAGGGCATCACCGGCAAACTGGTGGTCAACGGCGTCGAATACAACAACGTGATGCCGGCGATGAGCCATCTGCCCGATGCCGACATCGCCAACATCGTCACTTACGTCTATGCCAGCTGGGGCAACAACGGCACGACTGTGTCAAGCGGCCGATGTGACCGCGGCACGCAAGACGCTGGCGGTATCGACCGACCCGGCGCAGGGCTCGCGCCATCCGGGCACCAAGGAAGGCGAGATGCAGTACCAGGCCGGCGCCTCGACGGTGTCGACCGCGGGCATCGAGATGGTGGTCAATCCGGATGCGCCGCCGATCAGCAAGCCCGAATTCACCCGCGCCACCGAGATCTTCTTCGAGCGCTGCGCCGGCTGCCACGGCGTGCTGCGCAAGGGCGCCACCGGCAAGCCGCTGACCCCGGACATCACCCGCGCCAAGGGCACGCAGTACCTGGAAGCGCTGATCAACTACGGCTCGCCGGCCGGCATGCCCAACTGGGGCAGCTCCGGTCAGTTGACCAAGGAAGAGGTCAACATCATGGCCCGCTTCCTGCAGCACGATCCGCCGACACCGCCGGAATTCGGCATGAAGGAGATGCGCGACAGCTGGAAGGTGATCGTGCCGGTGGCCGAGCGCCCGACCAAGAAGATGCACGATCGCAACATCGACAACTTCTTTGCGGTGACCCTGCGCGACTCCGGTGAAGTGGCGCTGATCGACGGCGATACCAAGGAGACGGTCGCCACGCTGAAGACCGGCTACGCGGTGCACATCTCGCGCATGTCCGATTCGGGCCGTTACTGCTACACCATCGGCCGCGATGCCAAGATCGATCTGATCGATCTGTGGATGAACCCGCCGGCCATCGTCGCCGAGATCAAGGTCGGCCTGGAAGCGCGTTCGGTCGAGACCAGCAAGTACAAGGGTTACGAAGACAAGTACGCGATTGCCGGTGCCTACTGGCCGCCGCAGTTCGTGATCATGGATGGCCCGACCATGGAGCCGCTGAAGATCGTGTCCACCCGCGGCATGACCGTCGACACCCAGGAATACCACCCGGAACCGCGCGTCGCGGCGATCGTCGCCAGCCACGAGCACCCGGAGTTCATCGTCAACGTCAAGGAGACCGGACGCATCCTGCTGGTCGACTATTCCGACATCGAGAACCTGCAGATCACCACCTTGAACGCAGCGCGCTTCCTGCATGACGGCGGCTGGGATTCCACCCATCGCTACTTCATGACGGCGGCCAACCAGTCCAACAAGATTGCGGTGGTCGATTCCAAGGAACGCAAGATGGTCAGCCTGGTCGACGCGCAGAAGATCCCGCACCCGGGTCGCGGCGCCAACTTCGTCCACCCCGAGTTCGGTCCGGTCTGGGTCACCAGCGCGCTCGGCAGCGAAGAGATCACCCTGGTCGGTACCGATCCGACCGGACACCCGCAGCAGGCGTGGAAGGCGGTGCAGGTGCTCAAGGGTCAGGGCGGCGGCTCGCTGTTCGTCAAGACCCACCCGAAGAGCAATCACCTGTACGTCGACACGCCGCTGAATCCGGATCCGAAGATCAGCCAGTCGGTCGCGGTGTTCGACACGCAGAACCTGGCCCAGGGTTACAAGGTGCTGCCGATCGCCGAGTGGGCGGAGCTGGGCCCGGGTCCGAAGCGCGTCGTGCAGCCCGAGTACAACGCCGCCGGCGACGAAGTCTGGTTCTCGGTGTGGAGCGGCTCCAAGGAAGAAAGCGCACTCGTCGTCATCGACGACAAGACCCTGAAGCTGAAGAAGGTCATCAAAGGCCCGGGCATGATCACGCCGACCGGCAAGTTCAATGTGCACAACACCGTGAAGGACGTGTACTGACAAGCAGCGGTGGGCACGGCGATCGGGGCGCGACAACCGACCCTGATCGCCAGACTTGAAGTTGCCGAGTACGCAAAAGGGGTGCCTTCGGGCGCCCCTTTTGCTGTCTGTGGAAGCGGGTTTATCCCGCGATGCCCTTGTAGGCTGGGGTCGCGCGTCGACAAACCTCGTTGACGCGAAGATCCTGTTACGCGAGACCCCGGCGCTCTTCGCGTCGCCGCGCGGCCGCCGGCGCGAATGGATTGATCGCACGAAAGCAGACGGCGCGCGCCGGAGCCGCGCTACCAAGGCATCCGCGCCAGCTCGTAGCCCGGGTCACGCGTGCAGCGCGTTCACCGGGTGCTTGCCTCAGACGCCGATCACGCCCGCGGTCAGCAAGGCTTCGATGCGCGCCTCGTCCAAGCCAAGCCGCTCGCACAGCAGCGCGCGCGTATCGGCGCCCAGCAGCGGCGGCGCGCGCGTGTATTGCACCGGTGTCGCGGAAAAGCGCAGCGGATTGGCGACCAATGGCACATCGGCGCCGAGCGCGTGCGGCAACCCGATGCGCATCCCGCGGGCCTGCACTTGCGGATCGGCGAACACCTGGTCGATGCGGTTGACCGGTGCGCAGGGCACGCCGTGCGCTTCGAGCAAGCCCAGCCAGTCCGCGACCGGGCGCGTCTGCAGCATGCCGCTCAAGTGTGCGATCAATTCGTCGCGGTGACTGACGCGCGCTGCATTGCTCGCGTATCGAGGATCACTGGCCAGCGCTGGTTCGCCGATGATTTCGCACAATCGCTGGAATTGACCGTCGTTGCCAACCGCCAGCATGAAATGCCCGTCCGCGGCCGGCATCACCTGGTAGGGCACGATGTTGGGATGCGCAGTGCCGCGTCGCTGCGGCAGCGAACCACCGACCAGGTAGTTCAGCGCCTGATTGGCGAGCCAGCCGACCTGGGTGTCGAGCAGCGCCAGATCGATGTGCTGGCCGACGCCGGTCGCTTCGGCATGGCGCAGCGCGGCGAGGATGCCGGTCGTGGCGTACATGCCGGTCATCAGATCGGCCACGGCGACACCGACTTTCTGCGGCCCGCCGCCGGGTGCGCCGTCAGGCTCGCCGGTAATGCTCATCAGGCCACCTTGGGCCTGGATGGCGGCGTCATAGCCGGCGCGCTGCGCATACGGGCCGGTCTGGCCGTAGCCGGTGATCGAGCAGTAGACCAGGCGCGGATTGAGTGCCCGCAGGCTGGCGTAGTCGAGGCCGTACTTCGCCAGGCCGCCGACCTTGAAGTTCTCGACCAGCACGGCGCTGTCCGCAGCCAGCGTGCGCACCAGTTCGGCGCCATCGGGTTGGGTGAAGTCGATCGCCAGCGAACGCTTGCCGCGGTTGCAGCTGAGGTAGTAGGCCGATTCGCTGGTCGCTTGACCTTCGCCGTCGGCCAGCCACGGTGGGCCCCAGTGGCGCGTGTCGTCGCCACTGCCGGGGCGTTCGATCTTGAGCACCTCGGCGCCGAGATCCGCCAGCAGTTGCGTCGCCCACGGCCCGGCGAGGATGCGCGAGAGATCGAGAATTCGAACGCCGTGGAGGGGGGTCATGGGCTCTCCGAATTGTCGGCGTAGGTCACGTTGCCCGCGAAGCGGGCTACGTGACTGGCGGTCCCGTCACGTAGGCCCTTCGGGCCAACGTGACCTACATTGGGCGACGATCAGCCCAGTTTGATCCGCCGGAAATGCCGCTTGCCCAGTTGCAGCACGAACTCGGCCGGCTGCGCGAACACGCGGTCCTTGTCGGAGACCACTTCGCCGTCGATGCGCACGCCGTTCTCGGCGATCTTGCGCATCGCTTCGCCGGTGCTCGGCGTCAGTCCGCATTGCTTGAGCAGCTGCGCGATCTTGATGCCGCCCTCGGGAATCGCCACCGCGACGGTTTCGATATCCGCAGGCATCGCGCCCTCCTGCACGCGCTTGTGCCAGGCCTCCACCGCAGCATCGGCCGCGCTCTTGCCGGCGAAGCGTTCGGCCAGTTCGTGCGCCATGCGCATTTTCAGATCGCGCGGATTGAGCTGGCCGGCGGCGTGGTCGGCACGCAGCGTTTTCAGCTCCGCGGTGCCGATGTTGAAGGACAAGAGCTCGATGTAGCGCCACAGCAGGTCGTCGCTGATCGACATGGTCTTGCCGAAGATCTCGGATGCCGGCTCGTTGATGCCGATGTAGTTGCCGAGCGACTTGCTCATCTTGTTGACGCCGTCGGTGCCTTCCAGCAGCGGCGTGGTCAGCACGATCTGCGGCGCCTGGCCGTAATCGGACTGCAGCGCACGCCCGACCAGCAGGTTGAACTTCTGATCGGTGCCGCCGAGTTCGACATCGGCTTTGAGCGCCACCGAGTCGTAGCCCTGTACCAGCGGGTAAAGGAATTCGTGCACCGCAATCGGCTGCTCGCCCTTGAAGCGCTTGTTGAAATCGTCGCGCTCGAGCATCCGCGCCACGGTGTACTTGCCGGCGATCTTGATCAGCCCGGACGCACCCATGGTGTCGAACCACTCCGAATTGAAGCGAACTTCGGTCAACGCCGGATCGAGGATCTTGAACACCTGCTCGCGATAGGTGATCGCATTGCGCTCGACATCCTCGCGCGTCAACGGCTTGCGGGTGATGTTGCGTCCGGTCGGGTCGCCGATCATCCCGGTGAAGTCGCCGATCAGGAAGATCACCTGATGGCCGAGCATCTGGAACTGGCGCATCTTGTTGATCAGCACCGTGTGGCCGATGTGCAGGTCCGGCGCGGTCGGGTCGAAACCGGCCTTGACGCGCAAGGTCTTGCCGGCCTTGAGGCGCGCTTCAAGCTCTTCCAGCTTGAGCACCTCTTCGGCACCACGGGTAATCAGATCGAGCGAATCTTGCAGGGTGGACATGGCGGCAACCGGCATTCAACGGCAAAGCAGATCACGATAACCGAAGTTGGGGGAGCTTGGCGCCGCCGGCGAGCGTTTGAAAATGCATCGCGCGCAAGCGCGCTCCTACAACTTCGTAGCGAGTCCACGCCAGAATTGTAGGAGCGCGCTCGCGCGCGATGCTCCTGACTACTCCCAGCGCAGCGTGACCATCAACTCGCTGCCCGGCGTGGCGAAGCCGCTGGCCAGGCTGTATTCCTCGTCCAGCGCATTGGACAGGCGCGCGCCGAGGTGCCAGCGCTCGGCGAAGGACCAGTCGGCACGCAGCCCGACCAGGGTGTAGGCGTCCAGCGTGCCATCGAAATCCAGGCGCTCGGAGACGTAGCCCAGGTCGCCGGCGACATCGACGCCGTTGCCGAAGCTGTAGCCGATCTGGACGTTGGCCTTCTGGTCGGGCCGGCGCAGCAGTTCCTGGTCGCTGTCGGCGTCGCGCGCGTCCTGGAAAGTGGCGTTGGCGCCGAGCAGCCAGGCGTCGATGCGCCGCTGCACGGTCAGTTCGACACCATCCACTGCAGCGCGCGCGACATTGACTGCCTGGAAGGTCTCGCCGCCCTGGTAGGCGATCAGATCGTCGATGCGCGTGCGGTAGGCGTTGACGCCGAGTTCGACCTCGCCCAGGCGCAGATCCAGGCCCAGTTCCAGCGAATTGGAGCGTTCCGGATCGAGCTCGGGATTGCCGGCGTAGTAGCCGCCGTAGCCCGGCGAGTACAGCTCGTTCAAGTTCGGCGCGCGAAAACCCTCGCCCCAGGAGGCGTAGATGCGGCCACCCTCGAAACGCCAGCCGAGCGCCGCCTGTCCGGTGGCGCGGCCGCCGAAGCTGTCGTGGTCGTCATAGCGCAGCGCCAGTTCGTGGTCGAAATCGCCGCTCTTGCCCTGCCAGCCGACAAAGCCGGCGTAGTGCTTGAGATCGGCGCTGTAGGCGGTGTCGCCGGCAAAAGTGTCGACATTGCTGCCGCGCTCATGCTGCGCGTTGACGCCGAACACCAGGTGCTGGGCCTGGCCGAGCGCCAGATCGTGCACCCAGTCGAGATTCTCGCGACGGGTCGAGAACTGCGCGAAATAGGCTGGCGTGTCGAGATCGTCGCGCGCGCCGCCAAGCGTGAATCGATGTGTCCAGGCCACGCTGAGCGGTCCCTCGATGGTCAAGGCGGTTGCGTGCTGGCGCACGTCGGTGACGCCCTGGTCGAAGTCGACATCCTGCTCGGTCGCCAGGCCACTGAAGCTCAGGCGCTGGCTGCCGAGTTCATGGCGCCCGCGCAGGCCGAGGTTGCGATGACTGTAGCCATCGTCGTCCGGATCGTAGCCGAAGGCGCCCGGCAGGCTGGCCGAGAGGCCGTCGTATTCCTCGGCGCCGACTTGCACACTGAAGGCGCCGCGTTCATTGCTGGCACCGTACGCCGCGGCGGCATCGACGCGTCCATAGCTGCCCAGGCGCAAGAGGCCGGCGGCGCCGTCGCGCTCGCGCGTGGTGATCGCGATCACCCCGCCGATGGCATCCGATCCGTAGTAGCTGGCGCGCGGGCCGCGCACGATCTCGATGCGCTCGATCTGGTCCAGCGGCAGGTGCTCGAACGCGGTGGCGCCGGTGTTGCTGCTGGCGACGCGCACGCCGTCGACCAGGAACAGCGCGTGGTTGGAATTGGTGCCGCGCAGAAACAGGCTGCTCTGCTGTCCAGAGCCGCCGGTACGCGACAGATCGATGCCGGCCTGCAGGCGCAGCAGCTCCAGAAGATCCGGTGCCTGGCTGGCATCGATCTCAGCGCGTTCGATGACGCTGACCTCGGCCAGGGCGTCGGCGACACTTTGCGGTCGGCGGCTGGCGGTCACGGTGACCGCATCCAGGGATTCAGGGGTAGCAAGGGGCAAGGCGGCCAGCACGGCCACCGTCAACGACAGACTCATGATCAACTCTCCAATAAACGCACGCCCGCGGCTGCTGCACGGCGTCAGGGAGAGTGGAAATGGATCGCGGCGTCGACGATGGACCGACGGCGGACGAACCACCGTCGCCCTCCGCGACGCCGATCGACGACCCGCGGCGGGAAGCTGCGAGTCTTCGTGAAGGCCGGTCTCCGGGCTTGTCGCCGATACCTTTCGGTACCGGCCGCATCGCCTTCCCACATCCGACGTGGATGCAGTGGCTTTCGATGCGGACCCAGGCAGCGCAGCTGCGCGTCCTGGCGATCTACCGTTGCGGGGGCAGCGCCGGATTCAGACCGGCTTCCCGTTTCACCCGCCGATTCCGGATTGCAGAAGCGGCGGACACCTTCAGAGCGGAGCGAGCATAGCTCAGACCTTGTTTGTTGGTGTGGGTGTCGGTGTTGATCGACCATTGTTGGCCGTAGGCCGCGGGTACGCGCCGCGACCATGCTCGTTCCAGCGCCAGTCCCCCAGCGCGTTCCCCGGCGCTATCTGGCATCAAAGCCCAAAAGCGCCGGTGAGCGCGGTGAAGCTGCGCACACGCGGCCTACGGCACGCGCGTCGCTCCTACGGCGAGCGCTCCTCCGGCAACAACAAGGCCTGCGGATTCTCCGGCTGCCAGTCCGCCGGAGGTGAGGTCGGCTTACCGAAGTGCGCGGCGAGCCGGGCGAGGCCTTCCATCTCGCCGAATTCGATGCTGTCGCGTTGCAGGCGCCCGAGGCCATAGCCCAGCAGTTCGCTGTTGCTGAAGGATTGGTAGAGATCCGACAGGTAAACGTAGCGCGCGCGGATCGCCTTCATCTCGGTCTCCAGCGGCGTACCTCTGGCCAACCGGCGCACCATCACCGATCCAATCATGTTGCTGAGCAGGCCGCCCGGCATATGTGCCAAACGCGTACCGAGGGTAATGCAGTCGGCGCGGACCGTGGGCTCGGCCGGCAGCCCCCGGTTCGGGTCGCAGAGGTTGAGGACGTTCTGGAACCACGGCGACGGCAGATCCCACACCTGCAGTTGCGCCACCGTCGATTCGACGCGTTCGCCCGGCGCCAGCACCTGAGCGGGGCCGGCGACCAGCGGCGGTGGTGGCACGCCCGCTTCTTCGATCGCACGCGCATAGTTCTGATAGCTGACGCCGTAATAGTCGTTGAAAGCGGGGCTATGCGCTGCGCGGCGTAGGGCCGCGTAAGCTTGCTCGCCGTTGCTGCGGCTGGCCAGCACCATCCAGGCGAAGCCATTGTCGGCGTCCACGCGCGCCAGTTGTTGCGTGGCGTCGGGCCTCACACAGCTCGATGCTTCGCCCGAGTCGCAGAAAACGCTGGCGACATACCAGCCGAACACGTGGTCGGGCTGCAGCGCAAACGCGCGCTCCAGCAGCTCGGCTACGGTGGTGGCGCGCGCGCGTCGGCCTGATCGCGCCACACCAGCATCGCCGCGTTGATCAGCGAGTCGGCGTCGCCGCGTTCGCGTAGCCGCTCGATCACACGTACCCGGTACTCCGCGCCGGTCTGTTCGAGGACTGCATACAGCAGATCGGTGACCTCGACTCGCGCCCCACCGTTTGCGAGTGCCGCGGCGAAACTGGTGAGCACCGCGGATTGCCGGGCTTCGTCGCCTGGGGCTCGCTGGCGCAGCCAGCTCACCACCTCGGTGGCGATTTCCCGGGTCTGGTCGAGATGCGGCTTTGCGTAGAGCCGAGCCCCGAGTGCCGCCGCGTCTTCGGCGCGCTGACGCTGTGCGGACTCGGCTGCGCGCGCTGCGGTGGCCGCGTCGCGCTGCAGCACTGCCACCGCACGGGCCGATTCGGCTTGGCGCCACTGGTCGACCGCGACCAATCCGCCGATCGCGATCGCCGCGAAGCTGACGCCTGCGGCGATCGCCAGCTTCGGCTCCCGCCGCAGCCAGCGCTGCCCGCGCTCGATCAGGCCCGGCCGGCGCACGCTGACCGGCAGTCCGGCCTCGACGCGGCGCAAATCGTCGATCAGCGCACGCACGCTCGGGTAGCGATCGCGCGGCTCCAGCGCCAGACACTTTTCGCACACGGCGGCCAGGTCCGGCGCCACCTTCGGCGCCAATTCACGCAAGGGGCGGATGCGCCCGGCCAGTGCGCGGCGGATCAACTCGTCGCTGCCGCCCTCGCCGTGTGGCGAATGCCCGCTCAAGCAACGGTAGAGCAGGGCCCCGAGTGCATACAAATCGGTCGCCGCGGTCAGCCGGTACTGCTTGATCAGAATCTGTTCGGGCGCCATGAACGAGGGCGTCCCGGAGACCTCCTGCGCCTCGACCGCACCATTGGCGTCCATGTGCCGCGCCAGACCGAAATCGGCGATCAGCGGCTCGCCGCGCTCGTCGATCAGCACATTCGCCGGCTTCAGGTCCAGATGCAGCAGCCCCAGCCGATGCGCGTAGTCGACCGCCTCGCACACGCGCAGCATCAGCCGCAGCAGTTCCGGCGTCGCCAGCGGCTCCTGTTGCAGGCGCTGCTCCAGCGACACGCCTTCGATCAGCGGCATCGAGAAGTAGTGGATCTCGTCGACCGAGCCGACCTCGAACACCGGCACGATGTTCGGATGCACCAGGCGTGCCGCCATGCGCGCTTCGCCGACGAACCGCGCGATCTGGTGCGCGTCAGACAAGCCGGCGGCGATGAACTTGAGGGCGACGATGCGATCCAGGCTGAGCTGGCGGGCGCGGTAGACGACACCCATGCCGCCACGGCCGAGTTCGGCGAGCAGCTCGTAGTCGCCGAAGCGCCGCTGCTCGGGATCGGAGAAATCCAGCGCCGGCCAACGCCATTGGCCGTCCGGAGCGACGCTGTCGGCCATCGCCATGCGCGCCAGCGACAGCAGTAGCGAGGACTGCACGGCGGGCGCCTGGACGCGGGTGGGGGTGCTCATCGCAGTAGCTCCGGGTGACGGGGTCACTCAAGGGATACGGCTGGAGGGGGAACTATGACAGGGGCCCTGCCGGGCGTCCCGCGGATGTGGCCGTGGCGCACGATCGGGAACCGGGGCCGCGGGTGCCCGGCCTACGTGGCGCGGAATCCCGGCGCGGCCGGAGGTAGCGCGGGTAGGACGTGGTGAGCGCAGCGAACCTCATCGATGGTTGCCGCGATCCGTGCAACAGCCGCGATTGATGCGGTTCGCGTTGCTCACCACATCTTACTCAAGCTGCGCGGCCAACCTGACTTACGGCAACCGCCCCAGCCGCAATGCCTGCCAGTCGCGATCGGCCGTGATCGGATCGACGCACAGCTCGGCGAGCTGCTCGCGCATCGCACCCGCGACGCGTTCGCGCAGGCGCTTGAGTTCGACCGCCAAGGTATTCGCGGGTATTTCCATGCGCGCGGCGATGGCGGCCAGTTCACCGCGCTCGGGTGGCGAGGTCAGTAGCGGCAGCAACTGATCGAACAGCGCCGCGCGGTCGCGCGCGGCGTAGGTCTTGCGCAACTGCGCCAGCGCCTGCGCGGTCAGCGTCATCAGGAAGCGTGCATCGAAAGCGCGCTCGGGATCGACGTTGGCATCGGCGTCGCCCAGCGCCGTCGATTCATCGTCGATGCTCTCGGTGGTCAACGACCGCCGCTCGCGCCAGTGAGCCACGTGGCGCTTGAGCATGACCAGCAGGAACACGCGGAAGCTGCCGAAATCCGGATCGGCACGCGCAAACCAGGCGTGTTCGTAGCTCGACGCCAGGAAGCTCTGCAGCAGGTCTTCAGCTTCGCCGACGCCCACACGGGCGCGCAGATAGGCGAGTATCGCCGGCCGGTAGGCTTCCACCAGCGTGCCAAAGGCCACGCGGCGGTCGTCTTGCGACAGCGCCGTGCCACGGACCAGGTGCCACTGCGTTGAGGGGAAGTCTGCCATGGCGCATGTTTGCAAATCCGCGCGTCCGGTGCACGGCCGTTTTGACCAAACCTGCATTCTGGTTGCGGATGCGATCGAAACGGGGCACGCTGGCAACGAGCATCGCGCGCAAGCGCGCTCCTACAATTCTTGCGTGGACTTTCGGCAAATTTGTAGGAGCGCGCTTGCGCGCGATGCATTTCCGACAACCGACAACCGACAACCGACAACCGACAACCGACGAAATGCTCGCCATCACCGCCCTGCTGGTCCGCGACTACGACGAAGCCATCGCCTTCTTCACCGAGGTCCTGCGCTTTGCGCTGATCGAGGACGCCCCGCGCGAGGACGGCAAGCGCTGGGTGGTGGTCGGTTCGCGTGACGGCGGTGGCCATTTGCTGTTGGCGCGCGCGGCGACCCCGGAGCAGCTTGCGCGGGTCGGCGACCAGACCGGCGGTCGCGTCGGCTGGTTCCTGCACAGCGATGATTTCTGGGGCGATTACCGGCATATGCAGGCGTGCGATGTGCGTTTCACCGAACAGCCGCGGCATGAGCGCTATGGCTGGGTGGTGGTGTTCCTCGATCTTTACGGCAATCGCTGGGATCTGTTGGAGCGCCGCGCTTCGTGACCTTGCTGCTGCTGAAACTGCTGCTGGTTCCGTCGCTGATCCTTGGCGTCACCCTGGCCGGACGCCGCTTTGGCCCGGACATCGCCGGCTGGTTGTCGGCGTTCCCGATTCTGTCCGGACCGATCCTGCTGATCGTCGCGCTGGAGCAGGGACCCGAGTTTGCCGCGACCGCGGCGCACGGCACGCTGCTGGCGGTGCTGGCGATCCTGGTGTTCAGCTTGATCTATGCGTGGGCGGCGCAACGCCGTGGCTGGCAGGACTGCATCATCCTGGCGCTGTGCGGCTACGGATTGGCGGTGCTCGGACTACGAGAACTGGACACCAGTCTGCCGGTGTCCTTTGGCAGCGTGATCGGCGCTCTGCTGCTGGTGCCGCTGGCCTTTCCAAGCGTGCCGCGCTGGGTGACCGGTCGCACTGCCGGCAACGATCTGCCGTGGCGCCTGGTCAGTGCCGCCGCGCTGGTATTGTTGGTCACCTTTGCCGCGCCGCACTTCGGCCCGCGCCTCAGCGGTCTGCTGGCGATGTTCCCGGTGATGAGCACGGTGCTGGTCGGTTTCTCGCACCGGCAGTCGGGCGGGCCGTTCGCGACGCGCTTGCTGCGCGGCATGGTCTACGGTTATTTCAGTTTTGCCTGTTTCTGTGCGGTGCTGGCGCTGACGCTGGTCGATCTGGGGATCGGGGCGGCGTTTTCGGCGGCATTGGCGGTGGCGCTGCTGGTACATGTGGTGACGCGGCGGTTGGTGCGAAAGTCGTCGGTGTAGGAGCGACGTGTACGTCGCGACCTTCGGCGCGACCGTATCCCCGGTCGCGACGTACACGTCGCTCCTACAACAGCGCCGACGCTATGCTTTGCCCAACAACCGTCAACCCAAATCCCATGCTCACCCTCCACGGCGACCACCGCTCCGGCAACTGCTACAAGATCGAGCTCCTGCTCGCGCAGTTGGGCCTCGATTACCGTTTCGTTGCGGTCGACGTGCTGCGCGGGCAGTCGCGCACGCCCGAGTTCCTGGCGATGAACGCCAATGGCAAGATTCCGCTGCTGCAACTGGACGATGGCCGGTGTCTGGCCGAGTCCAACGCGATCTTGTGCTATCTGGCCGACGGCACACCGTTGTGGCCGGCCGAGCGCTTCACGCGGGCGCAGGTGCTGCAGTGGCTGTTCTTCGAGCAGTACAGCCACGAACCCTACATCGCCACGGCGCGCTTCATCGTGCAGTATCTCGGCCGGCCGCCGGAGCGCGCGGCTGACCTTGCCGCGAAGATGGCGCCCGGCCACCGGGCGCTGGCGGTACTGGAGCAACAACTGGCGATGCAGCCCTTCCTGTGCGGCGCCGACTACACCATCGCCGACATCGCGCTCTACGCCTACACGCATGTCGCCGACGAGGGTGATTTCGACCTGACGCCTTACCCGCAGCTGCGCGCCTGGCTGCAACGGGTACGCGCACAGCCGGGGCATGTGTCGATGATTCGCAACTGAGGCCGGTGATGTCCTTCCGCAACGATTTTCTCGATCTGGCGCTGCGCCTGAACGTGCTGCGCTTTGGCGAATTCACGCTGAAGAGTGGTCGCCTCAGCCCGTATTTCTTCAATGCCGGATTGATCAACACCGGCGCCGCGCTGGCGGCGCTCGGGCGCGCCTATGCGCAGACCCTGGTCGATCACGATCTCGATTTCGACATGCTGTTCGGCCCGGCCTACAAGGGCATTGCGTTGGCCAGCGCCACCGCGATCGCGCTCGCCGATGGCCACGCTCGCGATGTTCCCTTCGCCTTCAACCGCAAGGAGGCCAAGGATCACGGCGAAGGCGGCGTGCTGATCGGCGCGCCGCTGGCCGGGCGCGTGGTGATCGTCGACGATGTGATCAGCGCCGGCACCAGCGTGCGCGAGTCGGTGGCCCTGATCCGCGCCGCCGGCGCCACGCCCGCGGCGGTGCTGATCGCGCTCGACCGCCAGGAGCGCGGTCAGGGCGCGCGCTCGGCCGCCGACGAAGTGCGCGAACAATTCGGCATTCCGGTGCTGGCGATCGCCAATCTGACCGAGCTGCTCGGCTACGTCGCGGGCAAGCCGGAGCTGGCGGCCGTTTTACCGCGCCTGCAGGCGTATCGGGCGGAGTACGGGGTGTAGCTTCGGATCGCGGTTGTCGGTTGTCGGAGGATCGGCGAAAGCGCCTTACAGCTTGCGTGGCTTTCGGTAGGCGCGCTTGCGCGCGATGGTTTTGACCGACCACCGAAAACCATCGATCACGCTGGCAGCGCGCCAACCCCCTAGAATCCGCCGCATTCCACATCTACCCGCGCCCCATGCCCACCTTCGACATCGTTTCCGAATGCGACAAGCAGGAAGTCCGCAATGCGGTCGACCAGGCCAATCGCGAACTGGTCAATCGCTTCGACTTCCGTGGCACCGGCTGCGCCTTCGAACAGGACGAGTTCGTGGTCACCATGAAGGGGCAAAGCGAATACCAGCTCAAGCAGATGCTGGAAATCCTGAAGCCGCGGCTGATCGCACGGGGTATCGACATGCGCTGCGCGGAGCTGGCCGACGCCGAGAGCAATGTCGCTGCGGCGCGGCAGAAGGTCACGCTCAAGCAGGGCATCGACCAGAAGCAGGCCAAGGACATCATCAAGCGCATCAAGGACGCCAAGCTCAAGGTCGAAGCGCAGATCAACGCCGAGAAGGTGCGCGTGTCGGCGAAGAAGCGCGACGATCTACAGACCGTCATTGCCCTGCTGCGGACGGCCGAGCTGGACCTCCCGCTGCAATTCGAGAACTTCCGCGATTGAACGAGATATCCAGGTTGGACGCCAACAACGCCGAGTACGAGGTGATTCCCGGCATCAACCTCAAGGAAGACGAACTGATCGAGCGTTTCGTGCGCTCGTCGGGCCCCGGTGGGCAGAACGTCAACAAGGTGTCGAGCGCCTGCGAGCTGCGTTTCGACGTGCAGGGCTCGCCCTCGCTGCCGGACTGGCTGAAGACCCGCGTGCTCGCCGCGCGCGACCGCCGCCTGACCAACGAGGGCGTGCTGGTGCTGCAGGCGCAGCGCTTTCGCACGCTGGAACGCAATCGCGCCGACGCCAAGGATCGGCTGCTGGCGCTGCTGCGCACGCACACCATCGAGCAGAAAAAGCGCATCGCCACCAAGCCGACCAAAGCCTCCAACCGGCGGCGCATCGAAGCCAAGAAGGCGCGGGCTGGCACCAAGCAGCTGCGCGGCAGCAAGGGCATCGAGGAATGAGCTTTGGTTTGCAGCAAAAGTTGATCGAGGTGCCCGCGCTGGCGCCGCGCATCCGCGGCCAGGGCTTGATTCGCTGGATCGGCAGCAGCGTGGTCGCGCGCTCGCCGTGGAGCGTGGTCGGGGAATTCCCGAATGTGCCCAAGCTGGTGGCGATCGCCGCGCCGCACAGCTCCAACTGGGACGGCATCATCGGTATCGCGATCGCCTATGCGCTGGGCGTGCGCGCCACCTGGATGGGCAAGAACTCGTTGTTCAAGTTCGGCCTGGATCGGCTGATGCGCGGCCTCGGCGGCATCCCCACCGACCGCAGCAGTCCGCGCGGCGCCGTCGGCCAGATGGTCGACCTGATGCGCCGCCCGGAGCCCCTGTGGCTGTTCCTGGCGCCCGAAGGCACGCGCAAGGTCGTGCCCAAGTGGCGCACCGGTTTCTGGCATATCGCCAGCGAGGCCGGTGTGCCGATCCTGCTCATCGCCATCGACTATCCGGCGCGGCGCTTCGTGGTTGGCCCGCTGTTCCAGCCGACCGGCGACAAGGAACGCGACCTCAAGGCGCTGTACGACTACTACCGGGTGTTTCAGGGCAAGAACGGCAAGAGCGGGTTGCCGTTGTCGGCGCAGTAGGCGCGGGCGAGCGCTTTCACCGACCTAAGGTAACCGTATGATTTGCGGGGGAACAGAAAAGGGGCAGGGGCAGGGGACCAACCTCGCCGCACGGCCCGACCGTGACGTGGACTCGACCCCCTGCCCCCTTGCCCCTTGCCCCTTTTTGCTTTGTTCGATGCGCGAACAAGCGCAGCGTCAGCGGCGACCCGCACCCTCAGAGCAAAGCCGCGAGCGCTGCGGCCTCGCGGCTCAGCCACCGACCAGCACCACCCGATCGCGACCGCCACTCTTGGCGGCATACAGCGCCGCATCGGCGCGCGCGACCAGCGCATCCATGTCGTCGCTATCTGTCGCCAGCGCCAGTCCGATGCTGATGCGATAGCTGACCACGCCGTTGCTGGTGCGCACCCGGCGCGAGCGCACCCGCGCCAGCAGTTCGTCGGCCCAGCCCTGCGCGGCCTGTGCGTCGGCGTCCGGCAGCAGCACCAGAAATTCCTCGCCGCCCCAGCGACCGACGCACTCCAGCCGTTGCATCTGCGAGCCGGCGGTGTCGGCGAAATCGCGCAGCACGGCATCGCCGGCCAGATGCCCGTACTCGTCGTTGATGCGCTTGAACTGATCGAGATCGATCACCCCCAGCGCCAGCGGCGGCCGCGGCGCTGCGCGCAGCAGGCCGACGATCCGCTCGATCAACTCGCGCCGGTTGGGCAGACCGGTCAACGGATCGATCACCGAGAGCGTCTTGAGTTTGGCGTTTGCCGTCGCCAGCGCCTCGGCGGTCGCTTCCAGCGCTTCCTTCTGATTGCGCAGCTCGCGGGTGCGCGCGCTGACTTCGGCTTCCAGCTGGCGCCGCTGCCGGTTCAACTGGCGCGTGCGTCCCAGGTAGGCCAACGTGAGCAGGAGGACCAGCGTCGACAGCGCCAGCAGGCGGAAGGGCCAGGTGGCGTACCAGGGCGGCGCCACGCGGATGTGCAGCAGATCGCGACTGGCCTCGCGGTCTTCGTTGACGACTTTCAGCTCGAAGCTGTTCAGGCCATCCGGCACGCGGTCGAGTATCAGCGAACGGCGCTCGCCGAGCTCATTGAACGGTGCCGCGGGATCCAGTCGGTAGAAATAGCGCACCGCCGTCGGCGCGTCGAAGACCAGGCCGCTGAAATCCAGGATCAGCGGCGGATGTCCATGCTGCAAGTCGAGCTGCCAGGCTTGCAGCGGATCGCCGCTCGCGGTGACCTCCTGGTCGCCGAGGACCACGCGAGCCAGACTCGGCCGCGGTATTTCCGCCAGCTCGCGCAGGCGTTCGGGCTGCACCGCGGTCAGGCCATCGATGCCGCCGAAATACAGCCAGCCCTGGCTGCCGTTGGCCACCGCGCCGCTGGCGAACTCATCGGATGCGATGCCGTCGCGGCGGCGCCAGACGCGATGGCGCAGATTGGCAGGATCGAGGCGGATCAGGCCGCGATTGCTGGTCAGCCAGAGCTGGCCCTGGCGGTCGCTGGCAATCGCGTAGACCATGCTGCGCGGCAGGCCGGCTTTGAGGCCGATCGGCTCGAAGCGCAGCGCGTTGACCTGGTCGGCATCGACAATGCGCACCAGGCCACCATTGCTGCCGATGTACACCGTGCCGTCGGCATGCCGGTGGATGTCCCAGACGATCGCGCCGGGCAGGCCATCGGCGACGCGATAGCGTGCCAGCGGCGTGCCGTCCGCATCGAGGATATGCAGGCCGCCCGAGGTGCCCACCCAGATGCGTCCTTCGCTGTCCTGATGCAGGGCATAGACGCTGCGGTCCTGTTGCGCGAACCACGGTTCGGCGCCGCCGGCTGGCGCCAGCGGCACCGGCTGGCGCGGCTGACCGAAGGTATCGAAGCGCCACAGTCCCGACGACGAACCGACCCAGATGCGGCCGCGCTCGTCTTCCAGCAGTGCACGCACGCCGCTGGCGCGCTGCTCCGGCTGCAGCGGCGGCTCCAGCTGCCAGGATGGCGCATCGGGGTCCGTCCAATAGACGCCATTGTCGGTGGCCACCCAGATGCGGCCAGCGCGGTCTTGCAGCAGGTTCCACACCAGGCGCGCCGCTTCCGGGGCATCGGCAGGGAAGGGCAGTGCCTGAACGGCCACTCGATGCCGTCGCGGCGCGCGCTGGCGGCCACCCGCTGCACACCACCACCGAAGCTGCCGACCCAAAGATCGCCGCGGCGATCTTCCAGCACCGCGCGCACGCGCCCCTGTTTCAGCCCGGGCGCACCCTCATCGCGATCGCGCTCGACATGGAAAACCTGATCCGACGGTGTGTAGCGCACCAAGCCCTCGCCCCAATATCCGGCGAATACGCCGCCGCGTTCGTCGACGTCCAGCGCCTCGGCCAGGAATCCGCGTCCGGCCACGCGCGCCGAGCGCCGATGGTCGAGTGCCTTGACGCAGTCGCAATCGGGATCGAACCAGGCGAGGCCGCGATCGGTGCCGATGTAGATGCTGCCGCCCGGCCCGGCGGCCAGGCGCAGGATGCGCCTCGTGCGCAGGCCTGGCGCATCGGCTGCGCCGGGCAGGAAGCGACGCGTGTCGCCGCTGGCAAGGTCGACGCGAAACAGACCCTGGTTCCAGCTGCCGACCCAGAGCACCCCCGCCGGCGCTTCCAGCAGCGAGTCGATATTGAACGGGCGCTCGGCGCCGGCGACTTCGAGGGCATGCACCTGATCGGCGCCATCCGCACGAAACACGCCATCGCCGCTGCCGATCCACAAGCCGCTGGTCCGCGCCGCAGTTCCCAGAGGTCGGTGCGCGGCGGATCGCTGCCGACCACGATCGGCGTCACCGTGAACTTCGCGGTCATCGGATCGCCCTGCCAGTCCAGCCGCACCAGGCCGGTGCGCGACGCCAGATAGAGCGTTCCCGGGCGAGCCAGATCGAGCGCATTGAAATGATTGGCGGGCAGCCCGTCGGCGACATCGAGGGTACGGAAGTGCTCGGTGGTGCGGTCGAAGATCGCCAGCCCACCGCCATTGGTGGCGAGAAACAGATGCTGGCCGGCGACGGCGATATCGCGGATGAACGAGGCTGCAGTGGCGGTGGCGTCGTGGTCGGAGGGTCGGTAGATGCGGAACTCGTAGCCGTCGAAGCGGTTCAGGCCATCCTCGGTGCCGATCCACAGGAAACCGTCGTCGTCGCGCGCCAGCGCCAGCGCCGAGTTCTGCGACATGCCCTCGGCGACCGAATATTCCGTCGCCGCTTGCAGCGGCAAGACCAGGCGATCGTCAGACAAAACCCGACCAGCCGCATCCATCTGCGGCTCTCGCACCCTCCGATGCGAGAACGGTTCAGAGGCTACTCGACACTACAGGCACAGGTGCGCGGTGAAACTCTGCTCACCCGCCACCGGCGCTCCCTTCGGCTTGATCACATTGGCGCCCAGCGTTGCCGCCTCGTTGCGCGCCAGCGTCTCCAGTTCATCGGCCACCTTGATCGAGTTGCGCTCGACGCCGACCACGCGATTGGTCACCGTCGTGGTGATGTCGCCCTTGAAGGTACATCCGCTCAGCGTCTCGCTGGCGCCGGCGACGCGCACGATGGCGCCGTTCTTCTCCAGTTTGACCCAGGTGCAGGCGCTGGTGGCGAGCAGGCAGGTGATGACGGCGATTGTCGAGAACTTCATGGGGGCGGATTCCACGGCAGTGACAGATGCCGGAAATTATCAGGTTCACGGCGTTGCGGGGTGTCAAGAGCGCGTTGCCGCGGCCAGACGGTGACGGCAACGTGACCTCAGCGCCCATTGTGAAGCAAGGTATCATGGCCGGAATGGTCCCAACGGAATGAACTGATGCGCGGTGTCACAAGGATTGTGCAGTCGATCGGAATGGTTTCGGGCGTCTTCTGGGCAACCTGGTCAGGGCCCAGACCATCGAGCAGATTTCTGTTCCGGCGTTTGCGGCCAGCATGCCGCACAACGGCAACTTACCGGCCGGTCGCGTCGGACGATGGCCGCTGGGTTGCGTACCTGTCCCTGGCGTCCAACCTCGTCGAGGGTGACGACAATGGCCACGCCGACGTCTTCGTGGTCGATCGCAGCGTCGGCAGCCAGGTGCTGGCCTCGCGCTCCACCCTGCAGGCGGCCAATGGCGCCGCCAGCGACGTGGTGGGCATCAGCAATGACGGCCGCTATGTCGTTTTTGTGTCGCAAGCGAGCAACCTGGTTGCCGGCGACGCCAATGGGCACGCAGACTTCTTCCGCAAGGACATGCAGAGCGGCGCCATCGCGCGCATCGCCCTGCTGGGCGCAGTTTTCGATGCCGGCACCACCAGCCTGAGCGGCGACGGCAACACGATGGTCTTCGTCGATGAAGCGAACGACTGGATTGCCGGGGCCAGCGCGCGCGCATCCTGGTGGTCGACTGGAGCAGCAGCGGCGTCAGCGCGCTGCCGGTCACGTCATTTGCAGCGCTGTCCGAGCGGCGCGTGGAGCTGTCGCGCAACGGCCAGTGCATCGCCTATGCCGACTACGCGCCGCTGAAACGGACGCGCGTGCGCAATCTGCAGACCCAAGTTGAGGTCTGGGGCGACACGGCGACGTCCGGCGCCGCGCCCGACTGCACCACCCTGGACTTCAAGCTTGACGGCAGCTGCCAGTACCTCGGCTTCATTTCCGGGGCCACCAATCTGCTGGCCGAACCCACCGTCGCCGGTGAGGTCTATCGCCGCAACCTCAGCATCGGCAGCATCGACCTCATATCGCGGCATGCCGCGCCGGCAGCGTTCAACTCGTCCAGCCAGCTGCTGATGTCCGCCAATGCGCAGCATTTCGCTTACGAGCGCCTCGCCGATGGCGCCACGCCTAGCACCTGGACCAGTTGGTACGAGCGACGTTCGCTGGCCGACACCTACGCCGCGCGCGCCGATGAACTGAGCTTCCAGACCCATGCGGTGACTGACACGGGCGCCGTCATCATGGCGACCAGGCCGCCGCCCTCGGTGATCTCAACACTTGGTCGATGTGCATGTCTCGCCGGCCGCTGGCCTGCCGCGCAGGTGGTCGCGCCGGCGCTGCCGGACCTGGTGCCGGGCAGCAACGGCGGCTCGTTCCTGAATGGGGGCTCCGGCCGCAGTGAGGCCCAGGGCGGCAATCTCGTCGCCTTCTCTTCCCTGGCGTCCAACCTGATCGACAATCCGCTGGAGCTTGATGCGGCCGTCGGCGTCTACCTGCGCAACCGGTTGACGGGAACCACCAGCAACGTGCTGGCGGAGCTCGCGCTGCAGCCCAATGGCGATACATTCCATATGGACATCAGCCAGGACGGTCGCTACGTGCTGGTGCGCTCGTGCGCAAGCAATCTGGTCGCGGGCGACATCAATGGCCAATGCGATCTGTTTCTGATCGATCGCACGCTGGGATCGATCGAGCTGGTCAACGTCTCCACCGCCGGCGCCCAGGCGGATACCGAATTCGACGCCCAGGCAGCGGCAGGGGTCAGCGACGACGGTCGCTTCATCGTGTTCTCATCCTGGGCCAGCACGCTGGCCCCGGGCAGCTACGAAGTTCCGCAAATCCACGTGCGCGATCGCGTCAACCACAGCACACGACTGGCCCTGCCGGACGTACCCGGCGGACTTGATCAGGTCACCTATCTGACCTCGTTGGCGCCACGCGGCCATTTCGCCAGTGTGATCGCCTACGCCAGCGGTCTGGGTGAAAGCTGCCGTCTCGTCGGCATCGACCTTGCCACGCTGCAACGCGAGTGCATTGGAGCTGGCACTGGCTTGCCCATCGCAGCCAATGCAGCGTTGTCGGCGGATGCGCGATTTGTCGCGTACCACTACTACACGCCGAGTGCGCACATCGCCATCATCGATCGCCAGACCGGCACGGCGCGAACGATTTCAGACCTGTGGCTGGCGCCGACTTACATCGAATCGTTCAGCTTCAGTGGCAACGGTCGCTACATTGGCACGCTGACCACCACCGCCACTGGCACGCAGATCGTCGGCATCTTCGACATCCTGCGGGAAACCTGGGCCCTGCCGCCGAGCGTGCTCGGTAGCTTGAGTCCCGGGCAGATGCTGGGCTACGACGGCACCGCGCTGTACTTCAGCAGCAATGCACCGTTGCTGCCCACCGACCTCAACGGACAGGTGCCGGACGTCTACCGGGTGCAGGCAGCCGGCCTGGGTATTTTCGGCGGTGGCTGGCAGGGTGGGTTCGAGTAGACCTGCAGACCCGGCTTTGAAAGTAGGTCACGTTGTCTGCGCCGGACCGGCTGCCTGGCGCCAAGCAGCTGCGCTGCCCGCCAACGTGACCGCGTCCCGCGTTCGATGCGCCAACAGGCGCACCGCCAGGGGCGACCCAGCCCTCTAGACCACGCGCGAGAACTTCGCCGGCGCTGCGGCAGCCTGCTTGTCGCCGGTGAGGTAAGCGTCGAAGGCGATGGCGATGATGCGCAGCAGCATGGCGCCCGCCGGCGTGATGGTCAGCGCGTTCGCACCCAGCTCCACCAGGCCATCGCGCTCGGGCTGCTCCAGGCGCGCCAGCGAGGCGGCGAAATAGTCCTTGAAATCGATGCCGTGGCGGGCGCCGAAGGCGGCGTAGTCGAGGCGCCCGAAGCACATGATCTGGCCGATCACTTCGCGGCGCAGGCGATCGTCGGCATCGGTGACCAGCCCGCGCATGATCGGCAGGCGGCGCTCGTCGATGGCGTGCAGGTAGGGGATTTCGTGCTTCTCGTTCTGCGCGTAGATCTCGCCGACCTGGCCGATCGAACTCATGCCGAAGGCGACCAGATCGCAGCCGCCGTGCGTGGTGTAGCCCTGGAAGTTGCGCTGCAGGCTGCCATCGATCTGCGCGCGCGCCAGTTCGTCCTCGGGCAGCGCGAAATGGTCCATGCCGATGTGCACATAGCCGGCCGCGGTCAGGCGCTCGATGGTGAGCTCGAGCAAGGCCATCTTGGTGTCGGCGCTGGGCATGGTCGCCGCGTCCATCACCGCCTGCGATTTGAACAGTTCCGGCAGGTGCGCGTAGGAATAGGCGGCGATGCGGTCGGGCCGCAAGGTCAGTACCGTGTCGAGCGTGCGATCGAAGCTCTCGACGTGCTGGTGCGGCAGACCGTAGATCAGGTCGAAATTGATCGAGCGGATGCCGACGCTGCGCGCCTCGACCACCAGGCGCTCGGTCTCCTCGACCGACTGGATGCGGTTGACCGCCTGCTGCACCTTGGCATCGAAATCCTGCACGCCCAGGCTGATGCGGTTGATGCCCAGGTCGACCAGCGCGCGCAGCGCCTTCGGATCGGCGGTGCGCGGGTCGATCTCGATGCCGTAGTCGCGCTCCGGCCCGCGCTGCATGCCAAAGCCGGCGTCGAGCGCGGCGAAGATTTCGCCGAGTTCGTCGGGCGTGTAATAGGTCGGCGTGCCGCCGCCAAAGTGCAACTGGTTGACCGGGCGGCTGCGGTCGAACAGTTCGGCCTGCAGTGCTATTTCAACCAGCAGACGGTCGAGATAGGCGCGGCCGCGTTCGCGATTGCGCGTGATGATGCGGTTGCAGCCGCAGTAGTAGCAGCTCGACCGGCAGTAGGGCACGTGCAGGTACAAGGACAGCGGCCGCCCGCTGGCATTGCTGCGGCGCGCCTCGCGGCATAGTCCGCGGCGCTGAAACCGGTATGGAATTGCGGCGCCGTCGGGTACGAGGTATAGCGCGGCCCCGGACGGTCGTAGCGGCGAATCAGTTCGGCATCGAATCGAGTATCCATGGGCGCAAGTCTAAGCCGCGAAGGCCCGTCGGCGCTTGATCGGGGTCAGGGGGGTGTAGCACGTATCACCGGAGCGTACCGTAACCAAACGTATTTATGGAGATGAAGAAGGGGCAAGGGCGGGGGGAAGCCTCGCCGCACGGCCCAACACGTGCCGTGGACTGGACTTCTCTGCCCTTGCCCCGCCTTTCATCTCCTGGCGTTGCGACGCTTTGCCGCGCGAAAGCGACAGATCACGCGGCCTGCGCCAACACCACCGGTATGCCACTTTCCACGCCCGCCCCGAACCACCCCAGCTGCGTCGCCAGTGCCGCGACCTCGCCGACGTACAGCAGCACGGGCGACTGCACCTGATGGCTGCGCGCCAGTTCAGGCAGTTGGTCCAGGCTGCCGACGATCACCCGCTGGTTGCTGCGCGAGCCGTTCTCGACCAGGGCCACCGGCGTGCTGGCGGCGCGACCATGAGCGATCAGCTTGTCGCGCAGCACGTCGAACTGGGCGCCGCCCATGTACACGGCGAGCGTCTGGCGTTCCTGCGCCAGCGCCTGCCAGTCGAGGCTGTCGGCCGAGCGCGCGCAGTGCGCGGTGACCAGACGCACCGATTGCGCGTGATCGCGATGGGTCAGCGGGATGCCGGCGTAGGCGGCGCAGGCCACCGCCGCGGTGATGCCGGGGATCACCGCGTAGTCGATGCCGGCCGCGCGCAGGGCTTCGAGTTCTTCGCCGCCGCGGCCGAATACGAAGGGATCGCCGCCCTTGAGGCGCACGACGACCTGGCCGGCACGCGCGTGTTCAATCAGCAGGCGGTGGATTTCGTCCTGACCGGTACTCGGGCCGCGGCCAGACTTGCCGACCTCGATGCGCTGCGCATCGCGCCGCGCCAGGTCCAGCACTTCGGCGCTGACCAGGCGATCATGCAGGATCACGTCGGCCTGCTGCAGCGCGCGCAGCGCATCCAGCGTCAGCAGGCCGGCGGCGCCGGGGCCGGCGCCGACCAGCAGCACGCGGCCGCGCGTTGGCGCAGTCGGCGTGGCCAGCGTGCGCGTCACCTCTCGCTCGGCCTCGTCGAGTTGCCCCGCGTCGACCAATGCCGGCACCGCGCCGTGCAGCAATCGGTCGTAGTAGCCGCGGCGTTGCGCCAGATCCGGCAAGGCGCTGCGGATGCGCCCGCGCCAGCGGTCGAGCAGTCCGGCCAGCGTGCCCAGCGAGGGCGCCAGAGCGCGCTCCAGCCGCTCGCGCACCAGCCGCGCCAGCATCGGCGCGCTGCCGCCCGAGGACACCGCGATGACCAGCGGCGAGCGGTCGATCACCGCCGGCACCTGGAAGCTCGACAGCGCAACATCGTCGACCACATTGACCCATTTCTGCCGCAGCGCAGCGGCTTCCGCCACGCGCCGGTTCAGTGCCACATCGTCGGTGGCGGCGACCACCAGCCAGGCGCTGTCCAACTGCTGCGGCGTGAACTGCAGCGCACGATGCTGCAACTGTCCGCTCTGCTTGAGTGCCAGCAGCGCCGGGTTCAGGCGCGTGGCAACCACGTCGACGAGGGCGCCGGCACGCAGCAACATGCCGATCTTGCGCTCGGCCACCGTGCCAGCGCCGATCACCAGCACCTTTCTGCCGTGCAGGTCGGCAAACACCGGATAGAGATTCACGGGACGCACCACGGAGATTTCGACAGCCCCAGCTTATGGACGTATAGACGTCTATTGAAATGACCGCCGGGTGTGAGCTTATGCCTGGCGGGTATATCGGTTGTTGGTTGTCGGTTGTGGGTTGAAGGGCATCGCGCGCGAGCGCGCTCCTACAACTTCGTAGCGAATCCACGCAGGATTTGTAGGAGCGCGCTCGCGCGCGATGGCTCTGGCTTTGCACCGACAACCGAAATCCGCAATCCGGCAACCGGCCCCGCCTTGCCCGCTCCACGAATATCGAACTACACTCCAGCCGTCTGGACGTCTAAACGTCCGCAATTCGAAACTGGCCATGACCCTGATCCAGCTGCGGCATCTGATCGCCATCGTCGATGCCGGTCTCAATCTCACCGTCGCCGCCGAGCGCGTGCATGCGACGCAGCCGGGACTGTCCAAGCAGCTCAAGGCGCTGGAGGATGAACTGGGCTTCCCGGTGTTCCTGCGCAACGGCAAGCGCCTGACCGGCCTGACCGAGCTCGGCGCCGAGGTGGCGGCGCGCGCACGGCTGATCGTCGATCAGGCGCGCAGCATCCGCGCCTTTGCCGCCAACACCCGCGCCGAGACCGAGGGCCAGCTGCGTCTGGTGTGCACGCACACGCTGGCGCGCTTCGTGTTGCCCGAGGCGCTGGGCGAGTTGCGCCGGCGCTATCCGCGCGTGCATCTGGCCATCGAGACCACCGACCCGGCGCGCATCGTCGAGGCGCTGGGCAGTGGCGATGTCGATGTCGCGCTCTCCAGCAGCGCCGGCCTGCCGCCGGAAGCGGGCCTGGCGGTGCCGCTGTTCCGCTGGCGCCGCGTCGCACTGCTGCCGCGCGATCACCTGCTCGCCGACCGACCGATCTTGCGGCTGGCAGATCTGGCGGCGTATCCGCTGCTGGTCTATCCGTCGACGCTGCGCCCGGGTTCCTCGCTGGCCGACGCCTTCGCCGATCAGGGACTGCACCCCGAGTACGCGGTCACCGCCAGCGACGCCGAACTGATCCGCACCTATGTCGAACAAGGGATCGGCATCGGCATCGTCGCCGACTTGGCCACCCGCGACCTGCCGGCCAGCGTGCGCGCGATTCCGCTGGAAATGTCGGTGGCGCCGTGCACCACCTACGCCCTGCTGCCCGCCAATCGCGTGCCGCGCGACTACACGCTGGAGTTGCTGCACGGACTGGCGCCGCAACTGGACCTGGCGGCGCTGCGGCGGGTGTTGGCGGGGCTGGAGAAGCCGGCGTTTGCGGAGCCGGGTTGGTATGCGGGCGCTCGGGAGTCCGAACCCGCCAGCGTGGCCCGAGACTCTCAGCGCATAGGCGCTTCTGTGGAGCGGATCCCCGCCGGGGCTCGTGTGGGGGCCCGAGCCCGTGATTGCGCTCTGGCTCACCGCGCCCTTCGCGTGCGACCCGGGCGCCGGTGAGCGCGATGAAGCTACAGCTCCGTATGCAGCCCGCACTCGCGCTTGACGCCGCCGAAGCGGGTGTCTTCCTCGCGCATGCCAAATCCCAGCGGCACCGTGGAGTGGGTATCGCCGATCGACACATAACCGCGCGCCCACAGCGGGTGGTACGGCAACTTGTGGCGATTGAGGTAGGCGAATACGTCGCGGTCGCTCCAGTCGGCGATCGGGTGCACCTTGGCGCGGCCCTTGCGCCAGTCCAGGAACGGTGTGTCGCTGCGCGTGCTCGCCTGACTGCGGCGCAGCCCGGCGAACCAGGTGCCGACGCGCAACTCGTTGAGCGCGCGCTGCATCGGCTCGACCTTGTTGATCTGGTTGTAGCGCTCCAGGCCGTCGACGCCCTGCTCCCACAGCTTGCCGTGGCGCGCTTCCTGCCAGCTGGTGCTGGTGGCGGCACGATAGACGTGCAGATTCAGCTTCAGGCGATCGATCAGCGCGTCGATGAACTGGTAGGTCTCGGGGAACAGATAGCCGGTGTCGACCAGGATCACCGGGATGCCGGGTGCGCGCTCGTTGACCAGATGCAGCATCACCGCCGCCTGGGCACCGAAGCTGGAACTGAGCGCGTGCGCGCCGGGCAGCGTGCGCAGGGCCAGGTCGACGCGCGCCCCGGCATCCAGGCGGACGAAATCGGCCTCGTTGACGGTGTTGGTCACCGGCACCACGCTCATGGCGCCACCTCCGCCAGCAACACGCGATCGGCGTAGTCGCCAAAAGCCTCGGCGCTGCCGCGCTCCAGCCGCCAGCGGCCGAAACTGCGATCGAGCACGGCGAGAATCTCCGCCTCGTCGATGTTCTCGCGATACAAGCGATTGAGTCGCACGCCGAAAGCGTCGCCGCCCAGATGCAGGTTGTAGCGCCCGGGTGCTTTGCCGACCAGCGCGACCTCGGCGAGGAAGGGGCGCGAACAGCCGTTCGGGCAGCCGGAAATACGCAGGGACAGCACTTCCTCGGGCACGCCGTGGCGCGCCAGCAGGGATTGCACCTGTGCGCTGAAACGCGGCAAATAGCGCTCCGCCTCGGCCATCGCCAACGGGCAGGTCGGCAGCGCCACGCAGGCCAGTGCGTTCAGTTCGACCGGGCTGCGTTCGAGCAGCGCGGCCAGCCCGGTTTCGATGAAGATGCGCTCGATCTCCGGGCGCGCCTCCGGGCTGATGCCCGCTACCACCAGATTCTGGTTGGCGGTGATGCGGAAATCGCCCTGGTGGACTTGCGCCAGTTGGCGCAGCGCGGAGAGCAGCGAGGCCTCACTGCGGTCGGCAATGCGTCCGGCGACCAGGCGCAGGGTCAGATGCCAGTTGCCGTCGACGCCGCGCGTCCAGCCGAAGCGGTCACCGCGCGACGTGAAGCGCACTGCCTTTGCCGGCGCGAACTTGACGCCACTGCGCTGCTCGACTTCACCACGGAACCAATCCAGACCCAACCGATCGATGGTGTACTTGAGGCGACTGAGGCGCCGATCTTCGCGGCTGCCATGATCGCGCTGGGTGGTCAGCACGGCCTTGGCGACTTCGATTTCCTGACCGCGCGGCACGTAGCCGAGCACGCTGGCCGCGCGCGCATAGGTGCGCGCGTCGCCGTGGGTGGTGCCGAGGCCGCCGCCGACCAGTACGTTGTAGCCGGCCACCACACCGTCGACGACGATGGCGACAAAGCCCAGATCGTGCGCATGGATGTCGACATCGTTCTGCGGCGGCAGCACGAAGGCGGTCTTGAACTTGCGCGGCAGATAGGTCGGCCCGTACAGCGGCTCCACCTCGGGCGTGCCGGCGACCGGCTGCTCGTCGAGCCAGATCTCGTGATAGGCGCGCGTTGCCGGCAGCAGCGCTTCGGACAACGCCACGGCGTCGGCATAGACGATCCGATGCGCGTCGCTGTCGACCGGATTGGCCGACACCAGCACATTGCGATTGACGTCGCCGCAGGCGGCGATGGTGTCGATCAGCGTCTGGTTGATCGCCTGCAGCGTGGATTTGAGCTCGCGCTTGATCACGCCGTGCAACTGGATCGCCTGGCGCGTGGTCAGGCGCAGGCTGCCGCCGCCGTAGCGCCGCGCGATCGCATCGAAGGCCAGCCACTGCGCCGGCGTGACCACGCCGCCCGGCGTGCGCGTGCGGATCATGAACGAGTGCGCCGGCTCCAGCTTGGCCTCGGCGCGCTCCTCGCGCAGATCGCGGTCGTCCTGCTGGTAGCTGCCGTGGAACTTGAGCAGCGTCTGGTCCGGCTCGCGCAGGCCGCCGGTGTGGGCATCGGCCAGGCTCTCGACCAGCGTGCCGCGCAGAAAGCGGCTATTGGCCTTGATGGTTTCGACGGGGGAGAGGGTGGTCATCATGAGTTTCCCGGCGGTCGTAGGTTGGGCTAAGGCGCAGCCGTGCCCAACTCGGGCGGCGTGTCCATGTTGGGCACGTCCTGCGGACTTAGCCCAACCTACGGTCCCGGCAAGCATTGGCCCGCGCCTCAGTACACATCGCGCTGAAACCGGCCGGCGCTGGATAGCGCGTCGAGTTCGTCGCTGGCGGCTTCGCTATCGATGCCGCGCACGCGGGCGATGGCGTCGATCAATGTCGCTTCGACATCGCGCGCCATGCGTTTGGCGTCGCCGCACAGGTACAGGTGGGCGCCGTTGTCGATCCACGACACCAGTTCGGTCGCGCGCTCGGCGATGACGTGCTGCACATAGCGGCGCTCGGGTCCGTCGCGCGAGAAGGCGACGTCGAGGCGATGCAACTGACCGCGCTTGAGCGCCGCCAGCCATTCGGTCTGGTAGAGGAATTCGCTGCGCAGATGGCGGTGACCGAAGAACAGCCAGTTGCGGCCGCTGGCGCCGTCGGCAACGCGCTGCTGCAGGAAGGCGCGGAACGGCGCCACGCCGGTGCCCGGGCCGATCATGATCAGGTCGCGGCTGCCATCGCGCGGCAGGCGGAAGCGCGGATTGGCCTCGACGCGCACCTTCACCTGGGCGCCCTCGGCAAGCGCCGCCAGATGCCCGGAAGCCAGGCCGACGCGCTCGATGCCGGCGCCATGGCTGCGCTTGAGCGCGACCGTCAGATGCACTTCGTCGCCGACCTCGGCCTGCGCCGAGGCGATCGAATAGGCACGCGGCTTGAGCGGCGCCAGCGCGGCGACCCAGCGCTGCGCGTCCCATTCGACGCGGCCCGCAGCGAGCAGATCGACCACCTGGTGGGTGTCCAGCAGGCTGTTTCCGGCCGCCTGCAACGGGTGTTCCGGATGGGCGGCAAACACGGCGCTGAGCAGCGACGCGCTCAGTCGCGTCAGTTCGCGCTCGCTGCGCAGCCAGTCGCGCAAACTTCGGCGTTGACCGGCATGCTCGACGCTGGCGTCGCCGTCGAGGCCGCTGCGGGCCAGAAACTCGTCGACCAGCGCCGACGGATTGTCGATCTGCACTTCGAGCGAATCGCCGGGTTCGTAGCGCAGGCCGCTGTCGCCGAGCGACAGTTCCAGGTGGCGCACGTCGACCTCGCTGTCGCGCGCGGTCAGGCGCTGGTTGGCGTAGACCGTGGCCGACTGCCAGTGGGTTGCCGCAGCAACCGCCGCAGTCACCGGACGCAACAGCGTGACCGTCGCTGCCGGGGAGCGGCCGATCGCCTCGACCGCGGCGCTCAGCGTGGATAGCCGCCATGGCGCCGCGGTGGCTTCGATATCCAGATCGGCATCGGCACGCTCGGCCAGCCGGCTGCCGCCGAGTTCGGCCAGGCGCGCATCGAGCTTGCGGCCGATCTCGCAGAACTTGGCGTAGCTGGAATCGCCCAGCGCCAGCACGGTGTAGCGCAGGTCAGCCAGTTTGGGCGCGCGCGCGCCGGCCAGCTGCTTCAGGAAGATGCGCGCGTCGTCGGGTGGATCGCCATCCCCCTGGGTGCTGATGGCAATCGCCAGATAGCGCTCGCGGCCGAGCTCGGCGAGTGAGTATTCGGCAATGTTGACCAGGCGCACGGCCAGACCCTGGCTCTCCGCCTGGCGCGCCAGCGCCGTCGCGGCGGCCTTCGAATTGCCGGTCTGGCTGGCATAGACCACCGTCAGGCGGGACTGGCTGACGGCGTTCGCCTTCGGGGCGGCCTGCGGCGCGCGCAGCGCCGCTTGCCCGGCGAGATAGCCGGAAATCCACCACAAGGCGGCGTCGCTGGCGCCGGCACTGAGTTGCTGCAAGGTGTGCAGCTGCTCGGCCGAGAGCGGCGAGGCATTCAGACTAAGGGCATCAGCGGCGCTGGTCACGGCAGTGTAGACGTCTATACGTTCGTTCGATCGAACTGTAGGCGTCTTGCTGCAGCGCGGGAAATTACGTCAGGGCATATCGATAGGAGGGCCGCTGGTGACCCGAAGTTGTAGGCCGTTGTGCCGCGAAGCGGCTCAGCGGCGCTTGTCGTGCACGGCGAAAGGCGCCGGTGAACGCGATGAAGCCGCGTACACCGGCCTACCAGAGCGCGACGGATGTAGGCCGTTGTGCCGCGAAGCGGCTCAGCGGCGCTTTTCGTGCACGGCGAAAGGCGCCGGTGAACGCGATGGAGCCGCGTACACCGGCCTACTTCACTTCCTGCAGCAGTTGCGTCCCGCTCAGGCGGTCGTGGGCGCTCTGGCCTTCGCGGTCGATCAGGCACCAGAGCAGGCCGATGCCAGCCAGGCCTATCGACAGGAGGGCGAGCACGGCACGGACCGTGGCACGCCCCAGGCTCGGGTAGTTGCCGGCCAGATCGCGCACTTCCAGCTTCCACGCGCGGGCGCCGACGGTCTTGCCGACGCGCCACCAGGAAATCGCGAAGTAGGCCCAGACGATGGCCACGAGATAGATCTGGTACCAGAGTGTGTTGGGCGGCACCGCATGCACGCCATTGAGCGCCAGCACCGCGAATCCGGCGATCATCAACAATCCGGTCACGATCAGCGTGTCATAGACGATCGCCGTGAGCCGCTTCCACCATGTCGCCGATTCCAGAGTCCGCATTGCCAACCATCAAGTCCAGTTCCAGCGACAACGATAGCGCGCCAGCGGCGAGCCGCGCCGATAGCGCGCTGATCGCACGCTTTCTCGACCACGCCTGGGCCGAGCGCGGCCTGGCCAAGGCCTCGCTGTCGGGCTACGGCGCTGACCTGCGCGGTCTGGCCGGCTGGCTGGCGGGGCGCGGCGGCGCGCTCAGGGACGCTGATCGCAGCACCTTGTTCGACTACCTGTCGACGCGCCACGGCAGCGGCATGAAACCGCGCTCCGGCGCGCGTCTGGTGTCGACGCTGAAGCAGTTCTACCTGTGGACGGTCGACCAGGGCCTGCGCAGCGACGATCCGGCGGCCGACCTGTCGACCCCCAAATTGCCGCGCTCGCTGCCCAAGGCAATGACCGAATCCGAGGTCGAAGCACTGCTCAAGGCGCCAGATCTGGATACACCGCTCGGCCTGCGCGACAAGGCGATGCTGGAGGTGCTGTACGCCACCGGCCTGCGCGTCAGCGAACTGGTCAGCCTGCGTGGCGAGCAGATCAGTCTGGCGCAGGGCGTTTTGCGGGTGCGCGGCAAGGGCAGCAAGGAGCGCCTGGTGCCACTGGGCGACGAGGCGCAGCACTGGATCGTGCGTTACCTGCAGGAGGCGCGCGCGCTGCTGCACGCCCGGCCGCAACCGGCGCTGTTCATCACCCAGCGCGGCGTGGCCATGACCCGCCAGGGCTTCTGGCTGCTGATCAAGCGCTATGCGCTGATCGCCGGCGTGCGCAGCACGCTGTCGCCACACACGCTGCGCCACAGTTTCGCCACCCACCTTCTGAACCACGGCGCCGACCTGCGCGTGGTGCAACTGTTACTCGGTCACAGCGATCTGTCGACCACGCAGATCTACACCCACATCGCCCGCGAGGGGCTGAAGGCGATGCACAAGAAGCATCATCCAAGGGGGTAAGGAAGCGGTAGGTCATGTTGGCCCGGAGGGCCTACGTGACATCGCGTGTCACGTAGGCCGCTGCGCAGCCAACGTGACCTACGTCAGGCTCCGTTAGCGGCTTCGAGCCCCAAGCCCGCAATCACCGGCACCATGCGCCCGGTGGCGTCGGCCTGGGCGCTCGACGCGTTGCCCTGGGTGGCGCGCTTGGCCACGCCCTGGGCGATCGCGGCGAGGCGGAAGAAGTTGAAGGCAAGGATGAACGGCCAGTCGGTATAGCGCTCGCGGCCGCTGAGTTCAGCATAGCGGGCGACGATCGCCGCTTCGCTGGGGATGCCGGCGGCGGCACGGTCGATGCCCTGCAGGCCCGGGATCACCGGATTGCGCGGCAATCGCAGCGCCATGCAGAAGTAGCCGAGGTCACTCAGCGGATGGCCCAGAGTCGACAGTTCCCAGTCGACGATCGCGCACACTTTGGGCTGGTCGGCGGCGAAAATCAGGTTGTCGATGCGCCAGTCGCCGTGCACCAGCGACACCGCGCCGTCATCGGCCGGGACGTGTGCTTCCAGCCAGGCGATCAGCTGTTCCATGGCGTCGATGCGGCCGAGTTCGCTGGCGCGGTACTGTTCGCCCCAGCGTTTGAGCTGGCGCGCGAAGTAGTTGCCGGGCTTGCCGTAGTCGGCCAGCCCTGCCGCGTCGACGTCGACCGCGTGGAGTGCGGCCAATACCCGCAGGATTTCGTCGTAGTAGCCAGCGCGCTGCGCCGCATCCAGCTCGGGCAGCGACGGATCCCAGAAAATGCGCCCTGGGACATGACTCATCAGATAGAACATCGAGCCGATCACCGCGTCGTCGCGGCACAGGTGCAGCGGCTTTGCCACCGGCACCGCGGTGGGCGCCAGCGCGCTGAGCACGCGGAACTCGCGGTCCACGGCATGCGCCGAAGCCAGCAGTTGACCCGGCGGCTTGCGCCGCAGCACGTACTGACCGGAAGCCGCCTCGATCAGGTAGGTCGGGTTCGACTGGCCGCCCTTGAACTTGGTGGCGCGAAGTGGGCCTTTGAAGCCGTCGACGTGTGCGGTCAGATAGGTGGCCAGGGCGGCTTCGGGCAGGGCGAAGGGGTCGGTCATCGGACGGGGCGCTGGGGACGGGACGCTTTGAGCATAACGCGGTGGAAGCGGAGCGCCGAAACCGGCGCAGCGGGCTCTGGCAGGCCGGTGTATCGCGTAGCGATTCACCGGCGAATCTCGCCGCAAGCACCCGGTGAACGCGCTGGCGCGCGTACACCGGGCTACAACCCGAAGTGCCGAGCGCCGCGCTGGCGCACGGGCCTGCGCCGTGCACTTCGATTGTGCACTGCAACATCGCGCTTGCGAGGCGTCACTGTTATGAATCAATGGCTTGGCGTAGACCGACAGGCTGGCACGCCACTTGCGATGTCATCCAGGCAGCTTGGGCCTGGGGGCCGATCCTGCTGGGGGAAGAACCCCGCGCGCCGCACCGGGGCCGGCGCGCGGGGCTCTTCATTCAATCCCGGTTGCGCTTCCGGCAAACCCGAGCTGCCGCCAGGCTTCGAACACCACCACAGCGACCGCATTCGACAAATTCAAACTGCGCGAGCCCGGACGCATCGGCAGCCGCAACAGTCGCTCGGGGGCAAAGCTGGCGCGGATCTCTGCCGGCAAACCGCGCGTCTCGCAGCCGAACAGCAGCGCGTCACCATCGGCAAATTGCGTCTGGAACGGCGTGGCGCGGCCGCGCGTGGTCAGCGCAAAGCAGCGCGGCTGGCCGAGGGCGTCAAGGCAAGCCGGCAGATCCGGCCAGGTGCGCAGGCTGGCGTACTCGTGATAATCGAGCCCCGGCGCGGCGCAGGCGCGCGTCATCGAGCGCGAAACCCAGAGGTTCGATCAGGTGCAGCGCCGCGCCGGTGTTCGCCGCGAGGCGAATCACATTGCCCGTGTTCGGCGGGATTTCGGGTTGGTAGAGGATGATGTGCAGCATGGGTGGATGCTCGCACAGACGGGGCACGGGCACGGGGCACGGGGCACGGGAAAGGCTCGCACGGCGCATCCTTTTGTGGGTCCAGACTTGTCTGGACGCTTTTGGCTCTGACGCCGGGAAAGCGTCCGGACCAGTCCGGACCCGCAGCGTCCAGGGCAAAGCACACGACGCTCTTCCCGTGCCCCGTGCCCTTTCTTGATCCCGGTCATTCCGACGCCAGGCTCCGCGAACCTAAGCTGCCGTCACCCCGCACGGAGCTTTACCATGACCGACCACGACGCCACCCGACGCCGCTTTCTGATCCAGGCCACCGTTGCCGCCAGCGCGCTGCCGCTGCTGGCGAAGATGGCGATGCAGCCCGCGCATGCGGCGCTGCCGATGTTGCCCCTGGACAACGCGCAGGCCAAGGCGCTGAACTACGCCGAGGACGCGGCAACGGTGAAGAACCCGATGTTCAAGGCCGGCAGCAGCTGCGCCAATTGCCAGTTCTTCACTGCCGATACCGGCGCCTGCGCGATCTTCCCGACTTTTGGTGTGAATCCCAAGGGCTGGTGCTCGGGCTGGGCTGCCAAGCCAGCCTGAAACTGAAGTTCGACGACCCGCGCGCCACGCGCGGGTCGCGTCCTCGGCAGTTGCATGCCTATGCTGCGAACGTCCCCGTTCGCAGCCCAAGGCCATGACGCTTTCCGACGCCCGCATCGCCCTCGCCTGCCTGGACCTGGTTTCGCTCGGCGAAGACGACACACCGGCCGTCGTAGCGGCGCTGGCGCGGCAGGCGCATACGCCTTACGGCACGCCATCGACCGTTTGCGTGTATCCCGAACTGTTGCTGGCGGCGCGGATGAGCCTGATGCGCGAAGGCATTCCGCAGGTTCGCGTGGCCACCATGGTCAATTTTCCCGACGGCGGCGGAGCTGCAGACCGCGCCGAACGCGAGACGCGCCGAGCCACCGCGGTTGGCGCGGACGAGATCAACCTGCAGTTTCCGGCGCAGACCTTTGCTGCCGGCCAGCGGGCCAGCGCACAAGCGCTGGTGTCGCGGGTCAAGGCGCGTTGCAACAAGTCCGCGCTCAAGGTGATCCTCGATTGCGCCGCCTTTGCCGATGGCAAGCTGCTGCGCGCGGCCGCCGAAGCGGCTATCGGCGGTGGCGCCGATTTTCTGATGCTCTCCGTGCGCGGCAAGGGCAACGTCGATCTCCTGAATTTCCGCCATGTCAGCGCCGCGGTCGCCGACTCCGGGCGCGCGATCGGCGTGGCCGTTTTCGGCGCAATCAGCAGCCCGGCCCAGGCCAGCGCATACATCAGCCTGGCCAGCGAGCTCTTCGGCCGCGAGCGTGTGGTGCCGGCGCGTTTCCGCATTGCGTCCAATGCACTGCTGGATCAGCTGTTGCCGGTGCTTGGGGCGGAACCCGTCGATCAGGACTGATTCGAAACAGACCACTTCGGGGTTTTCCAGAGTGCGGCGCAAATGACTGAATCTCAGCAAGGTTCAAACACCAATCCTGCGCTGGCCTGCCTGCTCGGCGGTGCGGTGGGCGACTCGCTGGGGCTGCCTTTCGAAGGCCTGTCGCCGCGACGCATCGCGCGCTGGTGGCGCGAACCGCTGGCGCAGCGCTTCGTGTTCGGTCGCGGCATGCTCAGTGACGACACCGATCACGCGCTGTTCGTGGCGCAGTCGCTGCTGCTGGCCAAGGGCGATGTCGAGCGCTTCCGAGCTGCGCTGGCCTGGCGCCTGCGCTGGTGGCTGCTGACGCTGCCAGCCGGCATCGGCTGGGCGACCTTGCGCAGCATCCTGCGCCTCTGGTGTTTCTTTCCACCGGCGCGCAGCGGTGTCTGGTCGGCCGGCAACGGTCCGTGCATGCGCGCGCCGTTGATCGGTGCCCACTACGCCAGCGACACGGCGCGTCGCCACGCCTTTGTCGACGCTTCGACGCTGCTGACGCACCGGGACCCGCGCGCTCTTTCCGCCGCGCGGGCGGTGGCCGATGTCGCCGCGGCAATCGCCTGCGGCGAGTGGGCACAGCGACCATCCATCGATTGCCTGTTGGCCCGTTTGCGGGAATCCGGCGACGATGTCGACTGGCGGGCATCCGTTGCTCAAGTGGGGGATTGCCTGCGGCATTCCGATCCCGTCGCCGCGGCCGCCACAACATTTGGCAGCCGAGCGGGCATCAGCGGCTACGTGCTGCAGACCGTGCCGTTTGCCTTGGTGGTTTGGCATGCGCACCACGGCGACTTCGCCCAGACCATCAGGGGTGTGATCCGGGCGGGCGGCGATACCGACACGGTGGCCGCCATCGCCGGCGGACTTGCGGCGCTGAGTGCGGGTGTCGACGCCATTCCCGCCGATTGGGTGGACAAGATAAGCGATTGGCCGCACAACCTGGCACGCATTCGAGCCCTCGCGGCGGCGCTGGCGAATCCATCCCTACCAGCACCCACAGGCTTCGCGCTGGGCCTGTGGCCGCGCAGCCCGCTGTTCATGATGCTGGTGCTGGCGCACGGGTTTCGCCGCCTGCTGCCGCCTTACTGATCGCGCGCAAGCGCGCTCCTAGAGATTCTCCGAAAGTCCACGCAAGAATTGAGGGCGCCCCGCGGCCTGCCATCAGTCATGACCGCACAGGTGACGATCGTCACTAATCTCTGGCGAACATAAGGCCGATTCTGGCGCCAGGTTCGTTCACTGGCTTTTGTGCCGGCTGTGCGAGCATTCGCGTTTTCATCTGTATGCCACCGTGACCCATGAGCCAACCTGATCTGCTGGGCCAATTGCGCATCGATCGCGATGCGCACCGTGAGACACCGCCACGCAGCGGCAGCGGCGTGCCGTGGTGGTTGCTGGCGGTGATCCTGGTGCTCGCCGGTGGCGCGGCCTGGTGGCTGTTCAGTCGCTCGCCGGCCGCGATTTCGGTGCAGACCGCCAGCGCGCTCCCGGCTACCACTGCCCCCACCTCGGCCTCGGTGCTCGACGCCTCCGGTTACGTCGTTGCGCGGCGCCAGGCCACGGTCTCGGCCAAGGTCACCGGCAAGGTGCGCGAAGTGCTGATCGAAGAAGGCATGCGCGTCGAAGATGGCCAGGTGCTGGCCACGCTCGACAGCACCCAGGCCGACGCGCAACTGGCGATGTCGCAAGCGCAGCTCGACAGCGCGCGCTCGCAACTGCTGGAAATCGAAGCCAATCTGCGCCAGGCGCAGGCCGATTTGAAGCGCCAGCAGGAGATCTTCGACCGCAAGCTCGGCACCGCCGCGCAGCTGGACGCCGCGCGCGCCGCGGCCGAGTCGCTGAGTGCGCGGCTGGCCAGCCAGCGGCGCCAGATCCGGGTGGCGCAAGAGAGCCTGGCGATGTCCCAGGTGTCGGTCGACGACACCGTGATCCGCGCGCCGTTTGCCGGCGTGATCATCGCCAAGGCGGCGCAGCCGGGCGAGATGATCTCGCCGATCTCGGCCGGCGGCGGCTTTACCCGCACCGGCATCGGCACCATCGTCGACATGGACTCGCTGGAGATCGAGGTCGACGTCAACGAATCGTTCATCGGCCGCGTGCAGGCGAAGATGCCGATCGAGGCCACCTTGAATGCCTACCCGGACTGGAAGATTCCGGGCGAAGTGATCGCGGTGATCCCGGCGGCCGATCGCACCAAGGCGACCGTGCGCGTGCGCGTGGCGCTGGCCGTCAAGGACGCCCGCATCGTGCCGGAAATGGGTGTGCGGGTGCGCTTCCTGGAAGCCCGCAGCGCCGAGCCGGTGGTCGAAAAGCCCAAATTGAGCGGCGTGCTGGTCCCGAAGGGCGCCGTGGTCGAACGCGACGGCAAGGCCATCGTGTTCGTCGTCGAGGGCGAACGCGCCAGAGCGCGCGAAGTCACCGCCGCCGCCACCATCGCCGATTTCCGTAACATCACCGCCGGCCTCGACGCGGGCACCAGCGTCATCGTGTCGCCGCCGGCCGAGTTGGGCGATGGTGCGTTGATCGAACCAGAGTGGTGATGAGGGCGGGGTAATGACGGCACGTCGCGACAAGGCTGGTCGCGACGGACGCGGTCTTACAACTCTCGGCCTGCCGGTTTTACTCCTACTCACCATTCACTATTCCGCTGATCCCCTCCTGCCCCTCAGCAAGCCATGACCGAAGCACTCGTCCAGATCAACAATGTCGTCAAGCACTACACGCGCGGCAAGCAGACCGTCGAGGTGCTGCACGGCATCACGCTGGCGATTCCCAAGGGCGATTTCGTCGCGCTGATGGGGCCGTCGGGTTCCGGCAAGACCACGCTGTTGAACCTGATCGGCGGCCTCGATCAGCCCACCGGCGGCGAGATCCTGGTCGACGGCAAGCGCATCGATCGCATGGGCAATGCCGAGTTGGCGCGCTGGCGTGCCGGCAACGTCGGTTTCGTGTTCCAGTTCTACAACCTGCTGCCGGTGCTGACCGCGGAGCGCAATGTCGAGCTGCCGCTGCTGCTGACCAAGATGGGCGGCGCCGAGCGCCTCAAGCGCGCCAATGTGGCGCTCGAGATCGTCGGCCTCAAGGACCGCGCGCGGCACAAGCCCAAGGAGCTCTCCGGTGGCCAGGAGCAGCGCGTCGCCATCGCCCGCGCGCTGGTGTCGGATCCGACGCTGCTGGTGTGCGACGAACCGACCGGCGATCTGGACCGCAAGACCGCCGACGAGATCCTGACCCTGCTGCAGCGGCTCAACCGCGAGTACGGCAAGACCATCGTCATGGTCACCCACGACCCCAAGGCCGCCGAGTACGCCAGGCGTACGGTGCACCTCGACAAGGGCACGCTGGTCGACGAACCGGCCCATTGAGGAGCGTGCGATGAAGTACTTGAGCCTGATCTGGGCCAGCCTGTTCCGCAAGAAGACGCGGACGGTGCTCACCATGCTGTCGATATTCTCGGCCTTCCTGCTGTTCGGACTGCTGTCGGCGGTCAACGCGCTGTTCAACACCAGCGGCACCGGAGAAGTCGCCACCACCCGCCTGGTGGTCCAGGCGCGCACCTCGTTCACGGTCTCGCTGCCGATGAGCATGCTGCCGGAACTGGAAGCGATACCCGGCGTCAAGGCGGTCAGCTGGCGCCAGTGGTTCGGCGCGGTCTACGACGACTCGCCAAACAACGTGTTCGGCTTCGCCGTGCCGGCGGCACGCTGGACCGCGATGTTCCCGGAATGGGTGATGCCCGAGGAGCAAAAGCGCGCCTTCGCCGAAACCCGTACCGGCGTAGTCGTCGGCCGTCTCGCCGCCGAGCGCTGGGGCTGGAAGCTCGGCGACAAGCTGCCGCTGTCCTCCAACATCTTCCCGCAGAAGGACGGCAGCAAGGACTGGCAGTTCGACATCGTCGGCATTTTCGACGGCGCCGACGCCACTTATCAAAGCCAGACCAGCAATCAGGTCTTCATCAATTTCGACTATTTCGATGAGGCCAATCAGTTCGGATCGGGCCGCGCCGGCATCTACAATGTGCAGGTCGAAGAGCCCGGACCAGATGGAAGCAGTGGCCGCCGCGATCGACGCGCGTTTTCTGAACTCGGCCAATGAAACCAAGTCGCAGACCGAGAGCGAGTTCCAGCTCGGTTTTGCGCGGCAGATCGGCGACATCGGTCTGATCGTCAACGCCATCTTGAGCGCAGTGATGTTCACCATCCTGCTGCTGACCGCCAACACCATGGCGCAGTCGGTGCGCGAGCGCATTCCGGAACTGGCGGTGCTGAAGACGCTGGGCTTCAGCGACAGCACCGTGCTGTGGCTGGTGCTCGGCGAGGCGCTGCTGCTGGTCGGCGCCGCCGGCATCATCCGGCATGGGCTGGCGGCCGCTTCGCCGGCCGGCCTGGCCGCCGGGATCGGGCTTTCCGCCGCGTGCGCTTCGAGTCGCGGTCTGGATACGGGCGCTGATCGCCATGGCGCTGATGGCGCTGGTCGTCGGCCTGTTGCCGGCGCTGCGCGCAGGCGCGTGTCGATCGTCGACGCGCTCGCCGGACGCTGAGGAAATCATCATGTTCAAGCAGATATTCGCCATCACCCTGATGAACCTGCGCAACCTGCCGGAGCGTCTGGGCGCCAGCCTGGTCATCGTCGTCGGACTCGCCGGCGTGGTCGGCGTGCTCACCGCACTGCTGGCGATGAGCGAGGGCCTCGGCGCCACGCTCAAGGCCACCGGTCGCCCGGACCGCGCGATGGTGCTGCGCGGCGGCTCCGACGCCGAACTCAACAGCGGCCTCGATCGCGATTCGGCGACACTGGTCACCGAGCAGGTCGGCGTGCGCAAGGGCGCCGACGGCAAGCCGCTGGCCTCGCGCGAACTGGTGCTGATCGCCGAACTGCCGCTCAAGCGCACCGGCACCAGCGGCAACGTGACGCTGCGCGGCGTCGAAGCGGGAGCCTTCGAGTTGCGTCCGGACCTCAAGATCATCGCCGGACGCAAGTTCGCACCAGGCCTCAACGAGATGCTGGTCGGCAAGGGCGTGACCGAGCAGTTCGAGGACGCGGAGCTCGGCCAGGTGGTGCGCATCCGTGGCGCCGACTGGACCATCGTCGGCGTGTTCGAATCCGGCAATGCGCACGACAGCGAGCTGTGGATCGACACCGACACCGCGCAGAGCGCGTTCGGCCGCCAGGGATATTCGATGGTGCTGGTCGGCCTGGAAAGCGCCGAATCGCTGCCAGCCTTCCAGGCCGCGCTCAAGGCGGAGACCCGGCTGAACGTCGATGCCGAGTCGCAATCGGCCTACTACGCGCGCCAGACCGGCGGCTCCACCGCGATGATCAAGGTGTTGACCACGGTGGTGTCCTTCGTGATGGCACTCGGCGCGATCTTCGCGGCGCTCAACACCATGTATGCCTCGGTATCGACGCGCACCACCGAGATCGCGACCTTGCGCGCAATCGGCTTCGGCCCGCTGCCGGTGGTGGTCTCGGTGCTGATCGAGAGCATGTTGCTGGCCACCATCGGCGGTCTGCTCGGCGCGCTTGGCGCCTGGCTGATCTTCAACAATTACGCCGTGACCACACTCGGCGGCAGCTTCACCCAGCTGGTGTTCAACTTCAAGGTGACGCCGAGGCTGTTGCAGGCCGGCATGACGCTGGCATTGGCGATCGGCTTCATCGGCGGCCTGCTGCCCGCCGTGCGCGCGGCGCGGATGCCGGTGACGGTGGCGTTGCGGGAAGCGTGAAACCTGGTGCCGGTTGTTGTTGCGCCGCCGCCGGGCAAGTGGGGGCTCTTGTGGGAGCGGGTTTACCCCGCGATCTTTTGCCGGCGCGAAGCCCAAAGATCGCGGGATAAACCCGCTCCCACAGAGAGCAGAAGCGCCAGCCTCAGCTGGCCGGCACGAACTTCAGCGACACCCCGTTCATGCAGTAGCGCAAGCCGGTCGGCTGCGGACCGTCGGGGAAGACGTGGCCGAGGTGGCCGCCGCAGCGACGGCAATGCACTTCGGTGCGGGTCATGAACCAGCCCTTGTCCTCGCGCTCGCCGACGGCGTTCGGCAGCGGCTGGTAGAAGCTCGGCCAGCCGGTGCCGGAGTCGAACTTGGTCGCCATGTCGAACAGCGGCAGATCGCAACCGGCGCAATGGAACACGCCGGCGCGCTTCTCATGGTCGAGCGGACTGCTGCCGGCGCGCTCGGTGGCTTCCTGGCGCAGCACGGCATAGGCCTGCGGCGACAGGCGCTTTTTCCATTCCTCGTCGGACAACTGGAACTCGAACACTTCGGCTTCGCTGGCTTGCGCGCCCTTTCCAAACAGTGCCATGGTGATTCCTCCTGCGCCAAGCCCGAGGGCCGAGGCCAATAGGGTTCTGCGATTCATTGTCGTTGGGTCCGCATCGATGATCGTGGCGCGCATTGAAGCGCGTTCGGCGTTACGGAGACGTAGACCGGAGCGCGGGCGACGGGATTGCAGCGGGCCGACCGAAGGCATCGCGCGCAAGCGCACTCGTCCCTACAATGTTTCGCAAGCTGGACGGAAGAACTGGAGGAGCGCTCCGCGCGCGAACGCAGATGAACCCGCTTTCACGAAGTGACACGCCGCGGATGAACCCGCTCCCGCAGGCACCCGTCCCTCAGCGCCCGCCCATCGCCCCCAACAACGCATCTTCCAGCTCCGACGCCGACATCACCATGCCTTCGTCATCGTCGTCATTGGTCGGGAACACCAGCACCAGGGTGCCGTCCTTTTCCATGCCGGGCGTCCAGCGGGTCAGCCAGGCTTCCAGGGCAATCGCCTGCGGCGTGCAATCGGCGAGATCGCCGACCGCCCAGGCGGCGGCGAAATCCGGGTGTGGCCACACCGGAAAGCAGTCGTCGCCCTCGGCGTCGACCACCGCCCAGCCATTGGCGCTGCGCAAGCCCCAGAGCTGCTGGTGCAGGGTGGTACGGGAAACAAATTCCTCGAAGCGCGCATTCGCCGACAGGCTGCTGATGCGTTCGAACTGGGCTCGGTCCAGGGCGTAGGTCATGGTGGCATCGACTCGGTACGGAATGGGTCGATGATGCCGGGAATCGCCAAGTAACTGAAAACAATTTCCGGCAAAAGACGCCAAGGAAAGCAAGCGACGCCTGCGGGCATCTTGGCATCTTCAACGCCGCGCGCAGCTTGGCAGCAACTGCCGGGCGTTCCCCCCACCCGCGCCTCGAAGGCCTTCGGCGCGTTGACCGTGAGCTTGGTTTCGGAGCTGCCGCCGCCGAGTTCCAGCGCCAGCGTGTACTCGCCGGGCGTCAGATAGAGCACATGACCAAGCCGCCTGGACTCGGCCAGCGGCGTTTTCGCCAGCGTAGCCGCCGAATCGGCCTTGTCCGCCTTCCCGGACTTGTCCGCTTCAGCCGGCTTGCCCGCCGTCTTGGCCACGCGCGCGGCCTCTGCGGCGACGCCCAGATCGGCATCCGCCAGCAAATCGTATTCGACCGTGTTGATGCCCTTGGTCGCGCTCACATCGAGCACGCGCACGGCATTGCCGTCGACATCCTTGATCGTCAGTTTGCCGCTGCCGGGCGCCGCCGCCCAGTAGTGGATGACCGACTTGGGCGGCTGTTCGTTATGCGCGAACCAGCGGTCGCGTGCGCTGCGCCAGCCGCGCTCGGCGTCGACCGGGTCGACGAAGAACAGGTGCGCCGCCTTGGCGCGAATTTCCGGCGTCAGGTCCTGGATCGGCAACACGTCGACGATCCAGACGCTGCGGCCGTGGGTGCCGGCGACCAGTTCGCGATCGCGCGGATGCACCACCAGATCGTGCACGGCGACATTCGGCAGCCCGCCCTGCAGCGCCTGCCAGTTCTGGCCACGGTCGAGCGAGACATAGGCGCCGCGGTCGCTGCCCAGGTACAGGACCTGCGCGTTGACCGGATCTTCCTTGATCACGTTGACCGGCTCGATCGGCAGGCCCTTGGCGATCGATTTCCAGCTCTTGCCGAGGTCCTCGCTGACGTACACATAGGGCGTCATGTCGTCATCGCGATAGCCGTTGAAGCTGGCATACAGCCGCGATCGGTCGTGGCCGGAGGTCACCACCCGGCTGACCCAGCGATCCTTGGGCAGGCCTTTGGTGATCTCGCGCCATTCCTGGCCACCATCTTCGGTCAGCCAAAGCATGCCGTCGTCGGTGCCGGCGGCGATCAGGCCAAACTCCTTGCTCGACTCGGCCACCGTGGTGATCGTCGCGAAGGGCACGTCGCCACGATTGGGATTGCGCGTCAGATCGCCGGAAATCGCGCGCCAGGTGCGGCCCTGGTCCAGCGAGCGGAACAGCTTGTTGGCGCCCATGTAGAGGATGTCCGGGTTGTGTTCGGACAGCAGGATCGGCGTGTTCCAGTTGAAGCGCAGCGCCGGATCCGCGAGCGCTGCACGCGGTCGCACTTCGCCGCCATCCTTGCCGCCACGGCGGTACCAGCCGAACTGGTAACCGCTGTAGACCGTGGCCGAGTCGCGCGGATCGACCTGGATCTGCATGCCGTCGCCGCCGTTGACGAAGCTCCAGCTGCCGCCCTCGCCCCAGAAACCGCCGGGGGCATCCGGATCGGACAGACTCGACCCCTTCCAGGTGCCGTTGTCCTGCAGCCCGGTGTAGACGTTGTACGGCGTTTCCATGTCGACCGCCACCGCGTAGCTCTGGCCGACGGTCTGCGCATCGAGCTTGAGCCAGCTGTCGCCGCCGTCGTAGCTGACGTCGATGCCGCCGTCGTTGCCGTTGAACATGCGCTGCGGATTGTTCGGATCGATCAGCAGGGCGTGGTGGTCGACGTGGACCTGCGGGTCGTTGATGCGACCGCTGAAGCTGACGCCGCCGTCCTCGCTGATCGCGGTCGGCAGGCCAAGGATGTAGACGCGATCGGCATTGTCCGGGGCGACGCGGATCTCGCCGAAGTAATAGCCGTAGGTGTAGGTGAAATCGCGGATCGGCTCGGCGTTGGTGCGCGCCCAGGCGCCGCCGGCATCGTCCGAGCGCCAGATGTCGAGGCCGCGGATGCTGGTGTCGAACAGCGCGGCATTGCCATCGGTCAGCTCCGCGCGCAGCTGCTCCATCGACAGCTCGCCCGACTTGACCATCTCGATCAGCTTCCTGGCGTCGATCGACGGCTCGAAATCCGAGCCGCGCACCAGCATCTCGATTTCGTCCGGGTCCTGGCGCAGGAACTCGTCCTTGCTCATGCGCTTGAGGCGCGCCGGCGACAGCGGGCGGTCGCCGAGGTCGATCAGCGCTTCCGGCAGCGGTTCCTGGTTGTCGATGCTGGCGTAGACGCGGTCCGGATTGGCCGGCGAGATCGCCAGACCGATGCGACCGACATGCGCGCCCTGGGGGAAGCCGGCCAGGCGTGTCCAGCTGTCGCCGCCGTCGGTGCTCTTGTAGACGCCGGATCCGGCGCCGCTTTCGACGAAGTTCCACGGCCGCCGCGAGCGTTCCCACATCGCCGCATAGATGGTCTTCGAATCACGCGGATCGAAGATCAGGTCGATGGCGCCGGTCCACTCGCCGTCTCCGGCCAACACCTGTTGCCAGCTCTTGCCGCCGTCGCTGGTGCGGAAGATGCCGCGCTTGCCGCCGGGCGTGTACAGCGGGCCCTGCACCGCGACGAACACGCGCTGGCTGTCTTTCGGATCGACGCGCACGCGGGCGATGCGGTCGGCATCGGTCAAGCCGGCGTGTTCGAAACTGGCGCCGCCGTCGCGGCTGACGAACACCCCCAGGCCCGAATACGACGAGCGCGAGGAATTCGGCTCACCCGTGCCAACCCACAGCGTTTCCGGTGCCTGCGGGTCGATCGCGATGTCGCCGGAGATCATCGTCGGCAGGCCATCGGACAGCGGCTTGAAGGTCACGCCGTTGTTGCTCGTTTTCCAGACGCCGCCGGAGGCATAGGCGACGTAGAAGGTGTACGGCTCGCTCGGGTGCACTTCGATGTCGACGATGCGCCCGCCCTGCACCGTCGGCCCGATCGAGCGCCACTTCAAGCCACCGAACAGACTGGCCTGCTCCAGCTGCTGGTGCTGTTCCCAGGCCTTCCAGCGCAGTTCGGCATCGGTGCGCGTGGTCTTGGCGACCGCCGGGGTGGCCAGCGCGATGGCGATGGCGAGAGCGAGTGAATGGCGCATGGGTCCTCCCGGGGACTTCGCGTGGATCGAGGGCCGGAACGATAACGCGGCGCGCTGTGGCGCGGACGTAGGATCGACAAGCGACTCTAGTGTAGCGCGCTTGCGCAATGGCTTGCCGCGATCCTTTCGCGCGCAAGCGCGCTCCCATGGCCGCTGCGCAAGCCCGCGCAACGGTTAGGATGCGCGTATCCCGCCGTGGAGACGCCGATGTTGCCCGCTGCCGCCCAGGAACTGTGGAAAGCGCTGCGCAAGGCTGATCGCAAGGCCGCCAAGGCGCGCGTGGTGGCGCTGCGCAAGCGCCTGCCGGATGCCGACAACGAGGAGTTGCACCGGCTGCTGGTGCAAAGCAAGTGCCTGCAGGCCGGAGCCATCGGCGCGTTGTCGGCGGTAGTCGAGCTGGTGCCCGGCGCCGGCAAGCTCGCCGGCGTGTTTCTGGGCCCGGTGATCGACATCGGCACGGTGACCGCGCTGCAGTCGGAACTGGTGATCGAGACCTTCGCGCTGTACGACGTCGAGCTCGGCGATGCCGGTGAACGTTTTGCCATCCTCGCCATTGCCGCGACCAACGTCGGCGCCACGCATGCCTCGAGCATCGTCGCCAAGCTGCTCAAGCGCTACGCCGGCGCGGTGATCGGCGGTTTTGTCCTCAAGCGCGCGCTGCCGATCGCCAAGATCGCCACGGTGGCGACCAAGAACATCGCCTTGACCTATGCGATTGGCATGCGCGCCCAAGCCGTTGCCAAGTTCCGCGATGCGGATCTGGAGGAATGGCCGAAGCTGATGCGCCAGGTCACCAATATCGACGAGTCGACGCTGGTCGAGTGGGCCACCAGCGCCGCGCGCACGGCGATCGACCAGGTGCAGGAATCGGCCAAATCCTGGGTCGGTCGGGTGACCGGCCTGTTGCCCAGCCTGCCCAGCCTGCATGACCTGAAGCGTTTTGTGCCGGGCGCGCATGAGCCTGAGGCGGTGGTCGAAGACGCCGAGCCGGCCCCGGTCAGGCGCAAGCCCGCGGCGAAGAAGGCGGTGGCGAAGCCCAAGCCTGCGGCGAAGAAGGCGGTGGCGAAGCCCAAGCCCGTAGCGAAGAAGCGAGTGGCGAAGCCCGAGCCCGCAGCGAAGAAGCCTGCAGCCAGGGCCAGCAAGGCCGCACCAGCCAAGGCCAAGGCGCGCAAGTCGGCCAAGGGCTGAAGTTCCGGCCTGCTGTGGGAGCGGGTTTATCCCGCGAGCCTTTTGCCTTTCAGGTCAAGAACTCGCGGGATAAACCCGCTCCCACAGATCGAAAGCGCCGGTTTTGGCCGAAAAACGGCGCTTCCGACCCCGAATCGACACAAACTCGCGCTATCTTTCACGATCCGGGCCTTTCGCCCGGGCAGTCATCCGTTTTTTGCTGGGGTCGAACATGATTCGTACGCGTTTTGCTGCCGCGCTCGCGGCTGTTTCCTTGTTGGGCGCGAGTGCCCTGCAGACCGCCCTCGCGCTGGTACTGCTTCTGCCCGGCACGTCCTGGGCGGATAGCGCGGCACAGCCGCTTCCTTTCTCCCAGAATTGGGCCAACACCGGACTGATCACGGTCGACAACAACTGGGCAGCCGTCCCCGGCATCGAGGGCTTCCGCGGCGACAATGTCACCGCCGCCACCGGTGCCGACCCGCAGACACTGCTGGCCTCCGACACGCCGGGCGTGATCAGCGTCATAGCGAACCAGACGACCCCCAATACGTTCACGACCGGTGCCGTGGCCGAGTTTCAACTCGCAGACCCGGTGATCGCCCTGAATGGCAGCGGTGCGGCGGACGCGCCCTACATCCGGTTGTACGTCAACACGGCCGGCTGTACCGGGATCAATGTGGCGTACAACCTGCGCGATCTCGACGGGTCCGTCGATAACGCGGTGCAGCCTGTGGCGCTGCATTTCCGGGTCGGTAACAGTGGCAATTTCACCAACGTGCCGGCGGGCTTCGTGGCCGACGCCACGACCGGGCCAAGTCTTGCCACGCTGGTCACCCCGGTGAGCGCGACCCTGCCCGCCGCTGCAGACAATCAGGCAGTGGTGCAGATTCGCGTGATGACCGCCAATGCCGCCGGGAACGACGAGCCGGTCGGCATCGATGACATCGCGGTCACCGGCACCTGCAGCGGCACACCTGGCCTGTCGATCAACGATGTCAGCGTGACCGAAGGCAATGCCGGCACCATCAATGCGCAGTTCTCGGTGACCTTGTCGGCACCGGCTGGCGCTGGCGGCGTGACATTCGACATCGCCACCGCAGACAACACGGCGACGCTTGCGGACAACGACTACGTGGCCAATACACTGACCGGCCAGATCATTGCGCAGGGCAGCAGCGGGCCATTCCTGTTCAACGTCACGGTGAACGGCGATCCAACGGTCGAGCCCAACGAGACCTTCTTCGTCAACGTCACCAATGTGGTTGGCGCCACGGTGATCGATGGTCAAGGCCAGGGCACGATCACCAACGACGATTTCGTGATCACGCCGATCCACGACATCCAGGGCCCGGGCAGCAGTTCGCCGCTGGTCGGCCAGGTGGTCACCACGACCGGCATCGTCTACGCGGTCAAGAACAACGGCTTCTTCATGCAGGACCGCCCAGCGTGGATGCCGATCCGTTGACCTCCGAGGGCATCTTCGTGTTCACCAGCGCGGCGCCGCCGGCCAGCGCCGCGATCGGCAACCTGGTGCGCGTGTCCGCCACGGTGACCGAGTTCGTCCCCGCTTCCGATCCGCTGCAGCCGCCGCTGACCGAGCTCAGTTTTGCCACCATCACCCAGCTGTCCGCGGGCAACGCGCTGCCGGCAGCCACGCCTTTGACCGCAGCCTTCCCGAGTCCGGCGGGCGTGTTCGACCAGCTCGAACGCCTGGAGGGCATGCGCGTCTCGGTGGCCTCGCTCTCCGTCAATGCCCCGACCGACGGCAACGTCAACGAGCCCAACGCCAGCTCCACCACCACCGGCGTGTTCTTCGGCATGGTCACCGGCAGCGTCGCGCGCTCGCTGCGCGAATCGGGTATCCAGCCGCCGGATCCGCCGCCAGCCGGCACCGGCACCATCCCGCCGATCCCGCGCTGGGATGGCAATCCCGAGGTCCTGCGCGTCGACAGCGATGCGCTGGCCGGCACCACCGCGCTGAACGTCGGCTTCGGCCAGACCGTCGGCGGCCTGATCGGCCCGCTCGATTACGCCTTCCGCCGCTACACGATCCTGCCGGAGAGCGGCAGCACGCCGACTGTCGCCGGCAGCGTGGTCTCGGCATCGGTGAGCGTGCCGACTGCGGCCAATGTCACCATCGCTTCGTACAACATGGAGCGCTTCTTCGACAACGTCAACGATCCGGGCATCGGCGAACCGGTACTGACCCTGGCCGCGTACAACCAACGCCTGGCCAAGGCCTCGCTCGGTATCCGCAATGCGCTGCGCACGCCGGACGTGGTCGGTGTCATTGAGGTCGAGAACCTGAGCACGCTGCAGACGCTGGCGACCACGATCAACAACGATGCAGTCGCCGCTGCGCAGCCGAACCCGATGTACACCGCGTACCTGGTCGAGGGCAACGATGTCGGCGGCATCGATGTCGGCTTCCTGGTGAAAACCGCGCCGGTGGTTGGCGTGACCCCGCGCGTGACCGTCAACGCGGTGGTCCAGGAACTCGATGGCAGCCTGTTCACCAACCCGGACAGCAGCACCGAGATCCTCAACGATCGCCCGCCGCTGCGTCTGGATGCGCTGGTCAACAACGCCACCGGCCAGAGCTACCCGTTGACCGTGATCGTCAACCATCTGCGCTCCTTCCTCGGGTCGACCGATCCGGCCGCGGGCAGCAATGGCTGGCCGACTGCGGGTCATCGCGTGCGCGCCAAGCGTCAGGCGCAGGCGGTCGATCTGGCCAATCTCGTGCAGGCGCGCCAGTTTTGAACGCGAACGAGCAGATCGTGCTGGTCGGCGACTTCAATGCCTTCGAGTTCAACGATGGCCTCGGCGACTCGATGGGCACGATCGCCGGCCTGCCGTCGCCGGACAACACCACTGCGGTGATCGGCGATGGCGCCGATCTGGTCAATCCGGACTTCGACAACCTGTTCGATTCGGTACCGGCGCTGCAGCGCTACAGCTACACCTTCGACGGCATGGCGCAGTCGATCGACCACGCGCTGGTCAGCGCGGCCGTCGCCGTGCGCACCACCGCCCCGCGCATCGAGCACGCCAACATCAATGCCGACTTCCCGGAGACCGAACGCAACAACGCGGCCTCGCCGAACCGGCTGTCGGATCATGATCCGCTGGTGGTGTTCCTGACGCCGAACGTCTTCATTCCGATCGATGTTTCGCTGACCAAGACCGCATCGACGGCGACGCCGGTCGCCGGTGGCAGCAATTTCTCGTACACGGTGACCGTCACCAACGCGGGTCCGCAACCGGCGGCCAATGTCGTGTGGAACGACACCTTGCCGACCGCGGTGCGCTTCGTGTCGATGGCCAATGTGGCCGGCTGGACCTGCACCACGCCAGCCGCTGGCAGCAGCGGCGCGATCAGCTGCAGCAACCCAAGCCAGGCAGTCGGCAGCGCGGTGTTCACCGTGGTTGCCAACCTTGCGGCGAGCACGCCGGCGGCGGCGATCGCCAACACGGCGACGGTCACCACCACCTCGATCGACAGCAACCCGGCCAACAACAGCGCCACGGCGAACCAGACCATCACGGTGGACGCCAACCTGTCGATCCTGCTGACCGACAGCCCGGATCCGGTGTCCGCCGGCAGTCAGCTGACCTATGTGGCCACGCTGACCAATGTCGGCCCGTCGGAAGCCCAGGGCGCCAGCATCGCACTGCCGCTGCCTGCGACCCTGACCTTCGTGTCGGCGGTAGCCAGCGCCGGTGGCGCCTGCGTCACCCCGGCGGTCGGCGCCAACGGCACGGTGACCTGCACCTGGGCCGGCGTCACCTTGCCCGCCGCACAGCGCAGCGTCACCGTGATTGCCGGCGTGCCGGCGGCAACCGCCAGCGGCAGCATCCTCAACGCCATCGCGACGGCGTCCTCAGGCAGCCCGGACTCGGTGCCGGGCAACAACACGGCGACGACAGCAACTGCGGTCAACGTGGCAGCCGATCTGTCGATCACGCTGACCGACACGCCGGATCCGGTGACCGCCGGAACCAACCTGAGCTATCTGGCGACGCTGAGCAATGGCGGCCCGTCGGATGCCCAGGATGTGACGATCAGCTTGCCGCTCGATGCGGGCACCAGTTTCGTCTCGGCCACGCCGAGCGCCGGTGGTTCCTGCAACGCCGCCAGTCCGGTGGTGTGCACCTGGGCGGGTGCGACGCTTCCGGCCGGCACGCGTTCGGTGACGGTCGTAGCAGCCGTGGCGGCAGCGCAAACCGCTGGCCTGAGTGCCACCGCAACGGCATCGTCATTGACCCCGGATCCGGCCGCCGGCAACAACACGGCAACCGCGACCACGGTGGTGCAGGTGCAGGCCGATCTGGCGATCACGCTGACCGACGCCCCCGATCCGGTGGTCGCCGGCACCCAGCTGACTTACACCGCAGTGGTCAGCAATGCCGGTCCGTCGGACGCCACCGCAGTGGTGGTGACCCTGCCGACGCCGAGCAACACCAGCTTCGTGTCCGGCTCGGTCACCGGTGGTGGCGCCTGCGCCGGCAGTCCGGTGGTGTGCACGGTAACCGGCAGCATGGCGCCGGGCGCCTCGCGCACGACCAGCATCGTCATGCTGGTCGCCGCTTCGGCACCGGAAGCCAGCGTCATCAACGCCACCGCGACGGTGACCTCCGGTTCCCCGGATCCGAACGCCGGCAACAACTCGGCCAGCACGACGACCACCGTCAACACCCTGGCTGATCTGGTGCTGACCCTGACCGCGACGACCTCGCAGATTCAGATCAACGTGCCGGTGAGCTTCACCGCAACCAGCCAGAACCTGGGACCGTCGGATGCACAAGGTGTCTCGATCACGCTCACGCTGACGCCGGACTTCCGCTATGCCGGTCACACCGCAGCTGGCGCCACCTGCACCACACCGCAGGTCGGCAACACCGGCGCCATCGTCTGCACCTGGGCCGGGGCAACCGCGCCAGGCGTGACGCGCACGCTGGTGGTCAATGCCTTCAGCAATGTCGAGGGCCAGACCGCAGTCAACGCCAGCACGACGTCGTCCACCACCGATCCGGTGGCGAACAACAACGCTGCCGGTCTGACCGTGCAGGTCGGCTACCTGGTCGAGGAGATCCCGACCTTGAGCGGCCTGGGCCTGATCCTGATGGGCCTGTTGTTCGGCCTGATCGGCTTTGTCGCGGTGCGCCGCGAGGCTTGAGCCCTAAGGTGGAACCCCCGCGCAGCGGGGTTTCCACCGCGCGTTGAAACACGAAGGGGCGGCCAATCGGCCGCCCCTTTTGTCATTGCCTTTCTGTGGGAGCGGGTTTACCCCGCGAGCTTCTGGCTTTGGCTTTGGCTTTGGCTTCTGTGGAGCGGGTTTACCCCGCGAGCTCTTGCCTTTGGCTTTGGCTTCTGTGGGAGCGGGTTGACCCCGCGAGCTCTGGCCTTTGGCTCTTGTGGGATCCGGTTCTGGCCGAGATCAAAGGCATCGCGCGCAAGCAACTCCTACAACATGCCGCAGGTCCACGGAAGACTTGTAGGAGCGCGCTCGCGCGCGATTGCCGTCTCAGGGCAATCGCGGGGCGAACCCGCTCCCACAAAAAGCAAAGGCCAAAGCTCGCGCGGTAAACCCGCTCCCACAAGAACCTGCTCCGACACTTGCCTGCTGCGGTACCGGCCAGCAGGCTACGGACAAGCCTTGTCGAGCAAGGTCGACAACCGCACCAGATCCAGCGCGCCATTGCTGAAACCCGCTCGACTGCTCTGCCACTGCATGCGCGCGGTCTGGCTGCCGATGCCCTGGAAGCTCAGGGTTCCCCAGGTTTCGCGAACGACGCTGGCCGGGTTGAAATTGGGCGGAAATTGTCCGCCCCGGGTGATCGTCATCGTCAGCGTGGCCTGGTCGCCTTGCACCGGTCCGGCGCCGAGCAGCCACACCTGGCGATCATTCAAATAGGTGAACCAGATCGCCACCAGCTGGCGCGCGCCGGGCGGGCCAATCAATTGCACCTGCAGGCCATGGCCAGCCTGCGTTGGCTGGTACCAGGTGCCGCTGTAGCAGGCCGAGAGGTTGCCGTCGCTGCCGCCGGCGATGCTGGTCAGGCGCGCCAACGGCATGCTGCCGCTGACAAATCCCGGGTGCGTGGTGGTCCAGGTCGCACTGCCGTGATCCTTGTCGGCAAAACGCAGCACAACCTCGCCCCACGCGTCGACGATCACCTCGCCGCTGTTGAAATCGGGGGGGAAGTCGCCACCACGGGTGATCGAAAGCGGCACGCGCACGCTGTCGCCGGTCACCTTTCCGGCGCCGACCAGCCACACCTGCTCGCCGTTGAGGTAGGTGTACCAGGTGGCGACCACGCCGGGCACGCCATCGATGTTGGCGGCCTCCAGGAACCAGCCATGGCCATCCTGCGCCGGGTCGTAGAAGGCGCCCGACAGGTCGGCGCCGATGCGATAGCTGGGCACACCGTCGAAATCGGCCAGCGGCGCGCGCCAGACGCCACGTCCATAGGTGAAGGCGTACAGCTGCGCCACGCCACCGGGTGGATTGGCGGCGATCGCCAGGCGCTCGACGATGACGTTGGCGAAGCCGCCATTCTCGCGTGCCCAGCTGGCGCCGCCATCGAGGCTGACGAACACGCCGATGTCGGTGCCGATATACAGCCGCTGGCGGTTGTTGGGATCGATCACCAGATGGTGCACCGGAATATCCGGCAGCGCCCCCGCACCGCTGCCGTCGATTGCCTGCCAGGTGGCGCCGGCGTCAGAGCTGCGCCAGACATGCGCGCCACCGAAGGTCGAATAGGTCGCATAGGCGACATTGGCGTCGACTGGATCGAAGCTCAGCGAGGACACCCAGCCGGCACGCGGCGAGGTGCTGGCGAAGGCACTGGTGGCGGTGCTGGTGGTGGCATTGCTGCTGCGGAAGATCGCGTGCTGGTTGCCGAGCAGCAGCAGATTGGGGTTGAGCGGCGACAGCCCGATCGCCGAAATGCGATCGGTGAAATCGAAACCGAGCACCTGGCTGGCCGCGCTCCAGTTGCGCCCCTGGTTGTTGGTGCGCCACAAGCGCGAGCCGCCGGCGTACAGGCGATCTGGCGCCGTGCGGTCGATCTCGAAGGGCATGATGAAGACGGTGACGTCGTTGATGCCGTTGGTCGCTGGCGTGAAGCTGCTGCCGCCGTCGACCGATCGGTGGATGTTGACGTTCTGGTAGCTGACGTAGAGCACGCGGTCGTTGCGCGGGTCGATCGCCACGCTGGCGCCGTCGCCGCCGAAGATCTCGGTGAAGCTGTTGCCGGCGGAGAACGGGCTTTGCAGCAAGGTGCCGTTGTCCTGCGCCCCACCCAGCCACAGCGACGCGCTGGCGCTGACCGCGCCGGTATAGAACTGCGTGCTGCCCAGGCCCTCCTCGATGGTGGTCCAGCGCACCACGCCATTGCCCGGTCCGCAGGCGGCACTGGCGCCGGTGCGCACCGGACCGGCGTCATTGTCGGTGTAGGCCACGCCGCCATCGTTGGTGCTGTAGAGGATGCGCGTACCCTGGGCGTAGTTCGGATGGAACTTCAGCACGTGCTGGTCGGCGTGGATGGCGCCGGGCTGTCCGTCCGGGAGCCACCAGTACGAGGCCTTGCCGAAGCTGGCGCCGCCGTCGTCGGAGCGATAGACCTCCATGCCGCCGACCCAGACGATGTCCGGGTTGAGCGGGTTCACCGCGATCGCCTGGTTGTACCAGCCGGCACTGTAGGCATCGAAGCTGCCGAATCCGCAGCGCACCGCCTCGAAACCGTCGGCGTAGCTGAGCAGATAGGTCGACAACACATCGGTGGAATCATTGAGCAGCCGCGCCTGCCAGCTGCGACCGCCGTCGGTCGAGCGGTACAGCCCGTGCAGCCCGTTGTTGTAGTCGCCGCGGCCGTCGTTGTTGCGATCCGGCCCGGGAACGGTGCTGGCGGCCAGCGCGTAGATGATATTGGGGTTCGACGGCGCCTGCGCCAGCGTGGTGCGGCCCATGCCGGGCTCGCTCAGCACCACCGCCCAGGTTGGCGCACTCTCGTCGGCGGCGTCGGTGCGAAATACGGTGGCCGGGCAGGGGCCGCCGCAAGCCGGCGGCACCACGGTACCCGGCAGCCAGTAGCGATCGTCCTCCGAGCGCGAGGCGCAACTCACCAGCAAGCCTTCGCTGTCCGGCAACGGCTGCAGATCGGTGCAGCCCTCATACAAGAGACCGCCAGCGGCGTCGGTGGGCTTGAGGATCTGCACGAAGCTGTTGCCGCCATCGTCCGAGCGCCAGACGCCGGTATTGGTGGCGGCGTAGATGCTCCCGCGGTTGTTCGGGGACACCAGCAAATCGGACACATAGCGGAAGTTGTCGTTCGCGGTCGCCAGCAACTGCTGGAAATGCTGTCCGCCGTCGGTGGAGCGCAAGATGCCCTGGCCCCACATGGCCGCATACGGGCGCTCGTTGTTGCGATAGAGCTCACCGGTACCGGCATAGATGGTGTCGGGATCCAGCCCGAAAGCCAGGGCGCCGATGTTGAGGTTGACGGCGTCGTCCGACAGCGGATGCCAGCTGGTGCCGGCGTCGGTGCTTTCGAACACGCCGCCGGACACACCGCCAGCGAGCATGCGTGCCGGGTTGCGCGGATCGAAAACCAGCGTGCGCGTGCGCCCGCCGACATTGCTCGGACCCAGCCATTCCCAGCGCGGCGCGGTCTTTTCGCCGGTCACCATGCGCCCGGCTTGGGTGCTGAAAGCGGGCAGTCGCTGGGCATGACGCTGCGCTTGCGCGTACCACGTCGGGTCGATGGCGGCGGCGCCGGGCGGCAATCGCCGCGCCTGATCGTAGGCGGCGCGTTCGCCCGGAGAGTCTGGCCGCTCCCTTGGCGGTGGCGCGGGATTCGCCAGTTCATGCGACTGCGGCAACGTGCAAGCAGCCATCACGGCAAGCAGCCCCACGGCGGTCAGATAGGCCAATCCAGTGCGCATCGACAGATTCCCCGGTTCGACGAAGGTCATCGTACTTCTACCAGAATCGGCCGTAAGCTTAGCTGACCAAATGTCCCGAAAGTTGACATGCCGGCGACACCGCCTGAGCTCCGGTAGCCCGTTGTACGCGGCTCCATCGCATTCACCGGGTGCTTGCGCAGGCTCGCCGGTGAATCGCTGCGCGATACAACGGCCTACAAAAGCCAGGCCCCCCGGCCTACGGCCGATGCGGTCGCTGCAAATACGCCTGACTCTGCATCTCGATCAAGCGCGACCCGGTGCGCTCGAACTCGAGGCGCAGGCGCTGGCCGTGATACAGCGCGGTGGGCGGCCCCGCTGCACTGACGATCAGCTTGACGCCGCGATCGTACAACTCGTCGACCAGGTGCACGAAGCGGCGCGCCTCGTTCTCGTCATTGGCGCCGAAGACCGGAACGCCACTGACGATCACCGTGTGAAAGGTCTGCGCGATCTCGATGTAGTCGGGCGCGGCGCGGGCGCCGCGGCAGAGCGCGTCGAAATCGAACCAGATGACATCGCCGGCGCGGTAGCGCAGCGGGATCTCCCGATCGTTGATCGCCAGGCTCGGTCGTGGATCGTGCGCCGCGGTGGCCAGCCGCGCAAAAGCCTGCTCCAGAGCGGCATCCGCCGGCGCGCCGAGCGGCTGGTGGTAGACCGGCGCCTGGCTCAGCGCGCGCAATCGGTAATCCTGCGGACTGGTCAGCTCCAGCACCTTGCAGTGCTTCTCGATGGCGGCGATCGCCGGCAGGAAACGCGCGCGCTGCAGACCGTCGCGATAGAGATTCTTCGGCTCGACATTGCTGGTCGCCACCAGCGTCACGCCACGCGCGAACAGGTGTTCCAGCAGGCGCCCGAGCAGCATGGCGTCACCGATATCGCTGACGAAGAACTCATCGAAGCAGAGCACGCGGGCGCGCTGCGCGAAGTGTTCTGCCACCTGTTCCAGCGGATCGGACTGGTCCTTCAGTTGCGCCAGCTCGGCGTGCACGCGGCCCATGAAACGGTGGAAATGCAGGCGCTGCTTGGAAGCGGTCGGCAGGCCATCGAAGAACAGATCCATGACAAAGGTCTTGCCGCGACCGACGCCGCCGTGCAGGTACAGCCCGCGCACCGGCGGCGCCGGCTTGTGCCACAGGCGCTGCCACAGCGAGGGCTGGTCTTTGCTGCGCAGTTGCTCGTGGATACGGCTGAGTTCGGCGAGTGCCTTGCGCTGGTGTGCGTCATCAGCCCAGGCGCCGCTGGCGACGCCGGCCTGGTAGCGCCCGAGCGGCGCATCCGCCGCCGCCTGCGTCATCGATAGCGCTCCAGCAACGGGCCCAGGCGATCGCGCATCTGCACCAGCTTGCCGTGGAAGAAGTGGCCCGTGTCGGCAAAGCGCAGCAACTCGACTGGCGGCTGCATGTGCTCGAAGTGCTCGAAAACCTGCGCCGGATCGACCACCTCGTCGACCTCGCCCTGCAGCACGATCCACGGACAAGTTGGATGCGCGATCGCGCGGAAGGCAAACCGACCCACCGGCGGCGCCACGCTGATCAACAGCTGCGCGGCCAGCTTTTCAGCCATGCGCGCGGCGACAAAGCTGCCGAAGGAGAAACCGGCCAGCCACAGTTGGGCATCCGGCGCCCAGCTGCGCGCCAGCGCGACCACCGCAGCCAGATCGTCGCCCTCACCGTGGCCATCGTCGAAGGCCCCGCCGGAACCACCGACGCCGCGGAAATTGAAGCGAATGGTCGCGGCACCCGCGTCGCGCAGCGTGCGCTCGAGCATGGTCACCACCTTGTTGTCCATCGTGCCGCCGTGCAGCGAGTGCGGGTGACAGATCACGGCCAGCTTCGTGGCGCCGGGCACGGGCGCACCGACGGCAAGCTCAAGCGCGCCGGCGGGGCCGTCGATGGTGAGTTTTTGCGCGGTTTCGGGCCAGTGGTTGGGGGGCATGGGTGCGCAGTGTTGGTGGATCAGTGGTCGGGTTCGGGACCCGGCACCCGGGACCCGGGACCCGGGACCCGGGACCCGGCAAAGGCTCGCAGATTACCGCGAACGCTGAAACCGGCGTCAGCCAATCGCGGCGCACGCACCAGGCGCGAGCTCCTCCCGCCGTTTTCGGGTCCCGGGTCCCGGGTCCCGCGGTCCCGGTTTGCGGATCACTGCCCCTCGACAATCACCTCGACGCGCCGGTTGCGCGCGCGGCCCTCGCTGCTGGCGTTGTCGGCCAGCGGCTTGGTTTCGCCCAGGCCCGCCACCTTGAAACGGCTGGCGTCGGCGCCGAGCGCGACCAGGGCGTCACGCACCGAAGCGGCGCGGCGTTCGGACAGCGCCAGATTGGCGTCGTCGGCGCCACGGTCGTCGGTGTGGCCTTCGATGGCGACCGGCTTGCCGGGGTAGCGATTGATGAAATCGAGCACCGGCTTCAAGTTGCCGCGTGCCTCGGATTTGAGGTCGGACTGGCCGGAGGAGAAGAACACGTCGCCCAGGGTCAGCACCTGGCCGCGGGCGCTGGCGACCGGGCGCAGTGCCGCCATCTGCTGTTGCAGGCTCTGTGCCTGCGCCGAGGCGAGTTCCGCCTCCTGGCGTGCCAGACTGGCTTCGCGACCACGCGCATCGGCCAGACGCCGCGCGGCCTCGGCTTCTTCTCGCGCCAGTTCCGCATCGGCACTGACCAGGTCGGACTCCTCTTTCAGGCGTTCGGCCTCCTCGGCGCGCGCCAGCGACTGCAGGCGCAGCTTCTCGGCTTCCAGCCGCGCCAGCTCGGCGTCGCGCCGGGTGGCTTCGAGCATGATCGAGTTGTGCTCGGTATCCAGTTCGGCCAGGCGCTCGCGGTCGCGCGCCGCCGCAACCGCCGCGGTGTAGATCGCAATCCTGAGCTCGGCCATGTCGGCGAGGTAGCTGCGCTGTTCCCGATCGTTCTTCGGGACCTGCTGGATGGCGGCGATCGACTCGTCGACGCGCGCCGACTCCAGCGGCGCTCGCGCGCGGTCTTCGCTCGAGTCGAGCGCGCGCCAGTCGGCCTGCAGGCGTTCGTAATCGAGATCACGCTTGGGCTGCGAGGCGCACGCGCCCAACGCCAGAACCACTCCAAGTGCCAAGAATTTACGCATCACGGCACCTGCCCTTCGCCGAGCAGCTCGCGCCGTAGATTGGCATTTTCGGTCTCCTTGGCCTGAACTTCGGCGCGCAAACGCGCCGCGTTGCTCTTCATGATGGCGAGTTCGGCGCGTATTTCGGCCTTCTGCAACGCCTGCTTGGCAGCCGTGTGTTCGCGCTGGGTGATCAGTGCGCGACCGCTTTCCAGGCCTTCGCGCGCCATCTTGTAGTCGACCGGCGCGTAATCGGCAGCGCCGGCGCTCTGCGCGCGCGCCACGGCGTCGCGCGCGTGGCTGAGTTCCAGGGAGGGGACGGGCGCGCTGGCGCAGGCGCCCAGCAGCACGAGCAGCGAGACAACAGCGAGACGGCGCATGACCATCACGTAAACAGGCGTAGCATCTGGCATTGCTTGTGCACCACAGTTAGGCTGGCTCGGTATTGTGGGCAGCCGCACCGGGCGCCGCAACCGACCTGAAGGAATTGACGCATGGATATCGGCTACTTCCTGAAGTTGATGACCGAGAAGAACGCGTCGGACATGTTCCTGACGACGGGCGCACCGGTGAACATCAAGGTGGAGGGCAAACTCTACCCGCTGGGTAATACCGGCCTGCCCTCCGGCATGGTCCGCAAGATCGCCTATTCGTTGATGGACGAGGGTCAGGTCCCGGCCTTCGAGCGCGATCTGGAGCTGAACCTGGCCATCGCGGTCAAGGACGCCGGGCGCTTCCGCATCAACGTGTTCAAGCAGCGCGGCGAGATCGGCATGGTCATCCGTGCGATCAAGAGCGAGATTCCGAGCTTCGAGCAGCTCAAGCTGCCGCCGATCCTGAAGGATTTGATCGTCGAGCCGCGCGGCCTGATCCTGATGGTCGGCGCCACCGGTTCGGGCAAGAGCTCGACGCTGGCGTCGATGATCGACTATCGCAACAGCACCACCGCCGGCCACATCCTCACCATCGAGGATCCGATCGAGTTTCTGCACAAGCACAAGAAGTCGATCGTCAACCAGCGCGAGGTGGGTCTGGACACCCGGAATTATCACAACGCGCTGAAGAACGCGATGCGCGAGGCGCCGGACGTGATCATGATCGGCGAGATCCTCGACACCGAGACCATGGAGGCGGCGATCTCGTTCTCGGAAACCGGCCATCTGTGCCTGTCGACGCTGCACAGCAACAACGCCGACCAGACCATGGAGCGCATCCTCAACTTCTTCCCCGAGAGCGCGCACAAGAACGTGCTGATGAACCTGTCGCTGAACCTGAAGGCGATCGTGTCGCAGCGCCTGGTCATCGGCAAGGACGGACGCCGCCTGCCGGCGGTCGAAATCCTGCTGAACACCCCGCTGATCCGCGACATGATCCGCCGCGGCCAGGTGCACGAACTCAAGGAAGCGATGGACCGTTCGCTCGCCGAAGGCATGCAGACCTTCGACCAGGCGTTGTTCCGCTTGTACAAGGAAGGCAAGATCGAACTCGAAGAAGCCCTGCGCAAGGCCGATTCGCGCGACGGTCTGAACCTGAAGATCCGCCTGTCCGAGGGCAACAGTTCCGGCGATTCGCCGGATCCGTATTTCGATCACACGCAGTTTTGAGAAGCGGTGAGTGGTGAATAGTGAGTAGTGAGTAAAACCCGGAGGCGAGGAGACTGACCGCTGGTCCGGATTCTTGTAGGAGCGCGCTTGCGCGCGATGCTCCTTGACCGCATCCATCACTCGTTCCCACGAAGCGCCTTGCGTATCGCGCGCAGGCGCGCTCCTACACACTGTTTTGGCAGGTTCGCGATGGTCGCGGCCTGGCCACCTCGCAACCACCAAGACGCCGGTTTTTACTCACTACTCACTATTCACTACTCACCGCTCTGAAAAGATGCCCTACCTCTTCCCACCCCCCGCGATCCCCTCCGTCCCCATCGCCGGCCGCGCCGAGCGCTTTGCGGTGCACCGGGTTTACTGCATCGGCCGCAACTATGCCGAGCACGCGAAGGAAATGGGCGCGGCGCCGGAGAAGGGCACGCCGGTGTTCTTCATGAAGCCGGCCGATGCCGTGGTCAGCGACGGACGCGATGCGCGCTTCCCGCAAGCCACCAGCAACCTGCACCATGAGGTCGAACTGGTGGTGGCGCTGGCATCCGGTGGTCGCGACATTGCCGTCGACGACGCGCTTGCGCATGTCTACGGCTACAGCGTCGGCGTCGACCTGACGCGCCGCGACCTGCAGGCGGCGGCCAAGGCCAAGGGCAATCCCTGGGATGTCGCCAAGGGCTTCGATGACAGCGCGCCGATCGCGGCAATCGTTCCGAGCGACGGCCGCCACCCGCAGGCCGAGCGCATCGAACTCCGCGTCAACGGCGTGCAGCGGCAGTCGGCCAGCGTCGCCGACATGCTCTGGCCGGTGGCCGAAATCATCCATGAGCTCTCGCGCCTGTACGAGCTCAAGGCCGGTGACCTGATCTACACCGGTACTCCGGCCGGGGTCGGTCAGCTGCAGCCGGATGACCGCGTGCACTGCAGCCTCGAGAGCTGGTGCGCGCTCGAATTCGGTTTTCTGCGCGGATGAGCGATTGGTTGTTGCAGCACGAAATCGCACTGCGGACGGGGATTTTCGCCGGGCTGTTCGCGCTGCTGGCGCTGGCGCAGAGCTTGCGGCCGTTTCGCGGCGTGCTGTCGCCGTGGCGGCGCTGGGCCCGCCATTTGCTGCTCGCGGCGCTGGGCACGCTGCTGGTGCGGCTGCTGTTTCCGGTGGTCGCCATCGCGGTTGCCGCAGAAGTCGACGCCGCCGATTTCGGCCTGTTGCAGCTGGGGAACGCTCCGTTTGCGCTGCAGGTGCTGGGCGGCGTCATCGTGCTCGACCTCATCATCTACCTGCAGCACCGCATCTTTCATCGAGTGCCCTGGCTGTGGCGACTGCACCGCATGCATCACAGCGATACCGAGTTCGAGGTGTCGACTGCGATCCGCTTCCATCCACTCGAAATTGCGCTGTCGATGCTGATCAAGATCGCCATGATCGTGATCTGCGGCATTCCGGCGCTGGCGGTGCTGCTGTTCGAGATCCTGCTCAACGCGACTGCGCTGTTCAGCCATGCCGACATCCGTCTGCCGGCGTCGATCGACCGCTGGTTGCGCAGGCTGCTGGTGACGCCTGACATGCATCGCATCCATCACTCCGCCACGCCGGTCGAAACCAACAGCAATTTCGGCTTTTGCCTGTCGCTGTGGGATCGGTTGTTCGAGAGCTATCGCGACAAGGCGCTGCGGGATCCGGCAGAGATGCCGATCGGCCTGGAACAGTTTCGCGAAAGTCGTGAGCAGCGCCTGATGCCGCTGTTGAGTCAGCCGTTCCGCTGAGCCCGGCGCCCGTTACAGCCTTTGGCCGGCACTGGCGGCGCGCTTGTTCGCGCATCGAACCGCGCGACGTAGGTCACGTTGCCCGCGTTGCGGGCTACGTGACAGGTACTTCGATGTCACGTAGGCCTACGGCCAACGTGACCTACTTTCAATGGATTACGGTCTGTTCGATGAGAGCGCCTACGCGGCGCAACATCGCCGGGACAGCAAGCAGGTGCCTTGCCGCCGTCACCGGGGTTAGACTGGTACTCCGCCACCTTCGGAGTCTGCCGCCATGAGCGATGCCCCTCGCTACCGCCTGGTCACCCGCAGCGACTTCGACGGCCTGGTATGTGCCGTGCTGCTCAAGCGCCGCGGCATCATCGACGACATCAGTTTCGTCCACCCCAAGGACATGCAGGACGGCAAGGTCGAAATCGGCCCGCGCGACATCACCACCAATCTGCCCTATGTCGCTGGCTGCCATCTGGCTTTCGACCACCACGCCAGCGAAATCAGTCGTCTGGGCCAGGATCGCCCGGCCAATCTGATCATCGACGCCGATTCCCCATCGGCGGCGCGCGTGGTCTACAAGCATTTCGGCGGCAGCGAAGCCTTTCCCGGTGTTTCCGCCGAGATGATGGATGCGGTCGACAAGGCCGACTCGGCCCAGTTCAGCATCGATGAAATCCTCAACCCGGGCGGCTGGGTGCTGCTCAACTACCTGATGGACGCGCGCACCGGTCTCGGTCGCTTCCGCGAGTTCCGCGTGTCCAACTACCAGTTGATGATGGAGCTGATCGACTACTGCGCCGAGCACAGCATCGAGCAGATTCTGGCGCTGCCGGACGTCAAGGAGCGCGCCGATCTGTACTTTGCGCACCGCGATCCGGCGCAGGAGCAACTGCGCCGCTGTGCGCGCGTGCACGGCAAGCTGCTGGTGCTCGATCTGCGCGACGAAGACCTGATCTTCGCCACCAACCGTTTCACCATCTATGCGATGTTCCCCGCCTGCAACATCTCGATCCACGTGTTGTGGGGCCTGAAGCGGCAGAACACCGCGTTCGCCATCGGCAAGTCGATCGTCAACCGCAGCTCCAACACCGATGTCGGCGCGCTGTGCCTGAAATACGGCGGCGGCGGTCACCACAATGCCGGCACCTGCCAGGTCGAGGTCGGCGCAACCGATCGCGTGCTCGGCGAATTGATCGCCACGATCAGCGCCGACGGCTGACGACCGGCCCGGCGCGGCCGACGGGCAGCGCATGTAAACCTGAGGTGCCCGAGTGCGTTGCGGGTCTGGTCTGCGCCTGGGAGCATCACCGATGAAATTCCGTTTAGTGTCTGCAATCGCCCTGATGTCGCTGACCGGCAGTGCGATCGCGGCGAGTTTCTGCGAGGACCTGAGCGGCCTGCCGATCAACCAGAACGTTCAATGGCCGCAGGTCTGGCAGGCGCTGACCGATGGCTCGTCGTGCACCCAGAACTGCCACATGGGTTCTTTTCCCACCGGCGATCTGGACCTGTCGAGCCCGGGTATTTCGATCTATTTCCTGGTCGGTCAGCAAAGTAGCCAGAGCTTCGGCGTCATGCGTGTGGAACCGGGTCAGCCGCTGGCCAGCCTGTTCTGGCAAAAGGCCGCTTGCGGCGTACCCGATGTCGGCGGTCCGATGCCGCCACCGTCGGGCGGTCTGTCGATCGAACTGCGCGGATTGATCTACGACTGGATCGAACAGGGCGCCTACGGCGAAAACCCGGAAGATCCCATTCCGCGCGATTTCATGTTTCGTGATTCGCTGGAGTCGCTGCGGCGCTAGGCGTATCGCGCGCCAGCGCGCTCTCACCGAACAGGCCATAAGTGATTGAAAGTAGGTCACGTTGTCTGCGCAGCAGACTACGTGACTCGCGCCGGTGTCACGTAGGCCGCTACGCGGCCAACGTGACCTACTTCCGGATGTTCGATGCGCGAACAAGCGCAGCGACAGGGGCGACCGGGACTCTCACCGGCCGCGATCGCTTCCGCGCCGCAGATCGAGCCCTGCGCTACATTCCGCACTACCATTGGCCTTCCGACGCCAGTCCCGACCGAAGCTGACCATGGCCGCCAACGATCGCGAGCTGACCCTGCGTTTTCTGGCGCAGCCCAAGGATGTCAACTACGGCGGCAAGGCCTTCGGCGGCGCCGTGATGGGCTGGATCGACCAGGCCGCCTACGCGCTGGCGGCCGGCTGGAGCGGGCACTACGCGGTCACCGTGTACGTCGGCGGCATCCAGTTCGAAGCACCGGTACCGATCGGCAGCCTGGTCGAGGTGCGCGCCCGACTGCTGTACACCGGCAGCAGCAGCATGCACATCGGTGTCGACGTGCATGCTCGCGATCCGCGCAGCGACGCCGACACCAGGGTGCGCACCACCCACTGCATCGTCGTGTTCGTCGCCATGGATACCGAGGGCAAGCCGATTCCGGTTCCTGCCTACGTTCCGCGGACCGAGGAAGAGGTGGAGCTGCAGGCCTACGCCAAGCGCGTCATGGCGCTGCGCCAGACCATCGAGGCCGAGCGCAAGGCGTTTCTGGCGGGGCGTTAGCGGCGGCGCATGCTCTTCTTCACGTTTCACATTTCACGTTTTACTGAGTGAAACGTTAAATGTTAAAAGTGAAATAGAGCTCGCACACCTCACCTCGACGGCAACACCGTGCGCCGCGCCGGCCGCCCGACCAGGTCGAGGAAGGCGTTGAACAGCGGCTCTGCCTGCTCGCGCAACTGCGGCGCGTGCGCGTCGGTATGTGCGCGAATGGTGTCGACATCGTGGGGCAGGCCGGCGGCGCAAAGTTCCTGCTGGTAGGCGGCCGTTCCCAGCCAGCGGCCGATCAGGGCGGCGTCCACCTCGGGATGGAATTGCACGCCATAGGCGCTGTCGCCGTAGCGAAATGCCTGCTGCTCGCAGCTGTCGGTGCGCGCCAGCTGCTCGGCACCGGCGGGCAGATCGAAGGTGTAGCTGTGCCACTGGAACACCCTGGTGCGTTCGCCGAGCGGCGCGAACACCGCATCCCGACGTCCGGCCGCGGTGGTCACAAGCTCATACCAGCCGATCTCCGGCTGGATATGCCTGCGGATCGGCGCGCCAAGCACGTGCGCAAGCAATTGCGAGCCGAGGCAGATGCCGAACACCGGCTTGCCCTGGTGCAGTGCGCGCTCGATGGCAACCAGCTCGGTCTTCAGATGCGCGCGCCGATCCTGGTCCTCGACGTTCATCGGTCCGCCGAGCACCACCAGTCCGTGGTAACGGTCGACATCCGGCTGCGCCTGCGGATCGCGCTCGAAATTGACGAAACGCACGCGGTGCCCGCGCGCCCGGATCAAGGGATCGAGGGTGCCGAGCGGTTCGGCAGCGACGTGCTGGAAGACGAGCAGGCGGGACATGGATGAACCATAGTCGAAGTTTGCGGCTGCTTGTATTCGTTTGCAGCGCGCCGCGCCATGCGCCGCGTCCGCGCGCACTCGACTAGCATCAGGCGGTTGCCCAACGGGGATCGCTCATGCGCCTGCCTGCGTTCGTCTTGACCAGCGCTCTCCTTGCAGTCCTGCTCGGCTGCACCCAGACGATGACCCGTCCCGCCGACGAGGCATCGACGCCGACACCAACGCCAACGCCGGCATTCAGCGGCAAACCGGTGATCTACCAGGTGTTCACGCGCCTGTATGGCAACCGCAAGACCGCCAACAAACCGTGGGGCAGCGTCGCCGAGAACGGCGTCGGCAAGTTCGCCGATTTCAACGACGCGGCGCTCGCCAGCATCCGCGCATTCGGCACGACCCATCTGTGGTTCACCGGCGTGCCGCGGCATGCGTCGATCGGCGACTACAGCCCATACGGAATTCCGGCCGACGATCCGGATGTGGTCAAGGGTCGCGCCGGCTCGCCGTATGCGATCACCGACTACTACGATGTCGATCCGGATCTGGCCACCGATCCGGCGCGGCGCATCGACGAGTTCAAGGCGCTGGTCCAGCGCACCCACGCGCACGGGCTGAAGGTGGTGATCGACATCGTGCCCAATCACGTGGCGCGCGGCTATCGCTCCATCGCCAAACCGGCCGGCGCCGTCGACTTCGGCGCCAACGATGACACCACGGTCGAATACGCACGCGACAACGATTTCTACTACATCCCGGGCCAGCCTTTCCGCGTGCCCGAATGGCCGGTCGACTACCGGCCGCTCGGTGGTGAGAAACACCCGCTGGCCGACGGCAAGTTCGCCGAGAATCCGGCCAAGTGGACCGGCAACGGTTCGCGCGCCGCGCAACCGAAATTCGACGACTGGTACGAGACGGTCAAGATCAACTTCGGCGTGCGTCCGGATGGTAGTTACGATTTCGACCGCCTGCCCGCCGACTATGCCTATCGCGACATCGCCGAACATGCCGCGTTCTGGAGCGCGCGCGAGGTTCCCGCTTCCTGGAAGAAGTTCAAGGACATTGCCAGCTATTGGCTGGCAATGGGCGTCGATGGCTTCCGTTACGACATGGCCGAGATGGTGCCGGTGGAGTTCTGGAGTTACCTCAACTCCTCGATCAAGACGATCAACCCGGACGCTTTCCTGATTGCCGAGGTCTACAACCCGGCCGAGTACCGCAACTACATCCGCCTCGGGCGCATGGATGCGCTGTACGACAAGGTCGATTTCTACGACGAGCTCAAGCGCGTGATGCAGGGCAAGTCGGGCACCGCCAAGCTGGCTGAAATCCAGCAGCGCTACACGGACATCGACAGCCACTTGCTGCGCTTTCTGGAAAACCACGACGAACAGCGCATCGCCAGCCCGGATTTCGCCGGCGAAGCAGCGATCGGCAAGCCGGCGATGCTGGTCTCGGCCACCATCGGCCAGGGTCCGGCGCTGTGGTACTTCGCCCAGGAACTCGGCGAGCCGGGCAATGGCGACGCCGGCTTCGGCAAGGCCACGCGCTCCAGCATCTTCGACTACTGGGGCGTGCCGACACAGCAGCGCTGGATGAATGACGGGCGCTTCGACGGCGGTGCATCGACGCCGGAAGAGCGCGAGTTGCGCGCGTTCAACGCCAGCCTGGCGAGCTTCGTGTCCAGCGCACCGGCGCTGCGCGGCGCCTATGCGGATCTGCATCAGCACAATCTGACGACGCCCGGCTACAACGAGCAGCTGCACGCTTTCGCGCGCTGGAATCCGCAGCAGCGGCTGATCGTGGTGGCCAACTTCAGCCGCAGCGCCAGCGCCAGTTTCGATTTGTCGATTCCGCTCGACATCAGCGCCAACTGGCACCTCGACGCCGGCCAGCACACGCTGGTCGATCGCCTGGGCAGCGGCGTGACGGTGCCGCTGAACGTGATGCCCGACGGCGCGATGGCGCCGCTCACTCTGCCGCCGAGGGCGGCTTATCTGTTCGAGGTGCAGTGATGTTGGTCGGGAAAATGGAAAAGGGAAAAAGGAAAAGGGAAAAGCGGAGCTTCGCCTGTGAAGGGCGACGCCCGGCCCGAACCGTCGTAGGTCACGTTGCTCGCGTTGCGAGCTACGTGACATCGGTGACCCGTCGTCACGTAGGCCGCTGCGCGGCCAACGTGACCTACCTCATGCTGCTGCTGTTGCTGGCCTCCGCCGCCTCCGCCGCCAACTATCGCAAACACGAGCTCACCGCCGACGGCCTCAAGATCACCAGCGACGAAGCCACCCTGACGCTGCGCTTCCACCAACCCGGCGCCATCGAGGCCTTCTACGAGCCACCTGGCGTCAAGCAGCTGGCGTCCTTCAGCATCGCCGGGCCGCCAGCCGGTGGTGGCGGCCGAACTGAGTGAATTGCCCAACGAATTGGTCTACCGCACGCCCGCGCTCAGCGCGCGCATCCAGAAATCGCCGCTCCGGGTCAGCTACTACCGTGGCAACGAATTGCTGCTCGCCGAAGAAAAGGGCGGTTACGCGTTCGAGACCATGCGCGGCTTCCGCTTCAAGCTCAGCGATGGCGAAAAACTGATCGGCGGCGGCGAGCGGGTGCTCGGCATGGATCGGCGTGGCCACAAACTGGCGCTCTACAACAAGCCGCATTACGGCTACACCACCGAGTCGGAGCAGATGTATTTCTCCATGCCGATGGTGATGTCCAGCCGCAAGTACCTGCTGCTGTTCGACAATTCCGCCAGCGGCACGCTGGATATCGGCAAGACCGAGAAGGACATCCTGGAATTCCAGGCGGTCGGTGGTCGCACCGGGTACCTGGTGTTCGCCGCGCCGAGCTATCCGCAACTGATCCACGAGTACGTCAAGGTCACCGGCACGCAGCCGCTGCCGCCGCGCTGGGCCTTCGGCAACTACGCCTCGCGCTTTGGCTACCGCACCGAGGCAGAGGTGCGCGCGACGGTGCAGAAGTTCATCGATCTGGCCATCCCCCTCGATGCGCTGGTGATCGATCTCTACTGGTTCGGCAAGGACATCCAGGGCCATATGGGCAAGCTCGACTGGGACCGCGTGGCCTTCCCGACGCCGGAGAAGATGCTGGCCGACTTGAGCGCGCAGGGCGTCAACACCATCCTGGTCACCGAGCCCTTCATCCTCACCACCTCTACGCGCTGGAAAGAGGCGGTCGACGCCAAGGTGCTGGCGCTCGATCTGGCCGGCCGGCCGAAGACCTTCGATTTCTATTTCGGCAATACCGGGCTGATCGATGTGTTCAAGCCCGAAGCCGCGCAGTGGTTCTGGGGCATCTACGCCGGCCTGATGCGCCAGGGCGTGGCCGGCTGGTGGGGTGATCTCGGTGAGCCCGAGGTGCATCCGGCCGACACCGTGCATGTCAACGGCATTGCCGACGAGGTGCACAACGCCTACGGCCACACCTGGGCCAAGCTGCTGTACGAGAACCACCTGAAGACCTACCCGGAGCGGCGTCCCTTCATCATGATGCGCGCCGGCGCGCCGGGCTCGCAGCGCTACGGGATGATCCCGTGGACCGGCGATGTCGACCGCAGCTGGGGCGGCCTGAAGCCGCAGGTGGAGCTGGCCCTGCAGATGAGCCTGCTCGGCATGGGCTACACGCATTCGGACCTCGGCGGCTTTGCCGGCGGCAAGCGCTTCGACCGCGAGCTTTACTTGCGCTGGCTGCAATACGGCGTGTTCCAGCCGGTGTTCCGCCCGCATGCGCAGGACCATATCGCCTCCGAGCCGGTGTTCCACGACAAGACCACCATCGAATTGGCTCGCAAGGCGATCCAGTTGCGCTATCGCTTGCTGCCGTACCTGTACACGCTGGCGTACCAGAACAGCGCCACCGGCATGCCGCTGATGCGGCCGCTGTTCTTCGGCGACGAGTCGGATGCCAGCCTGATTGATCGCAGCGACGCCTATTACTGGGGCGACGCCTTCCTCGTGCGCCCGATCACCGACAAGCGCGTCAAGCGCATCGAACTGGCCCTGCCCAAGGGCGTGTGGTTCGATTTCTTCGATGGCAGCCGATTCGAGGGTGGTCAGACGGTCGAGATCAAGACCAAGCCGGACTCGATCCCGGTGCTGGCGCGCGCCGGTGCCTTCGTGCCGATGATTCCGCAGATCCAGAACACCACGCAGTACTCGACTGCCAAGCTGCAGCTGCACTACTGGGCGGATGCTTCGGTGAGCCAGTCGAGTGGACAGATGTACGACGACGATGGCGCCACGCGCACGGCGATCGCCAGCGGCGCGCATGAGTTGCTGAGCTTTGCTTCGACGCAGAAGGACGGCGTGTTGGGCATCGAGCTCAGGCGGGCCGGGGGCGAGTATCGCGGCAAGCCGGTGCAGCGCGAGATCGAGCTCATCATGCATGGCTGGACCCTCGCGCCGGGCTCGGTTTCGGCCGGTGGCGAAACCCTCAGCGTGACCACCGATCGCAAGGCCTGGGACGGCGGCGCGGCGCCAGCCTGGTACGACGGCGAGCGGAAGCAGTTGCGGGCGCGATTTGTGTGGGCGGGTGAGGCCGCAAAGGTCGTCCTGAGGTAGGGCGAGCCTTTTGTGCGAGCGGAGCCAGAGCATCGCGCGCAAGCGCGCTCCTACACATTGCCGCGAATCCACGCAGGAATTGTAGGAGCGCGCTCGCGCGCGATGCTTCTACATCGCCTTCGCCGCGCAGGTCTTGGCGATGTACTCCGCGTGGCTGGGCAACACCGCCGCCGAATTGTCGAGCACCCGGCGGGTGCCTTCGACCATTTCCTTGAGCTCAGCTGTCGGACAGCAGATCGACCATCGGGTGGTAGCGCTTGGGGATGATGTTCTGGCCGAGGAAGACCTGCATCCAGCTGATCTCGGAGAACAGCTCTTCGTGCTCGCGCTGGACGGCCGCACTTTCGCGAAACAGCTCGATCTTCTGCGCCAGCGTGTCCGTGATCGACATCTGCCGCACCTGCTCCCACAGCGGACCGGTGCGCTCGGTGGCGTGGTAGTGCAGCATGATGAAATCGCGGCTGCGCTCGAATTCGAACTGGGTGCGCCGGTTGTACTGGGCGATGCTGGCCGGGTCGAAGTTCTTGTCCGGGAACAGCGCCACCAGTTGCGCCAGACTCGATTGCACGAAATGGATGCTGGTCGATTCCAGCGGCTCCAGGAAACCGCTGGCCAGGCCGATCGCCACCACGTTCTTGTTCCACGCCTGCTTGCGCATGCCGGTGACGAACCGCAGCGGGCGCGGATCGGCCAGCGGCTTGCCGTCGAGGTTGGCCAGCAGAGTGGCCGCGGCCGCGTCGTCGCTGATGAAGTCGCTGCAATAGACATAGCCATTGCCGGTGCGGTGCTGCAGCGGAATACGCCACTGCCAGCCGGCGCTGCGCGCGGTCGAACGGGTGTACGGATGCAGGTCGGGCGAAGACGCGCAAGGCACCGCCAGCGCACGATTGACCGGCAGCCAGCGGCTCCAGTCGTCATAGCCGGTCTTCAGCGCCTGCTCGATCAGCAGGCCGCGAAAACCGGAGCAATCCAGATACAGATCGCCGCGGATGCGCTCGCCGCTGGCCAGTTGCAGCGAATCTACGAAGCCACTTTCCGCGTTCAGTTGAACATCGACCACCTTGCCCTCGGTGCGCACCACGCCGGCGGCTTCGCATTTGCGCCGCAGGAAGCGGGCGTACAGGCCGGCGTCGAAATGGAAGGCGTAGGCGATGCTGCCGAGCGGCGAGTTCGGTCGCTCCAGCGGGCGCATGAACTTGTTCTGCAGCGCGGCGATCGTGTTGAAGGTGTAGGCGCCCAGATCCGCGCCCATGCCGGACTGACGCAGCTTCAGCCAGTAGTGATAGAACTGCACCAGACCCAGATCGCGTCCGCCGACGGTGCCGAAGGCGTGGATGTAGCGATGCCCCTCGCGCAGCCAGTTCACGAACTGGATGCCGAGCTTGAAACTGCCCTGGGTCTCGCGCACGAACTCGTTTTCGTCGAGGCCCAGCGTGCCGTTGAAATTGCGGATCTGCGGGATGGTCGCCTCGCCCACACCGACCGTGCCGATCTCGTCGGATTCAACCACGCGGATATCCAGCGCCCGGCCGAACAGCTTGGACAGCAGCGCCGCGCTCATCCAGCCGGAAGTGCCGCCGCCGACGATGACGACGGATTGGATGCGGTTATCGGTCATGGCGCGGATCCTTGTTTGATGGCCCAAAGCATAGGCCGGGCAGGGTGGGAGGTGGGAACGCCGAGCCCCAGCTCGGCTGCTGTTGCCGGTTTACGCCGGCGCCGCCGCGGCCAACGCAGGCCGCACATCTGGAGTGCGCCGGGTTCCGCCGCTCTGGTGCCCTGAAAAGGCGCTCCCGCATCCAGTGGGGCTCCAAAGCGGTGGCCGCCACCGGCCCCGGTTCCCGAAAAAACCCCTGCCGATCGCAAGATCGGCAGGGGCTGGAGTGGTGCTACAGGTGCAACGTTCTTAGAACTTGTAGGTGCCGCCGAGCAGGTAGGTGCGGCCGTACTCGTTGTACGAGCGCGGACGGTCCTGGCGACCGGCGTCGCTGTAGTACTCCTGATACGGCTCGTTGGTCATGTTGTTGATCTGGAACACCAGCGACAGACCATCCCAATCACCGCCGAAGGCGTAGCCGGTCTGGAAGTCGACCAGGTGTTCGCCCTGGATGTAACGGGTCTCGCGATCGGCGCCGAAGCCCTGGATTTCGCCGACGAAGTCAGAGCGCGTGCGCTGGCTGATACGTGCCGAGAAGCCGGAGCGTTCGTAGTACAGCGTCAGGTTGGAGACGTAGCGCGACAGACCCGGCAACGGTTGGCTGGTGCCCGGACCATTGGGCTCGATGCCGCTGCGCGTGTCCGAGTAGCTGCCGAGCATGCCGAAGCCATCCAGCCACTCGACCATCTCGCCAAACGGCACCGAGAAGGCGAATTCCCAGCCGTTGATGGAACCACCCTCGCCATTGGTCGGCTTGGAGAAGTTGCCGATGGTGGTCGGCGGAATCGGCGGGGCGAAGCCGGACAGGTCGAATACGCTGAAGTCGAACTCGGTGTCGACTTGATCGTAGATGTACGAGTCCAGATCCTTGTGGAACACCGCGCCGCTGACGTAGCCCTTGCCGTCGTACAGGTAGTACTCCCAGGACAAGTCGTAGCTGGTCGCACGCCACGGCTCGAGCTCCGGATTGCCGCCGCTGCCGCTCCACTCGTTGCGCGTGCGATCGATACCGAAGCCGTTGTTGGCGCGCATCTGGTCCATGCGCGGACGCGACACCTGCTTGGCGGCGCCAAAGCGCACCGACTGCGCGTCGGTCACCGAGAAGATCAGGTTGAGGCTCGGCAGGAAATCGTCGTAATCGGTACCGCCCTTGTACGGCTGGGCGCCGCTGGCATTGCCGCCGGGGACGGCGAAGCCTTCGGATTCCTGATCCGCGTTCACGTACTGGAAGCCGATGTTGCCGCGCACCGGCACTTCACCGATCAGGCCGTCGATGTTCAGCTTGGCGAAGCTGGTGATGACGGTTTCGTCGACTTCCCAATCCTTGTTCAGGATGTCCTGATTGATATTGGTGCGCGTCTGGTACAGCGAACGGGCGGCGCCCGGCGCATCGTAGCTGAGCACGCCCGGAACGCCGGCGAAGCCGGTGCGCACCGGACCAACCACCAGATTGTCGGGCACGGCCACTGGCGCGCGACCATTGAGCAGGTCGAGGAAGGACTCCGCCACGGCGCGGCTCTTGGTGCGGTTGGAGTAGTTGGAGCCGAAATCGAAGCTGCTGAGGAAGGAATTGTCCAGCGCCCGCGTCAGCGTGAAGCGCGCCGAATTCAGCTCGTCCTCGAACTTCGGATACTTGACGTAGCCGTCCTGGCCCCAGCCGCCCGGATCGCGCAACTGCACCACCGCCGGGTCGCGGTAATCGAGGCCGAAATCGAAGGTGGGAAAGCCGTTGCGATCGACCGCGACGTTGACCGTGTCGCGGATCGCGGCACCGGCGTAGGTCTCGAGGATCGACTCGTCGCGATTGGCCTTGGACATGCTGAAATCAGCCATGCCGGACCAGTAGTCGTTGAAGGTGTACTCGTTCTTGAAGCCGATCGCGAAGATATCGTCGTCGCGTGCGTTCTCGTCGTTGCGGATCACCGGACGGATTCCGGAGAAGGTGCCGCTGACCAGCAGGCCATCGTCGATGACCGGATTGGTCAGCGTCGAGCCGGTCCACGCCGGGAACAGGCCCACTTCCAGGCCGCGCGTGGTCTCGGTGCGCTCGAACTTCGAGTAGTAGATGTCGAGCGAGCCGGTGTAATTGTCATTCGGCGCCCATTCGACCACCGCCATCAGGCCGTCGCGGATGTTCTCGGTGGAGGTGCCGTAGATCTGCGAGCCGGTGAGCATCTCGACGTCCGGCGTGCCGGCCACCGTGGTGCGCTCGAAGCCCCAGGCATTCCAGCGCTCGGCCTGACCCGGCGAATCCAGACGCGCATAGCCGATGGCGATGCCGATGGTGTCGTCAGCAAACTGGTCGATGTAGGAGGCGCTCAGGCGGTAGCCGTTGTCGTCGTAGCCGGGATTCACTTCGCCGGTCGAATTCTCGTCGTAGCGGGCATTGAGCGAGACCACGCGCTTGCCGATCGCCAGCGGGCGCACGGTCTGCAGATCCACGGTGCCGGAGATGCCCTGGGCGACCAGGGTCGGGTCGGGCGTCTTGTAGACGACGACCGAGTTCAGCAGTTCGGACGGGTACTGGTCGAACTCGACGCTGCGGTTGTCGCCGCTGGAGACCTGTTCGCGACCGTTCAGCAGCGTGGTCGAGAAGTCGCCGGCGAGGCCGCGGATGCTGATCGTGGTGGCGCGACCGGCGACACGCTGGGCGGCCAGGCCCGGCAGGCGCGCGATCGACTCGGCGATGCTGGAATCGGGCAGCTTGCCAATGTCTTCAGCCGAGATCGCCTCGATGATCGAGGTCGATTCCTGCTTCAAGGAAATGGCGCTCTCGATACCGCGACGGATACCGGTCACTTCGACCACATCCAGCTCCGTGGCCTTCTCCGCCGCTGCGGCCTTGCGCTTGGCTTCGCGCTGGGCGGCGGTTTCGGTCGTGGACGCGGCGTTTGCATCCGCCGGTTCTTCTGCCGCCTGAGCGTAGGCACCGGCGGAAACCATCAAGGTCGCCGACGCCAGCGCCATGAACAACATGTTGCGCTTGAGTTTCAACATCTCCCCCTCCACTGCTGGGTATATCGGTGTAGTTCGAAGCCCGCGGAACCCAAGGATTCCGCAGGCATTCAGACCGGCTAACGTCCGTGGCGACCCCGCCCGACGACGTGGCGAAAATGGTAGCCGCAGCGACCATGTGTTAAGGACTCGTTGTATACGTATTCATGCAGGTTATCGAGTGCCTGCCCTACCAATTGTCGTATCCAGGCAGGGATTTTCTGCGCCGGAGGTGCGTGAATGACCATCGCCAAGG
>JADKFD010000007.1 GCA_016717705.1 Rhodanobacteraceae bacterium | reverse complement strand
CCATCGACCCCGCTGCGCCCTTGTTCCCTACCACTATACGCAGACCAAAGGTTGCCGCGTTCACGCACTTCCAATCAGTCCTTCCGTTTCCGTTCGTCCGCGGACCAGCCGCCAAATCATGGACGCAGCGAGCCCTCCCGGATTCCAAGTCCGGTTTCCCGCTACCTGCGCTCCGTCTTCATCGACGGACTTCTGTCCTGATCGATGTCATCGAGGTCTGATCGCTTACTCGCGTTCTTCCACGTTCGGCCCTTCAGCCCATCCCGGCGCCTACTACGGCCTCTGCTGACTTCCCCGCCGCATCCCGACGCCTCGCGACGTCGGTGCCCCAAGGCACGAACGAGGATCTCCCCGGGTATGACGCACCTGCCTTCACGCTTATGCCTGTCGGATATACGTCACAGCGTTCCGGTGCAGGAACCGGCTTCGACGATATTGGCCGCCTTACCCCGCTGTGCCGCCTCGTATCCGCTTCCTGTTCGTCAGGCCAGCGCTTTGCCTTCCAGCTTCCTCCAGATTCGCAGTTACCCACGACACCCCCTTGCCGTTCGGCTAACTCTTCCCTTGCCGGGCGAGTAGAGGACTTTCACCTCAAAGCAGGTGCGCCCTGCCGGGCGCACCACAAAAAAGCCGCCCAACGGCGGCCCTTTGTTGCCATCGATGGGGGCGGCTCATGCCGCCTTCTTCTCCTCCGGGGTTGCCCTGGGGGACGACTTGGCGAAGCGGGTGCCAAGATCTTTGCGCAGAGGTTCCAGGCCGTTGGCCCGACCGATCAGCTTGAGCATGCCGTAGCCCTGGGTGGCGACGGTGTAGGCATCGCTGCCCAGGGCCATCGAGGTGTCATTGCCTTTGCGCAACAGGATCTCGATCCGCATCAGGCGCGGACGCAGCTGGTCGCGGGCCAGCAAGTCGCTGCGTGCACCGGCCACGTCCAGCGTCGGCGGCAGAATTTGCGGATTGTCCGAAAGCGCCTCCAGGGCACGTCGACAAAAGGTGTCCGACTTGTCGCCCAGCTTGGACATCCGCTGCTTGGCACTGTTGCTCAGCGTGATCAGGCCAGCCAGCTGCTGCTCCAGCGTGGTCAGCGTCTGGTCGATGGCGTTGAGATCAGCGCTGGTGAAGTTCAGGGTAACGAGGTTCTGCATGGGTAGTTCTCCAATCGCGTTGCAAGTCCGCCGGCACCATTGCCGGGCGGCTGTACCGTTGCGGCACGGGGAGCATTTCAACGTCCGGCTGTCTCAGATCCTGAGATTGAACGACCGCTCGTCGGGAAGTTGCGGTTTCGAGCCTCGTTTGGATCGATTCGCGGCACGCGCGGCGCGTTCTGCGCCTCGCGAGGGTCGAAACGAGAGACGCGTGGCGCGTTTCGCGCCTCGCGGGGGTCGAATCGAGGGACGCGTGACGCGCTTCGCGTCTCGCGAGGATCGAATCGGGTGGCGCGTGGCGCGTTTTGCGGGGAGCGCGAGTCGATTCGGGTCAGACGGGGAATGAACCGGTAGGCCGGCGGTACGCGCCGCAGGCGCGTTCCCCGGCGCTCTGCTTCGAAGGGTCGACGCGAGCGCCGGGGAACGGCTGCGCCTTACCCCGGCCGACCAAAGCCTCGCTCACCCGAGGAACGGCAAGCGCCGCTGCGTGCCAGGTTCCGCAATGTCACGGAGCCCTGCGGGCAACCTGACCTGCACCGTTGCCTGAATGGTAGCTTCGCCTTGCGACCGGCCAACGCGCCCGCACCCGCTATGCTCCGCACCCTTTCACGTTTCACTTTTCACTTTTGACGGCTCTGTCCCCATGTCCCTCTCCCGCAGCAAGCAACTCAATCGCGCCGAAATCGTCGATCAGAACTTCCTGTCCACCGTGCGCGAATGGGCCGGTCCGGCGCGGACACGGGTACGCGGCGGCGATGAGCGGTTGGCTGCCGGAACCACGCTGACGGTGCGCGACTTCATCGAGCTGTTCGAGTCGCAGCTGATCAGCCGCCATCTGGATCTGATGGCGCGCGTGCTGCGGGTGCAGAACAAGGTCTTCTACACGATCGGCAGCTCCGGCCACGAAGGCAACGCGATGGTGGCGCGGCTGACGCGCCACACCGATCCGGCCTTCCTGCACTACCGCTCCGGCGGCTTCATGGCCGAGCGCTTCCGCAAGCTGCCGGGCATGGATCCGATCCAGGATTCTGCATTGTCGTTTGCCGCCAGCAAGCTCGATCCGGCGTCGGGTGGACGCCACAAGGTGTGGGGCAGCAAACCCTTGTGGGTGTTGCCGCAGACCTCGACCATCGCCAGCCATCCGCCCAAGGCTTTTGGCACGGCGATGGCGATCGACCAGGCCAAGCGCATCGGCCACCCCTTGCCGATTCCCGACGACAGCATCGTCATCTGCAGTTTCGGCGATGCCAGCGCCAATCACGCCACCGCGCAGGGCGCCTTCAACGCCGCCGAGTGGGCCGGTTACCAGCAGATCAAGGCGCCGGTACTGTTCGTCTGCGAGGACAACGGCATCGGCATCTCGGTGCGCACGCCGACTGGGTGGATCGCGCACAGCTTCGCCCAGCGCCAGCACATGAAGTATTTCGCCGCCGACGGCCTCGACTTGGCCGAAGGTTTCGATCAGGTCGCCGCGGCCATCGACTACTGCCGCCGCGAGCGCAAGCCGACCTTCCTGCACCTGCGCACCACGCGCCTGATGGGCCACGCCGGCACCGATTTCGAGATCGAATACCGCAACTTCGACGACATCTTCGCTGGCGAAGCGCTCGATCCGCTGCTGCGTTCGGCCACCCTGGCGCTGGAGCACGGCGTCTACACGCAAGACGAGTTGATCGCGCACTACGAGAGCATCCGCAAGCGCTGCTTCGCTGCCGCCGAGGCTGCCGATCAGACGCCGAAGTTGACCGATCTGGCCGACGTCATGAAGCCGCTGGCGCCGTACACGCCCGACGCGGTGATGGCCGAGGCCACGCGCACGCTTTCCGCTGAGCAACGCAGCGCGATCTTCGGCGCTGCTTTGCCGGAGACGCAGGCCCCGAAGCATCTGGCCATCCAGATCAACCAGGCGCTGCACGACCTGCTGCTGAAGTACCCGAACTCCTTGCTGTTCGGCGAGGACGTGGCGCAGAAGGGCGGCGTCTACACCGTCACCAAGGGCTTGTGGAACAAGTTCAAGGGCGCGCGCGTGTTCAACACGCTGCTCGACGAGACCACCATCCTGGGACTGGCGCAGGGTCTGGCGAACTTAGGGATGTTGCCGATCCCGGAGATCCAGTACCTGGCCTACTACCACAACGCCTGCGACCAGATCCGCGGCGAAGCCGCCTCGCTGCAGTTCTTCAGCAACAACCAGTACCAGAACCCGATGGTGATCCGCATCGCCGGCCTCGGTTACCAGAAGGGCTTCGGCGGGCATTTCCACAACGACAATTCGATGGCCGCGCTGCGCGACATCCCGGGCCTGACGGTGGCCTGCCCCAGCCGCGGCGACGACGCCGCGATGATGCTGCGCACGCTGATGGCGCTGTCGAAGGTCGACGGCCGCGTGTCGGTGTTCCTGGAGCCGATCGCGCTGTACATGACCAAGGATCTGCACGAGGCCGGCGACGGCCAGTGGTCCTTCGCCTACCCCGCCCCGGATCAGGCGATCGCGCTCGGCGAGCCGCGCATCTACGAACCCGAACACAGCGACTTGCTGATCATCAGCTACGGCAACGCGATGCCGATGAGCTTGCGTGTGGCGCGTCAGCTGCAGCAAGAACGCGGCATCAGGACGCGGGTGATGGATCTGCGCTGGCTGCAGCCGCTGAACGACGCGGCGATCGCCGCCCACGGCCGCCAGTGCGCGCGCATCCTGGTCGTCGACGAAGGCCGCAAGAGCGCCGGGCCTGGCGAAGGCGTGATCACCGCGCTCATCGAAGGCGGCTGCGGCGGCAAGCCGATCGCGCGAGTGTGCGGCAGCGACACCTACACGCCGCTGGCGGGTGCGGCCAATCTGGTACTGCCGTCGGATGCGACGATCAAGGCGGCTGCCGAGGCCTTGCTGTCCCTGTAGGCCGGTGTGTCGCGCAGCGATTCACCGGCAGGAACTTGCGGCAAGTACCCGGTGAATGCGCTGACGCGCATACATCGGGCTACCGTTGGGCTCGAAAGCCGGAAAGCTCGCGGGATAAACCCGCTCCCACAACAGCGCCGATTACTCCGGCTGTGGCTGGCTCTGAATCCTCGCCGCTTCTGCCTGCATCTGCGCGCGACGCGCTTCGATGATGCGTTGCACTTCCGCCTGGCGCGCGGCGTCGGGCGCGGCCCCCCCGCGGGCCCCCCGCCCGCGCGCCCCCCCCCCCCCCGCCCCGGGGGCCCCCGCCCCCCCCCGGCCCGCCGCCCCCCGCCCCCCCCCCCCCCCCCCCCCCCCCCCCCCCCCCCCCCCCCCCCCCCCCCCGCGCTGGCGATCGGGCTGCAGATAAGCGAGATCGATGACCTTCTCCAGCAGCAGTTTCTCCGCGGCACGCCAATGCTGGAACCGGTTGCGCGCCGCACCGGCGGTGTCGAGCTCCGGCGCAAGGGCGCCCTGGGCCACGCGCCACCACGCCAATGCCGCCTCGCCGTCACCTGCCCCCATCAAGGCAATGGCCTTGCTGTAGGGCACCCAGAAGGGCTGTCCCCCGTGCAGGCGTTGCGCCTCTTGCCATGCCACCAGCGCGCCTTCGAAATCGAGCAGATTCAAGCGGATCCAGCCTTCCGACCAATGCACGCCGACCGAATCCGGAAAGCGCTGCTTGGCCGCTGCCAGGCCAGCCTCGGCTCCTGCACGATCGCCGCGCAGGCTGAGCAGATAGGGATGCTGGGTGGCGTTGCGCACGTCCGGGCTCGGACCTTGGGCGCGCGCCTTGGCGACTGCCAGGTGCGTTGGATTCCACGGTTTCCAGCGCGGATCGGCGCCGCCGGAAACCTCCGGATCGGCATCCATGTATTGCGCGTCAGCGGCAGGCAGGCGTTGAAAGCCGGCGGCGAGGTCGACGAATCCGGACACTTCCGTGGTGGTCGCCGCTGTCGACGGCTCGGTCTGGGCGCCCGCGTTTGCGGCTGATGCAGCCAAGCCCAAGACGACGCAAACCGCCAGACTGATTTTGCGGAGATCCATGCCAGTGCCGTTTGTTAATCAAGGTAATTGCAAGATAGATGAGTTGCAGGTGGCCGTCGACTGCATCGCGCGCAAGCGCGCTCCTACAAGCTCGCCGAGAGTCCACGCAAGATTGCAGGAGCGCGCTTGCGCGCGATCGCCTTTCACTCGAAGCCATTGCGAAACACCGCATCGGTGCTCGCCGGCTGCCCGTTGCGCAACAAACTGCCGCGCGAAGTCCCCCAGCGCAGGCGGGTGTTGGCCGATCCCTGCAATTCGTAGACGACCACGCCGGACTGGCTGGTGCCGATCACCGCTTCCCAGTTCGGATCGGCGTCCAGTTGCACCAGCGTCGGCGCGGCCAATCCTCCGTTCCAGTTGCCGCCGCGCGGCGCGGGCAGGTCGACGGAGGTCAGCAGCACGCCCTGGTAGCTGAGGATGATGAGCTTGCCGACCGCATTGCCGCCCTTTTGCGGCCAGGTGGTGAAGATCACTTCGGCGTGGCCGTCCCCGTCAAGATCGGCCACCGCCGGCTCGGCCCCGAAGCGGAACCCGGTTCCGGGGATCACATACGGCCAGCTGTGCTTCTCGGTCTTGTCCAGCCACCAAGCGTGCAGCTTGCCGTCGTAGCTCTGCATCAGGATCTCGCGCTGACCGTCGCCGTCGAGATCGGCCGGGACCGCGTTGACCACGGCGTCCTCGATGGTCGCGAACTGGCCCTGGATCAACGGCGCGCCACTCTGTCCAGGTGCCGGGATGACGGTCCAGTCGACGCTGGCATTGCTCCAACGCGTGCGATTGCGTTTCAGAATCCACGGCAGGTAGTAGAGGTCTCCCGCGGGATCGCCGATGGCGCAGTTGTAGACATCACCGGGAACGATCAGCTCCAGCGTGCCATTGCCATCCATGTCGGCGATCGCCGGCGCCGCATTGGCGAAGTTCGGCCGATGCTGTGTGCCGCAATCGGCAAAGCCCTGCAGATCGGCGGCCTGGTCGACGTGCACGCCGACCTGCGACCAGGTCTTGGGCAACCCGCCGCTCAAGCCATAGGCGGTGCTGGCCAGCAACTGGTCACCATTGGGGTGCAATGCCGTGATGTAGTGGGTGTCGGTCGGCGCGTAAATCTCGCTCTGGCCGTCGCCATCAAGATCGCCAATGGCCAGGTTCTCGTTGTACATGCCGGCGCCATTGCCGGGTTCGCCAGCGCGGCGTGCCGGCCAACCAGGGCGCAGCGTACCGTCGTGTTCGTAAACGCTGACCTGCAAGGTGCCGCCGCTGGAGGCCCTCCCGACGACGATCTCCAGATCGCCGTTGCCGTCGATGTCAGCCGCCGCGAGGCTGCGCACCTCACCGCCAGCAAAGGGGCTGCGCGTCCACAGGACGGCGCCGCTGGCGCTGTACAAGGTCAGCTGATTGCCGCCACGACCGACCGCGCTCTCCAGGCCCGCCGAGGCCACATCGAAATCCGCGACGGCGATCGCCGGCCACACGCGCTGGCCGTTGCTGCCGCGCCAATCGACGCTGCCGCTGATGCTCAGCGCGACCACGTCATAGCTGCCCCAGACAATTTCCAGCGCGTTGTCGTTGTCGATGTCGGCCACCGCCGGGCCGCTATACCAGCCGGTCTGGCACGTGGATGGACTGCATCCGCCGTAGGCCCACTGCTGCACCGGCGGATTGAACTGCGCCGCAGCCAACGCCGGCATTGCCAACAAGACCATGGAAACAGTGATCCGCATCGCTGCATTTCCCCAGGATTGCTTGCAACATCTTAACGACGCTGCGCAGATCGTGGTGACGTCGTGTTCACAGTCGCGCGCATTGCTATGCTCCGCGCCCTTCACCAGTTGCATTGGGGTCAACAGCATCGTGCTGAACACGCAAGGGTTGGAAGCCGCGGGCCTGGATCTGCTCGCATCGCTGGCAACCGCCGATGAAGTGACCGCGCGCATGGAACTGGCGATGACGCGGGCGCGCTCGCACGCGGCGATGCTGTCGGTGCTGTGTATCGACCTCGGCGAATTCAAGCATGCAGCAGCGACCGGCGCAGTCGCCGATGACGACCAGTTACTGCACCAGATCGCCGAGCACCTGCGCCGCTGCGCGCGGCGCAGTGACCTGGTCGCACGCCTGAACGGCGACGTCTGCCTGATCGTGGCCGAGTTCATGGACGGCCCGTTCGCCGCGCATCGCCTCGCCGACCGCTTGTTGCTGGCACTGCAGCAGCCCTTTCCCTCGGGCTCGCGCGCTTCGACGCGCGGCGCCAGCATCGGCATTGCGACCGCCAGCGGCGCGCAACTGGAAGCCGAACACCCGCTGCGCCGCGCACATCGAGCCATGCTCCGCGCCAAGCTCGAAGGCGGCAGCCGGCGGATTTTTGCCGACGTCACGGTCTAGCCGATCAGGTTTGCGCGAAGCACGGAAACTTGTGCGCTGATGGCGGTTGCAGGCCACGCACGAAAAGATGTGCGTCGGGATCAGTCCCGATAGTCGGCGCATCGGGCCAGCAGACATCCGGCGTGAATCCGAAGCGTATCTGGCGGATCGGTCGGTCGATCAGCGACGGAATGACCGCCGCCAGATCGAAAGGCTGTCGCGCCAGGATCGCGTCGATGTGCAGGCAATCCTCGTCGACATGGCAGAAGACCAGGGTGTCGGCGTCCACCTGCTTCGGTGCCGCGGCAAAGCCGTTGGCGAGATACCAGCTGATGATCCGGCCGTGACCGCGTGCAGCGAAACGCAAGCTGGTCGGCCAGGCGCAGGCCAGTTCCCGGATCAGTGCGCGCGTCTTTGGCTGCTCCGGATCGAGCGAGGCAGCCGGCGTCCCCGGGGCACAGGCGAAGTCAACGCCGAAAAGCGCTTCGGACTGCGCCCGGAAGCCAAAGCGCGGGTAGAACTGGACGACTTTGGGATTGGCGAAGAGCAGCACCGGGTCGTCGCCACAGGCCGCCAGCGCCGCCGCCATCACCTGACCCGCATACCCGCGCCCGCGGCATTCCGGCAACACGCCAACTGCGCCGAATTGCCAGGCGCGGCATTCGTTGCCGTCGAGCAAGAGGCGCATGCGCGTCAACGCGGCGTTGGCGACGATGCGCTCGCCGTCGAACAGGGCGAAAGCGCGATAACTGTCGTCCCATTCACCCCAGTCGATCCAGCGTTCGAAGCCGGCACGCGGAAACACCGCGCGCACGAAGCGGCAGTAGGCGGGAAAGGCATCGGCATCGTCTGCGCCGAGGATGCGCAAGGCGCTCATGTTGGCGATCATCCGCACTCGATTGGACGGGAGGTCACAGCATGTACGTGGTCATCTTCAGGGCCAGGGTGCGTCAACTCGACCCGGAATACGCAAGCATGGCCGCGCAACTGCGCGGCCGGGCACTGGAACAGTTCGGTTGTCTGGCCTTCCATGCGGTCACCGAGGGTGAAGCCGAGATTGCGCTGTCGTACTGGCCCGATCTCGACAGTATCCGCAACTGGAAGGCGGATGCCGAGCATCTGGTCGCGCAGCGACTTGGTCGTCAACGCTGGTACGAGGCCTATGAGGTGCAGATCGCGCAGGTGTTGCGGGAGTATCGGCAGCCGTGAGTGGGTCCGATCGAAGCAGTCGCGCGCGAGCGCGCTCCTACAAAAGCATCGCGCGCAAGCGCGCTCCTACAAGTTTGCCGAGGGTCTACGCAAGATTTGTAGGAGCGCGCTCGCGCGCGATCGAGCCATGCGCGCAAATCCCAAAACTGAAATCTGAAACCGAAAACCGGGCTGGCTCAGCCGCTGCGCCCGAACTCCAGATACACCAGCACCGCCAACGCCAGCAGGGTGACCACGGCGGCGGTCATGATGATCCAGTCGACCGCGCTGTTTTCGCTTTCACTGGTCGGCGTGGCGCCCGGAGGCTGCAGGTTCAGCGGCCTTTGCACCTGGGTGATCACGCCGGTGTGCACCGCCTGGTCGCCCGGCGCCATCACCAGGTAGCCCGGGGCTTCGATCAGAAATCGGTTCTGGTCGAACGCCAGTTGATCGCCCGGCTTGAGCACCGTGTCGCGCACCGAAGTACCGTTGACGAAGGTGCCGTTGACCGAACCCAGATCGCGCAGGAACAAGCCCTCCTGGGTGTTCTCGATCAGTGCGTGGCGGCGGCTCATCTCGGATTCGTTGAGCACCAGATCGCAATCGCTGCCACGGCCGATCACGGTCTTCGAGCGCAGCGGTATCACCTTGCCGAAATAGCCGCCAGACACGCCACGCAACACCACGCGCGGCGGCGTGAAGCGCTGGCGGGTTTCGTTCTCGGGCAGTGCCTTGGGTGGTTTCTCGACGCGATCGGCATCCGGACGGATGACCAGACGCACGCTGCCGACGCCGACCATGTCACCCAGCCGCAGGATGGCTTTTTCGCGCACCGGACGTCCGTTGACGTGGACCACGGCGCTGGCGTCGACCACGCTCAGCGTGAGCCCGCGGCGCTGGTCGAAATGCAATTCGAGGTGTTGCGGCAGTACCTGCTTGGATGCCGGCAGCACGATGTCGTTGTCCGGCGCAGAGCCCACCCGCAGCGTACCCTCCCCAGCCAGGAAGTCTTGTCTTTCACCGCCGGGGAAGCTGATCTTCATCGGGCGTGATCGCGAGTCGGTTGGGGGAGCGCGCGCAAGACTACCAGCGTGAGCGCAGGTCGAGCAGCAATCGCTCGGTGTACTCGTCAACGCCGTCGCGACGCTCGAAGAAACCGGTGGCCTGGACGGTCCAGGTCTGGTTGATGCCGTAGGCGACCCAGGGCATGTAGCCGCGCGCAAAGGTGTGGAACCACCAGTCGTCCTCGGCAAAGGCCGCCAGCACGGCGTCGCGCTGGGCACGCTGGTACGCATAGCCCAGCTCCCAGCCGCCGAGATCGTCGGCGTTGCCCCAGATCAGGCTGAAACGCGCCCCGTCGCGCAAATCGTCGGCGCCGAGGTTGCGCACCAGATCCAGGCGCCCCACCAGCGGCGCATCGAAGACCTGGGTGCGGCCGACGAATTGCAGATCGAGCAACTGATAGTCGCTGACGTATTTGCCGGCGACGCGTCGATTGGTACGCCCGAGGCCCTCGCGGGCGAGCACATCGATGTCGGTGAAATCGAGGTAGCTGAGGAAGCCGCTGAAGCCGGTCTCCGCACCCTCCATCCAGCCGTAGCCTATCTGCAGCGCGCCGATGCGCGATTCGTCCCCGTACAGGTGGTCACCGGCGAAATAGCCCGCGGTGAAATGCAGCACGTCGAAATCACGCACCGCCGCCGAATAGTCGAGACTGGCACCCACCGGCCGCAGATCGCGGTCCCAGGTCAGCGGCGACAGCGCCAGCGGCATGCGCCCCTTGCCCAGTTGCACCTGTCCATTGCCCTGGCCGAAGGTGTACGCCGCATACCACTCGTCGAAAGCGGCGCCGTCGGATTCTTCGTTGTCGTTGTTGCGCCGGTTGTCGTCGTTGTCGTCGCTGCCGGCGGCCAGCTTGACCGCCGCAGCGAACTCCCAGCCACTGTCGGTGGTATAGCGGCCACCCGCGCGCACCGACGAACGCACGCGTTCGATGTCGTCGGGCCGGGCGGGAATGTCCGAGGTGTTTTCGGCGCGCAGGCGCAGGTCGCCGTACCAGTCGATGGCCGCGCTGGCCTGCTCGTCCGCAGTCGCATCCTGCGCTGCCAGCGGAGCAGCGAACAGCGCCAGAGCGCCAGCGCAGATCAATTGATGCGATAGGCTCATGCGCCGAATCCCCTTCAGGCCCGCAAACCGGACAACGCCACTAACAGATCCGCTACCGAAGCGTAACGATCTGCGGGCTTTTTCTCCAGGCATTTCAGGATGACTTCTTCCAGCGCCCGCGGAATATCCGGCCACAGCACCGAGGGTTTGATCGGTGGTTGCTGCAGATGGGCCACATAGAGTTCCATGGTGTTGCCGCCACTGAACGGCAATTTGCCGCAGAACATCTCGCACAGCATCACACCGGTCGAGTAGATATCCGAGCGCTGGTCGAGATCCATGCCGGACAATTGTTCGGGCGAAGCGTAGTTCGGCGTACCGATGAAGGTGCCCGGCTGGGTGTGCCCGGAATCGGATCGTCCGGCGGAACGGGCGATGCCAAAATCCATCAGCTTGGCGTTGCCGCTCTGCTCGATGATCAGATTCTCCGGCTTGATGTCGCGGTGGATCACGCCCATCTGGTGCGCCGCATCGAGCCCCATGCACAGCTGCCGGGCGATGCGCAGCGCCGCCGAGAACGGCAGCTTGCCGGCCTGCTGCAGCAGATAGCGCAAGGTCACGCCGCGCACGTATTCCATCGAGATATAGGGGACGCCCTGGAAATCGCCGAAATCGTAGGTACGCAGCACGTTGGGATGGGTGATCTTGCGCGCCAGCTTGAGCTCGATCTTGAGCCGGTCCAGCTGCTCGGCATCCACCACCATTCCCGGCCGCAACATCTTCAGCGCGACGACGTCCGAGAGGTCGGCATCGCGCGCCTTGTAGACCATGCCCATGCCGCCGGCGCCGAGGATCGCCAGAATCTCGTAGCGTCCGGCAAAGCGCATGCCCAAGGCCAGCCGCGTCGCCGAGCTCTCGCCGGTCGGCCGCGCCGGGGCGTCGGCCATCTGGGTTGCATTGGCGTCGCCGCCGATCATCACCGTCGATTGCCCCAGTCCCGGCGCTGTGCGCGAAATGGTGCTGAGTCCGGCGCGATCGATGGTCAGGAAGCGCTTGCCGCTGCTCTGTCCGTTGGCCACCCGGAGCACCGCCGTCTGCCCGGCGGCCTTGATGCGTTCGCCGACCACCGGCGACAGCAGCAAATGCCCGACCGGCGTCTCGGCCAGCAGGCGCTCGACCTGCAGTACCGGCAAACCGATGGTCGCGCTCGACTCCGGCCGCGCCGGCAGCGAGCCGTGCACGATTTCGCCGATCGCCATCGCCGCCGCCGCGCCGTTGTCGACGCCGCCAATGCGCCCTTGCCACCAGGCATTGACGGTGGCCAGTGCGCGCATTTCCGCGGCTTCGCCACCGAAGCCGAACAGCAGTCGCGGGCCCTCCTGCTCCAGCAACTCGCCGCCGGCGGCCTGGGCGCGCGCATTGGCTTCCTCGATCAATTGGCCGAGCGCGGTCAGCGTGATGGCTTCCTCGCCCTTTGGCGGCGCCTTCAGGAAGCGTCGCAGTTCCAGCCCCAGCAACGCGCATTCGCGCCGCGTCACCGGCTTGGGCGTGGGCCGCGCCGTCGCGGCCGGCACTTCCGAACCCGGGTCGGGCAGGAAGCGGGTCAGATGCCCGACATAACCCTCGATGTCCTTTTGCTGGCGCAGATCGCTCAGCAGAGAATCGAATGCGCGGCCGAGACGGCCGACCTCGTCGTTGCCCTCGATGCTGAGCTGCTGGTGATAGTTGCCGCCGGCGGCCTGCTCGGCGGCCTCGGTGAGTTCGGCCACCGGGCGCAAGACGCGCCGTGCCAGCCACCAGGACACCGCCAGCGCCAGCACCAGCGCCACCGCGCCGCCCAGCAGCACCGAGTTCTGGATCGACTGGAACGGCGCCATGGCACCGTCCACCGAGGTCAGGGTGAGTGCGCCGCCGATGGCATCGCCCGGCTGCCCGAACAGCGGCGCCAGGCTCGCCGCGTACTGCTGCGGCCCGAGCTCGATGTCGACGCGCTCCAGTGCCTCGCCCTTCGCCAGCTGCTCCTTGACCCGTGCCTCGATATTGCCCACCGCGGCCTTCAGCAGCGTCGATTTGTCTTCATCGACCGAGGTCGCGATCAGCCGCAGGTGCTCGCCATCGAGCATCCAGTAGGCGACCTCGCCGCCGCTGACCTCGCGGACCTGCTTGACGATGCCGGCATCGACCGGCACACCGACGATCAGGAAGCCGACCAGTTCGTCCTGCATCGCCATCAGCTGCGCCGACACCTGGTAGAGCGCGACACCATCGCGCCAATAGCCGGTGACACCGGCCGCGTCGCTGATCATCGTGCCGAATACGGCATCGCCGGCGAAGTCTTCCTGAAACGCCTCGCGCTCGTCGGTGCGCGCGACCACCCGTCCCTCCGAGTCCAGCACCATCCCGAAACTGACGTCGAAGGTCTTGCACTGCTGGTCGAGCAGGTCCTTGACCGAGGCGGTATCGGCGGCGGTCGCCGGCGCAACCGCCAGGCCTGGATCCGCAGAGACATCGGGTGCAGGGCTGGTGCCGTCGGCGGCAGTGACCGTCGACGCGGCGGGATCGGGTACCACCACCGGCACTTCGCCGAGGCCGAGGCCGTCGTCGGTGGCGGTCGCCACGTAACGCACGAAATCGGCGTCGTTGGTGATCGTGCGGGCGATGATGTCGAGCTTTTCGAAGGACAGCTGTTCCAGCAGCGCCTGCGCATTGCCGGCGGCTTTCAGGCTCTGCTCGACGGCTTGTGCGCCCGCCCGGCGGCCCTGTTTCAGCGTGAAGAAGGCCGCCATCGCCACGGCAATCGCCACCAGCACGGCGCTGGCCAGGAAGATGCGCGCCGCCAGCGGCAAGCGGAAACCATGATCAGTACTCATCGGGGCGTGTCCTTCGATACGGCTGGCCGGTCTTGTTCAAGTGCGGCGGAATCTTGCGCTTGCTGAGTTCCAGCGGCACCTTGAGATCGACATCGGCGTCGACGGCAAGCGCCTGGCGCCAGAGCTGCGCGCGTTCGTGCCAGACCAGCAGTTCGCCCGGGCCGGCTGGCACGCCGACCAGTCGAAAGCGCCCCTGCGCATCCGGTTTGGTGAAGAACGGAGTGTCCATCACCAGCACATGCGCCACCATCGCATGGTGCACATTGCAATAGACGCGAATGACGCCGGGCTGGCTGAAGCGGTAGTTCTCGCCGTCGCTGCGTCCGTACAGACCGAGGTCGAAGGAGGCTTCTTTCGCCGTCGAAAACACGTTGTGCAGGATCGGATCGTTGTTCGGGAAGCGTACGCTGGCGCCAACCGGAATCGGCAACACCCGCGGCACGAAGGTCTTGCGCTCGGTGGCCAGCACGAACGGTGTATCCGGAAGGATCACCGGCGCTGGCGTCGCCGGGCGGAAATAGACCACCGCGTCAGCCGCCTCATCGCTGCGCAGCGGACGTCCGCCGCTGGTCAGGCTGATCTGGCCGCGCAGTGTATGGACGACCGCCGCTGCGGGCGCTGGCACTGGCGCGGCGCCGGCACCGCCGGGCCGGCGCCGGTGCTGCCGCCGCTGGCGCCGACGACGGAATCTCGGCGCCGGTTTGCGCCAACGCGCCGGCCGACGCACTCAACATCCACAAAGCCAGGCAGATGCGCACAGACCGCTCCCCTCGTAGCCAAGCTTTGATCATAATCAACTACAGACGACACCGGGCAACGGAGGGCTCGATATGGCAACCATACGCATACACCGTGCACATGCTTTAGGTGTCGCCAAGGCCAAAAAGGCCGTCGACAAGGTCGCCAAGCATATTCGCGAACGCTTCGAGATCGAGGCGCAATGGAATCGCAATACGCTGGAATTCTCGCGCAGCGGCGTCGAGGGCGAAATTGCCGTCGAAATCGACTCGGTTTCGGTGCATGCGGACATCAGCTGGATGCTGCTGCCGATCAAGGGCACCATCGAATCGGAAATTCGGCGCTATCTGGATCAGGAATTCGGCGGCTGAGACGTCGCGCAATTCGTGGATGCGCCGGGCCTGCTCCACTCGGCCCCCGCCCCCGCTAAGCTCCACACACCCCGGCGGCCGCATCTCCGTGCCCCTGCCCCTCTTTCCGTCAGCGCGACCAGGAATTCGGATCCGGCAGATGCAACTCGGTATTGCCCGCGAGCACGCGCTCGACGGCGTTCATGAACGCGCGTTCGCGCATCAGGATGGTGCTGAGGAACACGCCGGCGCCGCCGAGTCGTCCAAAGGCGTCGAAACCGCGCTCAAGAAAACTCTGCAAGGCGCCCAGGCCCGCCAGTTTCGCCGGCCAGCGGCAAAGATGCAGCAATTCCGACAGCAATGGCTTGCGCACCAGGCGGTCGAGTTCGCGGCCGAGGACCAGCAACAGAGCCAGCTGACGCCGTCGCGTCTGGCGTTCGGCCGACTGGGCATAGGCGCTGGCGTATTCGGCGTCGGAAATGGCCGCTGCCGTCGTGCAATGTGCCGGCAGCGCCGCCGCCAGGCCGTAGTCGAGTTCCTGGCTCAGTGCGTTCAGCTCGATCGCCCGCGCCAGACTGGCGAGCACGCTTTCCGGCAGGATGCGCATCATGATCGGCACCACACGCTCCACTGCACGGTCGCGATCGGCAAAGTCGCCCTCGCCGTAGAGGTCGGCAAGAAAAAACTCGCAGGCGGCGGCAAAGGGTTCGACGCGATGGATGTCGGCATAAGTCGATGCCAGGCGGCGCGCTTGCCAGGCGCGCAGGGCAGCCAGACGCGCCGCCACCGCGGCATCGCCAACCGAGGTCCTGTGCTGGGCCTGCAGACGGCCCAGCAGACTTTTCAGGCGGTCGCCGACGGCGCTCATGGGCGCGAACTCGCAGCGGCCGGGATGCGCAGGTCGAAATCGGGTGCAAGGTCGCCAAACGCAGTCATGCAGCGTGCTCCAGGGTGGATTCGAGCTCTTCGATGGCTGCGATCAGCGTCGCACAGGCGCTCGCCGCCGCGATTGCCGCCATGTGTCCGTGGCCATGCAGCGTGCGCTCGGGCGTATGCGCCAGGCGCGCGCTGCTTGCCGGGATCACGATGTTGTCGTCGGCGCTCCACAGATTCAAGGCCGGCACGCCGATGCGCTCGCCATCGCGCTGGTTGACCGCGGCCAGCCACTGGCAGCGTGCCGAGGGCGGACCCGCTTCGACCCCGTAGATGTAGTCCGCCAGCAGCGTGCCATGATGCGGCGCGGCCACGCACACGACCGCCGCGCAATGCTGCGGATGGCGCTGCGCATAGGCGCGCGACAACAGCGCGCCCATGCTGTGGCCGACCAGAGTCACTCGGGAATGACCGGTACGCGCGCACAGCGCCAGCACGGCCTCGTGCAGATCCTGCAACTGCCGCTCGAAGTGGCGATAGCTCGGCTCCAGGCTGACACTGGCCAGGTTGCGACCGGACAGGTGGCGTGCCAAGGGAATCCACACGGCGCCGTTGCAGAGAAAGCCGTGCACCAGCATCAGGGGCGCGCGCGGATCTTCGGCACAGAGCTGCGCGGCTGGCGCCCGCCAGGGATGCTCGACCAGATAGATGCGCGCCATCCAGGCCATCTCGATGGCCGCCGTGCGCAACCAGCGCAGCAAGGGTCCACGCGCCGCCGCGGGCCAGTCGCCGCTGGCCCATTTCAGTGCGAACCCGAAGGCCATCAGACTCAGTTGCAGAACGGACCAGACGACAACGACCGTCAACAACGCCCGTGGCCAGGACACGCCGGCACGCACCTGCAGCACCACAGCCGCCAGCAGCGCTGCCAATTGCACGCCCCAGATCACGCGCAGGCTGTGGGCAAGCACCCGACGGCGCGCGCGAACAGGTAAAAATTCCAGTTTGTTCATGCACATAGTGTGAGGCTATCAAACCGAGACTGCACTCCACGGCAGCGCACTTCAGAAGAAGGTAAACAAGCACCCACTCTGAGCGAAGTCTCCAATCCGTCGCGACTACAATCGGGCGCGCCACGACCAGGGAATGCTAAAGATGCTGCATCTGCAGGAAGCACGCAAAGTCCGCTCGCTGCGCAGGCCACACCGCATTGGATTGGCGGTCGCTGGCGGCGGACCGATCGGCGGCATTTACGAGATGGGTGCCTTGCGCGCCCTCGACGAAGCCATCGAGGGCCTCGATCTGACGCGCCTCGACGTCTACGTCGGCGTCAGTTCTGGCGCTTTCCTTGCTGCGGGCCTGGCCAACCGGGTGGACTCGGGCGACATGTGCCGGATGTTCATCACCGAAGAGGATCCCGAGCACCAGTTTCGACCCGAGATGTTCCTGAAACCGGCCTTCTTCGAATACATCCGGCGCCTGAGTTCCTTGCCGAAGATCATCGGCGAATGGCTGCTGGACGTGGCCCTGCACCCGGGTGAAATCGGCTGGAGCGACACGCTCGGCCGTCTGGGAAGTGCGATTCCGACCGGCTTGTTCGACAACGAAGGAATCGAGCGCTACCTCAACGGGATATTCAACGCGCCTGGACGCACCAACGATTTCCGCAAGCTCGATCGACCGTTGTACGTGGTCGCCGTGGACCTCGATACCGGACATACCGTGCGCTTCGGTTCGCCAGGCGACGACGCCATCCCGATTTCCAAGGCGGTGCAGGCCAGTTCGGCGCTGCCCGGTTTCTACCCGCCGGTGGAGATCAACGGCCGCTACTACGTCGACGGCGCCCTGCAGCGCACCCTGCACGCCTCGGTGGCGCTGGACGAAGATATCGATCTGTTGCTGGCGCTGAACCCGCTGGTGCCTTTCGACGCCTCGGCGCTGCGCGATCGCGGCGACGAGCCGCCGGGCAGCCTGGTCGACGGCGGCCTGCCGCGGGTCATCTCGCAGACCATCCGCGCGATGCTGTACTCGCGCATGCGGGTTGGCTTCGGCAAGTACGACAAGAGCTACGACCATTCGGATCTGGTGCTGTTCCAGCCGGACCTCGATGATTCGGAGATGTTCTTCACCAACGTCTTCAGCTTCGCCAGTCGCCGGCACCTGTGCGAACACGCTTACTCGACCACGCTGGCGGATCTGCGCCGTCGCCGCAAGGACCTGAGCCCGGTGCTGGAGCGCCATGGACTGCGCCTGCGCGACGACATCCTCGACGATGCCCAACGCACGGTCTGGGACGGGCTGGAAGGCACCCGGCCGCCCAATTCCACCGTGCTGACGCGCCTCGATCGTGCGCTCAAGGAACTCGAACAGGTGATCGCCAGGACCCATGCACAGCGACGTTTGCGGGCGCGTTCGAAGCCGCGTGCGCTGGCCCATGATTCGCTGGCTCTGGTTGCCGAAGAGTCGGTGATCGACTGAAGCAACGCAACCTCAGTGCACTGCCGGCAAGCTGAACGGCAGCCGTTGCGTGCGCGCCAAAAATGACCGCAATCCGCATCAGATCAAGCTCGCCACCGCGTTGCATAGTGTGAATATTCTAGCTGCGGCCCGCAGGATGCACCCACACATCCTGCGCTTCGCATCCTGGCGAAGTGGGGCGAGGCTGCAAACACGCAGAGGAAAACATGAAGACGTCGAAGGGTTCGAAACTCAAGTCCAAGATCGAGGACGCTGGTAGCGACAAGTCGCTGAAGAACACGGCCAAGGCGATCATGGAGCAGGCCGAGCAGATCTGGCTGGCTGGCCTGGGCGCGTTCGCCAAGGCGCAGGAGCAGAGCGGCAAGGTCTACGAAACACTGGTCAAGGAAGGCGCGGCGCTGGAAAAGGCGACTCGCAAGCTCACCGGTTCCAAGGTCGAGGAAGTACGCGGCATGGTCGAGAAATCCGTTTCGCAAGTCAAAGAACGCGCCTCGGACACGTGGGATCGTCTCGAGCAGGTCTTCGAGAACCGCGTTTCCAAGGCGCTCGGCACGCTCGGCATTCCGGGCCGCGAAGAGCTGGAGCAACTGGCCAAGCGGGTCGATGAACTGAGCAAGGCCGTGCGCGCACTCGACGCCGGCAACCGTGCCCAGGTCGCCAAGAAGCCGGTCGCCGCAGCTGCTGCTCCGAAGGCCGCTGCTCCGAAGGCTGCCGCAGTGAAGCCTGCAGCGCCGAAGGCCGCCGCGCCGAAGCCGGCTGCCGCGAAGCTTGCCGCTCCGGCGGCCGCACCGAAGGTGGCCGCGCCGAAGCCGCGCAAGGCTCCGGTCAAGAAGGCCGTCGTCGCCGCTCCGGCGGTCGACGAAGTCAAGGCCGAAGGCTGAAGGCCTGATACAACACGGATCGGCGAGCAAACGCCGATCCGGGCGCAAGGAACGCGCCATCCCGTTTCAATGCCCGCCAGCCAATCTTTTTGCCGATCGCCCTCCCCGACCGGCCGGCTGGCGGGCGCCTTTTCGAAGAGCAGTGAGTGGTGAGTAGTGAGTGGTGAGTGGCGAAAAGCCGTTGCGGACGCTCGATGATGCCCTTGACCACCATGTCGGCGGCTTCTTCAGGCGAGAGCGTCGGCACGTTGTCGTAGATCTTGGTCGGGCCGATCATCGGCGTCTTCACCAGCGGCATGTTGATGATGGTGAAGTGGATGTTGCGGTCGGCGAACTCGCTCGCCGCGCAACGCGAAAACGCATCCAGCGCCGCCTTGCTGGCGACGTACGCGGAAAACCGCGGCGCATTGGTAAGCACGCCGATCGAGCTGATGTTGATCACGTGGCCCTTGCGTCGCTCGGTCATGCTCGGCAGCAAGCCCATGATCAGGCGCAGCGAACCGAAGTAGTTCAGCTGCATCGTGCGCTCGTAGTCGTGGAAGCGGTCGTAGGACAATTCGATGGAGCGGCGGATCGAGCGCCCGGCGTTGTTGATCAACACATCGACTGCGCCATGCTCGGCGAGTACCTTCTTGACCAGATCGTCAGCCGATGCCAGTTCGGCGAGATCGACCTGATAGACGGCAACCTTGGCCCCCTTGGTCTCGGCCTCGATCTCGGCCCGCGCCTTTTCCAGGTCCTCCAGCCCGCGCGCGCAGATCAGCGTCGTCGCGCCCGCTGCGGCGACCTTTTTCGCTGTCGCCAGACCGATGCCTGAGGATCCACCGGTGATCAGCACCACCTTGCCCTTGACCCGGCTCGACAGCGAGCGATCGACAAACAGGTCCGGGTCGAGGTGGCGCTCCCAGTAGTCCCACAGCCGCCAGGCGTAGGTGTCCAGATCCGGCACCTTGATGCCGGTGCCCTTCAGCGCGCGCTCGGTCTCGCGACTGTCGAAGCGCGTCGGGTAATTGAAGAACTTGAGCACATCGGCGGGGATGTTCAGGCTCTTCAGCGTATGGCCGACGATGCGCTTGACCGGCGGCAGCATGCCGATCGCGCCGCGGATGGACGGCGGGATGAACTGGAAAATGCGCGCGTCGATGCGCATGGTCATCTTGGGTGCGTGACCGGCGTCGGCGAAGGCGTTCAGCACCTCGCCCACGCGCATCGGCGAGGGGTCGGTCAGGTGGAAACAGCCGCCGTCGAGGCCCTTTTCGTGGGCGATGTGATCCATCGCATTGACGACGAAATCGACCGGTACGATGTTGATGCGGCCACCTTCCACGCCCAGGGTCGGTACCCACGGCGGCAGCATCTCGCGCAGGCGCTTGATCAGTGTGAAGAAGTAGTACGGGCCATCGATCTTGTCGATCTCACCGGTCTGCGAATGTCCGACCACCATGCCCGGGCGATAGATGCGAAACGGCCGCCCGCACTCCCTGCGGACGATCCCTTCCGAGTCGTGCTTGGTGCGGAAATAGGGATGATCGAGATTCTCGGCCTCGTCGAACATGTCTTCGCGAAACACACCGGCATACAGGCCGGCGGCGGCAATCGAACTGACGTGGTGGAAGCAGCCCGCACGGATCGCCTCGGCCAGCTGCACGGCATTGCGGGTGCCATCGATGTTCGCCGCCTGCTGCGACTCGGCGCTGGCGGACAGATCGTAGACCGCAGCCAGATGGAAAAAATGTTTGATCTTGCCGGCCAGCAACTTCTGCGCCTCGGCGCTCAACCCGAGCTTGGGCTTGGTCAGATCGCCATAGACCGGCAGCAGGCGGTCGCCCGCCTCAGGGTAGCGGGCCTGCAGGGCTTCGAACTTTTCCTTGGAGCCTTTGCGGACGAGGACATGGATGCTGCCCTTGCGCTTGAGCAGGTTGCCGATCAGGAACCGGCCCAGGAAGCCAGTAGCGCCAGTGACGAAGTAAGTCATGTGGATCGTCCTCCCCCGAGGTCGTCGAGATTTGGGCCGTCGCGGTGCCGACGGATTGCCCCCTAAGATAACGAGGCTAGGCGACGCCGGCACCAAGCTTTCGCCGGCGTCGTGCGCCGCCCCCCCTGCACGTGCGATTCCTGATCGTCGGAACGATAGTGGGGGCTTGGTTTCAATACTGATTCGACCGGGAGATTCGCATGTCCGATATCGATAGCCAGTTCCAGGCCGCCACTGAAGCTGCCAAGCAGCTGCCGGAGCGTCCCGACAACGATACGATGCTCAAGCTTTACAGCCACTTCAAGCAGGCGACCGAAGGCGATGTCGCCGGCCCCAAGCCGGGCTTCTTCGATTTCGTCGGCACCGCCAAGTACGAAGCGTGGGAAAAACTGAAGGGATTGAGCGGCGATGACGCGAAGAAAAAGTACTGCGACCTCGTCAAGCGCCTCGGCGGCAAGTTCTGAGGGTGCCGTGAGCCAGGAACCGGGGCCAGTCAAGACGCGTGACCGCATCCTTGCCAAGAGCTTGGAGATGTTCAACGCGACGGGTGAACCAAACGTCACCACCAACCACATCGCCGACGAACTCGAGATCAGCCCCGGCAACCTGTACTACCACTTCCGCAACAAGGACGACATCATCGAGCAGTTGTTCGCGCGCTTCGAAGAGCGTATCGGCGACGCGCTGCTGGTGCCGGAAGGGCGCCTGCCCAATCTGGAAGACATGTGGTTGCAGATGCACCTGGTGTTCGAGTGCATCTGGGACTACCGCTTCGTCTATCGCGACCTGGTCGACCTGCTGACGCGCAGCCGCAAACTGAAGATGCACTTCTCACGCATCCTCAAGCGGGCGCATGAGAGTATTTCCAAGGTCTACACCGAGATGGTCAAGGCCGGCACGATGCTCGCCAGCCAGCGCGAAATCGAAGCCATCGCCCAGAACACGGTGGTGCTGACGACCTTCTGGCTGAACTTCCAGCAGATCAAGCCAGCCATCAGCAGCAAGCAGGATGTCGATCTCGGACGCGGCATCTATCAGGTCATGGTGCTGATCGCGCCCTACCTGAAGTCCGCCGAGCGCGCCCACCTGACCCGGCTGGCGGATCAATACCTCGTCAAGTAGGCGGAAGCTTTGCCGCAGGCAAAGACTCCGCCGACAACCGCACCGATGCGGTGGCTTGCCCCCGCTCGTGATGCGGCTTCGGGTCGCCCAGCGGCTTGCCAAGCTCGCCCAGATGCGGAACCGCGAAGGCCGTTTCGCCGGCCCTTCGCTTTGCCTCAGCGGAAGCTCCTCGGAGGTTCCGCAGTGCGTCAGGCAGCCTTGGCCTGCGCGAGCTTGCGGGCGCCCTGCAGTGCCTTGACCTGACGGTTCAGCTCGGAAACGCGGCGCGACAGTTCCTGCACATCGGCCTTGGACGGAATGCCCAGGCGCGACAGCACGCGCGTAACTTGACCGCCAACCACGCCCTCGACCTGCGACAGGTTGGCGTTGGCGGTCTTCTGCACCTTGCCGAACACGCCGATCACCTGCTTGCGCACGTCGGCAACCTTGCCTTCGGCCAGCTTGACGGTACGCTCGCCCAGTTCCTGGCCCTGCTCGATCAGCGCGCCGACGAAACGGGCGCCTTCCTTGCGGGTGATCGACACTGCGCCAATCGATGCCAACAGAATGTCCCGCGCGGTATCGCGGACCTCAACGGTTTCGCGCTTGACCGAACGCAGCGCTTTCTTGCCAGCGAGTTTCTTGGTAGCCATGGTGTCTCTCCTCGGGTTCAGTAATGACGCGCTGTTTCGCCGCGCTTGAGGCTCAAGGTAAGGTTTGCCCGATAGAACAATCACACTAGGCAACACTTGCGTTGACTAGAGCGTTCAGCTTCAGGCTGCTGATTGCGGCGCCGGTTGTTGGTGCGGTTGATTTGCATGGCGCCGCCGGCGCCCAAGCCGTGGCCATTTCTCGGCGCGTGGGCTTTCGGCAAGCTTGCAGGAGCGGCTTGCGCGCGATGCCCTGCCTCCGCCAACCGAAACCGACAACCGAAAACTGAAATGCCGCCCTTGCCCCGGCGCCCGCCTTTGCCGATGCTCCCGGCTACTGTCCGCGCAACGGAGATCGACAATGGCTGCCAAGAAATGGGTCAAGTTCCCGCACAGCAGTGCGGCGTTCGACTATTCCGGCGCGAAGCTGGCCAAGGCCTGGGATCGCCTGCACGCCGGTGACCAGGAGGCATTTCCCGACAAGAAGCATGTTGCTGCCCTGCAGAAGCGCTACCCCAAGCTCAAGGAGGCAGGCGATGCCGAAGCGATCGCGGAATCGCTGCAGCAGGCCTGGCGCGACTTCCATCGGGGCGAGTTCCAGAAGGCCGCCGAAATTGGCGAGGGCCTCGGCGTGATCGGCGCCACGGTCGCCAACAAGGCGGAAGGCATCTACGCCACCTATCTGGCCAAGGAAGACGAGCGCGGCGCGCACTTCGAACGTTGCGCCAAGCGCGCCGAGGCGGCCATCGCGGTGATGCCGGATGAAGCCAACGCCCACTACTTTCACGCCTTCGCGCTCGGCCGCTACAGCCAGACCATCTCGATCACCAAGGCGTTGTCCCAGGGCCTCGGCGGCAAGATCAAGGAAAGCCTTGAGCGCACGCTCAAACTGGCGCCCAAACACGCCGAGGCGCATACGGCGATGGGTGTCTATCACGCCGAGATCATCGACAAGATCGGCGCCATGATCGGCGGCCTGACCTATGGCGCCAAGGCCGATACCGGCATGAAGCACCTGCAGGAAGCCATCAAACTGACGCCGCACGCGCCGATTGCGCACATCGAGTACGGCAACGGCATGCTGATGATGTACGGCAAGAAGCGCGCGCCCGACGTGGTCAAGGCCTATGAAAGCGCGATCGCACTGAAGCCGCTCGACGCCATGGAAGCGCTGGACATCGACAAGGCCAAGGGCGAACTGGAAGACTGAGCCGACACCGGCACGGCGTGCTGCCCCGGAAACAGCGCGCCGTGCGGGCGCCGCCGTCGCGCCCCCCGCCCCGAGCCCGCTCGGCCCTCCGAAGCCGGGTTATCGAAGCCGTTGGAAAGATCGGCGCCTGGGCAAGGTCGTCCCGCAGCGCAACGTCGGCCGACAGACACCATTCGCGCAGTGTGCCGGCCTTGCCGTCGGTCTCGGTGTCTTCGATGGTCAGACGCCAGGTGCCCTCGCCCTGCAGCGGCGCGAACGAGGCGAGCGCTTGCTGTGGCGCGACGCGACCGTTGATCGCCGGCTCCAGCGGGTTGCAGCCGCCGGAAATCGGCGTGCCGTTGTCGGCGAACGCAGCCTGGATGCGGGTGCCGGCGACACAATTGGTGGCGGTCGGCCGATCCATCAGCAACAACGGCCCAGCCACCACCGGCGAGGTCTTGGTCAGACTGATGCGCAGATCGCTGACGTCGGCATGATCCGCATGCACGGTCACACGCAAGTTGGGTACCAACGACCCCGGATTGAGGCCGAGCGTCGCCGCATCCACATTCAGCACGCCGCCGTCAGGGATGCTGGCGCCGCTGATGAAGCAGGCCTGCGCGGTACGGAACGATGGCAACTCATCGGCCTGCGTGCTCAATCCGCATTGATTCAGGCCATAGACGCGATACATATATCGTTTGTCGGACGCCAGCGTGTCGGTGAGCTGATGCTCGTTTTCGTTGCCCGTCCAACACAGCGGCGCAGTGCCGCATGCCGGGTCGAGCACCACCGAAGGCAAGGATGCGGTGCCGCAATCGGTGGTATTCGGATCCTGGATCGAGCACTGCCCCACATCCAGTCGATAGCTGTCCGACAGCGACGCGGACCAGCCGAACCAGGGCTGGGTCGGCATATCCACGGTGCGGTCCTCGATTTCCCGATAGCCGGTTGGTGGCGGCGGAATCTGGGTTTCGATCAGCGCGGTGGCGTTGGCATACAGCACCGGGTTGCCAAAGAAGCCCGAGGTGCGCCCACGGAACACCACCTGGCGATTGCCGCTGGTGTTGACCTGCCCGGAGATCAGTCCGACGTCGACCATTTTCACGACCGGTGAACCGCCCGGCGACGCAGGTACCTGCAGCGGATTTGGATTCACCCCCTGCATGTACATATAGGGCCAGAGCGTGGTGACCGGCTCGGTGTAAACGTACTCCTGGAAGGAGTTGCGCCAGGTGTAGCGAAAGCGCAGCGCCATCTGATTGTTGCCGCACAGCGTGTACGGTGGCGTCAGATCGATATGGCCGTTGGGTTCGAACGGCGTATAGGTGACGGCGTACTCGACGCGCATCTGAAAATCTTGCGAAACCTGCGCAAACAGCGGCGCATGCAGGCCCAAGGCGAGCATCAGACCGGATGCCAGCAACGACGTGCGACCAATAAACTTTGCGGCCATGAGGCCCTCCCGCCCATCTGGGTCAGATGCCACTAGGATAGGGCATTTAGAATCAAGCACAAAGCGCCTGTTTCTCACCTGTTTTGGCAGATCCGACGGCAGACGCTCGCCATGAGCTTACGACGCCATCCCGATCTTGTCCGTGCTGTCGCTCACACAGGCGCCGATCGCGACTTGCGCGGGCGCCGCCGGGAACTCCCTGATTTTACGACCTTGTCAGACGCGTGCAGCAGCCGCTCGGCAGATTGTGCGGTAATGGGCTCGCCAGAATCATGCATCAGCGCGATCAGCAGCAGCTTTTCCAGTTCCGGCCCGAA
>JADKFD010000006.1 GCA_016717705.1 Rhodanobacteraceae bacterium | reverse complement strand
CGCTGCCGCAGATCGTCAACATCTCGGTGTCCATCAATGGTCCGGGAGCCGCCAGTTTGACCCTCAACCGCTCGTCTGGAGGGAACTACGCGTTTTTCGAGACGCCGCTGGTTCTCTACACGCAAGCCTTCGGCTTTTCCGGGATGCGGCTTCAAAACGGGGCTGGTGGTAGCGGGGCTATCGCCACCACCGGGGGAACCACCACCATCAACCAATGCGTGATCGCGAACAACTTCGGTTCCTTCGCCGGCGGCGGCGTGGGGCTCTTATCCACCAACGCCACGATCACCAACACGACCTTCAGCGGCAACAGCACCCCTCTGCAGGGATCGGCGATCAACGCCCAAGGCTCGACGCTGACCATCCGCAACAGCACTTTCTCCGGAAACCAGATTACCGGCACCAATGGCAGCGGCCGGCGCTTAAGCCATTTCTCCAACGGCCAGTCGATGACGCTGACCAATGTCACCTTTTCCGGCAATACCAGCGCATCGGTTTTCGGCGGCGGGGCAGGGCTGGTCATCCAAAACCCGGGCAGTTACCGGAACACCATTTTCAGCGGCCAGTCGCCGCAGATTTCAGGCAGCGGGGCCAGTTCGCGCGGCAAGAATATCTGCAGCGACGGATCGGGCGGCATGAGCGCCGCCGGCGTCCTGTCGAACACCAAGCCGCTGCTCGCCCCGCTGGGCGGTTACGGTGGACCGAATCAGACTCACGCGCTGTTGCCGGGCAGCCCGGCGATCAACGCCGGCACCAGCACCGGCGCGCCGGGCACCGACCAACGCGGCATTGCCCGCGTCGGGACGACCGACATCGGCTCTTTCGAGTCGCGCGGGTTCAGCATGGCGCTGTCCGGCGGCAACAACCAGAGCACGACCGTCAACTCGGCGTTCCCCACTCCGTTGTCGGTGACCGTCGCCAGTGCCAACAGTGAGCCAGTGAACGGCGGGCAGGTTACGTTCACGCCTCCCGGTGCCGGCCCCAGCGCGACCCTCGCCGGCAATCCGGCGACGATTGCCTCCGCTACGGCGACCAGCGGCACGCTGACCGCCAATGGCACTGCCGGTGGACCGTACACTGTCGCGGCGAGTGCGCGCGGCGTGGCGACGGGTGTGAATTTCTCGCTCACCAACACCGCCGCCAGTGCCGATGTCGGCATCACCAAGACCAATGGCACCACCACCAGCACGCCAGGCGGCAGCACCACGTATACGATCGTCGCCAGCAACGCCGGTCCCAGCAACGCGCCCGGCGCGTCGGTCAACGACAGCTTCCCGGCGAGCTGCACGAGCGTCAGCTGGACCTGCGTCGGCGCCGGCGGCGGCACTTGCGCGGCTGGCGGCAGCGGCAACATCAGCCAAGGGGTGAATCTGCCCGTCGGCGGCAGCGTTACGTTCACTGCCGTCTGCGCGATCGCTGCCGGCGCGACCGGCCCGCTGAACAACACGGCGAGCGTCAGTCCTGGGGTCAGCGACCCGAATTCCGGCAACAACGTCGCGACCGACAGCGACACACTGACACCGCAGGCCGAACTCGCCATCACCAGACCGACGGTGTGTCCTCGGTGAACGCGGGGTCGAACACCACCTACACGATCACGGAGCAACGCCGGCCCCAGTGCTCACCGGCTCGACGGTGGCGGATACCTTCCAGGCCGCCTGCACCGCGTGAACTGGACCTGCGTGGGCGCTGGTGGGCGGACCTGCGTGGCGTCCGGCAGCGCCATCAATCCAGTTCCCAGCGCCACTTGCGCGTCAGCGGCAGCGCCACGCGGTGACGCCGTCGCCACCGCGACGGTGATCACCGCACGCTACCGCGCCATCGCGCAATCCGGTTCCGGGCAACAACAGTCGACCGACACCAGCGACACCCCGGTGATCGCCGATCGACGGCGTCACCGACGGTCGAGCCAGACGAACTTCACCTGGCGCTGGCCGCGCCGGCAAATGGGGTGGCGTCGGCTTCGACATCGCCACGCGGACGCCGTCGCCACGGCGCCGTCCGACTACCGCCGCGCGACACTGAGCGGACGAGAGCGTCGCGCAGGAGTCCGCACCGACCCGAGTTCCGACGAATCCTGCGTGTCGTCGTCAGCAATGTGACCGGCGCGACGAGCGATGGCGAGGCGATCGGCAAGATCCGGACGTCTCGCTGTCAACGACACCGGGAAGATCACCTGCCGGACAACACCGTTACGCCACCGGGACGGTGGCGCCGGGCACTCCCGATCCCGAGACCGCCGGCTTCAACGAGCAGGACTGCACGCGCGGTGCTTCTGCTGCGGATGCGCTCGGCGTGCTCTACAAGCAGGGCGGTTCCAGCCAACCGGGTCGCGACTACAGCAAGATCGCCAACGATGGCAGCGAGTTGCCGAACAGCGCGACGCTCGGCAGCGCACCGGGCGATTGGGCCTGCACGCGCGACAACACCACCGGTCTCATCTGGGAGGTGAAGACCGACGATGGCGGCCTGCGCGACAAGGACCACCGCTACACCTGGTACGAGCCGGACGCCAACCGCAATGGCGGCAATGCCGGCAGCACCGGCAGCGACAGTTGCGCCAGCACGCTGCCGGGAGGCCTGTGCAACATGCAGGCCTACCGCACCGCGGTCAACGCGCTGGCTGGCAGCGCCCGAATGTGCGGGGCGACCGACTGGCGCCTGCCCGACCTGACCGAGTTGCACACGCTGATCCACTACGGCGTACCGATCAGTGATCCCTCGATCGACACCGCCTGGTTCCCGAACTCGATCAGCAGCACCGGCGGCATCAATTTCAACGGGTTCTACTGGAGCCGCGAGACCAACGCCAAGTTCCCGCACGCTGGCTGGGGCGTGTACTTCAGTCCGTTGGCGGTCGGCGGCTACGTCGAGGGCTTCGACAAGATCGCGTTGCGCCACGTTCGTCTGGTGCGGGGTGGCCAATGAGCACGCGCCTCCACATCGAGTGTTCTTCTCCGGAAATCGTCGCCATGATGAGCCAGAAGCGTTCGGGCAAGGTCCGAAGCCACAACAGCGGTCTGCTGCGATTCGGGTGGCTCTTGATCGCGGCACTTGCCGGGTCAACTGCCCACGCGCGCACCTGTCCCGCCGGCCTGGTGCCGGTGGCGCCGGACGCGCGCTACACCATCGCCGAGCCGATCGCCGGCCAGCGCGTGGTGACCGATCGCGAGACCGGACTCATCTGGAAGCAGTGCCCGCAAGGCTTGTCCGGCGCCAGTTGCGCCAGCGGCACGCGGTCGACCTTGAACTGGAGCGCGGCGCTCGGCGCCGCCAATGCCGAGAGTTTTGCCGGCGCCAGCGACTGGCGCCTGCCGACCGCGCTGGAACTGCGCACGCTGGTCGAGACCGCCTGCTTTTCGCCGACCATCAACGAGACGGTGTTTCCGGCCAACGGTGCCGGCGCCTATTGGACGTCCACGCCGCAGGCGAATCCCGGCCTTGCCGCTTCCTGGGTGCAGGACTTCGAACAGGGCTCGGTCGGCGCCACCACGCGCGACACCTTGTTCGCCGTGCGCCTGGTGCGCGGCGGCCGCAGCATCGACAACTTCGACGCGGCCGACGATTACACGCCCAACGCCTTCAGCTTCACCGCGCAGACCGGTGTGCCGCAGACCAGCGTGCGCACCTCCAACGCGATCAGCGTGGCCGGCATCGACACGGTCACCGGCATCGGCATCAGCGGCGCCACCGGCTCGCAATACCGCATCAATGGCGGCGGGTGGACTGGTTTGCCGGGCACGGTCGTCAACGGCGACAGCATCGAGGTGCGCCACACCAGTGCCGCGACTGGCACCACGGCGACCACCACCACGCTCGGCATCGGCGGCGTCAGCGCCGACTTCACCAGCACCACGGTCCCCGACACCAGCGATCTCTCCCTGACGCTGACCGACTCACCGGATCCGGTGGTCGTCGGCGGCGTCTTGAGCTACGGGCTGACCGTGACCAATGCCGGGCCCAACGCCATCCTGGCCAGCCAGACCTTCTCGATCAGCGCTTCGCTGCCGGCCGGCCTGACGGGCTGCAGCTACACGCCCTCGGTCGGCACCTTCAATGTCGGCACGATCGCGCCGGGTTCGACCGGAACCGGCACCTGGACCGGGGTTGCGCTGGCGGGTGCTGGCGGCACGGCCAGCCTGGCCATCGCCTGCACCGTGACCGCCAGTGCCGCCGCAAGCCTGAGCCACTCGGCGACGGTGTTGCCGCCGGCGGGAATCGCTGACCCCGACTGCAGCGGTGCGCCGGTGACTGCGCCGGAACAACACGGCGACCGCCAACACCGCGGTGAACCGGCCGCAACTGACCCTGGCTAAGACCGCCAGCGGGACCAGCTTCGCGGTGGGCACGCTGGCGAGCTTCACGCTGAGCCTGGCCAATACCGGGACGGCAGCGACCACGGCCGCTTCGACGATCACCGACACGATTCCCGCGGGCCTGACGCTCGGGACGCTGCCGGCGGGCTGCACGGCGGCCGCACAGACCGTGACCTGCACGGTGTCGGCCGGACTGGCGGCCGGTGGCAGCACCAGTTTCGTCATCCCGGTCACTGCCACGGTGGCGGCCGCGGCGAGCATCACCAACACCGCGACGGTCACCGGCGGCGGCGATACGACCTGCCCGGCGAATGCGCGCTGCACCAGCTCGGTGACCGTGTCGATCAGCGGAAGCTGTGCAGCGATCAGCTTCCCGTACACGCTGGTGGGCGCCGACAACAGCGCCCGCGTCGCCAATCTGCGCACCGCCATCCAGTGCGCGAACCTCAACAGCACCGCCGACAGCATCGACCTCAATGGCCAGAGCGCGATCCTGACGGATGCCTTCGCCGACTACACCGGTGCCACCGGCCTGCCGCAGATCACCAGCGCGATCACGCTGCGCAATGGCGCCATCGTTCGCAACGGCGCCGCGCCGCAGTTCCGCATTCTGGCGATGAACGCCACGGCCGATCTCACGCTGGAGGGGATCAACATGCAGGGTGGTCGCCTGGGCAGCCTCGAAACCGGCGGAGCCATCTTCAATGCCTCGGGAACGCTGACCCTCGCCAACACCTTCGTCACCGTCAGCTCGGCCGGTTTTGCCGGCGCGATCTACCATGAGAACGGGGCACTGACGATGGTCGACAGCGTGGTGTCCAGCAACACCTCGGGCAGCGGTGGGGTCATCACCAATGCGGAAGGCAGCGTCACCATCATCGACAGCACCTTCGCCGGCAACACCCATACGGCTGCGGGCAGCTCGGCGGGCGTGCTTTACAACTTCGGGGGAACGGTCACCATCGGCGGCAGCCTCTTCGCGAACAACAGTACCGTGGGCGTGGCGGGTGCGGTCCAGAACTTCGCCGGAACCGTCCATATCGCGAACAGCGCCTTCACCGGCAACAGCGCTACCACCAGTGGCGGCGCCCTGTTCAACAACAACGGCACGATGACGATCGCCAACAGCCGGATCGCCGGCAACACGGCGGGCATTCGCGCTGGCGGCATCCATGCCCAGGGCGGCTCGCTGACCGTGAGCAACAGCACGATCGCGGGCAACAACGCACCCACCGATGGCGGGGTCACGATCACGTCCGGCGCCTCGGTGCTGGTCAACAGCATCCTGTGGGGCAACAGCAGCGCCGGCACGCTGACCGGAGCGACGGTCAGCTACAGCATCGTCCAGGGCGGTTTTGCCGGCACCGGCAACCTCGACGCGGACCCGTTGTTCGTCGCGCCGGTCGGATTTGCCTCGGCACCGACCAGTACCGGCGATTACCGTCTGCAGAGCTACAGCCCGGCCACCGACGCGGGCAACAACGCGGCGGTGCCGGTCGACAGCCTCGACGTCAACGGCAACGCAAACACGACCGAGGAGGCGCCGGATCTCGATGGCAATCCGCGGCGCTACAACGACACCGGCATCAGCGACACCGGGGCAGGCACGCCACCAGTCGTGGACCTCGGCGCCTACGAGCGCCAGACCAACTCGGTAGTGGTGGCAGCCACCGTCGCGCCGACCAGCCTGTCGGTCAGCGAGGCGGGCACCACGACAGACAGTTTCCTCGTCAGCCTGAACGCGGCGCCGACCAGCAATGTCACGCTGCAGCTCAGCTTCGATGGCAACGTGCAGGTCGACACCGGCAGCGGCTTCGCGGCCTCACCGCAGATGGTCACGCTGACGCCGGCGAATGCGCTGGCCGGTGTGACGGTGAACGTACGCGCCGTCGACGATGCGATCGACGAGGCCAACCCGCACACGAGCACCGTCGTGACCTCGGCGACCAGCAGCGCGAACCCCGGCTTCAACGGCATCGCCGTGGCCGACGTCAGCGTATCGATCACCGACAACGATAGCGCCGGCATCGTGGTCACGGAAACTGGCGGCAGCACGGCCGTGGCCGAGGGCGGCGCGACCGACGGCTACTGCGTCGTGCTGACCAGCCAGCCGACCAGCGATCGTGACCATCAACATCGCCTTCGATCCGGCCCAGGTGTCGTTGAACGGCGATGCCGACGGCTCGCTGTCGCGGGTTTCACCAGGGCCAACTGGAACGGCGCAGCCGGTCACGGTGGCGGCGGTGGATGACACCGTGGTCGAGAGCAACCCGCATGCGACCTCGATCGTGCAGGCGGTGGGGATCAGCGATCCGGTGTACGCGGTGATCAACCCGGCCGATGTGGCGGTGAGCATTGCCGAGAACGACACCCAGCAGATCGCCTTCGCGTTGGCGGCAGCAGCGTCAGCGAGACGGCAGGGACGCACGTGGTCAACGCGCGGCTGAACCTGGTGACCAACGGCGCGCCGGGCGGCACGATTTCGGCGGCGATGAGCGCCAACGTGTTCCTGGTGCTGGGCAGCGCCGAGCTCGCCGATCTCAGCCTGGACACGGCGCAAGTGACCTTCCCGGCGGGAAGTGCGCATGGCGAGGTCTTGCCGATCAACCTGACGCTGACCAACGACCGCCTGCTCGAAGGCAGCGAGACCGGCACCTTGAACTTCGGTCTGGTCGGCAGCCTCGGCAGCGTCAGCGGCACGCATGTGCTCACGCTGACCGACGACGAGGTCGCTGTGATCGATTTCACGGCGCCGAGCAGCGCGACCACCGAGTCGGTCGGCACCTACTCAGGTGCCATTGGTCGCTTGACCATCAGCGGCACGGGCACCGGCCCGCTGGCGTCCGGAAGCCAGCGTCAGGGTGGCGATCACCGACGCGCCGGGCACGGCCACGACGCCAGCCGACTACACGCGCAGCACCAGCACCCTGGTGTTCGCGGCCAATGCGCCGTCGCCGGTCGATCAGCCGATCTCGGCCAGCATCGCCAACGATGTGCTGATCGAGAACGTCGAGGACTTCAGCTTCGGCTTCGGCGCGATCAGCGGCGCCGGTGCGCTGAATGCTGGCGGTACCCACGTCGTCAGCATTGCCGACAACGACTCCGCGCAGGTGGCCTTTGCGCCCGCCAACGACAGCGTCGGTGAAGGCGCCGGCAGCTTCAGCAAGCCGGTGACGCTGACGCTGACCGCCAACGGCGTCGGCACCGCCAGCCTGCAGAACGCGATGGTGGTGCCAGTCGGCTTCATCGAGGGCACGGCGACCGAGCCGGAAGACTTCACCCTGGCCACCGCCAGCGTGACCTTCGCTGCCGGATCGCAAACCGGCGCCGCGCAGAACGCCACGGCCAACCTGATCAATGACCTGACCAGCGAGGCCAGCGAGAGCTTCGATCTCACCCTCGGCAATGGCTTTGTGACGCCCAACATCACGCTGGGCCGCGCGGCCACCACGGTGACCATCACCGACAACGACACTCCGGGCGTAACCGTGACCCAGAGTCGGCGGCACCACGACTGTGACCGAAGGCGGCGCCACCGACAGCTACACGGTGGTGCTGACCAGCCAGCCGACCGCCAACGTCGGCGTAGCGCTCAACGTCGGCACGCAGCTGAGTGCCGCGCCGACGCGGCTGACCTTCACCAGCGCCAACTGGAATGTCGCGCAGACGGTGACGGTGACGGCGGTCGACGACGCCGTGGCCGAGGGCAGCCACAGCGGCAGCATCAGCCACGCCGCGACCAGCAGCGACGCGGTCTACAACGGCATCGGCATCGCCAGCGTGACCGCCACCATCACCGACAACGACACGGCGGGTGTCACCGTCGTCGAGTCCGCGGGCAGCACGGCCGCAACCGAAGGCGGCGCGACCGACACTTACACCCTGGTGCTGACCAGCCAGCCGACCGCCAATGTCGCGGTGGTGCTGGGCGTGGGTGCACAAGTGAGCCTGTCGCCGTCGAACCTGACGTTCACCGCGGCCAACTGGAATGTGGCGCAGACGGTCACGGTGACGGCGACCGACGATGCGGTGGTCGAAGGTCCGCACAATGCGGCGATCACGCATTCGACCAGCAGCAGCGATCCGAACTACAGCGCGATCGCGGTGGCCGGCATCAACGTGGCGATCAGCGACAACGACAGCGCGGTGGTCAACTTCGCGCCGGCCAGCGTCAGCCAGACGGAAGCCAGCAGCCCGATGGCCTTCACCGTGACCCTGAGCGCCCCGGTGGCCTCGGGCGTGACGCTGAACGTGAACAGCGCCTTCGGCACCGCGCTGGCGGCCGACTTCACGCCGATCAGCGGTGGCACGGTGAGCTTCGCCGCGAGCAGCACGACGCCGCAGACGGTCAACGTGGCGATCAACAACGACGCGCTCGACGAGAACGACGAGACCTTCAGCCTGGCGCTGAGCAACCTGGTCGCCACCGGCAACGTGACGCTGGGCACGGCCGCGGCGACCGGCACCATCCTCGACGATGACGCCACGCCGACGCTGACCATCAGCAACCAGAGCCAGCCGGAAGGCAATGCCGGGACGTCGACGATGACCTTCACCGTCAACCTGTCGGCCGTGTCCGGTCGCGATGTCAGCTTCAGCCGCGCCACGGTCGATGGCACGGCCACGGTCGCCAACAACGACTACGTGGCGCTGGCCGCGCAGACGCTGACGATCCCGGCCGGATCGACCGAGCTGACGATCCCGGTGACGATCAACGGCGACACCACTTTCGAAGGCAACGAGAGCTTCACGGTGGCCCTGACCGGCATCAGCAACGCCACCCCGGCCACGCTCAGCGGCACCGGCACGCTCGAGGAAGACGACCAGCAGCCGACGACCACGACGATCACCGCCGATACGCCGGACCCGACCGTGGTCGGCCAGCCGTACACGGTGAGCGTCAACGTGGCCGCACAGACGCTGTCGCCGACCGGCACGGTCACGATCACCGACGGCAGCGCCAGCTGCGGTCCGGTGACGCTGACCACCGGCACCTCGCCGAACAGCGCCGCAAGCTGCAACCTGACCAGCACCAGCGCTGGTGCCAAGAACCTGATCGCCAGCTACACCGCGGCGACCACGGCCTTCGGCAACAGCGCCAGCAGCGGCACGCCGCACCAGGTCAACGCCGCCAGCACGGCGATCAGCGTGGTCGGCCCGGTGCGCAGCCGGATCAACCAGCCGACCAGCTTCACCTTCGCGCTCAGCGTCAATGCGCCGGGTGCGGGATCGCCGGCCGGCACGGTGACCTTGACCAGCGGCGCGGCGACTTGCAACGTGACCGTCCCGACGGCCACGCCGAGCTGTGCGCTGAGCTTCAACACACTCGGCCCACGCACGATCACGGCGGCGTTTGCACCGAGCGACGGCAACTTCGGCGCATCCAGCTCCAGCGGTCCGGGCAACGCGCAGACGCTGGTCTACGCGCTCTCCGACATCGCGGTGACCAAGACCGATGCGGTGGGCACCTACATTCCGGGTGATCTGCTGGTGTACACGGTGACCGTGCGCAACCTCGGGCCGGATGCGGCGGCCAGCATCCGCGTGCGCGATCAGGTGCCGGCCGGTGTGGTCAATGTCGACTGGACCTGCGACGCCAGCGGCGGCGTGGCCTGTACTGCAGCCAGCGGCAACGGCAATCTGGACGTGACCATCGCCAGCTTCCCGGTCGGAGGCCTGCTGAACTTCACCTTCTTCGGCAACGTCAGCGGCGCACCGGCGCAGATCGTCAACACGGCGCTGGTGGAGTTGCCGGTCGACACCACGATCGAGGATCCGGCCTTGGGCAACAACAGCGCCAGCGACACCGATCTGATCGACTACCTGCTGCGCAACGGCTTCGAGGACCCGCAGGTGAATGCGCCCAGCGGCAACGTGCGCCTGTCGGCCACGCGCAGCGTGGCCGATGAAGCCAACGTGGTGCAGGTGCTCGACGACGCCAACGGCATCGGCGTGCGGGTATACGCGCGCAGCCTGGACGGGCAGACGCAGTACGCGCTGGCCACCCGTTCCGCCGGCGTGCTGCGTCTGGGCACCTGGCGCAGCTACCCGGGCGCCGCTACGCTGCACTGGACCGCGCGGCAGACGCCAGCCGGATGGGTGCTGGAGACCGCGGAGATCCGCTGACGAGCAGAGCGCCGGGGAACGGCTGCGCCGTACCCCGGCCTACCAAAGCCGCTCGAGTAGCCCGGTGTACGCGCAACGCGCGTTCACCGGGGCCAGACCTTGGGCCAGGCCGATCGCGCGCGAGCGTGCTCCTGCAAATTCAACGCAGACCCACGCAAGATTGTAGGAGCGCGCTTGCGCGCGATGCTCCTGGTCGGCCTACGCGATATCAACGCTTCGACGCGCGACGACCAATCCCCCGCGCACGGTCAGGCGTTCGCTGTAATCCCCGGAGAGCGCGGCGAACGGATCATGGCTGCGGAACAGCGTCAGATCCGCGCTGGCACCCGCACGGATACGCCCACAATCACCGAGCCCGATGATCGACCCGGCCACGGTCGAAACGCGCGCCACGGCATCACCCAGCGGCTCGTCCAGGTGCGCCGCCAACATGCCGTCGCGCAGCACCGCCAGCGGATCGAGCGCGCCCCAGGGTACGAACATGTCCTGACTGTTGTCGCCACCGAGGGCCACGTCGACGTCGGCGCGCGTCAAGGCATTGATCGGCGTGACGCCGCGCCAATAGGGCGTGTCGCCGCGGTCGCGGTCCTGCAGGTGCAGATTGGCAATCGGCAGGCCGATCACGCTGAGTCCGTGCTCGGCGGCGCGCCGCGCCAGGAGATCGATCTCATTGGCCTCGCAGCGGCTCAGGCTGCACAGGTGGCTCAGGTTGACGCGTCCGCGGAAAGGCTGGCGATCCAGACGGTCGAGCACGGCGCGCAAGCCATCGGCGCGACCGCGATTGTCCTCGTCGATATGCACATCCAGATCGAGCTGGTAGCGCTCGGCCAGATCGAAGGCGCGCTCGACATTGGCCGTCAACTCGGCATCGGCATAAAACACCGGGCCGAGCAAGGCGCCATTTCGCGCGCACAGTTCACCCAGGCGATCGCCGTGTGCGCCAACCAGCTTGCTGCTGCCCAGGCTGGCAACTGCCTGCAGCGTGATCCGTCCTGCCCAGTCATGGCGCAGTTGCGCAAACACTTCCCAACACGGTTGCAGCCGGTCCGGCTGGCTGTCGATGTGGGTGCGCAGCGCCACCACGCCGTGACCGTAGGCCAGTCGCAGCGCGCGCTCCATGCGTTCCCGGGCGTCGGTAGGCGTCCAGCCCCCGGCGCGGTCGCGTTCGATCGCCGCCCGCGCGCCCTGGAAGTCGTGCTCCGGGTTCGGTGCCCGCGCGCGCAGGAAGGCCTTGTCGATATGCGTGTGCGGCTCGACCAGCGGCGGAAACGCGATCCAGTCGCCGGCCGGCGCCGCTGCCGCCGGCCGCAAGGCGGCGACTTGACCGGACTCGTCCAGCGTCAGATCGGCGGGCGCGTAGCCGTCGCGGTCGAAAGCGAATCCTGAAGTGTCAATCAGCGCTGCGCGCGGGACGCGCACGGCATGAAGTAGCGGCAGCGAGGGCAGGGCGGCGTTCATCGACCCGAGTATGCCGATGGACAGCGACCGGCACGACACGCAGGCGGGGGCGTCGGTATCCCTCTCGTCGAATCGCTCGTCAACGCCGGCTTTTACTCACTACTCACCATTCACTATTTACTGCTCTTTGTTGCGCCCAAGCAACAAATGTGGCGTTAACACCAATTTAATTTTTGACCGATCCCTCACAAGTCGTTATGTTCGCCCCGTTTTCGCAATTTGAGACGGCCTGCGTGATCTATCAGACAGACTGGCAACACCGACGTAGTTCCGCTCGCCATCAGGCTGTCCGTCACCAATTCGTGCAACGTCCGGTGCATCTGAAGCCGCTGGCACGTGCGCGCCAGTTGCTGGTGCGGGCTTTCGAATCGATGCTCGAGCGTGGCCCCGGCAATCGCCGGATGACGTTGACTGCCAGTGCTGCCGGGCTTGTTGTGTTGGTCGGCATGGTCGTGTTGCCGGTTTTTGCCAGCGTCACCCGCCCGGATCCGGTCGCGACCCAGTTGATCGTCCCGCTGGAACTGCCGCCGCCGTCGGAGGCCACCGAGTCGGCGATGCCAGCGCCAGTCAGTGCGCTGGAATCCGATCTGTACCTGGCCAGCGACGGCGAAGCCGGCTGGCAGGTGGTGACCGTGCGTCGCAACGAGACGCTCGGCAATATCTTTGGCCGCCTCGGCCTGTCGTCGACGCTGATGCATCACTTGCTCGATGAGAGCGACAACGTCCGCGCGCTGACGCAGATCCATCCAGGCGACCAGATCGCGTTCCGCATTCCGAGTGAGGGCACGCTGGCTGCGCTGCAGTTCGACAAGAGCGAGAGCGAGCGCGTGCTGGTCGAGATCGATGGCGACAAGGTCGACGAGCGCATCATCCAGCGCGAACTCGAGCGTCGCACCCAGTACGGCAGCGCGGTGATCACCAGTTCGCTGTTCGGCGCCGGCGACGCCGCCGGCATGAGCGATCTGCAGGTCATGCGGCTCGCCGAAGCCTTCAACTACGACATCGATTTCGCCCAGGACCTGCGCGAGGGCGATCGTTTTGCGGTGGTCTACGAGTCGATTTATCGCGACGGCGTCAAGCTGCGCGATGGCGACATCCTGGCGGCCGTGTTCGTCAATCAGGGCAAGCGCTACGAGGCCTTCCGCTACACCGACAGCGACGGCCACAACGATTTCTACAGCGCCGACGGCCGCAGCCTGCGCAAGGCTTTCATTCGCACGCCGGTCGAGTTTTCCCGTATTTCCAGCCGCTTCTCGACTGCGCGCAAGCACCCGATCCTGGGTCGCGTGCGCGCACACAAGGGCGTCGACTACGCCGCACCGACCGGCACGGCAATCATCGCGGCGGGCAATGGCGTGGTCACCTTCGTTGGCAATCGCTCCGGATATGGCCGGACTATCGAGATTCAGCATGGTCGCGACACCTCGACCCTGTATGGCCATATGTCGCGCTTTGCCAAGATTGCCCGCGGCCAGAAGGTGCAGCAGGGCGATGTGATCGGCTACGTCGGCATGAGCGGCCTCGCCACCGGCCCGCACCTGCATTACGAATTCCGCGTCAAGGGCGTGCACCGCGATCCGCTGAGCGTCACTTTGCCCAAGGCGGAGCCGCTGGCCGGCGCCGAACTTGCGGCCTTCCGCCAAGCCCAGGGCACTTACGCGTTGGCGCTGGCCGTGGTCGAAGATCAGGCGCTCGCCACGGTACGTTGACGCGGCGTCGGCATGACCGCCGAGCTCTACCTCGGCCTGATTTCCGGCACCAGCGCGGATGGTATCGACGTGGCGCTGGTGAGCTTCGACACGGACGCCGTTCATCTGAGTTCTTGCCGCGCGGACGTACGCCTACCCGCCGGAACTGCGTGAGCGCGCTCTGGCGCTGATGCACGCGCAATCCCTGCCCATCGACGACTTCGGCGAAATCGACGCCGAAATCGGCGAGGCCTTTGCCCGATCCGCGCTGGCGCTGCTGGCCGAAGCTGGCGTCGAGCCCGCGGCGGTGAAGGCATTGGGGTCGCATGGTCAGACGGTGCGTCATCGGCCGTCGGCCAAACATCCGTTCACGCTGCAGATCGGCGATCCCAACCGCATCGCCGAGCGTACCGGCATCAGCACCGTGGCCGACTTCCGTCGCCGCGACATGGCGGCAGGGGGGCAGGGTGCCCCATTGGTGTGCGCCTTGCATGCGGCCTTGTTCAGCGCTGCCAGCGAGCCGCGCGCAGTGCTCAATCTGGGCGGCATTGCCAATTTCACCTTGCTGGCGCCGGGGCAGACCGTACGCGGCTTCGACACCGGGCCGGCCAACTGTCTGCTGGATGCCTGGGCGCTGCGCCATCTGGGCCGGGCGTGCGATGAAGGCGGCGCGTTCGCCGCCAGCGGGTGCGTCGATGGCGTGCTGCTGCGCGAGTTGTTGGCCGATGAGTATTTCGCGCGCCCGTTGCCCAAGAGCACCGGGCGCGAACACTTTCACCTTGCATGGCTGGATGCGCACCTGGTGCGTCACGCCAGCCTGGCTATCGCCGACGTGCAGGCGACGCTGCTGGAGTTCACGGTATGCAGCATCGCCGGCGCCCTGGCACAACATGCGGCCGACACGCGGCGCGTGATCGCCTGCGGTGGCGGCGTGCACAACGCCAGACTGATGCAGAGACTTGGATCAGCCCTCGCCGAGCGACTCGGGCACGCATGTGTGCTGGAGACCAGCGCAGCACACGGCCTGGACCCCGACTTTGTCGAGGCGACCGCCTTCGCCTGGCTGGCGCGCCAGCGTTTGTCAGGCTTGCCGGGCAATTGCGTCGACGTCACCGGTGCCGTCGGCCCGCGCGTGCTCGGCGCGGTGTATCCGGCGTAGCGCGCCTGGCAGGAGCGACGCGTGCGTCGCGACCGACTGTTCCGGCGTGCGGCCTGTCGCGACGCGCACCCCGCTCCTGCACGATCGCGGCCCATGCAGCGCACCCGCATTCACACTTTGGGCGGCGATGGCAATCGCCGCCCGGAAATACTTTTCGCAACTTCCACATGGTAGAGGCTAGTGTTCCGTTGCCCGCCATCACCCCCGACGGGTAAACTCCGCGGGTTTCCCGATGCGCAAGGCGGTCGAGGGCAATGTGAATGTGCCGGTCAGCGAAAGCAGGCTGAACGGAACGGTGGAGATCGTCGCCCGGCCCAACCAGTCCGCGACAGCCGCCACCTTGCTCGCGGTCTACGCAGCGCTGTCGGTATCGGTGTTTGCGGTGTCGCTGTTCAGTTTCATCTGGGGCAATGTGCTGGCGCCGCTTTTCGCGCTGCTCGATGTCCTGCTGGTCGGGTTTTGTTTGCGGCTGGTGTGGCGCCGAAGTGCCGATTTCGACCGCATCGCATTGGGTGCCGATGAGGTGGCGATCGAATGCCGGCGCGGTTCATCGGCCCGTTCGGTCGTCTATCAGACCGGCTGGGCGCGGGTGTGGTCGGAGCCCGATGAACGCAAGGTGGCCTGTGTGTATGTCGGTTCGCACGGCCGACGCACCGAGGTGGGAAGTTTCCTGATCGAGGCGGAACGCGCGCGACTGGAATCATTGATCAAGATTCGACTTGGGCAGGCACGCGCCGTTCCGGGTCATGACAGTATCGAAAACGTGGCAAGAGGACATACGGCATGAAGCGGCAACTTGGGCAACTCGCCGGTAGCGGACTGGCGCTGCTCGTTTCGACGAGCGTGATGGCCAATCCGGAGCGCTGGCAGCTCAACATGACACCCGGCGTCACGGCGACCAGTCAGGACGTCTATCACCTGCACATGCTGATCCTCTGGGTCTGCGTGGTGATCGGCATCCTCGTGTTTGGCGCGATGTTCTACGCCATGTTCAAGTTCCGCAAATCCAAGGGCGCGGTACCGGCCAAGTTCACCCACAGCACGACTGCCGAGGTGATCTGGACCGCAATCCCGATCCTGATCCTGCTGGTGATGGCCTACCCGGCCACGCAGTACGCTGGTGAAGATGGCCGACACCGGCAACGCCGAAGTCACCGTCAAGGTGACCGGTTACCAATGGAAATGGCGCTACGAGTACCTCGGTCAGGACGTCAATTTCATGAGTTCTCTGGCGCGCAACGCCGATGAGGCGCGCCAGGTCGGCTCCGGCATCGATCCGAACTCGGTCGAGAACTACCTGCTCGACGTCGACCATCCGCTGGTCATCCCGACGGGCATCAAGATCCGCTTCGTGATCACCGCCGACGACGTCATCCACTCCTGGTGGGTGCCCTCGCTGGGCTGGAAACAGGACGCGATTCCCGGCTTCATCAATGAGGCCTGGACCCAGGTCGACCAGCCGGGAACCTATCGCGGCCAGTGCGCCGAGCTGTGCGGCAAGGACCACGGCTTCATGCCGATCGTGGTCGTCGCCAAGCCGCGCGCCGAATTTGACGCCTGGATGGCCGAGCAGAAGGCGGCCAAGGCGAATCCGGAAGCGGTGGCGCAAAGCGCGCCGGTCGTCCCGGTCACCAAAGCTGATCCCCCGATCGCCCCCGCACACTTTCGATTCACTGGAGAACCCAGCCATGGCTCACCACGGCGATCACGCTGATACGCACGCGGATCACGACGATCACGACCACAAGCCCAGCGGCTTTTTCGACCGCTGGTTCTGCGGCACCAATCACAAGGACATCGGTACCCTGTACCTGTTGTTCTCGCTGTTGATGTTCTTCATCGGCGGCAGCATGGCCCTGGTGATCCGCGCCGAGCTGTTCCAGCCCGGCCTGCAACTGGTCGAGCCGGACTTCTTCAACCAGATGACCACCATGCACGCGCTGGTGATGATCTTCGGCGCGGTGATGCCGGCCTTCGTCGGCCTCGCCAACTGGATGATCCCGATGATGATCGGCGCGCCCGACATGGCGCTGCCGCGCATGAACAACTGGTCCTTCTGGATCATGCCGTTCGCCTTCACGCTGCTGCTGTCGACGCTGTTCATGGATGGCGGTGGCCCGGCCGGCGGCTGGACGCTGTATCCGCCGCTGTCGATCCAGGGCGGCAACAACGTCGCCTTCGTGATCTTCGCGGTGCACATGATGGGCATCAGCTCGATCATGGGCGCGATCAACATCATCGCCACCATCCTCAACATGCGCGCGCCCGGCCTCGATCTTCTGAAGATGCCGGTGTTCGTCTGGACCTGGCTGATCACCGCCTTCCTGCTGATCGCGGTGATGCCGGTGCTGGCGGGTTCGGTGACCATGCTGCTGACCGACAAGTACTTCGGCACCAGCTTCTTCAATGCCGCCGGTGGCGGTGACCCGGTGATGTTCCAGCACATCTTCTGGTTCTTCGGCCATCCCGAGGTCTACATCATGATCCTGCCCGCCTTCGGCGTGGCCTCGGAGATCATTCCGACCTTCGCCCGCAAGCCGCTGTTCGGCTACCAGGCGATGGTCTACGCGACCGCGTCGATCGCCTTCCTGTCCTTCATCGTCTGGGCGCACCACATGTTCACCGTCGGCATGCCGCTCGGTGGCCAGATCTTCTTCATGTACGCGACCATGCTGATCGCGATCCCGACCGGCGTGAAGGTGTTCAACTGGGTGGCGACCATGTGGCGCGGCTCGATGACCTTCGAGACGCCGATGCTGTTCGCGATCGCCTTCGTCGTGCTGTTCACCATCGGCGGTTTCTCGGGCCTGATGCTGGCGATCGTGCCGGCCGACTTCCAGTACCACGACACCTATTTCGTGGTCGCGCACTTCCACTATGTGCTGGTCACCGGCGCGATCTTCTCGATCATGGCGGCGGTCTACTACTGGCTGCCGAAGTGGACCGGGCGCATGTACAACGAGACGCTCGGCAAGGTGCATTTCTGGCTGTCGACGATCACCGTCAACATGCTGTTCTTCCCGCAGCACTTCCTCGGCCTGGCCGGCATGCCGCGCCGTATCCCGGATTACAACGTGGCCTTCGCCGATTTCAACATGATCTCGTCGATCGGCGGCTTCGCCTTTGGCCTGTCGCAGTTGCTGTTTGCCTGGCTGATCATCGACACCTGCTTCCTGAAGCGTGGCGCCAAGGCCACCTCGGGCGTGTGGGAAGGCGCCAAGGGCCTGGAATGGACGCTGCCGTCGCCGGCACCGTACCACTCGTTCTCGACGCCGCCGAAGATCGACGACAGCGTGCTGGCGCACGGCGACGTGAGCCACTGATGCCGGCGCAATCCGACCGCAATGATCGCCGTCCGGCCATCCGCCGGACGGTGTTGGTGCTGACCTTGATCGCCGTCGCGCTGTACGGTCTGTTTTTCATCCGCGTGATGTTGCTGACATGAATCCGGCCGCGCCCGTCGACCATCGCGGCGTCATACGCAAGGTCCTTATGGTCTGCGCGGGCTCGTTCCTGTTCTGCTTCGCGCTGATTCCGATCTACTCGATCTACTGCGAGATCACCGGGATCAACGGCAAGACCGGGAACGCCGGCGGCACCAGCGCGGCCGCTGGCGTGGTCGACACCACGCGCACGATTACCGTGCAGTTCGATACGTCGGTCAAGGCCGGGCTGCCATGGGCGTTCCGCGCCAAGCAGGCGAGCATCGAGGTGCACCCGGGGCAGATCACCGAAGTGCTGTTCGAGGCCAGCAACCTGAGCGCCAACGATCTGGTCGGCCAGGCCGTACCGAGCGTGGCGCCGAATCGGGCGTCGATCTATTTCAACAAGACCGAATGCTTCTGTTTCACCGAACAGACGCTGGCGGCGGGGGAAACGCGCGACATGCCGGTGCGCTTTGTGGTCGACCCGGCATTGCCCGCGAATGTGTCGGTGATGACGCTGTCGTACACTTTTTATCTCAATGACATTGCCACCGGGCGACTGGCGCAGCACGCGGTCGTACCCAATAATCTGGCGCTGTGATTTCTCTGGGCCTTCGCGCTCACACTTTGAATTGACGGGGATTCCTCATGGCAGCACAAAGCTCCGGCGCTTACTACATCCCACACGGCAGCGCCTGGCCGATCCTCGGATCGGTGGCACTGTTCTTCGTGATGGGCGGGGCTGCCTCGCTGGTCAACGGCGACCACACCTTTGGCATGATCAAGTTCGGCGTCGGCATGGCGCTGCTCCTGATCATGCTGTTCGGCTGGTTCGGGACGGTGATCAAGGAAAGCGTCAGCGGCATCTACAACCATCAGGTCGACGTCTCCTTCCGCATGGGGATGGTGTGGTTCATCTTCTCGGAAGTGATGTTCTTCGCCGCCTTCTTCGGTTCGCTGTTCTACGCGCGCATGTTGTCGGTGCCATGGCTGGGCGGTGAGGGCGATGGCTTCGCCACCAACGCAATCTTGCATCCGGGCTATGAAGCGGTGTGGCCGACCAATGGCCCCGGCAACGTCGGCGGCGCCTTCGAGACCATCCCGGCGTGGGGCCTGCCGCTGCTGAATACGATGATCCTGCTGACCTCGGGCCTGACCATCACCATGGCGCACTGGGCGCTGAAGGTGGGCCAGCGCACCGCACTGGTGTGGTGGATGGCGGCTACGGTCGCGCTCGGCGCACTGTTCCTGTACTTCCAGGCCACCGAGTACATCCATGCCTACCATGCCCTCGGTCTGACCTTGGGCTCCGGTGTCTACGGCAGCACCTTCTTCATGCTGACCGGCTTCCACGGCATGCACGTGACGCTGGGCACGATCATGCTGCTGGTGATTCTGTTCCGCTGCATGTCCGGCCATTTCACCAAGGAAAACCACTTCGGCTTCGAGGCGGTGGCCTGGTACTGGCACTTCGTCGACGTGGTCTGGTTGGGATTGTTCGTGTTCGTCTACGTGTTGTAGGGCGGATTCCACATCGCCAGTGCCGCGAAAGGCCGCCCTCGGGCGGCCTTTCGCGCTTGCGGGATGCACAAGAGCTATCGCGACCGAGGTCGCTCCTACAAAGGCTGGCGTGGAACTTCGGCATGGTTGCAGGAGCGCGCTTGCGCGCGATGCATTCTGGTCGCGACGTTTACGTCGCTCCTACAAGATCGCGACGTACAGCTCCTGCAAGATCGCGGCGTACGCGTCGTTCCTACAAGATCGCGACGCACACGTCGTTGCGCGATCGCGGCCGCGGTCGCTCCCGCGGAAGCCGCACGCGATCCTCAGTCCGCCGCGTCCTTGACCGCGGCATCGGCCGCGTCCAGCGCCCTGGTGGCGTCGCTGTAATAGGTCTGGCTGTCCCGGCCCGCCCGCAAGGCGGCAAATGGCGGCTTCAGGGTCGCGGACATCTCCGGTTCGCTGCGGAACTGATCGTCGCTGGCCTTGGGCAAGACCGACAGCGCCAGAAAAGCAATGCCGACGAGTCCCGCGGGCAGCAGCAGGCGTCGCGCACTGCCGCGCGAAATCAGGCGCAGGTGCCCGAAAATCAACACGCCGATCAGCGCGGCGTTGCCCAGGCTGGCGAAGATCGACTGCAGTTCATCGCCAGAAACTGCAAAAGCCAGATAGCTGCCGGCGGTTTCCATCAGGCTGACGGCGATGACACCGAATCCGCCGATGGCCAGATGCCCGGCGTAATGGAAGCGGTGCGCGACGACGCGATTCACCAGGCTCCATGACAGCGCCCACAGCGCCAGCACGATGAGGGCCGGCGCCGCCGCATTGATGATCACCCCCGGGCGCACGACTTGGGTGCTGCCGACGATCTGTTCGGCGACCACCACGGCCGCGCTGCCCGCGAGCGCCAGGAAAGCCCAGCGCATGCGATCCAGGCCCAGCCAGCGGGAGCCCGCCATCGGATCCGCCAGCGTCGCCGGCAAGCTCTCGTCTGCCGCGCGGAAACGCAGCAGCGTATGCCCCACCCGCAGTTCGCTGCCGCCGCCCAGCGCGATGCGCGGCTGACGCTCGCGTTCGCTGCCGCGGAAGCTGCCGTTCAAACTGCCGCAGTCGACCAGCTCCATGCACTCGTCGCCGCGAATCTCCGCGTGGTGCGCGCACACATAAGGGTCGTCCAGCACCAGATCGTTGTCGAGGGCACGGCCGATACGAAACGGCAGTTGTTCGACACGTATGCGCGCCTGGACATGGCCGGAGCGATCGACCACCTCAACCGCGCCGCGGAAGCTCACGGCTTCGTCCACCGGACCTCCTCGGCGAAGCGCCGCGCGAATTCGAGTCCGTGTTCGCGATCGACCCCGGTCAGCACCAGCGTCGACTGCAGGGCGCGATCGCTGCGATCCAACGTCATCTGTCGCTGCACCAGGTCGTACAGGCCGTCGAATTCGCGGTAGCGACGCACACACAGCACCAGCTTGCTCTTCAGCCCGGCGTGCTCGTAGAAGTCGCGATGGCACTCAAAGCCGGTGACGCTGGCCTTGTCGCCGCCCAGATCGCCGTAAAAACTGCCGAACTGTCGCTGCAACTGGGTCCAGAAGCGCAGCGTGCCGATCTTGCGACTGCTGAACAGCGCATGTTCGTAGCGGATCGCACCGGTGGTCAGCTCGCCCGACAGGAAGACATCGTCTTCGCTCTGGCAACTGAGTTCGGTGTGATTGTAGAGGCGTTCGGCGTCCTGATCAGTCTGGCTCCAGCAATTGACATAGCGCGCGATGGCGCCGGGAACCTGATAGTCGCCAAGGCTCATGCTCACGAATGGCGCCTGCATCAGTTCACTCAGGTAACGTGCCTGATTGGCGCGCAACTGGGCGCCGATGCGATCCATCAATTCACCGCGCGTGCTGGCCTCGTCGCGGGTCAGCAGTTCGATCACGTGGCGCGCGGGAACCAGAAAGCTGACCTGGTTGCCCGCGGTGGCGACGTTGACGCCGATCACATTGCCGTTGCGATCGATCGCCGGGCCGCCGCTCATGCCGGGATTGATCGAAGAAGTCAGGTGGATGCGTTCATACAGGGACTTTTCCAACAGTCCGTTGTAAGTGCCCTCGACGATGGTGAGTCCCAGGTCGTAGGGAAAGCCGAGCGCGAACAGGCGCTCGCCCATCTTCGGCAGATTGCTCTCGACCGCCAGAAACTTGCGCCCGGCGAGTGCTTCCGACTGCATCACCGCGAGGTCGTGGACGACGTCGACATCCAGCAGTTCCAGCGGTCCGCTGCTGCCGTCGCTGCCGACCCATTCGGCCCGGTGATCGTCAGGGTGGTGCACGAAATCGGCGACCACGTGGAAATTGGTGACCAGGCGGCCGTCGTCGCTGACCATGAATCCGCTGCCGATCGAACGCTTGGCGCCGCCCTTGGCGTCGATGATGCGCACCTGGAGCACGCTGTCCTGATGCCGCGTGTAGACGTCCTCGGTGGTCCACTCTTCGGCTGCAAGCGCCGAGACACCGAGCAGCAGGCAGATCAGGACACGAAGCAGGAACATGCGCTAAAGGTCGGCCAGGAGGGGCAACGCGTTGCCGTGGGCGCCAGCGCGCCGGCTGCAACGTGATCGAGTATGCCAGACGGTTTCCGGGCCGCCATCATTCCTGGCGCGCGCGCCGAGGTCATTGCAGGCTGGTCGCGAAAGTCGCATCGTCTGAGACCGTCGGGAGCGACGGGGATATCCGCATCAGCACGAGCCGCGCAAGCGACGATTCTGGCCAGCTGGCGCGCCGGCTGCGGCGCGGCTGCGCCCGCTTGCGCGGCGTTCTGGCATGCGTCGGGATGCTGTTGGCGGCGGTCGGTTTGCCCGATCCGGCATGCGCCGATGCCGACAACTGGATCGGCCAGCCGAGCTTGACCCGTTATTCACCGGCCGACACCGACGCGCATCCCTACAGCTTCTCGGTTCTGGCGCTCGAAGACGGTCAGATATACGTCGGCAATTCGGACGGATTGCTGCGCTACTTCGGTCAGCGTTGGCAGCGCATCCCGATGCCGGGTGCCGGGGCGGCGCGCTCCCTGGCGTTCGGCGCCGACGGCAAGGTCTATGTCGGTGGGTACCAGAATTTCGGTGTACTCAAGCGCGGCGTGGATGGTCGCAACGAGATCCTCAGTCTCGAGAGCGGCTTCTTTCCCGACAGCGTGGGCGCGCCGCTGGGGGAGGTCTGGGACACGGCGGCGGTTGCCGATGGTGTCTATTTCGCCACGAGCAGGCAGATTTTCTTTGTCGGTTACGATGGTCGGCAGGCCAGCATCAGCCTCCCGGGCAAGCTGCTGGCGATGTTCTCGCCCGGCGGGCCGCCGGTCGTGGTGCTGCGCGACCGGCGCATGTTCCAGTTGCATGGCAAGGAATTGCGGCCCTGGTTGACGGCGGCCGGGCGCGTGCGCGGTCTGGTCCGTCAAGGGCCGTCGCAGTACTGGCTGCTGACCGACACCGGCAATCTCTACCGCATCGACGGCGATCAAGCGGTTCCGCGCGAGCACGCCGCCGAGGCGATGCTGAAGACCGCCAATCCATACACCATGATCGCCCTGCCCGACGGTGGCTACGCCATTGGCACGCTGAGCGGCGATATCGTTCGGGTCAATGCCGACTTCACCAGCTACAGCGTCTGGCCGACCGGGCCGGCGCCAGTGTTGGGGCTGGCCGTGGATCGCGAAAACCATCTCTGGGCCGCCACCGAGACCGACATCGTGCGCATGTCGCTGTCCGAAGCCTGGTCGCTGATCGATCGCAGTCACGGCCTGCGCGGCGGGGTGACGCATGCCGCGGAATACCAGGGTCGCTTGTACGTGTCGACGTCGGTTGGACTGTTCGGCGCGATTCGCGATGACTCCGGGGCGGCCCGCTTCGAGACCGTCGCCCTGGCGCAGAACGAAGTCAACGATCTGGTGGCGACGCCGATCGGGCTGCTGCTGGGAGCACGCGAAGGCATCTACCTGTGGCGCGACCAGCAGCTGTTGCCGCTGGTCGGCGACATGCTGGTCTGGCGCCTGATTCCCGTCCCGATTTGTCCCGGGGCGCATCTACGCGGTCGAGGACACCGGGCTGGTTGTGCTCGACCGCCAGGGCGAGGGCTTTGCGGTCGTCCAGCGGTTCAGCGATCCCAGCTTCCGCTTCGATGAAATTGCCGAAGCCGCCGATGGCTCGTTGTGGGTGGACCGGCTACTCGCCGACCCCATGCGTTTTGCGATGCAGGAAGGCAATCGGCTGGGCGCGCCCGAGGAATTCAGGCTCGGCGACCAGCGCGACGCGGATCACAGCGCCGCGGTTCTCGACATCGACGGTCAGGTCCTGGTGTCCACCGACAGCGCGCTTTTGGCCTGGGATGGCCAGCGCTTTGCGCCAGTGGAGCGTCATCCGTTGATCGTGGCCGGATTGGCACCCAGCTCCGATGTGCGCGTGCGCACCTGCGGCGATGGCAGCGTGTTTGCGTTCAATGCCCGGCGCCTGCTGCGACGCGACCCCGATCCCGCCCAGCCCTTCGTCGAATTGCGGCCGATGGACGGTGGCGCCCGCGGCATCGTCGACGTGCAGTGCGGCGACGACAATGGGCGCGCCTGGATCGGCACCTGGAGCGGCATGGTGCGCTTCGATCCGAGAGCCGCCCGCACGCCGCCGCTGCGCGCTGCGCCGGTGATGGAGCGCGTGCGCATGGACGTCGAAGGCGGCAAGATCCGCTGGTTGCCGCTCAAGCCCGAATCGATCGAAGTCGAGAAGTTCCGGCAGATCCGCTTCGAATATGCGAGCCCGGTGATTTCCACCCGGCTGCACTACCAGTCGCGACTGCTGGGTCATGAGCGCAACTGGGTGGACGGTGGCACCGAGGGCTCGCGCGAGTTCAGCAGCCTGGCGCCGGGTGACTACAGTTTCGAGGCGCGTGCACTCGACGAAACCGGCGTGGCCGGGCCGCCGCTGCGCTATGCGATACACGTGTCCGCAGCCTGGTATCAGACCGGGCTGGCGATGTTCGCCGCATTGGCCTGGATCGTGGTGTTGTTCCTGCTGCTGCTGCGCTGGCGTTCGCGCACGCTGGAGCGACGCAACCACGAACTGGAGACCCTGGTGTCCGAGCGCACCGAGGCACTGGCGCTGCGCAGCCACGAACTGGAACTGGCCAACAAGCGATTGTCGGAACTGGCCGACCTGGACGGACTGACCGGGGTCGCCAATCGCCGCAAGCTGGAGTTCGAGACCGACAATGCCTGGTCGGCCGCGCGTGCCGCCGATGCGCATCTGGCCATGTTGTTGATCGACGTCGACCACTTCAAGCTGTTCAACGACACCTATGGCCACGCGCTGGGCGACGAACGCTTGAAGGCCATCGCCGAGCGCTTGTCCGGCTGGGTCGGACCGGGCGAATTGCTGGCCCGCTACGGTGGCGAGGAGTTCGTGCTGTTGATGCCCGGCTCGTCGATCGAGGTGGCACTGGAACGCGCCGACGCGATCCGTCGCGACGCCCGTCACGCCGGCCAGGAAGGCACCCGCAGCAGCGTCTCGATCGGCATCGCCGAGCGCCTCAAGCACAAGCCGAACGATGCGGCGCAGCTGTTCGAATTTGCCGATCTGGCCCTGTACCGCGCCAAGAACGCCGGGCGCGATCGGATCGAGGTGTACACAGAGTGAGTGGTGAGTAGTGAGTAAAACCCGGCAGGTGCGTGGGCTTGCAGCAGGTAGACGTAGGTCACGTTGGCCGGGGCCGCCTCAGTCACGTGTTCGCTCGGAACAACGACCTCCAAATGAATGGCTTGCGACGTTCGGTAAGAGCGCGCTCGCACTCTGTCAATGCATGCGCGAACAAGGCGATCGACGCCGGGTTCTACTCACCACTTACTACTCACCATTCACTGCTTCACCGCCAACTGCCGATCCAGCCACGCCACAATCGCGTTGTACACATGCTTGCGCATTGCCGGGGTGTTGTTGATGCCGTGCTTGCCGCCGGGATAGGTCATCAGGTCGAAGGGTGTCCCGGCTTGTTGCAGTGCGGCCATCAACTGGGTCGAATGGGTGAACAGCACGTTGTCGTCGGCCATGCCGTGGACCAGATACAGCGGACTCTTCAATCCGCCGAGGTGTGCAAATACCGCGCTGGCGTCATAGGCGGCCGAGTGCTGCTGCGGGTCGTCCATGTAGCGCTCGGTGTAGTGCGTGTCGTACAGGCGCCAATCGCTGACCGGCGCCACGGCGACTCCGGCCGCAATCGTGTCGGAGTGCTTCGCCAGCAGCATCAGGCTCATGTAGCCGCCGTAGCTCCAGCCGAACACGCCGATGCGCTTGCTGTCGACGAAGGGCTGCTTGGCCAGCCAGCGGATGCCGACCATCTGATCGTCGACTTCAGGGCCGCCCATGCGCCGGTGGATCGGTGACTCGAAGGCGACGCCGCGCCGCGCGCTGCCGCGATTGTCGATGCTGAACACCACATAGCCGCGCTGCGCCAGCGCCTGGTCGAACAGGCCCCAGCGTTCGTCCCAGCGGCGCTGCACATACTGCACATGCGGGCCGCCGTAAACGCGCACCAGCACCGGATAGCGCTGGCCCTCGACGTAGCCGAGCGGTTTGATCACCCGGTAGTGCAGGGTCTGGCCGTCGGCGGCGGACAGCGTGCCGAATTCCGCCTTCCGGTGGGATTCCTGATAGTTGCCGTAGGGGTGAGTGTCGTCGAGCTGGTTGCCTTCGAGCAGCGCCAGCTCCTTGCCGGTCTGGTCGTGCAGGCGCACCTGCGGCGGCGTGTTCTCGTCGGAGAAGGTGTCGACATAGACGCGCGCATCGTCGCTGAACACCGCTTCGTGCCATCCACTGTAGAGCGTCGTCCGCGTCGGCGAGCCGGGGCTCTGGGTGTCCAGCGAATTGAAGTAGACGTGCTTCTCGCGCGGGTCGCCGGCGTTTGCGGCAAAGTAGACCCGGCGATGTTTGCCATCGATCGCCAGCAGATTGTCGACCACCCAGGGTCCCTGGGTCAGCGGGCGGATCAGGCTGCCATCGATCGCGCGCAGCTCCAGATGCGCATAGCCACTGCGTTCGCTCTTCCAGACGAAGCTCTTGCCGTCCGCCAGCACGCGCAGATCGTTGTGCAGGTTGACCCAGGTGTCGCTGGTCTCGCTCAGGATCACCGCTGTCTTGCCGTCGGCCGCGTTGGCCAGCAGCACATCCAACGTGCGCTGATCGCGGCTCTGGCGCTGCACCAGAAGGCCACCGGCATCCGGCATCCAGTCGGCACGGGCGAGGTAGATGTCGCGCTCGTCGCCGAGGTCGATTTCGGTATCCACCGCGTCCTTCAGCCTGCGCACGAACAAGCGCACCTCGGCATTGGCCTTGCCGGCAGCCGGATAGCGTTGTTCGATCACCTCGGTGCGATCAGCGTAGATCTCGAAGCGTTTCTCGATCGCCACCGGCGCCTCGTCCACCCGCGCGTAGGCCACGGCGCTGTCGTCGGGCGACCACCAGTAGCCGGTGAAGCGGTCCATTTCTTCTTGCGCCACGTATTCGGCCATCCCGTAGCTGACGCTGCCATAGGCCTGGGGCTGAGTTCGATTTCGCTGCCATCCTCGACCTTGACCGCCATCAGGGCGCGATCGCGGATAAAGCTCACGTAGCGGGCCTTGGGGGAGAACCTGGGATCGGTGGCGAAGCCGTCTTCGGCACGGGTGAGCTGTTTGACCGCCTGCTCCGGTTTGGCGCCGACGTGGTAGACGAACAACGATCCGGATACCGGAAACAGCAGTTGCTGGCCATCGGCGGACCATTGGTATTCGACGATGCCCGAGGTACCGGCGATGCGCTGGCGCTCGCGCCGCGCCATTTCTTCGTCCGACAACTGCTCCGCGCCGCCGCCGAGACTGGCCGAATCCACCAAGAGACGCGTCTGCCGGCTCGGCACATGGTATTCCCAGAGGTCGGAGACGCTCTGGTTGTCGTCCTTGCCGCGCAGGAAGCTCACGCGCTGGCCGTCGGGCGAGACTTTCAGCTGGCGCGGCGAAGGTCCGGACAAGGCAGGGTCCTCAACAAGGCGGTCGACACTCAGGATTTCGGCGGCATTCACGACAGAAGAGCCAAGGGCAAGCAGCAGGACGAGGGCGCAGCGCACGGGTTCGGTGCTCCGGCAGCAGGAAGCGCGGATTCTATCGGTGTTGCGGCCGGCAAACTGCGCGACCGCGTAAACTGCGGACCTCACGTGGTCGATTACAACAACGGGAGCACTGTCATGGTTCGCACAATCGTCATGCTGGGCCTGCTGGCCGCATTGGCCGCCTGCGGTTCCGACTCACCGCCGCCACCGGCCAAGACGGAGCGCACGCCGACCGTGTTCGATGACCAGCTGAAGGCCATCGACAAGGCCAAGGCGGTCGAGGCGCAGGAAATGGAACACAAGCGCAAGCTGGACGAGCAGTTGGAAAACGGCGGCTGAGCTCGGGCACGTTCGCGTGCGGCGCTGGACGATTGCGCTTGGGTTGGCGCTCGCTGCGCTTCTGTCGTCGGCGGCAGCCGGCGCCCTGACACTGCAGCGCGGCAACGGTCCGGAACCCGATTCGCTCGACCCGCAGCGCGCGCAAGGACTATCGGCGCAGCAGGTGCTGCGCGATCTGTTCGAAGGCCTGATGCGCGACGACGCCGACGGCCAGCTGGTCCCCGGCGCGGCGCAGCGCGTGGCGGTCGATGCAGGCGGCCTGCGCTACGTGTTCACGCTGCGCGCCGACGGCCGCTATGCCGATGGCAGCAAGGTGACCGCGGCGGACTTCGTCTACAGCTTCGAGCGCGCGCTCGATCCGGCGACGGCGGCGCCGTCCGCGGCGATGCTGGCACCGATTGCCGGTGCTGCCCAGCGCCTGCGCGGCGAATCTGCGCCACTGGGCGTGCGCGCCATCGACGAGCACACGCTGGAGATCCGCCTGGACGCCCCGCGCAGCGATTTCCTGCGCCGACTGGCGCTGCCGATTGCGATGCCGGTGCAGCGCGGCGCCATTGAAGCCCATGGCAGCGGATTCACGCGTCCGGGCCGGCTGATCGGCAATGGCGCCTATGTGCTCAAGCAGTGGACGCCTCAGGCATGGCTGGAACTGGAGCGCAATCCGCACTATCGCAATGCGGCCACTGTCGCCATCGACAGCGTGCGTTTTCACGTGACCGAGGATGCCAGTTCCGAGCTCAAGCGCTTCGAGGCTGGCGAGTTGCATCTGACCGAGACGCTGCCGCCGGGTCAACTGGCGCGACTGCGCGCGGCGCATGCCGCCGAACTGGTGGTGGCGCCGGCCTATGCGACTTTCTATCTGGGCTACAACCTGCGCAATCCCAAACTCGATTCGGCTGCGCTTCGCGAGGCGCTGTCGCTGGCGATCGACCGCGAAATTCTGGTCAAACACATCACCGGCAATGGCGAATTGCCGGCCTACGCGCTGATTCCTGAAGTGGCAGCCGGCGCGCCGCAGATGGCCGCCGCTGGGTGGACGCCACGGCAACGCCAGCAGCGCGCGCGCCAGCTCTACCTCGGCGCGGGATTCGATCCGGACGAGCCGCTGCTGATCGAGCTCCGCTACAACACCAGCCTGGCCAATCGGCGCCTCGGTCTGGCCGTTGCGGCGATGTGGCAGGAGGTGCTCGGTATCGACACGCGGCTGCGCAACGAGGAATGGAAAGTGTTTGTGCAGACCCGTCGCGCCGGGGTCATCACCGAAGTGTTTCGTGGCGGCTGGTTCGCCGACTATGCCGATCCGCTGAACTTCCTTGAGCCGTTCACGGTCGGCAATACACTCAACGCCGTGGGCTATGCCGATCCTCGGTTCGACGCGCTGGTCGCCCGCGCCGCGGCGAGTGCCGGTGCCGATCGCGAGCAGGCCCTGCATGGCGCCGAGCAGCGCCTGCTCGACGCCGACGCGCTGATTCCGCTGTTTCACTACAGCAGCAAGCATCTGGTCAGCCGCAAACTGTGCGGCTTTCACGCCCATCCACTCGATCATCATCCGAGCGAGTTCCTGCGCTTTTGTGAGGCGTCGCGATGACTGCGAGCCCCCGCGGTTCTGGTCTCGTCGCGGCCCCGCGCGTCCGGTTCGCGCGTACGGACCGGGCCCGCGGTCCCCTACCTTGCCCTTTCGCGGGGATCAGGCGGCGGGGTGCCGCCCCCAACGGCGGCGACGACGCGATGAACCTGCTGCGCCATCTCGCCCTGCGCCTGATCACCACGCTGGCCACCCTGTTTGGGCTGTTGGTGATCTGCCTGGCGCTATTGCATGCGGTGCCCGGCGGGCCCTTCGATCAGGAGAAACTGGCGCCGCCGGAAGTTCAGGCGGCGTTGGCGGCGCGCTATCGGCTGGATCAACCATTCTGGGTACAGGTGGGCGACTACGTTGCGGCGGCGACGCGCGGCGACCTCGGTCCGTCGTTCCAGTACAGCGACTATTCGGTGCAGGAGCTGATAGCCGCCGCGGCGCCGATCACGCTGACGCTCGGCGCGCTGGCAGTGCTGTTGTCGCTGTCGCTGGCGGTGCCGCTGGCTTGCTGGCTGGCGACCCGCCGTCGTGGATTGCAGCTTGCGTCGCTGGCTTCGTTGCTGGCCTTGGCGCTGCCGAAATTCGTGCTGGCGCCGCTGCTGGTGCTGCTGTTCGCGCTGACGCTGGGCTGGCTGCCGGCTGCGGGCTTTGCCTGGGATGCGCCGCAGACCTTCGTGCTGCCGGTGCTAAGTCTGGCGCTGCCGCAGTTCGCGGTGCTGCTGCGCGCCCTGTCCGAGAATCTGCGCGCCGCGCTCGATAGCCCGCCGGCCATCGCCGCCGCCGCTCGGGGCTACAGCCAGGCGCGGGTGGTCTGGCGCCATGCCCTGCCGCTGGCGCTGACGCAGACCCTGGGCTTTCTCGGCCCGGTATTGATCGCGCTGCTCAGCGGATCGGCCATCGTCGAGATGGTGTTCGGCATTCCCGGACTCGGCCGTTACCTGGTCAGTGCCGCGCTCAATCGCGACTACACGCTGTTGATCGGTGCAGTGCTGACGGTTGCGCTGATCGTGGCCTGCGTGAATCTGGTCATCGACCTGCTGCAGTACCTGATCGATCCGCGGGTGCGCAACTGAGCGTGTTGCGGACGGCCCATGGCCGGGCTATCGCGATCTGGTGAAGGCCGCTAACATGCACGAATGTAAATCGCAGGTGAATGGCGCGCCCGCAAGTTTCCGGGGCCTGTCGCCGCGATTCGGTCAGGTCAAAGGGGAACCGATACCATGAAGGGCAATCTGCATTGGGGTGTGGTCATGCTGGCCGCGCTGGCCACCTGCGCCGGCGGCGCAAGCGCCAGTGAGCCAGTCAAGGGTGTGGCGGGTCCTGCACGCACAATTGCGGCACCGACGTCCGCCACGGCGGCGGTGGGCGGTTACGAATTGATCGAGTACGTGGCCGAAGAACAGCCGCTGCAACGGCCCGCTGGCGGAGTTGCCGGCGGCAACGCCATTCGCAGCGCCCTCGGTGCACCCTCCGGCGCGGCAGAAATCGAGCCCAACAACACCTCCGCGACGGCAACGCCGCTGGCCGGCAGTTCGGTGGTCTTCGGCGGCAACGTCTTCCCGGCCGCTGATATCGACTTCTATTCGTTCACCGCAGCGGCCGGCGATCGCATCTATGCGGCGACGCAGACCTTGTTCGATGCCTCGGCGTCAGGCGACACGATCCTGCAATTGCTGAACACCGATGGCACCACGCTGATCGAGCAGGATCTCAACGACGGCACTTTCACTGGCTCATCCGCTTCGCTGGCGGGGGTGCAGATCCCGGCTGCGGGCGGCTATTTCCTGCGCGTGACACACAACACCGCCACCGGCACGATTCGCCCGTACGCGCTGCACTTCCGTCAGCAAAGCGCGGCGGCGACCGCCGAAGTCGAGCCGAACAACACCACCGCGACGGCAACTCCGCTGCCTGCCTCCGGGCATGTCTCCGGCACCGTCTCGGCGGTCTCGCCCGGTGAGGCCGATTTCTACAGTCTGGCGCTGAACGCGGGCGACACCGTGTACCTGAGCCTGGACATGAATCCCGAGCGCGATGCCAATTTCTTCAACGGCCGCCTCGGCCTGGGCTTGTTCGGCAACGCGCCAAGCAACCAGATCCTGCTCGCCAACGACGCCAATGCCGGAAGTGCAGGCGACTCCAATTCGGAGGCCTTCTTCTTCACCGTGAAGGACGCCGGCACCTATTTCGTCTATGTCGATTCAACCGTCGCCGCCGGTCTCGGCGCCAACGCCACTTACAACCTGAGCGCGACCGTGCGTCCGCGCGTCACGCCGGGCGGCACCTGCACCACCTATGTCTCGACCAACGTGCCGCAGACCATCCCGACGGTTCCCGGAACGGTCACATCGACGATCACCGTGCCCGGCAATCCGCGCATTGCCGATCTCGACGTCGCGATCAACCTCGATCACACCTTCATGCAGGACCTGGACGCCCACCTGAGCTCGCCGGCGGGCAACGACAACGGCCTGTTCACCGATATCGGTGCGGCCACAGTCGGCGGCTTGCAGACGAAGATGGATCTGGTGATCGATGACGAAGCTGGCTTGCCGCCGGCCTTCGCCATGTCGGCGCCATTCCACATCCAGCCCGAACTGGCTTATCGCCTGGCGTGGTTCGATGGCGAGGACGCCGGTGGTACCTGGACGCTGACCTTGCGCGACGACGCCACCGGTGACGGCGGCACGCTGAACGCCTGGAGCATCACCGTGTGCGAACCGCCGCCAGTCGTGGCCGTGTGTGCCGCCGGTTTCACCCAGACCACCGTCTACACCCAGGATTTCGAGGCCGGTGACGGTGGCTTCACCCACAGCGGCACTGCCGACGAGTGGGAGCGCGGCTTGCCGACCTTCGCGCCGATCACCACCTGCAACAGCGGCACCAACTGCTGGAAGACCGACCTCGACAACACCTACGATGCGTCGAACAACCAGAACCTGTTGTCGCCGCCCATTGATCTGGCGGGCCTGCAGCCGCCGGTCTTCATCAACTGGGCGCAGCGTTACCACGTCGAGTCCGCGAGCTTCGATCACATGAACGTGATCGCGCGCGAGGTTGGTGGCGCCAATCCGGTCAATCTGTTCGAACATCTCGACGCGACGATGAACAGCACCGTCGGCAATCCCTCGGTGACCATCAACGAGAGTTCGGGTTGGTCGCAACTGCAACGTCGGGTCGACTCGCTCGCCGGCACCAATGCGGAACTGCAGTTCCACCTCGACGGCGACACGACGGTGCAGTTGACTGGTCTCGCCATCGATGACGTCAGCGTCACCGCTTGCCGTGCGCTGAGCGCCGACCTGTCGATCACCAAGACCGACGGCGCGGTCAATGCCGTGCCGGGAACCACGACCACGTATACGATTACCGCCAGCAACCCGCCGGGCGGCGATCCGGTGCCGGCAGCGACGATCACCGACACCTTCCCGGCGGCCTGTGTAGGCGTGACCTGGACCTGCAGCGGCGCGGGCGGTGGCACTTGCGTCGCGAACGGCAGCGGCAACATCAACAGCAGCGCCAATCTGCCCGCGGGCGGCAGCGTGACTTACGTCGCACAGTGTCCGATCAGCCCCGCGGCCACTGGCACGCTGGTCAATACCGCCAACGTCAGCGGCGGTGTGGTCACCGATCCGACGCCGGCGAACAACAGCGCGACCGACACCGACACGCTGACGCCGCAGGCCGAACCTCGGCATCACCAAGACCAATGGCGCGACCACGGTCGCTGCCGGCAGCAACACGATCTACACGATCGTGGCCAGCAATGCCGGACCGAGCGCAGCGCCCGGCTCCACGGTTGCTGACACCTTCGCGGCGACCTGCACCTCGGTCAACTGGACCTGCAGCGGCGCCGGTGGTGGCACCTGCACCGCGGCAGGCTCCGGCAACATCAACCAGTTGGTGAACCTGCCGGCTGGCGGCTCGGTGACCTTCCTCGCCACTTGCGCGGTCAACGTCGCAGCGGTCGGTACCCTGAGCAATACGGCGACTGTCGCCACTGGCGCAGGCGTCACCGATCTGACACCGGGCAACAACAGCGCCACCGACGGGCCCGACACCATCGTCAACAATCAGGCCGATCTGTCGATCACCAAGACCGACGGCTCGCCGACCGAAATCCCCGGCACCACCGTTGTCTACACCATGGTCGTCGCCAACGCCGGACCCGGTGTTGCCACTGGCGCCACGGTGACCGACAACTTCCCCGCCGAAGTGATTTTCTGCAGTTGGACCTGTACCGGTGTCGCCGGCGGAAGCTGCGCCGCCGCATCTGGGAACGGCAACATCTCCCAGAGCGTCAACCTGCCGGCGCTCGGGTCAGTCACCTATACGGCGACCTGCACAATCGTGCCCGGGGCAACCGGGAATCTGGTGAATACCGCCGCTGTTGCCCCGCCCGCAGGTGTCACCGATCCGGTGCCGGGCAACAACAGCGCCACCGACACCGACACCCTGGTGCCCACGATCGATCTCGAAGTCTTCAAGTACGACGATCAGGACACGGATGTACCGGGAACCTCGATCAGCTACACGATCCTGGTAGGCAACTTCCACGGTCCGAGCAACGCCGTGGGGACTACTGTCACCGATATCCTGCCGGCCAACCTGACCGGCGTGACCTGGACTTGCGCCGCTGCCAATGGCGCCACATGCACCGCAGCCGGCACCGGCAACATCAACGACGTAGTCAATCTGCCGGTCGCAGGCGAAGCGATGTACACGGTGAATGCAACGATTGCACCGAGCGCGACCGGCATCCTCAGCAACACCGCCAGCGCGGCGCTGCGTGCCGGCGAGACCGATCCGGATCTGACGAACAGCACGTCGACGGATACCACCACGTTGACGCCCGAAGCCGATTTGTCGATAACGCTGACCGACACCCCGGATCCGGTGGTTGCCGGCACCAATCTGACCTATGTCGCCACCGCCACCAACAATGGCCCGAGCGACGCTCAGACGGTCGCTATCAGTCTGCCGCTGCCGCCCAACACCACGCTGGTCTCGGCCACGCCGGGCGCTGGTGGAACGTGCGTCGCCACCGCGTGTACTTTCGCCGGAGCCACGGCGCCGGGCGCCAGTCGCAGCGTGACCTACGTGGTGCTGGTGGCTGCCAGCGTCGCCGAGGGCAGTTCGATCAGCGCCACGGCTACCGCCAGCAGCGCGACCACCGATCCGAATGCGGCCAACAACAGCGCCAGCACGACCACCGCGGTGATTGCCCAGGCCGATCTGGCCCTGACTTTCACCGGCTCGGTGACTCAGGCGGTCATCAACGTCCCGGCGACCTTTACTGCGGCCAGCCTGAACCTGGGACCGTCGGACGCGCAGAACGTGTCGGTGACCATCACGCTGACGCCGGACTTCCGTTACGCGGGGCATACGGCCGCTGGCGCCACCTGTACCACACCGCAGATCGGCAACACCGGCGCCATCGTCTGCACCTGGGCCGGAGCCACGGCCCCAGGCGTGACGCGCACGCTGGTGGTCACCGCCTTCAGCAACACCGAAGGCCAGACCGCCGTGAGCGCGAGCACGACATCGAACACCACCGACCCGGTGGCCAACAACAACGTTGGCAACCTGACCGTGCAGGTGGGTTATCTGATCGAAGAAATCCCGACCCTGAGCGGTCTGGGCCTGCTGCTGATGGGCCTGATGTTCGGTCTGATCGGCTTCGCCGCGGTGCGCCGCCAGGCCTGACCGCACACGGAAACCGCGCCATCCGGCGCGGTTTCCGCCGGGAAGTTCACATGAAAGGGGCGGCCATTGGCCGCCCCTCTCCCTGCGCTCCTCCCCCGCCCGGCTGTTTGCTGTTGCGGGAGGGCGTCATCCTTCTCGTGTCGGCTGTTGTGGGAGCGGGTTTATCCCGCGAGCTCTAGGCTGTTGGCTGTTGTGGGAGCGGGTTCATCCCGCGAGCTCTTGGCGGTCGCCTTGAGTCGAGTCCGAACAGCCAAAGCTCGCGAGATAAACCCGCTCCCACAGAAAACCAGAGCACCCGGGATAAACCCGCTCCACAGAAAACCAGAGCCCCCGGAGTCAACCCGGCAAGATCAGCTCAAGGCACGCCGACCTTGAACTTGCCGATCTCGATGGTCTGGCTGCCGCTTTCCAGACGTCGCGTGGTGGATGCGCGCTCGCTGGTGGCGGTGCCAAAGCGGGTCTGGAATTCGAGCTGGATGGTGACCGGGCCGGTCAGGCTCTGGCGGCGGTCGCCGAAGTAGTTGGCCATGACCACATAAGTGCCGGGCAGCGGGCGGCGGATAGTGAACACTTCCGGACCATAGCCGCCGGTGAAATCCCGGCTCATGTGGCCGCCGGTGCGCGTGCGCGGCTGGCTGTAGACCGCCTTGTCGCCGACCGGGTCGACCACCCACAGATCGATGTCGGTGTTGTCGGCATCCCAGCTCAGCACCACGCGCAATCCGACCGCCACCGGGTCGAGCAACTCGGCCGGAATGCCGAGTTTCTTCAGGTCCACTGGCGTCCCCGTGGGTGCTTGCGCGAGCACATCGTTCAACTCGTGCAGTGCAATGATCTCGATATCGGGGAAGCGGCCATGCCACTCGCCGATCGCCACCTGCCACAGCATCTCGATGGCGCGTGCGCGGTCCGGCGTCGTCTGCCGCGCCAGAGCCAGACCCAGATCGCGATAGCTCTGCGGTTCTTCCGGACGTTGCGCCAGCGCGTACTCGAACTGCGGCACTGCCAGCGCATGCAGATTCCATTGCGACAGCCGGTACGCCAGCACGCGCGTCAGGGCGGTGTTTTCGCTATCCAGTTCGGCGAGGTTGGACAGTACGCGCAGCGCCAGCCGCGGCGACTTCCCCTGGTCGCGCAGGAAGTCGGCGACATCCAGATAGAAAGCCGGCATGGCGCCGTGCACCTCGCGCTGACCGAGGTAGGCCAGGTAGGGATCGGCGGCGTCGCGGATCTCGTCGAGATAGGGCGTGTCCGGGTTCCAGCCGGACAGTTCGATCTGCGCCGCGGTGGCGGCCACAGCGGAGCTGCCATCGTCCGGTTTGGCCGCCAGCTTGGATTCTTCGGCACCGGCAGCGACTGCGCGGCTTTCGGCTGCGGCCTGTCCGGGGGCGATCATGCTCGCTGAGACTGTTGGCGCGGGCGCCGCAGCCGGCGGCGGTGCCGAGGGGCGTTGCATGTCATCGCGTGCCGGTTCGGCTTCCGGGGCCGCTTCGCCAACGGTCGCGACATCGGCGACTTCGGGCGCATCGATCCCGTTCGCCCGATCCAGATCGGGCCCGGCGATTTGCGGCAGCTGTGCCCGCCGCTCGCGCAGGGCCTCGACAGCGAGCACCACGCGCGCGGCTTCACGCTCCCAGGTGGCGCGCGAGTCCGGTTCGGCGCCATCACGCAGCCAGCGCGCCACGAGCGCTTCGGACTGCTTCAGCAGCGTCTGTGCTTGCTGGTAGCCGGCAATGCGATCCTTGTCGCCGCCATTCGGCCACGCCAACGCTTCCGCCTGCACCATCGGCAGCAGCAGGCTTTCGATGCCGGGATAGGTGGCGGCATGGTAATCGCGGAATTCCGTCCAGCGCTGCAGCAGCGACTGCATGCGCGCATCGCGGCCGGGTCGGCAGCCACCTTCGGTTGCGCCTCGATCATCTGCCGGTACTGCGCCAGCAGCGGCGCTTCCTTCGGTTCGACGCGGTAGCGCACGTAGTCTTCGATGCGGTCGAGCACCAGCAGTGAAGTGCCCTGGGTGACCACCCCGAAGCGCTTGCCGATGGCAACCATCGCCGCGCTGTCCGGCTTGGGCGCGCTGGCCAGTTGCGCCAGCCAGGCTTGCGCCAAAGGCGGTGCACGCTGTCGGCCAGCGTGGCCGGCGCCAGCTCCTGTTGTCCGAAAGCAATCTTGCGTTCGACGCTCGCGCCATCGCCGTAGCCAAAGCGCAGCAGCAGTTCGCCGCGACCGCGACATCGGGCAGCTACCGTCAGCCGATGCGACCGGCGTCGGCGCCTGCGGGCTGATGTCGCGGCATTCGCCACCCTTGGCTTCGGCGGACAGCAGACGCCAGCCGCGTTGCAGCAATTGCTGCGCAGCCGCTTCAGCATCGGTTTGCGTAGCCAGATCAAGCACATTGCCGCCGCCCGCCCGTGCGATGCGCGCCAGCCGAGCGTGATCGGCGCGCTGCGCCGCATGCATCACCTGCACGCTCGGTCGCTGGCCGTTGGCCGCAACCAGATCCGCTTCGGAGTCGCCGAAATTGCTCAAGCCATCACCGATCAGCAACACCTGATCGACATTTCCCACCGCGCTCAGCTTGATGGCTCCGTAGCTGCTGCCGCCGTCCAGTGGCAGCGCGGCGATGGTGTCCAGCAGCTTGCCGGCATCGCCGCCACGGATGTCGAAGCGCAGCGCCGGATCGGCATCGTTGCGAACGACCCCCAGGCGCACCTCGACATTGCCCGGCGCCTTGACCCAGGCCGCCAGCACGGCGGTCTCGCGCTTGCGGTCTCGGTCGCGCGCACTCGCCGAGGCGTCCACGAACACGGCCACCCGGCGCGGCTGGGCTGGCTTGCCGCCATCGGGCCGACCGCTGTCGGTCAGTGCGATCACGCTGCGCCAGGACGGATCAAGCACATCCGCCGCTTCGACCTGCGCCTGGTCGCCGGACTTCGGAATGCGGAAAGCCAGTTCACTGCGTGGACGTACATTCTCGCGGGTGAATTCGGCGATCCAGGCCGATTCGCTGCGGTCGAACTTCAGGTCCGGATCGACCTTGAGATCGTCACCGAGCGGCGCACTGGCGCTGAGCGTGGTCTCGGCGCGGATATGCAGGCGGCCGACCGGATCCTTGAACTGCATCGGCAGCAGATAGCGCCAGGAGTCCCCGTGATCGGCCAAGGTCGCTTCCAGGTGCAGACGCACGCGCTTGCTGCCGTTGGCCGGAATCGGATAGAGCCGTGTGCGGAACACGTTGCCGGCAGTGAGTTCGGCCAGGCCCGGATCGATCTGCCGCCGGCTGGTTTCCTCGAATGCGACGCGTGCGGTTTCCTTGTCGACCACCACGCCTTCGCGCATCGTGCCGTTGACCTCCAGCGCGTAGCCGGCGACGGTCTGGCCGGCGGCCAGCGGGAACACGAACTCGCCCTCCAGCACCCGCGCGTTGGGATTGTCGAAGCGCAGATCCAGCGTGGTGCTGGCGATGAAGCCGCGCGTACGGATCTGGATGTCGACATCGGCCAGGCGGATCGGCTGCAGACCGCTGCCGGGGGCAATCCAGACCTGAGGCGGCGGAGGCGGAGGCGGCGGCAGGGGCGGCGATAGCGCCGGGGACAGCGATGGCAATGCACAGGCCAACAGCAGGATCAATCGATACATGAGCGTTCTCCCAAGTCCACGAGGTCAGCGTACCCGAATGTGAACGCGGCGGCGGGTGTTGTGGGGTTAAGCTAGTCGCGAGATGTGGTCAATACCGGGAGCAAGAGCATCGCGCGCAAGCGCGCTCCTACAACTTCGTAGCAAGCCCTCGGAAAAGTGTAGGAGCGCGCTTGCGCGCGATGCTCCTCAAGCAAACCTCCCGTTGCGCAGAAAGCGCACGGTCAACGCGGCGGCGCGCTCGGAGAACAACAGGGCGGTATGACTGGCGCGCACCGTCGCATGGTCGCTGATTCCGGGCAGACGGGTTTCGGCGACGGCCACGGTACCGTCATTCGGGCGCGGCAGGCGGCCCAGCAGCAGGCTGAGGCCGAAGGACACCTCGCCGGCGATCACGCCGACTTGCTGTGGCCCCGACCATGGCGCCAATCCGTCGACAAGTACCTCGCGCGCGTGCCCGAGGCCGAGCGTATCCAGGCGCACGCGCTGCAAGCGGCGCGCCAGCGTGCTGCCGAGCAGCGGCGAGCCCAGGCAAACCACGCGCCCGACCCGCGCTGCGTGCGCGCTGCCGCGCTGCAGATAGTCCACCGCAACCACACCGCCAAGGCTGTGCCCAACCAGATGCACCGTCCCGTCGAAGCTGGCGATCAGCGCATCGAGGCGCTGGTGATGCTCGTGTTGCGGCGACCGCAAGCTGGCGTAGTCGAAGCGCGATACCGAGAATCCAGCAGCACTCAACCGCCCGGCGAGGCGCGCCGTGACGCCGGCACGCATCCAGATGCCATGGAGGAGGATGACGCTGGGGCGGGTGGGCATGGCGTTGCATGAGTGAATAGTGAGTAGTGAATAGTGAGTAAAAACCGGCGCTTGCGTAAGGTCAGATGATGCCGGCTGTTACTCACTACTCACTATTCACTACTCACTAATGCTTCACCCACAACTGCGCGGCTTCAAGGTCAACTGCTCGGCGCCGCGCAAGGAATCGTAGGTCGGAGGCTCGGCGCTGTCGCGCTGGAACTCGATCCACCAGGCGCGTTCGACTTCGGTGCGCTCTTCCAGTCGGGCGGGGAAGCCCAGCGCGGCGATCTGCGATTGTCGACGGGCGGCGTTGTCGCGATCACGGAACAGGCCCAGTGACACCGTGTTTTCGTGATCGCCGGCGGTGACCACATAGTAGTCGCGGACACCTGCGGCGTTCAGTTGCCGCGCCGACTTGAGCGCGGCATCGCGACTGTCCAACGCCGGCAGGTAAACCCAGTAACCGCGGGTGGTCACGCTGCTGCTTTCCTGGAACTGGATGGCGGTGACCTGTGGCGTCAGCAGATCCATGCCGATACGCAGATCGGTCTCGTTGGCAAAGGGTCCGAGCGTGCTGCAGATCGCGGCCGGAGCATTGGGATCTGCCGGCGCCTGCGCGGCGTCTGCCGCCAGGGCGGCTTTCGACATTGCCGCATTGTCGCGCTCATTCAGCAACAACAGCCTGGGCGCAGTGGACACCTGTGGCGATGCAGCGGCCGGCGGTGCCTGCGCACGCAGATACCACCAGGCGCCGGCAGCCAGGTTCATCGTCAGCAACAGCAGGAACAGGATGCGCGCCAGCATGGGTCCGGGTGGGGCTTGTCAGAGCCGCATTCTATGCGCAGCGCGTGGAGCATGCTCACGCGGGCGCCTGCGGCCGATCACCGCAGGCTGAATGGCCATCACGTACCGCTTCAGGCCCGCAGCAAAGTCACCGGCAGCGTCGCGGCATGCACCACCTTGTAGGCGACCGAGCCAAGCATGGCGCTGCTGATCGGGCCATGCCCGCGAGTGCCCATCAGGATCATCGAAGCACCGATCGCCGCGGCCCGTTCGAGAATCTGCGGTGCTGGATCGCCCATCAGCACGTGCAGCGTGTGCGCGACCGTGGCCGCGCGCAGCCGCTGCAGCAGCCTGGCGCAGTCGGCCAGTGCGGTTTCCTCGAGCAGGCGTTCGGCGGCTTCCTTGCCGAGAAAGTCGCGGACCAGCAACAGGTGGGCATCGAAGGTCCAGTGGTACTGCTGTTGCCATTGAATCACCTGATCCATCAGCGCATCGCTGACCTCGGTGCCGTCGACGGCGATCAAGATGCGCGGGATACCGACGGCAGCAGGCGTGCCATGGCGGAACATCAGGCCGACCAGGCGACCGATGTTGTCGCGTTGCTCATGGCGGTCACCGTCGGCGAGCGGAAGGGCTATCGATTTTGTGGTCATGGCACTGTGTCTTGATCGGGAACCCGGCGAGTATGCCCGCGTCGGCCTACTGCACGCTGGAACGCAAAGCTTCCAGCAGGGCATCCAGCTGGCGCACGCGGTCGCGAGTCAGGGTGGATGCGGCATCGGCATGCATCACCAGATACATGGTGCCCGGCATTGCGCCGTAGCTCTGGGCCAATGCCTCCAGTTCGGCGTCGCGAAATGCGATCCACTTGCGTTGTGCGGCGCGCAGCGAGTCCTTCGCCGGCGCCGGCAATTCGCGCATCAGCTCGCCCCAGATGCGGTTCATTTCCTTGTCCCAGGCCTCGCTGGCATTGCCCAGGCACTGGCGCATGCCATGCGTGCTCATGCCTTCGGGCGTTTCCATGCAGCGGCTGAGTTCGGCTTCGATGGGGTGTGGGTCGGTTTGGGCATGGAGCGGGGCAGCGAGGAGGAGGGCCAAAACTAGCGATATCGGGACCCGGGACGCGGGACCCGGGACCCGAAAGAGCCGATGGCCCACTTTTTCTGGCGTTCTTGCTCCGTTACAGATTCGGTTCATTGTGTATTTCGATCGGTGATGGGAATCGCGGCGTTTCATCCGGGTCCCGGGTCCCGGGTCCCGGGTCCCGATCCTCAACCCTTCTTCTTCGGAATATACAAATCCGTGATCGTGCCCTCGAACACCTCGGCAGCCATGCCGACGGATTCGCTCAGGGTGGGGTGCGGGTGGATGGTCAGGCCGATGTCGGCAGCGTCGCAGCCCATTTCGATGGCCAGCGCGGTTTCGGCGATCAGATCGCCGGCGCTCGGTCCGACGATGCCCGCGCCGATGATCTTGTGGCTGTCGTTGTCGAAGATCAGCTTGGTGAAGCCTTCGGTGCGGTCGATGCCGATGGCGCGGCCGCTGGCGGCGTGCGGGAATTTGCCGACGCCGATGTTCAGTCCCTGCGCCTTGGCCTCGCCCTCGGTGACGCCGACCCAGGCGATCTCCGGATCAGTGTAGGCCACCGACGGGATCACGCGGGCAACGAACTCGCTCTTGTGGCCGGCAGCGACCTCGGCAGCGACCTTGCCCTCGTGAGTGGCCTTGTGCGCCAGCATCGGCTGGCCGACCACATCGCCGATGGCGAAGATGTGCGGCACATTGGTGCGCATCTGCTTGTCGACGCTGATGAAACCGCGCTCGCCGACGTTCACGCCGGCGTTCTCGGCGCCGATCTTCTTGCCATTCGGGCTGCGGCCCACCGCGCACAGCACGCGATCGAACAGGGTCGGCGCTGGTGCCTTGTCGCCTTCGAAGGTGGCGAGCAGGCCGTCAGACTGCGCGGTGACAGCGGCGACCTTGGTCTTCAGGTGAATGCCGGCGTAGCGCTTGCCCAGACGTTGCGCCAGCGGCCGCACCAGATCGGGATCGCAACCCGGCATCAACTGGTCGAAGAGTTCCACCACCGTGACTTCGGAGCCGAGCGCATCGTAAACGCAGGCCATCTCCAGTCCGATGATGCCGCCGCCAATCACCAGCAGCTTCTCTGGCGTTTCCGCCAGTTCCAGTGCGTCGGTGGAATCCATCAGGCGCGGGTCGCCCCACGGCAGGCCGGGCAACTTCACCGCCTGCGAGCCGGCGGCGATGATCGCGTGTTCGAAGCCGATTACCTTGGGACCGTCGGCGGTCTGCACGGTCAGCGTGTGCGGCGAACTGAACTTGCCCTCGCCCTGGACCACGCGCACCTTGCGCTGCTTGGCCATGCCGGCAAGGCCGCCGGTGAGCTTGCCGACGACCTTGGTCTTGAAGCCGCGCAGCTTGTCGAGATCGATCTGCGGCGCACCGAAACTGATCCCGATGTCGGCTGCGTGCGCCGCCTCGTCGATCACCCGCGCCGCGTGCAGCAAGGCCTTGGACGGAATGCAGCCGACATTCAGGCACACCCCGCCGAGCGCCGCGTAGCGTTCGACCAGGATCACGTCGAGGCCCAGATCCGCACCGCGGAAGGCGGCGGTGTAGCCGCCGGGGCCGGCGCCGAGGACCAGGAGTTGGCAGGAGAAGTCAGTTGCGGGCGAAGCGGTCGGGACCGGGGACCCGGGACCCGGGACCCGGGGAGAAGCTTCTGGCGAGGTCGGGGGTGCGGGCGCCGCTCCCGTCGGTGCCGGCACCGCTGCTTTGACGGGTCCCGGGTCCCGGGTCCCGGGTGCCGATGCTTCTCCCGCCTCCAGCACCGCCACCACCATCCCCTCCGACACCGCGTCGCCCACCTTGACCTTGAGCTCGATCACGGTGCCGGCGTCGCTGGACGGCACTTCCATGGTCGCCTTGTCCGATTCCAGCGTCAGCAGGCCCTGGTCCTTGCGGATCACGTCGCCCGGCTTGACCAGCAGTTCGATGACCGGAATGTCCTTGTAGCTGCCGATATCCGGTACCTTGATCTCGATCCTGGCCATTGCGCTCTCCCGATTTGTCCGGGGTGAGCATAGCGGCAGCTTTCGCCATGCGCCCGCAGACGTTTCGGTCCGCCACGGGTTCCTGCATGGCGCGGGTGGCTGGGCGGTGAATGTTACGAAAGGGTGGCCGCCGTCTCCGTGGGTGCGTGGTCGGGCGTGGGGCGGCCCGGGCCGGGGCAGGTATTTTCGGGTCAACGGGCGTGGGCGGGGGGCTAATCGGGGCGGGAGTGGGGCGCGGGGCAGGTGCGTGGGTCAGCGCCGGCCCTTGGGCGTTTTGTGTGGGTGGGCGTTCGGGCGGTGCGCCGGGGGCGCGCCAGCCTGGTCGCGTACTTTCGGAGTTCGCGCGTTGGCACGCCGCGCCCGTAGGCGTTTGGGCCGGGCCGGCCGCGCCCTGGTCGTCTGACAGCTTTGAATCGCCCAGCCAGAGCCTGGTCTGGTTGAGGTGGCCGGCGGGTGTGTCGGCCGAGGCGGGCTGTCGCTGGGCGTCACGTGGGAAGGTGGCGGACACCGCGCGCGCTAGTGTTGCCGGGGTTCGTCTGCTTGGCCAGCCTGACGCGCACCAGCCGCTGCAGCAGCCTGGCGAGCGTCCGCCCCGTCGAGGCCGCGGGGTGCACGGGGGCCAACGCAGCACCCTGCGTGTCGTCCGTGCCGCATTTCTGGCGGTGGCCTGGTCTCACCGGCAAGACGCGGAGTAAATCCGCTCCCACCAAAACCAATGACTTGCCACGGCACGTGTTTCCGGTGGGGGCGCAGCGCATCCGATACAGCAGGTGATCGAGAGCAGATCGCGGAGGGCCGCGGAAGCCCGGCGGTGGAATCAGCGCCTCGCCCGCGCTCGCCATAGCGGGCAGCCAACGTCGGCGGAACGCACTGCAGGAAGTGGTCGGCGGACCAGGCCTGTCGGCGATGTTGGGCGCCGCGGGGGCAGGCAGACAGTCCGGCACCGGGCGTGCCCGGTGGGCTGACCGGGGGCTGCCGGGCAGCCCCGCGACAAGGGCAAGAGTGGCGCGTCGTCCGGGGTGGGGTGGGTCCTGCGCCCCGGCGGCAGGCCGACTCGGCGCGCGGGCTCACCCCGCCGACCGCAACTCCGTCGACCACGGCCCCTGAGGCGCAGCGGCTGCCATCAGGGCCGCCAGGTGGGCGGTAGCCGTTCCCGCGGGGCCCCGCACCACCAGGGCCTGCTCAACGGGGAACTGTGCTGGATTGACGGCAAGGCAGACGACGAGCAGCGATCGGGGAACGCAGGGGCCGCTGGGGCAGCGGCAAGGCCAGCGGGTGGGGTCTCGGGTTCAATTGGTAGTATTGAGCGGTTATTTGTTGTTTGATGGCGAGGGAGATAGGTGGTTCGTCGACTGGCCGTCCGGGTCGCGGGCCGACCAGCGCGGCGCGCGTCCTCGGCCTCGCCAGGGGCCAGGGGCGGCGACGACAGCGACATCGGCGCGGTGCAGCGCAGGGTGCCCCTGACAGCAGCTGCCGATGCCGACCAGCCACTGAACTGGGGCCGGGCCACACGTCTGGCTTCAATCCTTTCCAGCTGGCATCAGCGGCCTCACATTGAGCAACGGGACGAGCAACAATGGCGGCGACAGCTTTGGCGGTGGCTTGATGCTCTACCGCGGTCCTGCCGACCGACGGGCCTCAGCCAAACAAGAAGGGCAGGCTCGCGCCTGCCCCTCGATTCAGCGTTGCCGATCGAAAATGCTTACTTCGGCGCGCCCACGGTCGGCGGCGCGGCGGCCGCGGCGCAGGCGTTGTAGGCCTCTTCCAGACGCGGTCCGAAGCCGCGGGCAATTTCGCCGGCCTGCTTCATGGTTTCCTGACCCTGCGCCTGCGTCGCCTGCATCTTCTCCATCACTTCCGGCATGCGGTCGAGCATCTTCACGCCGGTGGCGGAGGCGAAGAACTTGGTCATCTCCTCGAGTTCGGCCTGGGTGAATACCTCGGTGTAGACCACGGCAACGTCGTGGCGCACCTTGCCGATCTGCTCGTCGTTGAACTTGACCGCGCTCATCGCCTTGGCGAATTCGTCGAGCACCGGCTTGGCCGATTCGCAGCCCTGGAACTGGGACACCGTGGATTGCACCATCGGTTCGGTCGGGTTCTTCATCTGCTCGAACATCTGATCGGTGCGCGAAGCTTTGATCAGATCGAGCGCCGCCTTCACATGGGCACTGTCGGCCGGAGCGGCCGTCGGGGAAGCGGAAAGGCTGGCGGCCAACAACAAGGCGGAAAGCATCGAGAAACTCCTGAACACGAAGAGGCACCCGCCATTTGGCGGGAAGGGGCGGGCAATATAGCGCGCCGTGGGGCAAAGACCGTCAGGAACGGCAAAGGTTCCCCGGGCAGTGCCGATGCTAAACTGCCCCGATCGACCTTGTGGCGACACCCGATCGTGGCGATCCCGGACATTCCCGGCTACCAGCTTCTGCGCCAGATAGGCTCCGGCGGCATGGCCACGGTGTTCCTGGCGGTGCAGGTGTCGCTGGATCGCAAGGTGGCGATCAAGGTGCTGCGCACCAGCGGCGCCGACGACGACCCGGAGCGCACCGAGAAGCGCTTTCTGCGCGAGGGCCGCACGCTCGCCAAGATCACGCACAAGAACGTCTGCGGCATCTACGACATTGCCAAGGTCGGCGATATTGCCTACATCGCGATGGAATACCTGGACGGCGGCACGCTGGTCGACAAGCTCAAGCAGGGCGTGTCGGTCGGCGAGTCGATCTCGATCGTGGTCCAGGTCGCCTCGGCGCTGGAGGAGGCGCACAAGCTCGGCATCATCCATCGCGACCTGAAGCCGGCGAATGTGATGCTGCGTGGTGGCCGGGTGCCGGTGCTGACCGATTTCGGCATCGCCCGCGAGCTCACCGCCAGCCAGACGCGCATCACCGCCGAGAACATGATTGTCGGCACGCCGATCTACATGAGTCCGGAACAGGTTTCCGGCGGCGAAGTCGACGGGCGTTCCGATCTTTACGCGCTGGGCATCATGTTCTTCGAGCTGATGACCGGCCAGCCGCCGTACAAGGGCGATACGCCGATCGCGGTATGCATGCAGCATCTGACCGCGCCGCTGCCGACGCTGCCGCCGGATCTGGCCGACCTGCAGCCGGTGATGGACCGCATGCTGGCGAAGAAGCGCGAAGATCGCTACGCCTCGATGAGCGAGTTCACGCATTCGCTGCGCGACGTGTTCGTGGCGTCCGATTCGATGCGCCATGTCGCCATGTTGAGTCCGGACTCACCGTGGTCGGAGCAATTGCGCGAGCTCGGGTTCTCCTTCGATACGCTGCGCGACGCCGATTTCAAGGCTGCGCTGGAGGCGCAGCGACGCCGATCGGGCGGCAAGACAGCCAAGCCAGCTGCGCCGCCACCGCCGCCGGCAAACGGGCGCAATGCGGCTGCGCCGCGCGCGACCGGCAAGCGCCGCTGGCCGCTGTGGGCGGCACTGGCTGGCGTGCTGCTGGCCGTTGGCGCCGGTGGCTGGTGGTTGCAGCAGGGCAAAGCGCCAACGCCGCCGACCGAGAACGAGCGCTACATCCTGCTCGGCATGCGTGGCGATTTCACCAAACGCGTGGTCGACGGCAAGCTGTTTGCCCCCGCCGGCGACAGCGCAATGGATTTCGTCGACAAAATGCGGGAAATCCATGCCAGCGCGGAGGAAACCGTGGTGTCGCAGGATGCCTTGCGCGTCGCGGCGGTCGAGCGTGCGCGTGCCGCCTTGTCCAGCCGCGATCTGAAGACCCTCGATGAGACGCTGGCCGGCATGGCCAAAGGGCTGCCGGACACGCCGGAACTGGCCGATCTGACCCGCGAGCGCGCGGCGCTGGCCACCGAACTGGCCGGCGAAGTGGCCGCGCGCGCGCGCCTGGGCCGGCTGCGGGCACTGGTTGAAGGCGCCACGCCGGCGCCGGACGAATCGGTGCTCGGCCTGTATCTGGAACTGCGGCCCACATTCGCGGGCGACCCCGAGTTCCAGACACTGGAGCCCAGGGCGCAGGCTTCGGTGCGGGCCGCCATCGAGGTGGCGATGGCCTCCGGCAACGAAGCCGGAGCGCTGGCCGATGCCAGGGAACTGCTGCGGGTGCTGCCGCAGGACGCGAGTCTTGCGGCTCTGGTGAGCAAGTTGCAGGTCTCGGTGAACGGCGCGCAACTGCGAACTGCCGCGCAGCAGTGGCGCTCCATGCTGGACGAGGCGCCGATCGACAGCGCCCGATTGTCGCGCCTGATTGCCGATCTGGCCAAGCTCGCCGAGCTCGGTCAGCCCCCGGCCGAACACCAGAAGCTGCGTGACCTGCTGGCCAACGCGGTGACCATCGACGCCAGGCAGAGTGCCAAGAAGGGCGAATTCGACGCGGCGCTGACCCTGCTCGGTCAAGCCCGCGCCGGTCTGGGAAATATTGCCGTACTGGAGGAGACCCAGACAGCGGTCAGCGAACAACGCGAAAAGGCGGGTGAGGCCAAACGGGCCGCCGCTGCACTCGCCAGCCAGGGGCAACTGGCGATCAGCGCGGCGCCCTGGGCGCGCATCGACGCCATTGTCGCCGAGGACGGCAAGCTGATGAGCCTGCCGGCGCAAGCCAGCACGCCGTTGCTGCTGACGCTGCCGGAAGGGCGTTACCGGATCACGCTGTCGGCCGGGCAGGGCACCGCCAAGCAACAGCAGGCGGTGACCGTCGCGCGCGACCAACTGGTCGCACTGAACTTGCGTTTCGAAGGCTACGGTGCCGATCAGTACCTGCGCGAGGTGGGCTGGTGAGGCGCTGGTTGCTGGCACTGATGCTGCTTGTGCCGTTCGCCGCGCTGGCGGACTACAAGTCCGACTACCGCGAGGGCATCGCTGCGGCCGAGCGCCAGGAATGGGCCAAGGCGGATGCGCTGATGCGCAAGGCGCTGGCGCAGGAGCCCAATCCGCAGCCACGCATCCGCCTGTACGGACAGGTTTTCGTGCCCTATGTGCCACAGTTCTATCTCGGTCTGTCGGCCTGGGCGCGCAAGGACTGCAAGAGTGCGATTGCGCTGCTCGAGGACGTCGGCAGTGTCAGCGCGGTGCGCGGACAGCGCCTGGAGGAGCGCCAGCAGATGATGCTGCGCAGTTGCCGGGCGCAACTGGCCAATGCCGCGTCAGCTCCGACCACAGCCCCCACCGCGCCGGCCACGCTGCCACCGGCGCAGGTGGCGCAGACGCCCGCGCCGCCACCGCGGGCCGCAACGCCCCAACCAGCGCCGGTGGCAAGCCCACCTGCGCCAAAGCCGACGCCGGTCAGCCCACCCAAGGCGACGACCGCCACGGCGCCGCCGGCCAGCACGGTCGCCTTCGACAGTGCCCGGGCGCAGGCCGCTGCGGCCCGGCTGGATCGCATCGATGCCGCGCTGGCCGCCGCCGCGCGGACCCTGGCTGATCCGGCGCTCGCCGCCGTACGCGGCGAATGGCAACGCCAGATGGACGCCTTGACCGCGCAGACCGGGCGCGTGCGCGCCAGCCTGAATGCGGCGAGCGCTGCGCGCAATTCGGCAGCGCTGGTCGCCATAGACGGACAATTGGCGTCCCTGCAACCGGCTGCCGACAAGCTGGTGCAGGGCCTGGATGCCGCCCAGGCGCGCAGCGTGCTGGCTGCGCAGGTGCGCGGCCGCCTGCAGCCGCTCGCCGCGGCCTACCTCGGAGGCGATTTCGCGCGCGCTGCCCAATGGTCCGACGAGCAAGCCTTGCAGGCGGTGCCGCAGGCCCACGCCCAGGCCCTGTTGCTGCGCGCCGCTGCGCGATTCGAACTTTACGTGCTGGGCGGTGAGCGCGATCTTGCCGAATTTGACCGGATCGGCGCCGATATCCGCGCTGCGAGGCAGCTGGACGCGGCTGTCAATCCTCCCGAACGCGCCTTCTCGCCCCGTTTCCGGACACTTTTTGCTAGTACCCGCTGAATAGCCCTGACCCGATGCAGGTCTTTTGGTTACCGAATTCCTCAAGCGTCGGGCTAAAATCGACAAGATGGCGCCCGGGCTGCCTATGTCCGTGCGTCACCCCTCAAGTTTTCGGGATGAGAATCACTCATGCAGGTTCGTTCGGTACTCGCTATCGCGATCGGGATTTCGACGCTGGCGGCAGTTGCGGCACATGCAGCGGAAAGGTCCCCGCTCGCGGGCAATACGGGTCTGCAGATCAACAGCGCCCCGCGCCTGGATCTGGTGACCTCGGTGCCGATCGACTACCTCAACCGCGCGGTCGCCAACGGCCGCCGCGTCGTGAGTCTGCGCGTCGCCCAGCCGCTGTTGTGCGCTGACTTCGCACCGGCGCCGGGCGGCGCGGTCAATCCGGTTGCTTTGCAGTATCTGGATCCCAACGGCGATTCGTCCGGTCTGCTGTTTGCCGGCATCAGCGGTTTCGACTACTTCACCAACGGCGGCGCCTCATCGGTGTTCAAGGTGACCGCCGATGCCCAGCTGGCCTGCTGCATCATGCAGCCGGCGCTGAATGCCTCCTGTTTCCAGGGTAGCGCGGGTGGCTCCTCGGGCGATGGCCTGTTCAGCAGCGGCTTCGAGAACGTGGCCGCCGCGGCGCCGGACAGTGTCACCGTCGACCCGGTCGACCTCGCTGTGACCGTCAGCGGCCCGACGACGGCTACGCCCAACGGCAACTTCGACTACACCATCGAAGTCAGCAACCTGGGTGCGAATGCCGTGGGCAACGTGGTCATCCGCGACTGGTACCCGAAGGCCAGCGGCGGCTTCGCTGCGACGCTCAGCGCCGGCTCGTGGACCTGCACGCCCACCGGCGCCGCCGGCTGCTCCGTGGCCAACGGCAGCGGCAACATCGGCCTGACCGCAGTGTCGCTTGGCGCCGGCGCCAAGGTGACGATCGCTGTCTCGCGCACGGTCGTCGGCAGCGCGCCCAACGGCTCGACCTTCTCGGTCAGCGCCGCCGCATTTGCGCCACCGTCGGCGACCGAAACGGCGCTGGCCAACAATCAGGCCGCGCGCACGGCAACCGTCTCGCCGACCAGCTTCAGCATCAGCGATGTCAGCCAGGCCGAAGGCAACTCCGGATCCAGCAACTTCCAGTTCACCGTCACCCGGTCGAATACCGCCGGTGCGGCCAGCGTTCAAGTCAGCACGGCTGACATCAACGCAACCGCGGGCTCGGACTACACGGCGATCGTGGGCCAGACCGTCAACTTCTCGGCGGGCGGCAGCGCTACTGCGGTGGTCAACGTCGCCGTCAATGGCGACAGCGTGCTCGAAGCGAATGAGACTTTCGCGGTCAACCTGTCCAATCCCAGCGGCGGCAGCATCGCCGATGGTCAGGGCATCGGCACGATCAACAACGACGACAGCGCCTCGATCGCGATCAACGACGTCGCCATCACCGAAGGCAACAGCGGCAGCAGCAATGCCAACTTCACGGTGACCCTGACCGGCGCGGTACAAGGTGGCTTCACGCTGCCGGTGTCCAGCAGCAACGGTACGGCGACGGCCGGCTTCGATTACAGCGCGATTGCCGGCGGCACCAACGTGAGCTTCAGCGGTACTGCGGGCGAAACCCGTACGGTCAGTGTCGCCGTCAACGGCGACAACGTCGTCGAGGCCAACGAGACCTTCAATGTGCTTCTGGGCACGCCATCCAATGCCCAGATCGGCGTCAGCGACAATTCCGGCCTCGGTACCATCAACAATGATGATTCCAGTTCGCTGTCGATCAATGATGTCGCCCTCAGTGAAGGCAACAGTGGCAGCGTCAATGCGACCTTTACCATCACCCTGACCAGTGCCGTGCAGGGCGGCTTCAGCGTGCCGGTCTCCAGTGCCAACGGCAGCGCCACCGCCGGTTCGGACTACACCGCCATTCCCGGTGGCACCAACATCAGCTTTGCCGGCGGCGCGGGTGAAGTCCAGAACGTCATTGTGGCGGTCACCGGCGACAGCGTGCTTGAAGCCAACGAGACCTTCCAGGTCAACCTCGGCGCGCCGTCCAACGCTTCGGTTGCGGTTGGCGACGGCAGCGGTATCGGCACCATCAACAACGACGACAACGCGTCCATTTCGATCGCCGATGCCAGCGTCGCCGAAGGCAATGGCGGGACCACCCCGGCCACCTTCACGGTCACCTTGAACGGCAGCGTGCAGGGCGGTTTCAGCGTGCCGGTGGCGAGCCAGTCCGGTACGGCGACCGGCGGGGTCGATTTTGTCGACATCGTCGGCGGCAACCTGAATTTTGCCGGCACCGCGGGCGAAACCCAGTCGATCAACGTTCAGATCAACGGCGATACCGTGGTGGAGGGCAACGAGAGCTACTTCGTCAATCTTGGCGTGCCCAGCGTTGGCGCCATCACGCTGACCGACTCGCAGGCGGTCGGCACCATCACCAACGACGACAGTGCTTCGCTGGCGATCAACAGCGTTGCCGTCACCGAGGGCAACAGCGGTACCGTCAATGCCACCTTCACGGTGTCCCTGACCGGCGCCGTGCAGGGCAGCTTCCTGGTGCCGGTGAGCAGCGCCGACGGCACTGCCACCGTTGCCAACAACGATTACCTGGCGATCCCGGGCAGCACCAATCTGACCTTTACCGGCGCTCTCAACGAGACGCAGACCATCTCGGTAGTGGTCAATGGCGACACGGCGGTCGAGCCCAATGAGACCTTCCTGGTCAACATCGGCGCGCCCGGCAATGCCGCCATCAGCGTCAGTGCGGGCCAGGGCACCGGTACCATCAACAACGACGACGTGCCGTCCAAGGCCCGCTAGGGACCTAGTCGCAAGCTTTGGCGAGCGCCCCGATTCGGGGCGCTCGCGACGATCCGGCGCGCATTGCTCGCCCCTGTCGGTCCCGGCTGTCACATAATCGGCGGTGATGAAGAACCGCGACCCCGCCCCGACCGAGACCCTGCCCGACTGGCTGGCGCACCACCACCAACTTGGTGCGGCGCTGGCGCAGGGGCTGCTCGATGTGCACCAGCGGCTGCAGGCGCAGGTCCCGTCGCCTGCGCGGGTCGAAGCCGAGCTGGTGCGTACCCTCGACGTGCTGTTCGAACTCAAGGTCGACAACGAAACCCTGCTGGCTGCGGCATGGTTCCCTCTGGTCGAGCATCATTCTGCGCTGACTGCAGAAGCGGTGCGGCTGCATGGAGCCGGCTTCGAACCCCTGTTGCTCGGACAACTGGAAGCCGAGAAAGTCTGGCCGCTGCACGAGCAGAAGGCCGCCAATACCAGTACCGAGGGACTGCGACGCCTGCTGCTGGTGCTGATCCGCGATCTGCGCGTGGTGTTCATCCTGCTGGCGCGGCAGTTGGTGCGTCTGCGCGGAGCGCAACGCGCCGAACCGGCCGAGCGCCAGCGTCTGGCGCAACTGACGGCCGACATCCATGCCCCGCTGGCCAATCGGCTCGGCATCTGGCAGGTCAAGTGGGAACTTGAAGACCTGGTGTTCCGCTATCTGCAGCCGGACACCTACAAGCGCATCGCCAAGTTGCTCGACGAGCGCCGCGAGGACCGTGAGCGCTATATCAGCGCGGTGAAGAGCGAGTTGCGCAAGGCGCTGGCCAGCGCCGGCATTGCCGCCGATGTCGCCGGGCGACCGAAGCACATCTACAGCATCTGGAAGAAGATGCAGCGCAAGGACGTCGACTTCTCCGAGCTCTACGACGTGCGCGCGGTGCGCGTGCTGGTGCCGGACGTGGCCAGCTGCTACGCGGCGCTGGGCGCCGTGCACGCCCTGTGGACGCCGATCTCGCGCGAATTCGACGACTACATCGCCAAACCCAAGGGCAACGACTACCGCTCGCTGCACACCGCGGTGATCGGCCCGGAAGGCAAGGCGGTGGAAGTGCAGATCCGCACCCACCAGATGCACGAACACGCCGAGCTCGGCGTCGCTGCGCACTGGCGCTACAAGGAAGGCGCCGGCGCCGGCAGCGATTTCGAGCGCAAGATCCAGTGGATGCGGCAACTGCTGGATGGTCGCGACGAGGCACAGGACGACGCCGCGCTGCTGGCCGGCTTCTCGACCGAACTGCTGGAAGATCGCGTCTACCTGCTGACGCCCAGGGGCGCCGTGATCGATGTGCCCAAGGGGGCCACGGTGCTCGATTTTGCCTACACCGTGCACACCGAGGTCGGTCACCGCTGCCGCGGCGCCAAGGTCAACGGTCGCATCGTGCCGTTGACCTTCACGCCGCGCACCGGCGACCGCGTCGAGATCCTGACCGCCAAGGAGGGCCAGCCCAAGCGCGACTGGCTGCTGCCGCAGCATGGCTACCTGGCCAGTTCGCGCGCACGCCACAAGGTGCGCACCTGGTTCCACAAGCTCGACCACGAGCAGAACGTCCGCGACGGACGCGACATCCTCGAACGCGAGCTCAAGCGTCTGGCGCTGACGCCCGGACGCATCGAGCCGCTGCTGGCGAAATTTCACCTGGCCAGTGTCGACGACCTCTATCTCGCGGTGGCGCTGGGCGACCTGTCGCCGGCGCAGATTGCGCGTGTCGTCCACGAGGCCGAAGCGCCCAAGCCGGATGCCGCGCTGATCCTCACCCAGCGCCTCGGCGCGCAGATCGGTCCGCGCAAGGACAAGGACGCCATCATCATCGAAGGCGTCGGCAACCTGCTGGTCACCATGGCCGGTTGCTGCAATCCGGTTCCGGGTGATGCCATCGTCGGCTTCATCACCAAGGGCCGCGGCGTCAGCGTGCATCGCGCCGATTGCAAGAGCCTGCTCAATCTGAGCGGGCGCACGCCCGAGCGGGTGATCGATGTGCAATGGGGCGGCCGGCGCGACGATCGCTATCCGGTGCGCATCCGCGTGTCGGCATTCAACCGCACCGGGCTGATCCGCGACGTCGGCGCCGTGCTTGCCGCCGAGCAGATCAATATCGGCGCCATGGACAGCAAGGACGACCCCGGCACCGGTTTCGCGACCTTGCACCTGACCCTGAAAGTGGCCGACTTCGGCCAACTGGCCAATGTGCTGGGCAAGCTGCGCGCCCTGAGCAATGTCACCGAGGCGATGCGCGTCGGCTAGGGGCCCTCGCTACCAGGTCTGCGCGGCCGCAGAACGTGTTCAGACCGTCCCTGGGTCACACTTGGGTCCGATGTGACTACAGGCTTGGCCGCTATCATCCGCGCACTCTTTTGCGGACACTCCGATGCGTGCTCTGTCGCTGCTGTGCCTTGCCGTCGCGCTGACTTGCACGATTCCCGTGGACGCCGCCAGGATCGCACCCGACGCGGTACCGGCGACCACCCAGATGCCGCAAGGCAACGGCCCGTGGGTGGTGCGCGCCTACTACTCGTCGGAACGCTCGCTCGAGCGCTTGCTGGAACGCGCCGCGCCCTGGCGCGTCGACCGCAATGCCCGGGTATTGATCATCGAGGTCAACGACCGCGGCGAGTACCAGCGACTGCTCGATGAGGGCTTTCGCGTCGCCATCGATGCCGAGCGCACCGCAGCGTTCACCCATCCGGCGCAGCGCCAGCTCGATCAGGTCAACGGTATCGGCGGTTACGCCTGCTATCGCACGGTCGAGGAGAGCCTGAGCAGTGCGCAGCAACTGGTCGCCGCGCACGGCGCGATTGCCGAACTGGTCGATATCGGCGATTCCTGGAAGAAGCACCAGAACGCGGCACTGGGCTATGACCTCTGGGCGCTGCGCCTGACCAACCGCGCCATCGGCGGCGTCAAGCCGGTGCATTATCTGCAGGGCGGTATCCACGCGCGCGAGTACGCCACGGCCGAGACCGTCCTGCGCTACGGCGAGTGGCTTGCAGCCCAGTACGACGTCAATCCGGACGTGACCTGGATCCTCGATCACCAGGAAGTGGTGATCCTGTTCCAGGCCAATCCGGACGGCCGCAAGGTGGCCGAGGCTTCGATCACCCGGTCGCAACGCAAGAACCGCAACGAGGCCTTCTGCTCGACCGGATCGACCACGCTGGGCGTCGATCTCAACCGCAACTTCCCCTTCGACTGGGGCGGTCTGGGCAGTTCCGGAACCGCCTGCAGCGAGACCTTCCGTGGGCCCTCGGCGGCCTCCGAATATGAATCGCAGGCGATCATTGCCTATCTGCGAACGATCTTCCCCGACCAGCGCGCCGAGAACCCCGGGGTCGATCTGACCACGCCGGTTTCACTGGATGCGACCGGCATCTACATGGACGTGCACAGCAACGCCGGCACCACCTGGTGGCCGTGGGGCAACGTCAACGGCGTGCTGGCACCGAACTCGACGCAATTGCAGACGCTCGGCCGCAAGATCGCCTACTACAACGGGCTGACGCCGGAGCAGTCCAACGCCGGTGGCGCGATCGGCGGCGCGACCGACGATTTCACCTTCGGCACCCTGGGCGTCGCCGCGTTCACCATCGAAATGGACGGCAACGATTTCTGGCCGAGTTGCACCACCTACGCCAACACCCTGCTGCAACCGACCCTGGACGGCTTCTTCATGGCGTCCAAGCTGGCGCGGGCGCCCTATCGCTGGGCGGCCGGGCCAGAGCTGGTCAACGTGAGTGCGACGCCGACGCCGGTTACCAGTGCCGGCAGCGTGACCATCAGCGCGCGTGCCGAAGACGCCCGCTTCAACAACACGGTCGGCAGCGAGCCGGCGCAGCAGGTGACCTCGGTCGCCCTGTACCTGCTGCCGCCCTGGCAAGCCGGCGTCACGCCGGTCGCCCAGCTGCAGCCAACCGACGGTGCCTTCAACACCAGTGCCGAGAGCGCCTTCGTCGATGTGCCCGCCAGTGCGCTGAGCCCGGGGCGCCAGTTGCTGTATCTGCGCGCAACCGACGCCGCCGGCAACCAGGGCCCGGTGGCCGCGGTCTTTGTTAGCGTCGGTGAGGTTGATCCCTTGTTTGCCAACGGCTTCGAGTAAGCGACCGACAACCGCCGTCGCCACCGGCCCGGCGCGCCAGATTCGGCCAGGGACAGCGCGCATCCCTTGAACGCGCGATGCGCGTGGAAGTGCAGATTCGAAAGACTCCGGGCTGCAAACGCGCGGCGATGCCATGGTGGCCTTTGACGCTGCGTTTGCCAGTGCTCAGGGGATTTCCATGCTTCGTTTCACCGCTCTTTGTGGCGTGCTTGTCACTGGCGCCTGCGCCTTGCTCGGCTACGCGCCGCCCGTGCAGGCCACGCTGGCGACGACCATCCCGGACGGCGCCATCGGCCAGATCGCGCTCAATGCGCAGTCCGGCTACAGCGTTGCCAACGCCGGCGATCTCAATGGCGACGGTTTCCAGGACATGGCCGTGGGCATCTACGGCTACAGCAACGGCGAACCCAGCGAAGGCGCCGTCTTCGTCTATTTCGGTACCGCCACCGGCGTCGATACGACCGCCGACGCCGTGCTTGAGCCCAACCAATCCAATGCTCGCTTCGGTGCCTCGGTGGCGAGCGCCGGAGATGTCAACGGCGATGGATTCGATGACCTGATCGTCGGCGCGCCGTTTTTTGACGTCGCCAACCCTGACGACGGCCGCGCCTTCCTCTATTTCGGCGGCCCTGCTGCCTTCGATACCACGGTCGATGCGGTGCTCGGCCTGTCGCAGGGTAGTGCCTTCTTCGGCGTCAGCGTGGCCGGGGCGGGCGATGTCAACGGCGACGGCTACGCCGACGTACTGGTCGGATCGAGCGGCTTTGATGGCGCCGCGACCAACACCGGTGCGGCGCTGCTGTATTTCGGTGGCGCCGGTACCTTCAACACCACGGTCGATGCGAATCTGCAGTCGGCCAACGGTGGTGTGCGTTTCGGCAGTTCGGTGGCCGGTGTCGGCGATGTAAACGGCGACGGTTTCGCCGACATTCTGATCGGCTCACCGTTTTATGCCAACGGCCAAGCCAACGAAGGCGCGGCCTTTCTTTACCTGGGTGGCGCCGGTGCCTTCAACGTCGCCACCGATGCCCACTACGAAACCAACCAGGCCGATGCCGAATTTGGCACTGCGGTCGCCGCCGCCGGTGACCTCAATGGCGATGGTTTCAGCGACGTGATCATCGGCGCGCTGCGCTACGACAACGGCCAAACCGACGAGGGCGGGGCATTCGTCTACTACGGCGGCAGCACCCCCAACAGCGTCCTCGATGCCACGCTGGAAGCCAATCAGGCGAGTGCCGCGATGGGCAACGCGGTGGCCAGCCTTGGCGACGTCAATGCGGATGGATATGCCGATGTCGCGGTCGGCGCGCCGCTGTTCGATGGCAGCAATGCCGATTCCGGTCAGATATTCGTCTATCTCGGCGCTGCCAGCGGCATCGCCAGCACGCCCTACAAGCAGTTCGACGCTGGTGTGGCCCAGCCGGCACGGCTGGCGTTTGCGCTGGCCGGCGGCGACTTCAATGGCGACGGCTACACCGATCTGATCGCAGGAACGCCGGATTTCACCGGCACGCTCACCGGTCAGGGCCGTGCGCTGGTGTATTTCGGGGGAACAGTCACCGATACCGGCGTCGCGGACGCGCGCGTCGAATCCGGCCAGGGCAGTGGCCAGTTGGGACAAAGTGTGGCCACCGGAGACGTCAATGGTGACGGCTTCGCCGATCTTGTCAGCGGTGCTTTTGGCTATGACGGCACCGGCGGCACCAACAGCGGCCGCGTGTCGCTCTACTTCGGTGGCGCGGCGGGCTTCAATACCGTCGCCGATGCACAACTCAACGGCGCGCTGCCCGACATGCGCGCGGGCGGCGCGGTTGCCGTGGGTGACATCAATGGCGATGGCTATGGCGATGTCATCGTCGGCGCGCCGGAATACAGCAATGGACACAACCTGGAGGGCGCGGTGCTGATCTACTTCGGCGGCGCCGGTGCGTTCAACACCACCGTCGACGCGACGATCGAGATCAACCAGATCGGTGCGGGCTTCGGTTTCAGCGTGGCCTACGCGGGAGACGTCAATGGCGACGGTTATGGCGATGTGCTGGTCGGCGCGCCGAACTACGACAGTCTGGGCATCGATGATGGCGGCATGTTCCTGTATTTCGGCGGCGCCAATTTCAACACCACGACCGACGCCACCATGAGCGGTGGCCAGGGCAGCGCTTACCTCGGTTGGCGCGTTGCCGGGGCGGGTGATCTCAACGGCGACGGCTACGCCGACATCGCCGGCGGTGGCATCGGTTTCGACGGCAACGGGGCCACCAATGCCGGTATCGCGCGGGTGTTCTTCGGTGGCGCGAGTTTCAACACCACACCCGACGCCGAGATCGAGGGTGGCCAGAACGACGCGCGCCTGGGCAGCGCGATTGCCGGTGCCGGCGACGTCAATGGCGACGGCTTTTCCGATCTGATCATCGGCGTCAACGAGTACGACAACGGCCAGCTCGACGAGGGTCGCGCCTATATCTACAAGGGCGGCGCCGGAGCCTTTTCAACCACCGTCTATGCCACGCTGGAGATCAACCAGATCAACTCGGGCTTTGGTTCTGCCGTCGCCGGCGCCGGCGATGTCAATGGCGACGGCTATGCCGATGTGCTGGTCGGTGCACCGGAGTTCGATGTGGTCGGCAGCAACGACGAAGGCGCCGCATTCCTTTATCTCGGCAGCGCCACGCCCTTCGTCACCACCCATGCGGTGCGCATGAATCAGACTCAGCTGGCGACGCGCCAGGGCTTCAGCGTGGCCTTCGGCGACGTCAATGGTGACGGCTTTTCCGATCCGATCGTCGGCGCTCCGAGCTTTGACGGCGGCGCCGCCGCGGACGAGGGGGCAGCCTCGGTCTATCTGAGCAACGGCGTCGGCAAGGCCGCGCTGGCGCAACAGTTCAGCGCCTTGTTGACTGCGCCTGTCGATGACTGGGGCCTGTCGCAGAATCCCAGCGGGTTCACCGTCGGCATGACCAGCTTCAGCAGCCTGGGTCGCGAACGCAGCAAGCTGGAACTGGAAGCCTGTCCCAACGGCATTGCCTATGGTGCCGGCAGCTGCGTGCGCTTCATTTCCGCGACCTGGACAGATACGACCGCCGCCGCCAACGGCGTGGTGATCGCCGCCATTGCCTCCGGTCTGACGACGAACAGGATCTACCACTGGCGTGCGCGTACCTTGTACACGCCATTCACAGTCACCCAGGCGGGCATCACAGCCCCGAGCAATCCGCGCCGTGGACCATGGCGCCGGATGCGTGCTGGCAGCGATGTCGCCGATGTGCGGGTGATCGAGTTCGCCTTCCGCAATGGCTTTGAATAGATGTTCGGTGAGGGCCCGGCGCGGGTTAGAGTGAGCCGATGGAGACCACCCCCCGCATGAGCGCGCCGACACGCATTGCCATGGTCGAAGACAAACCGCTGCTGCGCCTGGGCGTGCAGCGGGTGGTCGATGAGGTCGGCGACTGGATCTGGGCCTGGGAGGCTGAGAGCCTGCATACGGCGCGGGCACAGCTGCAGGCAATCCCTGCGAAGTGCTGTTGCTCGATCTGGGTCTGCCGGACGGCAACGGCCTGGACCTGATCGAGGATTTCAGCGCGCGCGACGTCCGCGTGATCGTGTTCAGCGTGCTGGGCGATGAGCAGAGCGTGCTGGCGGCCATCGAACGCGGCGCCGCAGGTTACTTGCTCAAGGACACCGCCGCCGGACAGATGCGTGAGGCCATCGCCCAGGTGCTGGCCGGCGGCGCACCATTGACGCCGGCGGTCGCCGGTCACCTGCTGCGCAAGATGCGGCGCACGGAAGTGGCCGCGCCGCCGGCGGACAAATCCGACACCGCCTTGATGGACCTCACCGCGCGCGAGCGCGAGGTGCTGATGGCGCTGGCGCGCGGTTTCAGCTATGACGAGACGGCGACCATGCTGGAGATTTCCAAGCACACGGTGAATCACCACATCAAGCAGATCTACGCCAAGCTGGCGGTCACCTCGCGCTCGCAGGCGGTGTTCGAGGCGGTCCAGGCCGGCTGGTTGAGATCGTCCGGCTGGTTCAGAGGGTCCCTGGTCGTGAGTCTGCTGCGCTCGTTGCTGCCCACACTGGCGCTGACGACGGCCTTCCTGCTGCTGATCCTGTGGCTGGAGCAGAGCGCACGGCCAGATTTGCCGCCGATCACCGCGATCGAGGCACGACCGGCCGAATTGCCGGCGGATCTCAGCCATTGGCGCGACGACGCGCCGCAGTCCTGGCAGTCCTTCGAACTGCCGCTCAAGGTCTGCAAGATCCGTTGCACGACGCCCTACACCGCGTGGCGCTACCGTTTCCAGCACGTGCGCGGACAGCTGGCTGATCCGGCGCTGTATTTCCCCTACACCGATGCCAATCTGGCGCTGTACCTGAATGGCACGCTGATCGAACTGAAAGGGCAACTGGCGGCGCCGCCCAGCGTTTACCGTTATGACGGACGCCTGATCCGCATGCCGCTCGATCTGCTCAAGCCGGGCGACAACGAAATCGTCTGGCTGTTGACCATCGAGCGCCGCGGAACCGGCAGCGTGATGCCGTTTTACCTGGGCAACTACAGCGAACTGGAATCGCCGCTGCGTCATCTGCGCTGGCTTACCGATGATCTGGTGCGCGGCTCGTTCTGGTTGCAGCTGACCGCGCTGTTGTTCGCGCTGGCGTTGCTGCTGCGCGGATCGCGGGAGCGCGTCGTGCTGTGGTTCGCGCTGGTCTCGCCGTTCTGGCTGACCATCGCGCTGTGGCATCTGGTGCCCGACTGGATCGTCTCGACCTCGCTGCGCTTCGCTGCGTTCTACGTATCGCTGTTCGGCATGATCGCCTTCTCGCTGTTGTTCATCTGCGCCATTCTGGAGGCCCCGCCGCGCTGGCTGACACGTTCGGCGCTGGCCTATTTCGCGATCGGTACACTGCTCGCGCTGGGCGCCGGCTTCTGGCCGGATCTCGACGGCTATTGGCGCAGCGCGCTGCCGCACTACACGATCAAGTGGAGTGCCATGCTGATCCTGCCCTACCTCGTGTTTCGGCTGTACGGCTATCTGGATCGCCAGCGCGACAGTCTGATGGCGCAATGGACACTCGCGGCCGCGGTGTTGCCCGCCGTATGCGGCGTGCATGACGCCGTTCGCGGTAGTTTCGGGCCGATGGCCTTCGCGCTCTACCCAATCTCCGGCCTCGGCATTTCCATCGCCTTCTGCCTGGAACTGGGCCGCCGCGTGCTCGCCAATCAGGCGCGCATGGCGCGCTATTCGGAAGAACTGGCAGCCACTGTGAGGGCGCGCGAACTGGAACTGGCCGACAACTACGCCAAGCTCAAGTTGCCGATCGCGAGCGTGCGCTGACGCTGGAGCGCCAACGCATCATGCAGGACATGCACGATGGTGTTGCCGGTCAGCTCACCGCCCTGGTGTATCTGGCCAACGACGCCAATATCGGGCGCACCCAGATCGTCGAGGCGGTGCGCGCCGGTCTGGTCGACATGCGTCTGGTGCTGGATTCATTGAGCCAGCACGACGGCGATCTGGCGCTGGCGCTGGGTGCCTTCCGCGGGCGCATTGAACCATTGCTGCGCGCCAGCAACATCCAGCTGGTCTGGGATGTGGACTTCAAGCTCGATCTGCAGGGCTTCAGCCCGGAAGCCATGCTCGGCGTGCTGCGCATCCTGCAGGAAGCGCTCAGCAATGCGGTCAAGCACGCCCGCGCGAGCTGCATCGAAGTGCATGCGGCGCGGCGCGACGGGGTGTTCCTGTTTGCCGTGGTCGACGACGGCGTCGGCTTTGCGCCATCCACCCGCGTGCTCAACCACTACGGTCTCAGCGGCATGGCCAGCCGTGCGCGCAAGCTGGGTACGCGGTTGACCGTCGATTCGGCGCCGGCCTGCGGCACCATGGTGGTGCTGGAGATCGCGGCGCCGCAGGGCGCTGGGGAGTAGGTCACGTTGGCCGCGTAGCGGCCTACGTGACATCGCCGAGCGTCACGTAGTCAGCTGCGCAGACAACGTGACCTACGTTCAGAGACTTACGGTACTTCGGTGAGAGCGCGCTTGCGCGCGATGCGGCCAAAGCCAACAACGGCCGAGCTGGGGCTCGGCGTTCGCAGAAGCGAAGAGCAGCCGAGCTGGCGCTCGGCGTTCCCGAAGAGCAGGGGCAGCCGAGCCGGGGCTCGGCGCTCCCGGCTTCAGCGCAGCTCACAGAAGCAGTAGGCGTAGGTCGCCATCGGACGCTTTTCCCAGCCGTTGAGAATCGCCATGTCGCGGGCGACTTCAGCGGCCAGCTGCGGCTGCATCCAGCTCGGCAGCAAGGCGTCGGCGACGCTCGACTGCACCATCGAGCGGGCGCGGGTGCTGAAGCTGGTCATGAACTTCTCGAAGCCAGTCAGTTCCTTTTCGACGTAGACCAGATTGAAGTCATCGCCCAGCTTGGCGCGCTCGGCGGCATCGGCAATGGCGTCCTTCAGACCGCCGAGCTTGTCGACCAGACCGCGTTCCAGTGCCTGGTTGCCGCTCCACACGCGGCCCTGGCCGATGGCATCGATCTCTTCCGGTGTCTTGCCGCGGCTGCTGGCGACCTTGCCGATGAAATCCTGGTATCCGGCGTTGATCACTGACTGCAGCACCTCACCGATGCGCGGGTCGAGCGGCCGCCGCGGATCGACGGCGCCGGCCAGCCAGGTGGTCGTGGTGCCGGCGGTGTGCAGGCCCAGCGTGTCCATGGTCTTGCTGGCATCCGGGAACAGGCCAAAGATGCCGATCGAGCCGGTGATGGTGGTCGGCTCGGCGTAGATCGCGTCGGAAGTCATCGAGATCCAGTAGCCACCGGAGGCGGCGACGTCGCCCATCGACACCACCACCGGCTTGCCGGCAGCGCGCGTCAGTTCGATTTCGCGACGGATCAACTCCGAATCGAAGCCGCTGCCGCCGGGGGAGTCGACGCGCAGCACCACCGCCTTGATGTTCTTGTCCTCACGGGCCTGACGCACCAGATCGCTGGTGCTGCGGCCGCCGATCATGCCTTGCGGCTGCTTGCCGCCGACGATCTCGCCCTGGGCGACGATGACGCCCACCTGCTTGGTGTCGCCGATTGCGGCCGGCGCCGGGAAGCGCTTCAGGTAGTTGCCGAGGTTGATCTGACGGAAGGTCTCTTCCTCGTCATCCTTGGCGCCGGAAGCGATCAGCATCGCGCGCAACTCGTCGGCGGTCTTCAGGCCGTCGACCAGCTTCTCCGAAATCGCCAACTGGGCGGTGTCGCCGTTGACGGCGGTGATGCGCTGCGGCAGTTCGTCGATCATCGCGCGGAGCGCCGGTACTTCCAGCTTGCGTGCCTTGGCGACGTCCTCGAGGAACACCGTCCACACATCCTCCAGCCAATAGCCGTCGGCCTCGCGCGCAGCATCCGACGGGCCGTCGAGCAGGTAGGGTTCGACCGCGCTCTTGTAGGTGCCAACGCGAAAAACATGCATCTGCACGCCGATCTTGTCGAGCGCCGAGCGGTAATAGTTGCGGTAGCGGCCGAGGCCTTCGAGCAGCACCATGCCATCCGGATGGATATAGATTTCGTCGCCGCGGGACGCCAGGTAATAGGCGGCTTGATCCATGTACTCGCCATAGACGATCACTTTCTTGCCGCTTTTGCGGAATTCGTCGAGGGCGCGTCCAACCTCGCGCAGCGTGCTGACGCCGGCGCCACCGAAACTGTCGAGTCGCAGCAGCAACTGGGTGATCTTGTCGTCCTTGGCGGCCTCTTCGAGTACCTTCAGGATGTCGCGCAACTGCGTTTCCGGCACTTCTTCGCCGAGTGCCTTGGACAGCGCCACATCGCCCGGACTGCCGGAATATTGCTCGACGATCTCGCCCTTGGGTTCGAGCACCAGGGTGGTGTTTTCCTTGAGTGCCGCGTTGCCGCCGCCGAACATGGCGGAGACCAGCAGCACCAGGATCACCAGGAAGACCAGATTCACCACCAGACGGCGGGTGAAATCGAGCCCGTTCCACAGGCCGCCGAACAGCCGGCGCAGGAAGCCAGGACGCTTTTCAACCATGTAAATCTCCTCGGGAATGGCAGAGCGCAGCCGTGCGGCGCAGGCCGGGGATCATACGGACTTGCGGCAGCAAACCGATGGCCCGTAGGTCACGTGCAGGGGAGGTGAGGGATTGCGCGGAACCCGATCGCGCGCAAGCGCGCTCCTACAAATCCTGCGTGGATTTGCGGCAGGGTGTAGGAGCGCGCTTGCGCGCGAAAAGGGGGACACCTAGCCGCCCGCATCCGCATCCACGGCCCGATTGCGCCCCTGGTGCTTGGCCTGGTACAGCGCGTTGTCGGCGCGGCTGATCACCAGGTCGATGTGCGGGTCGAAGCCTTCGGCGGGTGGACGGCAGCGCGTGTAGCCGATCGAGCAGCGCACTTCCAGTGCTTTGCCATCGATCGCAACCGGAGTGGCGGCGACCGCCTGCAGCACCGCAGCCACCCGCGCGGACGCTGTCGCCGGGACCGCGGCGCGCAGCACCAGCAGGAATTCCTCGCCACCCCAGCGGATCAGGTCCGCACGCTCGCCCTCGACGTCTCGCAGTCGCCGCGCAACATCCACGAGCACCGCATCTCCCGCAGCATGGCCATGCTGGTCATTGATCTGCTTGAAATGGTCGATGTCGACCAGGAGCAGCAGCAGGCCGCCGCTGCTTTCGTTCTGGTGCAGCCACTGCCCGATGCGCGCATAGAAGTAGCGGCGATTCCAGGCGCCGGTCAATGGATCGCTGTTCGACGCGCGTTCCAGCTCACGGGTACGTTCGGCGACCAGCGATTCGAGCTGCTTGGCGCGCGCGGCGAGCGCGCGTGCGCGAAAGCGCCCGGCGAGCAGCCCCGCGGCCAGCAGCGCCAGCGCGGCGGCAATCAGCGCCAGCGGGTGCTGCCACCAGGGTGCGACGATGGTGAAGTCGAGCTGTGCCGGACCATGCACGTGGCCGGCCGAATCCATGGCTTCCACCTGGAAGCGATAGTCGCCGGGTGGGACGCGCGGGTAGCGGCGATCGCCATCGGCCTGCCAGTCGCTGGGCTGCGGGTCGAGTCCGATCAACTGGTGGCGATAGCGGATCCGGTGCTCGTGGCGGAACGACAACAGGCGCGGCGTGAAGGCGATCTCGCCATGATCCGATGCCAGCCTGGCGCCCGGAGACAGGCTGCTGCCGTCGTGCTGGGCGCCGAGCAACAACTGCGGACTGGCGGGCACGGGGCTTTCGTCGTTGGTCTGGTACATCGCCAGGCCGCCGGCATTGGCCGCCCAGATGCGGTCGTTCGCGTCGATCAGGGCATCGCGGTTGAACTCCAGCGCAGGCAGTCCATCCTCGAGACCGAATACGCGGTAGGTCGCCGTCGCGCCGGCGGCCTGTGCATGCCTGGCGTCGATCCGGCGCACGCCGTCGTAACCGAACAGGTACACCCGTCCGCGCCGGTCCTCGACGATCTCGTACACCGTTCGTGATGGCCCGCCCGGCTCGCTGACCGGGCTGCACTCGGCCTGGCCATCGACCCAGCGCATGCGCACGGCGCCGGCGCGGGTGGCCAGCCAGACCTCGCCATTGCTGAGCGACTCGATGTCGTAGATCAGGCCGTGGCGCCGGCAGGTCTGCGGCCAGGGCTGCACCGTGTCGCCATCGGTGAGCATTGCCCCGCGGTTGCTGCCGAGCACCACCTGCGCACCGCGACCGGGTACCTCGATGCGCGTGACCGCACTGATCGCGATATCGGCGAAGTCCGGGAGCCCGGCCAGCCGGCGCGTGACGCGGTCGTCGACGATGGTGGCCAGGCCATGGCTGGTGCCCACCCACAGGCGATCCGCAAACCACAGCAAGTGTTCTGCCGAGGTGCCGGGCAGATCGTCCGCTTCCGCGGTGAATTCGCGCCACTGGCCGTCAGCCAGACGCAGAATGCCGCGATGGGTTCCAAACCAGACGCGTCCCAGCGGATCGCGCAGCGCGTCGTAGACCACATAGTCGGCGTAGGGCGGCGGCAACAGCTCGATCCAGTGCCCTTCGTGCCAGCGCACCGCACCGCCCAATGTGCCCGCCCAGAGCTCCTCCGGCCCGTCGTCCAGCGCCAAACGGCCGACGCCGACCACCACTCTTTGCGGCAGTCCGTGGCGCTCGTCGAAGCTGCGCCAGAGACCCTCCTCCAGGCGCAGGATCCCGCTCGATCCGGTACCCAGCCAGACAATCGGGTCGCTGGCGTCGCGGCTCACCAGCAGCGTCTGCAGGTAGATGTCGGTGAGGCCGTCCTCGAGCCCGTAGACGCGATAACCGTCATCCTGGCGGAAATGCCCAAGTCCGCTTCCCCACAATGCAGCCAGCAGGCTGCCATCGGGCAGGCTCTGCAGCCGATAGACGCCGCCGATCGGACTGCCGTGGTTGTCCCGCCAGCGCATCAAGGTGTCGCCTTCCAGCCGCGCCAGACCGCGCCCGGTGCCGATCCACAGGCGACTGCGCTGATCCATGAGCAGGGCGCGGATGGCGTCATTGGGCAGGCCGTCGGCCTTGCCGAGATGAAAGTCGTCGCGCTCGAGTCGGCCTTGAGCTCGCGCGCTGAATCGGTAGAGCCCATCGGCGTTGGTGCCGACCCACAGCTGTCCGGCGGCATCTTCCAGCAATTCGGCCACTTCGAGATCTGCGCTGCCGGCAACCGCGTTGCAGACCGTGGTCGTGCAATGGAACAGGCCGGCTGGCGTGCCGACCCAGACGCCGCCTCTGCCGGCGTCAGTGATGGCCTCGATCGACGCTAACGACTTGCCAGCGGCGTCGCGCAGTTCCTTCAGTTCGTCGCCCGATTGCAGCAGCAGTCCGCTGGAGTCGGTGCCGATCCACAGCCCATCGGCGCCGGCCCACACGTGACTGACCCAATCGCGGGCGCCGGCGGGCAGCGGAATGCTCGAAAGCGCCTGCCATCCCAGCGCGCCAGACCGTCCTGGGTGCCGGCGTAGACCTGACCACTGCCATCCTGCGCCAGCGCGAACACGGTCTGCTGCGGCAGTCCGTCGGCAGCGCCAAGCTGGCGCAAGCCGATAAGCTCGGCCGGAGACGGGGCGTCGGCGGCCGGGCCATCGGCGAGCTTCAGGTCGCCGGCGGCTGCCGCGGCGACGGCAAGGAATACCTGGCCGAGCACCGCTGCCAGTAACTTGCCCAAGCTGCGCGAATGTTTGCCCATGCCGCGATCATATCGTTGCCGATCGGAGATCGCGGGCGGCGGGTTTCTTTGACGCTGCGGTTGCCATTGCCGGTGTGCTTGTTCGCGCATCGATGCTGTGGGAGCGGATTCGTTCCGCGAAAGCGCTCGCGGAATAAATCCGCACCCACATTAAAATCAAAGACGTACGAAATGTCGGGTGAGGGCGTTGGGCAAGCCCGCCGGCCAACTCACTCGTGCGTGCTGAAGGTGATCGGTGCACGCACCCAGCCGGGCAGCGCGCCGGGTTCCTGCGCCGCCGGATTCAGCCACCAGCCGCGTGCGGCGGCAATGGCGGCCTCGTCGAAAACTGCGGCCGGCTGCGACTGCACCACGCGGACATCGCGGACGATGCCGTTGGCGTCGACTTGCAGGTCAAGTACGACTTCGCCCTCGATGCCGCCTTTGAGGGCATCGGCCGGATAGCGCGGTGGCGGCATGATGTCGGGCAAGCGCTGACTGGCGCCGATCCCGGCGGCGACATCCGGCTGCGTGCTGCTGTGCTCGCTGACCCACAGCGTGAGTTCGATCTTGGCGCCGGCGTCATCGCTGATGGTGATCGATCCGGGTTCGCCAGGTCGTACGCCGATTCCGGGCTTGCCGACCACGACGCCGCCGGACTTGAGTTCGGTGGCGACGTAGATCATCCCATCGGTGCTGGCATCAACCTGGAAGTCGACGGCGATCTCCTTGGCGCCATCGCCGCTCCTGAATCCGGCGCGTTCGCCTTCGCGCACGATCAGGCGCGGCATCAACGGCTCGGCGCCGGGCGTCGACAGCAGCACGCGCACATCGAACAGGCGCGCCGCAGAGTTGCTGCTCGCGCTGTTGGCCGGTTGGGAGGCCCACACCGCAAATGACAGCGTCAGCGTCAGCAGCAACAGCATCAGGTGTCCGAGGCGACGTCGCTTCGGTGTCGGCAGGGCTTGCGTCAACATGGTGATTCTCTCCTTGAGCGGATGGCCGGCTGGCCACTGGCAGCCGAGCGGGACGATCACTCCCTGTCCGGCCAGTTGGGTCTGCAACATCGCTTGCGCATAGGCGCGCCGCGCCTGTGGGCGGGCTTCGATGACACTGGCATCGCAGGCCAGTTCCTGGTCGAACTGAAAGCAGCGCAAGGCGAACCAGATCAGCGGATTGAACCAGAACACGCATGCCGCGAGCGCGGCCAGCGCATTCGCCTGGGCGTCGCCACGGGCGCGGTGGGCGCTCTCGTGTGCCAGCATCAGCGCCTGTTGTTCGGGCGGGAAATCGCGCTCGAAGCGAACTGGCAGCACCACGATCGGGCGCCAGCTGCCGACCAGCATCGGACCGTCTGCCGCCGCGCTCAAGAAGCTGCGGTCGCCGCGCGGAATCAGCGGCTGCAGGCGTTGCAGCAGGGCGCGTTGGCGCCAGCCGATCCAGAGCGCCACCGCCAGCGCGCCGCAGAGCCACAGCAGGCACCAGCCGGCGTCGTCGATGACCGGCGCCGTGGGTGCCACGATCGGGCCGGGCGTCGCACTGGCGCCGAGGATGGTTGCCACCGTCTGCCAGCGCACCGGCACGCTCGCCGCCGGCAGCAGCGTCGCCAGCAGCGCCGCGGGCACCAGTCCCCACAGGCCATAGGCGATCCGCGCGCCCAGGAAAGAACGCAGCGGGCGGCGCATTGCCAGCACCAGCAGCAGCGCCGCCGTCGTCGCCAGCGTGGCCTCGATCAACCCGGCATACAGCTCAGTTGGCATCGTCGTTCCCCAGTCCTTCGATCAGACGCTTGAGTTCGGCGATGTCGCTGCGGCTGAGCTTGCGTTGCTTGCTGAAGTGCGCCACCAGCGGCGCCACGCGGCCACCGAACAAGCGCTCCAGCAGACTGTCGCTCTCCTGCGACAGCCATTGCTCGCGCTGCAGCAGCGGCGAATACAGGTAGCGTCGGCCATCCTTGTCGGCCTTGATCGCGCCCTTGTTGAGCAGGCGGTTGAGCAGGGTCTTGATGGTCGCCTCCTGCCAGTCCTGCTGCCCGGCAAGTGCGGCGATGACCTCGTCCGCGCTGGCCGGGTGGGCGCGCCAGAGAATGTCCATGACCACCGATTCGGCTTCGCTGATGGCGATGTCTGGATTCATCCCGGTTATCGCTTACGTGTGTAATTGATGGCGATGATTACACGAGTAATCGATGTTGGCAAGCAACGTCGAGCGCATCGCGCGCGAGCGCGCTCCTACAATTCCGGCGTGAGTTCTCGGCAGACGTGCAGCAACGCGCTCGCCTGCGATGCTCTTCAACCGACAACCGACCTACCCGCCGCCGATCGCCTGCACGATTTCGATCTGGTCGCCGTTCGCCACTACGGTCGTCGCGTGCTGGCTGCGCGGGACGATCTGCCCGTTGCACTCGACGGCGACCCGGCGTTCGCCGTAGCCGGCTTGCTGCAGCAGCTCGGAAATGGTGGCGGCGCCGGCCAACTCACGCTCGCTGCCGTTGAGCCGGATCGAGATCTTTGCGGTGGACATGTGGTCGCGGGCTCCCGCCAATGTTCAGCTTTCGGTGCGATTGCGGCCGGCACGCTTGGCCACATACAACTTTTCGTCGGCGTGCTGCAGCAACTCGTTCTGGGCGCCGTCGACGGCAGGCGAGGCAGTGGCGACGCCGCGGCTGATGGTGACCACACCGCCGGTTGCCGAATCGGCATGCGGCATGGCCAGTTCCAGCACCGCACGACCGAGGTCATCGGCCTTGGCGCGGGCGCCTTCGATCGGTGTTTCCGGCAGCAGGCAGACGAATTCTTCGCCGCCATAGCGCGCCAGCAGGTCAGCCGGCCGGCCCAGGCGCGCCTTCATCGCCGCGGCTACCGCGCGCAGGCAGTCATCGCCGGCCTGGTGCCCGTAGCGATCGTTGTAGGCCTTGAAGTGATCCAGATCGAGCAGGATCAGCGACAGCGGCAGCTTGTTGCGCCGGCAGCGCAGCCACTCGACCTGCAGGCGCTCGTCGAACCAGCGCCGGTTGGCGACGCCGGTCAGGCCGTCGTTGAAAGCCATCGAGCGCAGCAGATCGGCCTGCCGCTTGAGTGCAACGTGGGTGCGCACGCGGGCGCGGACCACCGGCGGATTGACCGGTTTGGCAATGAAATCGACGGCGCCGACCTCCAGCCCCAAGGTCTCGTCCTCGGTGCTGTCGCGCGCGGTGACGAAGATCACCGGCACATCGCGTGTGGCTGGATCGGTCTTCAGGCGTCGGCAGACCTCGAAACCATCGATGCCCGGCATGACCACGTCGAGCAGCACCAGATCCGGCGGCCGCCGCTGGCACAACTCGATCGCCTGGCTGCCATTGGTCGCCATGGCGACGTCGTAGTCGCCCTTGAGGACCTGATAGAGCGTCTGGATGTTGGTCGGCTGGTCGTCGACGACCAGGATGCGCGGACGCTCGTCACTGCTCGGCCTGCTCATTCAAGATCCCCTGTGACTTCAGCGAGCGTGTCCAGCGCCGCCTCGACGCGACGGCAGGCGTCCAGTGCGGTACGAAAATCGAGCCGGCCGAGCGCGTCCTCGACGGCCCGCAGCGGCCCGATCAGCGGCTTGGACGCCAAAGCGCGCAACTCGGCGTAATGATCCAGCGCCGCCATGTTGCTGTCGACCAGCGCGAGCACCAGCGCATCGAGATGGCTGTCGAACGCAGCACGATTGAATTCGGCCATCGGCACCGCTTCATCGGCGGCCGGCGACAACTGTTCGGCGGCGCGTTCCAGCGCGACGCTGGCCTGCGCCACCGCTTCTGCCAGCCGTTCGCTCATGCGCTGCAGTTCCTCCGCCTCGACGCCGCGCTTCAGTGCGCGTTCGAGTTGCGCGGCAATGGTCGAAAGCGCCTCGGCGCCGAGCGTGGCGGCGACGCCCTTGAGGGTGTGCGCAGCGCGGCCTGCCTCGGTGCGGTCGCCCTGGGCCAGCGCGTCGTGCAGCTGGCGCACCGATTCGCCCTGTTCCTGGGCGAACATGCGTGCCATCTGCGCATACAGCGCCCGGTGTCCGGCCAGGCGTGCCAGCGCCTGTTCCAGCGCCAGCACCGGCGGCTCGGCGTCGGCCCCGGCGCGTGGCGCAGGCGCGGCCGCCAACGCCGCGGCGCCCGGGCGCGCATGGCGCAGCACGGTGGCGACCAGCGTCTGTACATCGATGGGCTTGGCCAGATGGTCGTTCATGCCGGCATCGCGACTATGCGCGCGATCTTCCGGGCTGACGTTGGCCGTCATCGCGATCACCGGCAGCTCACGCAGCGCCAGTGTTTCGCGAATCTCACGGGTGGCCTCGAAGCCATCCATGCGCGGCATCTGGATGTCCATCAGGACGATGTCGTAAGCACCAGGCGCGCTGCGCAGGCGGTCGATGGCCTCATGTCCGTCGCAGGCGATGTCGACTTCGGCGCCTTCGCCGACCAGGATCTCGCGCGCCACATGGCGATTGATCGGATTGTCCTCGACCAGCAGCACCGACAGACCGCCAAGGCGCGCCGACGTCGTCGGCACCGCTGCGGGTGCGGGCAAGGTGGCGACCGCAGTTGCCGTTGCTTCCGGCAGGCAAAGACGCACCCGGAACTCGCTGCCGACACCCGGTGTGGTGTCGATTTCGAGCGTGCCGCCCATCAGGTTGATCAGCCACTGGGTGATCGGCAAGCCCAGGCCAGTGCCACCGAAGCGCCGGGTCGACGAGGTCTCGGCCTGGTAGAAGGGTTCGAAAATGCGCTTCAAGGTCTCGCTGTCGATACCGATCCCGGTATCGCGGACCGCCAGTTGCAGGTCGATATCGCCGTTGTCGGCGCGCTGGCCGCTGACCATGACGTCGACGCGCCCGCGCTCGCTGAACTTGATCGCGTTGCCGACCAGGTTCAGCAGGATCTGACGCAGGCGCGCCGGATCGCCGATCAGCGCCGTTGGCAGCGTCGGTGCGATGGCGATGTTGAAGCCCATGCCCTTGTCGCGGATGCTCGGGGCGAACACCACGGCGATGTCGTCGAGCACCTCGCGCAGCACGAAGGGTTGCTGTTCGATGGCGATGCGGCCAGCCTCGAGCTTGGAGTAATCGAGCAAATCGTCGAGGATCGCCAGCAGGGTTCGCGCGGCACTGTCGATCTTCTGCGCGTGGTCGCGCTGCACACTGCCGAGCTCGGTTTTCTGCAGCAGATAGGTGAGGCCGAGGATGGCGGTCATCGGCGTGCGGATTTCATGGCTCATGTTGGCCAGGAATTCGCTGCGCGCGCGATTGGCGCGCTCGGCCAGGGTTGCGCTTTCGCGCAGTTCGCTGGCGGCGCGCTTGCGGTCGGTGATGTCGCGCACGATCCAGTAGAGCGCCGGCCGGCCGGCGAACTCGATGGTCTGCGCCAGCACCTGGACGTCGCGCTGGCCACCTTGCTGGGTGCGATAGCGCGTCTCGAACTCGACCCGGCCCTCGGCCAGCACCCGCGCAATGCCGCGAATGGTGTCCATCGGCGCCGGATTGGCTTCGTGTTCGCGCACGCGCAAGCGGCCGAAATCGTCGCCGCTGAAGCCCAGCAGCCGTGCGGCGGCGGGGTTGAAGGCCAGCGGTCGCTCGCTGTCCAGATCGACGATCATGACGCCGTCGGGCGACAGGTCGAACAAGGTACGGTAGAGCCGATCGGCCGGGCTGCGGGCGGCGGGTGGCGCTGCCGCCGGCGAAGGGATCGGCAAATGCCAGCAATGCGCCGGTGATGACGCCGCCGTCGCGGGTTGGCGTGATCGTCGCGCGGAGCGTGCTGCTGCCGAGCTCGCACAAGCCCTCGAAGCGCGGCAATTCGCCGACGATGACCGCGAACACCGGATCGGCAGGCATCGAATCGTCGGCGGTCCAACGCAACAGCTCGCGCAGGTCGCGGCCGAGCAGATCGCCCGGCGTGGTGTCCAGGTAGCGCGCCATGGCCGCGTTGGCAAATCTCACGCTGGCGTCGAGATCGATCCCGGCGAGGCCCTCGTCCACGCCCTGCAGCAGGCGCTGATGCAGCCCGCGCAGCCGGCGGACTTCCTTGCGCCGCAGCGAACCGATGACGCCAGCGGTCACCGCGACCAGGGCAACCAGGATCCACAACATCAGGCCGAAACGCGCCTGCCTGCGCCATGCGGCGAATACCGCCGACTGCGTGCGCGAGGCGCGCACCGCCCACGGCTGGCTGAGTGCGATCAGGGTCGACGTGGCCACCGCCTGTGCCTGCAACTGCCCCGCCGCGTCGGGTTCGCCCGCGTCCGCGTGTGCCCGGCGCAGCACGCTTGCACCCGTGGCATCGAGAATCTCGATGCTGGAACCGGAACCGTACAGGGGCACCAGCGCGCTGTCGAAGAATTCCGGCGCCACGATCACGGCGATGACGCCGGCAAAGCTGCCGTCCACGCTGCGCCTGGCCCGCGAGGCTATGCGGCCCTGATTGCCCAGGCTGGTCGGCGGCATGCGCAATTCCAGCCGCGGATCAACGTCGGCGTCGGCGCGCGCCGACCACAGCAGTTCCTCGCCCGAGAGGTCGATGCCGAAGTACTCGGCGCGACTGCTGGCAACGATGCGGCCATCACTGCCGATCACCAGCACGGCCAGCAGATGCGATTCCAGGCCGGAAACCGATTGCACGATGGCATGCGCATCGGTCGGGTTGGCGAGCAGCGCCGAGTCCAGCCGCGCCAGCAACATCGCTGCCGCCGCGAGGCGCTGGCCGGTGCCGTTGGCAACGGTGCTGGCGGTGGCCGTCAGGCGTTCGCGCTCGTGTGCTTCGGCTTCGCGGTACTGGCGCACCAGGTCGAGACCGAGCCCAGTACCGATGATCAGCAAGCCCAGGGCCACCAGCGTCCATGGCGACCACTGGGTCAGCCGCAGCTGCGCCAGCACGCGCGCGAGGAATGGGACTTGCTGGGGAGGATTGCTGCTCATGGCTGAATCCTACCCTGAGGGAAGCTCGGAACCACTTGTGCGAGACGTCGAACTTGCACGCAGACTCCGTTGCCACTGGCGATACGCGCTGCGATCCGTAGAATGCAGGCATCGTGCGGGTGTAGTTCAATGGTAGAACTGCAGCTTCCCAAGCTGCTAACGTGGGTTCGATTCCCATCACCCGCTCCAGCTGCCGTGGCGTCAACGCGGTGTGCCAGAGCCGCTCCGGGCCGGTGTTGCGAGCCGCATCACGGGTTCCGAAGGTCGCCGGATCAGAGACCGACGACGACGCAATTGCGGCCGTTGGTCTTGGCGCGGTAGAGCGCCTTGTCGGCGCGATTGATGCAGCGGTCCAGCGTATCCAGGCCGGTGAATTCGGCCACGCCGATACTGACCGTGATCTGCGGTCCCTGCGGATAGATCGGGCCGGCGGCAATGCTCTCGCGCAAGGCGTTGGCGCGCTTCTCGCCCTCGGTGATGGTCAAGCCCGGCCACAACAGCAGGAATTCCTCGCCACCCCAGCGGCAGGCGGCGTCGGCATGGCCCAGCGAGGACTTCAGCCGGCGACCCATCGCGATCACCACCTGATCTCCGACCGAATGCCCGAGTTGATCGTTGACGCGCTTGAACAGATCGATGTCGACGACGGCGACGATGAAGGAACTCTTCTGGCGCCTGGCCTGTTCGGCCGCGTGTTCAAGTGCCTCGACCATGCCACGGCGGTTCAGCAAATGGGTCATCATGTCGGTGGCGGCGGCCTCGGCGAGCGCGGCCTCCAGCTGGCAGCGCTGCTCGATTTCCGAGCGCAGCATCACGTTGAGCTGGTCGAGTTCGATGCTGCGCTCGCGCACCATGCCTTCGAGGCGATCGCGCGCGGCCTGCAGATCGCCAAGCGCGCTCTCGCGTACGCGTTGCGCTTCATTCAGTCGTCCGGCCATCTCATCGAGGGCGACCGCCAGGTCGACAAACTCGTCGTTGCCGGCGAGGTCCAGTTTCTGGTCGAGGCGGCCTTCGGCAATTTCGCGAAAGCGCAAGGCGAAGCGCCGCAGCACCCGTTGTGCCGAGCGTGCCAGCCACACGCTCATCGCCAGTGCGAGCGCCACCGCCAGGATGAACGACACCGCCGAGTTGATGCGCAGCGTTTCCAGCTTGCCGTCGATGTCTTCGGCGGGAATCTGCAACAGCATCCGGTATCGACCGCCGCCGCCGGGCAGCGTGGTCAGGGCATTGAAATCCTTGGAGCTGCCGCTGATCGCGCCCGCCTGCGCCGCACCCGACGCCTGTCGGCCCAATGCCGGCGGCAGCGAATCGCCCGGCGCGTAGCCGCTGTTGGCGCCGCGGGAATCGGCCACCGCGGTCACCTGGCCATCCTCCTGACGCACCACGAGCAGGCGCTCGATCGCTTGATTGCGCTTGACGATGGCACTCAGTCGCGACGACAAGTCGGCGTACTCGGGACGCTGCGTGTCGCTCGGATGACGTATGGCCTCCCAGTCACCGACACCGACCGCCTCTGCCGCCAGCGTCGCGTTGTCGACCAGCCGCGCCTGCAAGGCACGCGACAGCTCGGCCTCGGCGACCCAGTGCAGGTACGAGCCGAGGCCAAATGCCACCAGCAACGCCACCAGCAAGTGCGTGTAGAACAATCGCCGCCCGATCGTCAGTCGACGGCGCGAGGCGTGTGGCACTGCGGATTGCCCTTCTGCGGCCATGCGCTGCTCGGCAGGAATGGGATCGAAGCCCGATGCTAATGCGTACGCAGGCGCAGTGCACGGAATGATCGCGGACCAGCGCGGGGCGAAGTGGCAGCGCGAAGCATCGGCGCGCGCCAGGTTCAAGGGGTTGCCGATGTTTGCACCCCGTGGACGGCTCGCCTAGTCTCGCCCGACCGGCCGCATGGGGTGTGACCGGCTCATCGGTTCGGGGGAATGCAACATGCTGGGTCAGATCCTGTTCGGCTTGTTCGGTTTGACGGTCTTGATCGGTATTGCCTGGTTGTTTTCCAACAACCGACGCGCGGTCGACTGGAAACTGGTGGTCACCGGCATTTCGCTGCAGATCGCGTTCGCCGCGCTGGTCCTGCTGGTGCCCGGCGGCAAGGATGTGTTCGACGCGCTCGGCAACGGTTTCGTCAAGATCCTGAGCTTTGTCGGCGCCGGATCGAATTTCATCTTCGGCAGTTTGATGGACACCGAGAAGTTCGGTTTCATCTTCGCCTTCCAGGTGCTGCCGACGATCATCTTCTTTGCTGCCTTGATGGGCGTGCTGTATTACCTCGGCGTGATGCAGTGGGTGGTGCGCATCATGGCGCTGGCGATCACCAAGGTGATGCGTGTGTCCGGTGCCGAGACCACCTCGGTGTGCGCCAGCGTGTTCATCGGCCAGACCGAAGCGCCGCTGACGGTGCGTCCGTACATCTCGAAGATGACCGAGTCCGAACTGATCACGATGATGATCGGTGGCATGGCGCATATCGCCGGCGGCGTGCTGGCGGCTTACGTCGGCATGCTCGGCGGCGGCGACCCGGTGCAGAGCGCGTTCTATGCCAAGCATCTGCTGGCGGCCTCGATCATGGCGGCGCCGGCGACGCTGGTGATCGCCAAGGTGTTGATCCCGGAGACCGGCAATCCGCTGACCGGTGGCACCGTCAAGATGGAAGTCGAGCAGCACGCCAGCAACATCATCGACGCTGCCGCCAGCGGCGCCGCCGACGGCCTCAAGCTGGCACTCAACATCGCCGCGATGCTGTTGGCTTTCATCGCCCTGATCGCGCTGCTGAACTGGCCGCTGACCTGGATCGGCGACGTCACCGGCCTGGCCGGCTGGCTCGGCAAGCCGACCGACATGGCCTGCATCCTCGGCTACCTGCTGGCACCGCTGGCCTGGGTCATCGGCGTGCCCTGGCAGGACGCCACCGTGGTCGGCAGCCTGATCGGCCAGAAGGTCGTGATCAACGAATTCGTCGCCTACATGCAGCTGTCCGAGATCATCAAGAGTGGCGTCGACGGCGTCATGCTGACCGACCAGGGCAAGCTGATCGCCACCTACGCGCTGTGCGGCTTCGCCAATTTCTCGTCGATCGCGATCCAGATCGGCGGCATCGGCGGCCTGGCGCCGGAACGCCGCAGCGATCTCGCCCGCTTCGGCCTGCGCGCGGTGCTCGGCGGCTCGCTGGCGACTTTCATGACGGCGACGATTGCGGGGGTGTTGACCAGGTTTGGGTGACTGCGGAGTTTCCTGATGGCCATTCGCAAGCAAGGTGAAAAGTGAAATGTGAATCGTCAATTTGGCCTGTGTCGCGACCACGCCGACGGGGGTGCAGTTGACGTTTCCGTTTTGCGCTTCACCCGTCGCACCGGAGTCACGATCTTGAGCGATCAAACGGCCCCCGCCGTCACCATCATCGGCAGCTACGTCCAGGACCATTGCTGGGTCACCGATCGTTTCCCGGTGGTCGGCGAGACGCGCGTCGGGCATTTTTCGACCGGTCCCGGCGGCAAGGGCTTCAACCAGGCGGTGGCCTGTCATCGACAGGGTGTGGCGACGCGTTTTGTCGGCGCGGTCGGTGCCGATCTGCTGGCCGACACCGCACGCCAGTTTGCCGGCGAGGTGGGTCTCGATTGCCATTGGCAGACGGTGGCCGATCGGCCGACGGCGACGGCCAGCATCATCGTCGACGCCGCCGGCCGCAATCTGATCGTGGTCGATCTGGCGGCCAACCAGGGCCTTGACGCGACGGCGGTGGCGGCGCAGATCGAGACGGGTACGCGGGTGGTACTGACGCAACTGGAAACGCCAGTCGCGGTCGCCGCCGCGGTGCTCGGACGGGCCCGTCAGGTCGGGGCGCTGGCCTTCCTGAATCCGGCGCCGCTGCATCCGGAACTGACGCCGGAAGTGCTGGCGCTGGTGGATCTGATCACGCCCAACGAGACCGAGTTCGCGCTGCTGCTGGGCTTGCTCGGCGTGCCCGATGACGTGTCGCGCCCGTGGGAGATCGACGATCTCGATCTGCACGCGCTGTGCCGAACCACCGGAGTGCCGACCGTGTTGATCACGCTGGGCGAGCATGGCTGCTTCGTGTCGCACGGGCGCGATCATCGTGGCGACAATGCGCCGTACTACCGTCTGGCGCCGGAATCCGTGCGTGCGATCGACACCACTGGCGCCGGCGATGCCTTTTCCGGGGCGCTGTCTGCCGCATTGGCCTTCGCCGAGCCCGGGGCAAGCTTTCGCGATGCGGTGGTGCATGCCAACCGAGTCGCCGCGATGAGCACCGAGCAAAACCGGCACCGCGCAAGCGATGCCGACGCGGGCGCAGGTGCAGGGGCGATTTGGGTAGCCCGGTGTACGCGCCCCGGGCGCGTTCTCCGGGTGCTTGCACCAGACCGTCCCCGGTGAACCGCTACGCGGTACACCGGGCTACTCTCAGTACTGCCGCTCCATCGAAGCGGGGTCCGGTCCGGGCGGCTCGCGTTCGATCCAATAGGTCGTCGCCTTTGGGTCGAAACGGCGTTTCATCGGATCCACTCCGCGCCAGCGGGCGATGATCGCAATCGGCGTGACCACGCCGAAAAAGATCAGGCTCATGATGATCGGGCTGACGATGCGGCCGAGCAGATGGCCCAGTTGCATCCACAGCCGGTTCAACGGCGCCAGCAGTGCTGGCCTCACGATGGCGATGACGACCAGGCCTGCGCTGAGCCCGGCCGGCCACCACGCCCAGGTCTTGCCATACCGCCAGGCCCACAGCGCGACCAGCGCCGCCGCTGCCGCCATCACCCAGGCAAACACCCGATGGCTGCCGACGACGACGCTCTCGCCAGATGCGATGGATTCGAGCGCGGTGCCGCGGCGGGCGCTCACTGCGTCACCGATCGCGGGATAAACCCGCTCCCACAGACAGCAAAAGCTCGCGGGATGAACCCGCTCCCACAAAAGCACAATCGCGGGCGGAGCCTGCTCACGCCGGCAACTTCGCCAGTGCCGCGTCGATGCGCTTGAGCGCTTCGCTCTGGCCGGCCAGGTACACCGTGTGATCGATCGACGGGCTGACCTGGGTGCCGGTGATCGCCACGCGCAGCGGTTGTGCCACCTTGCCCAGCCCAAGGCCCAGGCCCTGCGCCGCGGCATTCAGCGCGTCGTGCACCGCCGGCGCGCTCCACGTGGTGATCCCCGCCAGTGCCGAGTGCGCCGCCTGCAGCGGAACGCGCGCCGCCGCGGTCAGGTGCTTGGCGACCGCGGCATCGTCGTAAGCCGCCAGCGGATCGATCCATACCCGCGCGCGTTCGGCCATTTCCTGCAGCGTATGCACACGTTCGCGCAGCGCCAGGATCAGGTCTTCGAGCTTCGGGCCGCTGTCCGGATCGAGGCCCTGGCGCACCAGGTGCCAGCGCAACTCGGGCGCGATCAGCGCCGGATCGAGCGTCTTCAGATAGTGCTGGTTGAGCCAGCGCAGCTTCTCGACATCGAAACGCGAGGCCGAATGGTTGACGTCGTCGGCGGAGAACAGCGCGATCATCTCCGGCATCGAGAAGATCTCCTGGTCGCCGTAGGACCAGCCCAGACGCACCAGGTAGTTGAGCAGCGCCGCCGGCAGGAAACCGTCCTCGCGATAGCCGAGCACATTGACCGCGCCGTGGCGCTTGCTGAGCTTGGCGCCATCCGGGCCGAGGATCATCGGCAGGTGGGCGAAGCGCGGCACCGGTTTGCCCAGCGCCTCGTAGATGTTCATCTGCCGCGGCGTGTTGTTCAGGTGGTCGTCGCCGCGGATGACGTCGGTGATGCGCATGTCGGCATCGTCGACCACCACGCCGAAGTTGTAGGTCGGCGAATCGTCCGAGCGCCAGATGATCAGATCGTCGAGTTCGGCATTGTCGAAAACGACGCGGCCGCGCACGCGGTCGTCGACGATGACCTCGCCGTGCAGCGGGTTCTTGAAGCGGATCACCGGCGTCACGCCCTCCGGCGGCGTGTCCGTGCGATCGCGCCAGTAGCCGTTGTAGCGCGGTTTGAGGCCGCGCGCTTCCTGCTCGTTGCGCATCGCCTCCAGTTCCTCCTTGCTCATCCAGCAGTGATAGGCCTTGCCGGCCGCCAGCAAGTCGTGCGCCACCTGGCGATAGCGATCGAAGCGCTGGGTCTGGAAGAACGGGCCCTCGTCGTGCTCCAGGCCCAGCCAGGCCATGCCGTCGAGAATCGCCTGCACGGCTGCGTCGGTGGAGCGCTCGCGGTCGGTGTCTTCGACGCGCAGGATGAACTGGCCGCCATGGCGACGCGCTTCCAGGTAGCTGAACAGCGCCGTGCGGGCGCCGCCGACGTGGAGCATTCCGGTGGGACTGGGGGCAAAGCGGGTGCGGACGGTGGACATGCGGGACGGCTGCTATTTGGGGGCCGGAAGATTAGCACTCTCGACGTGAGCAGCCGCTGGTTGTCCGTCGTCAGTGACGTGGCCGCAGGGCTCTGGTAGGCCGGGGTGCGCGCGTCGAAGTCTGCATGCGGTGCGTACTGACTTTCGGCGCGGTCCCCGGGAGGTGCGCCAAAGATCGCTTTCGGGCGCAACCCGCGCGCTCCGGCGCGTGACCCCGGAGCTCCGGGGAACGCCGCGAGCCGGCCTACTGTCCTTCCGCCACCGGCACCACCCGTTTCTGCAGCGCCAGCGCGCAGCGCAGGCCGCGGTCGAGCAGGCGGCCATGGGCCTGCGCGAGCGCCTTTGCACGCGCTGCAGCGAGGGCACCGTGCGCGCTCAGCCAATTCAGCAGCGCGGCGGTTTCGGCCGGCGGCGGGGCAGCGTCGAGGCCCGCCGTACCCAGGCTCAGCAACAGCTGCTGGGCGACAAACTCGATGTCGACCGCGCCGCCGCGCCCCTGCTTCAGGTCGAACAGGCTGGCGCTGCTGCGATCGAGCGCCTCGCGCCAGCGTTCGCGCATCTGCGCCACTTCGCGCGCCACCACCTCAGGGTCGCGCGTCTTCAGCAACAAAGCAGTGCGCAGCGCGGCGAAATCAGCACCGAGTTGCGCATCCCCGGTCACAAAACGGGCGCGCACCAGGGCCTGGTGTTCCCACAACCAGGCCTCGTTGGCCTGATAGCTGGCGTAGGCCGACAGCGGCGTCACCAGCAGGCCCTTGCTGCCATTCGGACGCAGCCGGGCGTCGATTTCGTAGAGCGGACCAAACGCGGTCTGCACGGTCAGAAGGTGCAGCAAACGCTGTGCCGCGCGGGCGACATAGCGCTGGCCATCCAGCGGTCGCGCGCCGGCACTCTCGGCGCTCTGCAGGGCATCGTCGTAGAGAAACACCAGATCGAGATCCGAGCTGAAATTGAGCTCGCGTCCACCCAGGCTGCCGTAACCGATCACGGCGAGTCCGCGATCGAGGCTCAGGCCGGGCAGGGGGCCATGCTGCGTGGCCAGATCACGCAAGGCATAGCCCAGCAGGCGTTCGATGACCAGATCGGCGACGTCGGCCAGGCCCGAAGCGATGCGCGCGGCGTCGGCGCGCCCGTCGAGGAAGGCCAGCGCCAGTTCCAGGCGCGCGCTCTGCTGGAATTGGCGTACGCGTTCGAGTTCGTGTTCGCTGTCTCCGGCATCCACGGCCGCCAGTTCCAGTGCCATGCGGCCGGCAAGCTCGGCGCGGCTGGGTGGCTCGACGGCCAGGCGCTGATCGAGCAGGTCGTCGAGCAGGATCGGCGACTGCGCCAGAGCGCGCCCGAGCCAGGCGCTGGCGATCATCAGTTCATGCACGCGTTCGATCAGCGCCGGGCGTTCGGCCAGCAGCGCCAGATAGCTGGTGCGCCCGGCGATGGCCGCGAGCAGATCGACCCAGCGTTCCAGGATCTGCCCCGCTGCGGTGCCGCGGCGGCAGGCACCAAGCACCAGCGGCATGATGCGATCCAGGCGGGCGCGACCGCGGGCGCTCATCGCGCGCACCGCGGGTGTCTCGGCCAGACGGTTCAGTGTGGGCACGCGGGGGTCGCCGGACGGCGCGGGTCGGGCGTCGTCCTGTTCTGCTGCGGGCGCCACGCGTTGCCAGAGTTCGGCGTCGGCGTCATTGCCTGGCGCCACGGCGCCGCCGCTGGAGGCCAGCGGCAGGCAGCGCTCGAAGGCGGCACTGACCACCCGGCGATGGTCGTCCAGCTCGGTCATCAGCGCGGCAAAATCCGGGTAAGCCAATGCCAGCGCATAGCGTTCGGCCGCGACCGGGTCGTCCGGCAGCACATGCGTCTGCTCGTCGCGATACATCTGCACGCGATTTTCCAGTCGGCGCAGGGCGCGGTAGGCATCGGCCAGCGCTTCCGCCTCGACACCGTCGATGATTCCGCGCTCGGCCAGCAAAGTCAGCAGATTCAGTGTGTTGCCATTACGCAGCGCGGGATCGCGACCGCCGCGGATGATCGATTCCAGTTGCACGCGGAACTCGATTTCGCGGATGCCGCCGGGCCCCAGCTTGAGGTCATGCTCACGGTCGCGCCGACGTACCTCGGCGTCGACCAGTGCCTTCAGCTCGCGCAGTCCTTCGAGTGCCGCGTAGTCGAAGTAACGACGCCAGACGAAGGGACGCAGTCGCTCCAGCAACTCGCGTCCGGCAACCAGATCGCCACCGACCGGGCGGGCACGCAGCAGGGCAAAGCGCTCCCATTCGCGACCTTCGCGCTGGTAATAGTCCTCCATGGCGTCGAAGGACAGCACCAGTCGACCGGCGGTGCCAAACGGGCGCAGGCGCCAGTCGACGCGATAGCCGAAGCCCTCGGCGGTGGTTTCGCCGAGCAGGGTGCTGGCGCGCTGCACCAGCCGGGCGAAGAAGTCCTCGTTGTCGAGGACGCGCCGGCCGTCGGTTTCGCCGGCGCGCGGAAAGGTCGCGATAAGGTCGATGTCGCTGGAGAAATTGAGTTCGCGCGATCCCAGTTTGCCCAGGCCGTAGACGACGATCGGCTGTACCTTGCCCGCGTCGTCGCGCGGTTCGCCGTGGCGCGCGACCAGTTCCGCGCGCGCCGCGCTGAAGGCGACTTCGATACAGTGTTCGGCCAGTGTCGTGGTGCGCTCCAGCGTGCGTGCCACACTGTCGCGGCCGGCGATGTCGTCGATGATGATCGACAGCGATTCGGCGCGGCGAAAGCGGCGCAGGGATGCGCTGAGGTCGGGATCGTCGGCTCGCAGCGGGAGAAAAGCGTCCGGACCAGGTCCGGATCCACCAGAGCGCGCCTTGGTGGGTCCGGACCTGGTCCGGACGCTCTTTCCGGGTGCAAGCAGGCCCAGCAACTGCGGCCGCCGGCGGAACTCCTCGAAGGCAAAGTCGCTGGCCAGCAGAACGCCGTCGAGGACCGCGTCAGCTCCGCTGACGTCGAGTGCGGCGCGGCGCTCGGCCAACCAGTTCGCCCAGTGCGCCGGCAACGGGGGCGTCATGGCCTCAGGCGGCCACGCTGACCGGCTCGCTGGCCTGGCTTGCCGCGAACTGCACGCGGCGGGTCACGCCGCAGACCAGTTCGTAGCCGATGGTTCCGGCCGCCTCGGCGACGCGCTCGACCGGCAATTGCGGCCCCCACAGCAGCACTTCGCTGCCGATCTCGGCCGCCGGAGCCGCCGACAGATCGATGGCGAGCAGGTCCATCGAGACGCGGCCGATGACCTGGGCGCTCTGGCCGGCGATCTTCACCGGCGTGCCGGTCGGGGCATGCCGCGGATAGCCGTCGCCATAGCCGACGGCGGCAATCCCCACGCGCATCGGCCGCGGACAACGGTAACCGGCGCCGTAGCCGACGGCGTCGCCGGTGCTGAGCTGCTGGATCGAAATCAGGCGCGTCGACAGGCTCATCGCTGGCTGCAGGCCAAGGTCATGGCCCATCTTGTGGGCAAAGGTCGACAAACCATAGAGCATGCCGCCGGGTCGCACCCAGTCGCCGTGACTGGCGGAAAAGGCCTGCACCGCCGCTGAGTTGGCCAGGCTGCGCTCGCCCGGCAGATCGCCGATGGCGGCGCGAAAACGCGCCATCTGCTCGTCGGTACGTTCGCGGTCGTTGTCATCGGCACAGGCGAAATGCGTCATCCAGCGGATCTCGCCGACCTGCGCCAGCGCGCGCAAACGCTCGAACACGCGGCGCGCCTGCTCCGGCGCAAAACCCAGTCGATGCATGCCGGTGTCGATCTTGATCCACAGCGACTGCGGCGCCTGCGCCGGGCTGCGCTCGAGCATCGCCAGCTGCGATTCGTGATGAACCACGCAGTCGATCGCCAACTCGCGCACCAGAGCCAGGTCGCCCAATTCGTCGAAACCGGAAAGCAGCACCACCCGATGCGACAGCCCGGCGCGGCGCACGCGCTCGGCGTCGGTCAGCGTGGCGACGCCGAAGGCATCAGCCCCGGCCAGTGCCTGGGCGACCCGCTCCAGACCATGCCCGTAGCCGTCGGCCTTGACCACGGCCATGATCTTGGCGCGTGGCGCCAGTGCCCGAACCCGTTTCAGGTTGTGCCGCAGGGCGTCGAGATGGATGGTGGCAGTGGTGGCGCGCATGGTCAGCGTTCGAACCGAAAGTTGCCGCGTAGCCTTGCCGAGGTCGGCCGAGCATGCAAGGACAGGGGAGTGGCAATGCGGGGGCAAGGGTGACCCATGGCCAGCTGCCTCAAGGAACAACCCCGCATACCGCCGCGCCGCCGTCTCGATGTCGCCGCCAGTCAGCAGTCCGCTGGCCACGGCGATGGCATCGGCGCCCTCCGCGATCAACTCGGGCGCGTTGTCGGGGGTGATGCCGCCGATGGCGACCAGCGGCAGACCCAGCGCCTTGGCCTTGCGCAGCAGGAAAGGTTCGGCGTGGCGCGTGTTGGTCTTGGTCGGCGACGGGAAGAACGCGCCGAAGGCGAGATAGCTGGCGCCGGCGTCGGCGGCGCGCTGGGCATTGACCACGCTGTCGTAGCAGGAGGCGCCGATGATCGCCAGCGGCCCGAGGCGCGCGCGCGCGGCGCCGACGGTGGCGTCGTGCTCGCCCAGGTGCACGCCGTGCGCCATCAGTTCATCGGCCAGATCGACGTCGTCGTTGACGATGAACACCGCGCCCAACTGGCGGCACACGCGGAATACCGCCCGCGCCCGCTCGGCGCGCTCGGCCGCGTCGGCCGTCTTGTCGCGGTACTGCACCAGGCGCGCGCCGCCGCGGATTGCTGCCGCGGCGGCGTCCGTCAGCGTGGCCGGTGCCAACCAGGTGGTGTCGATCAGCGCGTAGAGGCCGCGGATGAGGTTGGGATTCATCGATCAGCATCGCTCCGGTCGGGCAGGTCAGTGGCATCGTAGATGAGCAGACTTGAGGGCGGGCTCGCGGTTTGCGCCGCAAGACCACCCGGCGATCACGCCCGCTTATGCCAGAATCGCCGGCCATTTTTCATGTCCGGGACTGGATTGATGAGCGCAGCAGCAACTGACGGCCGCGGGCCCTGGCAGACCTACGTGTGCGTGGTCTGTGGTTTCATTTACGATGAAGCAGCCGGCTGGCCGGCCGAGGGCATCGCCCCGGGCACCCGCTGGGCCGATGTGCCCGATTGGTGGACTTGCCCCGATTGTGGGGTCGGCAAGGCCGATTTCGACATGATCGAAGCGTGAAAAGACGGTGTTGGTTGTGGTTGTTGGTTGTTGGTCAGAGCAGCAGCCGCGATGCCGACGCCCTTGACCTTGCTGGCGGCAACCAGCAATCAACAACCAGCAACCAGTCACCAACAACCCATCGCAGGCGGTAAAGGTGATCGTTGCAGCCCTCCTCGCCGCCGTCGCCACCCTGGCCACGCCGGAATGCCCGGAATGTCTGGACACCGAGCTGCCCGCGGTGATTGCACAGGAAAAGACGGTTGCGGACGCGCGCAAGCCGGAGCGGCCGGTTGCGCTGGACCTGTCGGATGTGGCGCGGCGGCGCGCTGCCACCGACATTTCCGAGGCGCTCGGCGAGTTGCCCGGCGTGATCGCCCGGCAGCGCTATAACGAAGCCCAGGACACCCAGATCCAGGTGCGCGGCTTCGGTGCGCGCAGTCCCTTCGGTGTGCGCGGTCTGCGCATCGAGTATGACGGGATTCCGGCCACGGCCGCCGATGGCCAGAGCCAGACTGGCCAGATCGACCTGACCGCCGGCGGATCCATGACCCTGATACGCGGCCCGTTTGCGGCGCTCTACGGCAACGGCGGTGGTTATTTGCGCGTGGACGGTGAGCGTAATCGGCGCGCTGCCGATCGCTTGCACACGGCCTTGGGCAGCAACGGACAGCGCCGGCTGGGCTTCGATCTCGACGGCGGCGACCGGCTGCGCACCGCCATCGCCGCCAATCGCTACCAGACCGACGGCGTGCGTGCGGGCAGCGCGGCCGAACGCACGCTGGCCAGCGTGCGACTGGACTGGGAAGCTGGCCCGTCCGCGCGGCTCGCGCTCACCGCGCACTACCAGGATCAGCCGCAGGCGGGCGATCCGCAGGGGCTGACGCGACAGGAGTTCGAGGATGATCCGAACGCAGCGAGCCCTGGCGCGCGACTGTTCAATACGCGCAAATCGACGCGCCAGTCGCAGTTCGGTGCGCGCTACCAGCACGAGTTCGCTGCTTCCGAACTGGCCGTGGCGGCGTATGCCGGCCAGCGCAGCATCGATCAGGTGCTGTCGCTGCCGCGCGCGGCGCAACTGCAACCGGGCAATGGCGGCGGCATCGTCGCCCTGGATCGCGACTACTACGGTGTGTCGCTGCGCTGGCTGCAGCGCCATTCGTGGTCGTGGGCCGACGCCGAGTTCAGCGCCGAGTGGCGCGACGAGCGCCTGCGCGAGGATCGCCGCGGCTACGAGAACTACCTCGGCGACCAGCTCGGCGTGCGCGGAGCACTGCGCCGCGACGAGACCAATGACGGCGGCAGCCGCGACGGCATGTTGCGGCTCGACCTCGATCCCAGCGAAGCCCTGCGCCTGAGTCTGGGCGTGCGCCACAGTCGTACCGACTACGACAGCGAAGACCGCTACATCGCGCCGGGCAATCCCGACGACAGTGGCCACTATGCGGCCGCCGACTGGCTGCCGGTGGCCGGCGCCAGCTATCGCTTCGCCCCAGGCTGGATCGGACACCTGGCGTTCGGCCGTTCGCAGGAGCTGCCGACCCTGGCCGAACTGGCCTACCGCAACGACGGCGACGGTGGCTTCAACGACGAGTTGCTGCCGGCCCGTGGCGAGCAGGGCGAGTTGGGCCTGCAGTTCGCAAGGGCTGCACTGCATTCCGAGCTGACCGTGTACCAGGTCGACGTCGATGACGAGATCGCCGTGGCCGCGTCGGCGGGCGGGCGCACCAGCTTCCAGAACGCCGGTCGCACGCGCCGCCGCGGCATCGAGTGGGCGGGAGACTGGCGCTGGTCGCAGAGCTGGCAACTGCGCGGCGTCGCCCAGTGGATCGATGCGCGATACACCGAGGGTTACAGCGCCTGCCCCGCGGCGCCGTGCAGCGCCGCGACGCTGGTCACGATCGACGCCGGTCAGCGTCTGCCGGGCGTGCCGCCGCGCAGCGGTCGCCTGGAACTGCAATGGTCAGCCGCGCCCGATCTCGACGCCGCTGTCGAGTTGCAGGCCTTCGCGGCAACTCCGGCCAGTGATCGCAATGACGACGTGGTGCCCGGCTACGGCGTGTGGAATCTGCGCCTGAACCGACGGTTCCAGCCGCAATCATGGGGACGCCTGAGCGTGCTGCTGCGCCTCGACAATCTGTTCGACCGTCGTTACAGCGGCTCCTTGATCGTCAACGAAGGGACCCGGCGCTACTACGAAACCGCGCCCGGACGCGGGCTGTGGCTGGGGCTGGATCTGGCGCTGCCGTAGGCGCAAAAGGCATCGCGCGCGGTGGAGCGCGCTTGCCGAACACGCCTAGGTGCCGTCCGATCCCCGGCCAACGTGACCTGCTAATCCCAGAGCTTTCGCATGTCACGCGCACGTGCTCGCGCAATTCCGCCCTCAAAACCGCGGCAACGGCTGGGTCGGGCATTTCTCGGCGCTGGCGCGCGGCGCTTGAGGTATTGCTGTCGCCCAGCGCGTCGCGGCTCTCGGCGATGGTCAGCCAGTTGCGCATGCACCATTCGCCGATGCGCGAGCCCAGGTCGAAACTCTTCATCGCCAGCTTTTCGGCGTCGAGGAAACGGTCGCTGCGCAACAGCGCCTCGGCCTTCAACTGCCACAGGCGCGGATTCTCCGGTTCGATGGCGAGAGCTTCGTCGATCTTGTCGACGGCAGCTTGGTGCTCGCCGGCGATTTCCAGACGCTCGGCTTCCGCCAGCAGCAGGTCGACCGCCGGATTCTGCAGCGGCGCGACCTCGACCGCCGAGCGGGTCGCCGTTGCGGTGGTGCGCAATTCCGCCACGCGATCGCGTGGCGGCGGTGGCGGCGGCTCCGGCAGCGGCGGCGGCGCGCTCGCGCAACCTGCCAGCAGCACAGCGATGACCAGCCCAGCCCAGCGATGGTGCGACAACTTGTTCATGACTCACGTACCCAGAGACGATCGGCAACGGTGGCCAGGTCGACCCGGCCGGGAAGGCGCCAGCCGTAGAACGGTGTGTTCTTGCCGCGGCTGACCATCGTGCTGGCATCCAGCGTGCGATCGGCAGCCGCGTCGAGCAGCGCGAAATCGGGAACCGCGCCCGGTTCCAGCTGCGGCGCCGGCAATCCGAGGATCCGCCGGGGTGCCAGGGCGCAGCGTTCCAGCCACGATTCGACCGAGAGTAAGCGCTCGCCGACGAGTTTCAAACCCAGGCCAAGGAAACTGTCGACGCCCGAGGCGCCGGGCTCGGCTGAGGGGAAGGGTTTCAGCTTGGCATCCGCATCGTGTGGCTGGTGGTCGCTGCACAGCGCGTCGATCACGCCGCTGCTCAGGCCCGCCTGCAGGGCGTCGCGGTCGGCCACCGTGCGTAGCGGAGGCATCAGGTGGGCCGCGCTGCGGAACGGCAGCACATCGTGTTCGTTGAGATAGACGTTGGGCATGGCAACGTCGGCGGTCACCTTGAGGCCGCGCGCCTTGGCATCGGCCAGGATGGCGACGCTGCGGGCGCAGGACAGGCGCGCGAAATGGGCGCGCACGCCGGTTTCCTCGACCAGCATCAGATCGCGCGTCAGCGCCAGGGTCTCGGTGGTCTCCGGAATGCCGGCCAGGCCCTGCAGCGCGGCCACCCGGCCTTCGTGGGCGACGCCGCCGGCGCCGATCCACGGATCGAGCGCCTGCAGGTGCACCGGCAGGTCGAGCGAGGCGGCGTATTGCAGCGCGCGCCGCAACAGATTGCTGTTGCCGATTGCACGACCGATGTTGCCGACGGCGATGCAGCCGGCCGCGCGCAGTGCGCCAAGTTCCGCCAGGCTGTCCTCGCCCAGGCCGCAGGTCAGCGCCCCGATCACATGCACGGTGGCGCCGCGGCCCTCGCGAGCGCGGCGCAGGATCAGTTCGACCACGGCAGTGGAATCCACCACCGGCCGGGTATCTGGCGGCAGCACCACGTGGGTGATGCCGTTCAGCAGCGCCGCGGTCGCTTCGGAGCGGATGTCGCCCTTGTGCGTGGCGCCGGGCTCGCGCAGGCGCGTGGCCAGGTCGACCAGGCCCGGGATCAACCAGCGGCCGCGGCCGTCGATGATCTCGGCGCCGCGCGCTTGCGCCGGGCCGGGATCGAGCCCGAGCACCCGGCCGGGTTCGAACAGCACGTCGGCCACGCGGTCGATCGACAGATGCGGAAAGCGCACCAGGGCGCCACGAATCAGGACCCTGCTCATGCGCTGGCCTCCATCTGGGGCACCTGGGCGCCGAGGATGTGCGACATCACCGCCATGCGCACGGCCAGGCCGTTGGATACCTGTTCCAGAATCACCGATTGCGGACCGTCAGCGACCTCGCTGGCGATCTCGATGCCGCGGTTCATCGGCCCCGGATGCATCACGATGCAATCCGGTTTCGCCAGCGCCAGGCGCTCGGCGGTCAGCCCGTAGCGGCGGAAATACTCGCTTTCGGAGGGCAGGAACACGCCGCGCATGCGCTCGCGCTGCAGGCGCAGCATGATGATGACGTCGGCATCCGCCACACCCGCATCCATGTCGGTGTAGACGCGCACGCCCAACTCTTCGATGGACGGCGGCAACAGCGTGCGCGGCCCGATCACGCGCAGCTCGCCGGCGCCGAGGATGCCAAAGGCGCGCAGTTCCGAGCGTGCGACGCGCGAATGCAGCACATCGCCGACCACCGCGATGGTCAGGTCTTCGAAGCGCTGCTTGTGACGGCGGATGGTGTAGGCGTCCAGCAGTGCCTGGGTCGGATGCGCGTGGCGGCCGTCGCCGGCATTCAGTACCGCGACGCCGGGCGCGACATGCTCGGCGATGAAGTGCGCGGCGCCCGAATCCGGATGGCGCACCACGAACATGTCGCAGTGCATCGCCTCCAACGTCGCCAGGGTATCCAGCAGGCTCTCGCCCTTGCTGGTCGACGACGAGGCGACGTCGAGATTGACGACGTCGGCGGACAGCCGCTCGGCGGCCAGCTCGAAGGTCGTGCGGGTGCGTGTCGACGCTTCAAAGAACAGGTTGATGATGGTGCGGCCACGCAGCAGCGGCAGTTTCTTGTTGCCGCGCAGCGCCACCGAGCGCAGCGAATCGGTGGCGTCGAGCAGGTCTTCGATCAGCTTGCGCGGCAGGCCGTCGATGGTCAGCAGGTGCTTGAGGCGGCCGTCGGGGGCGAGTTGCAGGCTCATGGCGACTGGTGCCCCGAAGTTCTCGCCGAAAACGAACCATGAGTGCAGCAAAGGGGGGCAGGGGGGCAGGGGGCAACTGCTGCACGGTCGACCGGAGGACTGACCCCCTGCCCCTGCGTGCCCTTTTTGCCCGTCGATGCGAACAGCGCGCCGCCAGAAGCGACCAGTTCATCCACCCGCTCCCCGGCTCGTCCGTTCCACCAGTTCCAGATGCAGCGGCGCCGGGCCACGCAACTTCAGCTGCTGGTTGGGCGGCAAGGTCAGGTGGGCACCGCAGGCGCCGGCTTCGATCGGCAGTTCGCGCCCGTTGCGGCTGACCAGCACCGCCAGGGTGACACTGGCCGGTCGGCCGTAGTCGAAAATCTCGTTGAGCGCCGCGCGGATGGTGCGCCCGGTGTACAGCACATCGTCGACCAGTACCAGGTGACGCGCTTCGACGTCCCAGGGTATGCGTGAAGGCCGCACCGTCGGATGCATGCCGACGCGGGTGAAATCGTCGCGGTAGAAACTGATGTCGAGTTCACCGATGGGCTCCGTCAGACCGAGTGCCTGGCTCAGGTGCTGCGCCAGCCAGACGCCGCCCGAGTGGATGCCGACCAGACGCGGGTCGACGATGTTGTGCTCGGCCAGACGTGCGCGTACGGATGCGACCAGGGCGGCGAGCAGCGGCTCAATGGCCGGCGCTGATGTGGGCAAGATAGTTCTCCAGGATGACGGCGGCCGCGTGGGCATCGATATCGACGGCGTGCTTGCGTTTGGCATTGCCGGCGGCGCGCTCCACGGCAAACTGGCGCTTGGCCACCTGCGTGGAGCCGCGTTCGTCTTGCTGCGCCACCGGACGCCGGTAGCGTTGCTCGATGGTCGCCGCGAAACGGCGCGCGCGAGCCGTCATCGGCTGCTCTCCACCCTCGCGGGTCAACGGCAGGCCGACCACGAAGCCGGTTGGCGCCCATTCCTTGACCAGCGCATCGAGGGTCGCCCAGAGCATGGTTTCGGGTTGCATCGCCAGGGTTTTCAAAGGGCGCGCGCGGCCGGTCAGATCATTTCCGACGGCGACGCCCAGGTCGCGGGTACCGACATCCAGGCCCAGCCAGACGCCGGTAGCTGGCGCCACGTTGGTGTTCGACTCAGGCATGTCCGACATAGTCAGTCAGTAGGCGCATGTCGACGCCGGCAAGCATCGCGGCAGCGGTCCAGCGCGCCTGCAACGGCGTTTCGAACAGGATCGATGGACTCGCCGGCACATTCAGCCAGGAGTTCTGCTTGATCTCGTCCTCGAGCTGCCCGGCGCCCCAGCCGGCATAACCCAGCGCCACCAGCGCGCGCTGGGGGCCGCGACCCTGGGCCATCGCAGCCAGCACGTCGCGCGAGGTGGTCACGCAGACCTGGTCGGACACCTTGAAGGTCGAGTCGAAGCCTGCACACGGCTCGTGCACGACAAAACCGCGGTCGGTCTGCACCGGACCCCCGGCGTACACCGGCTGGTCCGCGAGACCCGGCACGTGGGTCGAGATGTTCATCTGCTCGAGCACTTCGCCGAGGGTGTACTGACTCAGGCGATTGACCACGATACCCAGCGCGCCGTCGGCGTTGTGCTGGCACATGAAGGTCACGCCGCGCGAAAAATTCGGGTCGTCGAGACCCGGCATCGCGATCAGCAGATGATTGGCGAGATAGGAAGTGGTCAGCATGGGCGGATTCTAACTGCCTTGCGCTTGAGTAGCTGCGCAGTTGCGCACAGCGTTCGGCTGGCGTCAGGCGACCGACGGTAGGGCCGTGGCGAGAAGTGGAGCGCCGTGGCGCCCATCACAATCGACAATAGGCATGTGTCTCATAATCACCCTGACGGGGCGAAACCGAGGGAATCATGCACACCTGGCAGTGGTGGACCAATTGCGCGCGCGTCGCGTTGGCGATGACGGCGGGGTTGCTGGCGGTGGACGCGTCGGCGCAATCCGTGGACCTGATCTTCCGCGGCAAGTTCGAGAACGTGACCGACGCACCGGCGACCGATGCCGAGGCGGCGCGTTTTCTGACCCAGGCGACCTTCGGGCCGACACGGGCGGAGATTGCCCGCCTGCGCGCGATCGGTTACGGCCAGTGGCTGGATCAGCAGCTGTCGATGCCGGCGACGCTGACCCGCCCATGGCTCGACACGCTGGTGCTCGATCCGAATTTTTCCCTGAACTCCGGCCATCGCGTCGATCGCTGGTGGGTGCAGGGCGTGTTCGCGCCGGATCAGCTGCGCCAGCGCATGGCCTTCGCGCTGAGCCAGATCCTGGTGACTGCCGACAGCGGCGGCATCGACACGCGGATGATCGCCGAATACTCCGATTTGCTCGCACGTGGCGCCTTCGGCAGCTATCGGACCTTGCTCGGGCAGGTCACCTTCAGTCCGACGATGGCGCAATGGCTGACCTATGTGCGCAATCGCGCCGCGTATACCAGCGGCGGCGCGACCGTGCTGCCGGACGAGAATTATGCCCGCGAGGTGATGCAGCTGTTTTCCTTCGGGCTGGTCAAGCGCAATCTCGATTTCTCCCTGCAGCTGTCGGGCGGCAATCCGATCCCGACCTACGACAACACGATCATCGGCGAGATGGCGCGGGTGTTCACCGGCCTGTCTTATGGCCGGACCAACTTCACCAGCACCTCCTTCGGCAACAACACCAACGCGGATTTCATGGCGCCGATGGTGTGCTTCCCGATGATCAGCGCCAGCAACACCAACTACAGCGCGAATGGCGTTACCTACCACGACAACGCGGGCAAGACCATTTTTGATGCGATTGCCCTGCCAGCGGTCAGCAACAACCAGACCGGCTGCAACCAGGACATCAGCACGGCGCTCGACCGCATTGCCAACCATGCCACGGTCGCGCCCTTCATCAGCCGCCAGCTGATCCAGCGCTTCGTCACCTCCAATCCCTCGCCGGCCTTTATCCAGCGCATCGCTACCGTGTTCAACAACAACGGCTCCGGAGTCCGCGGCGACCTCGCCGCCGTCATCCGCGCGGTACTGATGGACAGCGAAGCACGCGCGGCGCCCAGCGGCAACTTCGGCAAGGTGCGCGAGCCGGTGCTGCGGATGAGTGCGATCTGGCGCGGCCTCGACGTGATCCAGGGACAACCGGTCCCGGCCGGCACCGGCGATGTCGGTAATGTCACCATGGGTCTGGGCTTCGATACCAGCTTCAACCAGCGCGCCTACAGCTCGCCGACCGTATTCAATTTCTACGAGCCGGACTACCAGAATCCGGGCACGCTGCAGACCGCCAATCTGTATGCGCCGGAATTCCAGATCCTCAACGAGTCGACCATCACGCGGATGAACGACACCATCCAGAATCTGGCCTCCAACTGGTATGTCGGCAGCAACAACTGCAACACCACGGTCACCCGGCCCTGCGTGCAGTTCGCGCCCTATGTGACCATCCTGCAGCAGACCGGCAACGCCACCACCTACGGGCAACTGGTCGATGAGCTGAACCTGCGCCTGATGTACGGATCGATGTCGGCCAGCATGCGCACGGTGCTGGTGAACATGTTGACCAGCCAGGCCGCGCCGACCACCGACGCTACCCGGATCCAACGCATCCAGCAGTTGCTGCGCGTGATCGTGGTGTCCCCCGAATTTGCCGTGCAGCAGTAAGGAGAATCGCCATGTCCCGCATCCGTCGTGAACAGCGTCGCGATTTCCTGAAGCAGTTCTGCGCCACCCTGGCCGGTGGCTCGGCGCTGTCCTTGTTCCCGCAACTGCAGTTGATGAGCTCGGCCTTGGCCAGCACCCAGGGCGACGCCGGCTACAAGGCACTGGTGTGCGTGTTTCTCAGCGGCGGCAGCGATTCGTACAACTGGCTGGTGCCCTCCGATGCCAGCCGTTACGGCGTCTACCAGACGGCGCGTGGCGGCGTGTACACGGGTACCAATGGACCGCTGGGACTGGCCCAGGCCAGCCTGCTTTCGGTCAACATGGCCGGGTCGGGTGGCGTGGCGCTGCCGGCCGGACACAGTTACGGGCTGCATCCGGCCTGCGCCGACTGGACGTCGATCGACGATAACGGCGCACAGAGCTCGATGCCCGGCCTGCAGTCGCTGACCAACGCCGGCAAGGTCGCCTGGCTCAGCAACGTGGGCACCCTGGTGGTGCCGCTGACCAAGGCCACCTATAGCAATCCCTCGCTGCCCAAGCCGCCGCAGCTGTATTCGCACAATGACCAGACCAACCTCTGGTTCCAGGGCCAGGAAACGCCCAACTTCCGCTATGGCTGGGGCGGTCAGGTGGCCGATCTGTTGTTTTCGCAGAACTCCCCGATCGTCGGCAGCAGTCCGCCGCTGACGGTGCCGATGAATATCTCGTTTGCCGGCAGCAACCGCTTCCAGATCGGCAGCCAGGTGGTTCCCTACCAGATGTCGGGTTGTGGCGACCCCAACGGCGGCAATCCGTTCGCCGGATCGATCGTCGGCACCAATTTCGCCAACTGCTCGGGCTCCAACACGCTGGACAATTTCCGCGCCTGCGCCACGGCTGGCCTGAATGCCGGCGAGACCGCGCTGTGCAGCCTGCTCGGCGCCAACACCAATCTGCTCGAGAACGAGCACGCCAGCACCATGCGCCGGGCGATGGACCTGGCCGGGCAGATGGCCACCAAGCTGACCGGCTCACCCAACGGGTCCCTGCTGAACACCCCGTTCCGCGCGCTCGCCGACAACCAGGCGGTGGCCGGCTACAACCTGGCCGCCGACGGCGGCAATTCGCTGGCCGAGCAACTGGCGATGGTGGCGCGCCTGATCAAGATGCGCACCCAGCTGGGACAGACCCGCAACATCTTCTTCGTCTCGCTCGGCGGTTTCGACACCCACGCCGCGCAGATGCCGGACAACGGCCAGCCGCGGCTGCTGCGGCGCATCTCGCGCGCGCTGGGGTCGTTCTATCAGGCGCTGGTCGAAATGGGCGTCGAGAACAGCGTGACCACCTTCACCATGAGCGAGTTCGCGCGCACGCTCAACTCCAACGGCGACGGCAGCGATCACGCCTGGGGCGGCGTACAGATGGTCATGGGCGGCGCCGTCAACGGCGGCAACGCGGCCACTGGCCGCATCTACGGCAGCTTCCCGGATCAGACCCTGAACGGGCCGGACAGCTTCAGCCGCGGCCAGATGATCCCGACCACGGCGATGGACCAGATGGGTGCCACGCTGGCCAGCTGGATGGGGCTGGGCAGCACCGAGGTCAACACCATCTTCCCGAACCTCGCGAATTTCCCGAGCGCGAATCTGGGGTTCATGTAGGGCCCGCGGCGGGCCAGTGAGTAGTAAGTAGTGAGTAGTGAGTAGTGAGTAGTGAGTAACACCCGAAGGGCCGCGGGTTTCTCGCTGTTTGGCGCAGTCTGTTCGGCACCTCACCGCGAGCCGATGCCGGTTTTTACTCACTATTCACTACTCACTATTCGCCGCTTCACCACTCACTTCATCGATATATCCCCGGCCACGAACTGCCAGGTCCGCGTGATGTGCAGGATGTCGATTTCCTCGTCGCTCTTCGGTACCGGCGGGAACGGGGCGGACAGCTCGACGATGCGCTGGGCGGCGTCATCGAGCACCTGGTGTCCTGAGGGCTTGATGATGTCGATGCGTTCGAGGCTACCGTCGCGGTTGATCGCCACCGTCAGCACCAGGCTGCCCTCGAGCTTGCGCCGGCGCGCCTCGTCGGGATAGTTCAGGTTGCCGACGCGCTCGACCCGGGCGACCCAGGCGGCCATGTAGTTGGCGTAGGCGTACTCGCGCGTGTTGGCCGAAATGAACTTGCGTTTCGGCCGTTTGGCGTAAGCCTGTGCCTGGCGATCGAGCTCCGAGGCCAGACGCGCCATCTGCATGCTGCGTTCGATCAGGGTTTCATCGCGCGGCAACTGCCGCGGGCGACTTTCTTCCTTCGGCGGTACCGGATTCACCCGCAGCGTCGACTCGTCCTGGGTCAGCACCGGCGTGGGCGCCACTTCGGCCGGAGTCGGGTCGGGCGCGCTGGCGCGCACCGGCATCGGTGCAATGCCATCGTCGGGTTTGGGGACCGGCGACGAGAACACCTGGGTCGGACGCTTGGCCTCATCCAGGGTGCCGCCGCCGGTCTGCGCCGCGTTGGCCAGGAAATCGGCCTTCTCGGGTACCTCCTGGGTTGCCGACTGCACCAGGATGACGTCCAGCGCCGGCAACGCCGAGCCCGGCGCGTCCTCATCGGCAAAGCCGACGCCAAAGATCAGCACGGCATGCACCACGGTCGCAAACAACAGCGTCAACGACAGTCGATCACCGGATTCGATCGGCGCATCGCTCACGATCGCAGTGCCTCCAGGCGATCGAACAGCAGCCCGGCAATGTTCAGCCCGAATTGCGCGTCCAGTTCGCGAATGCAGGTCGGGGAGGTGACGTTCACCTCGGTGAGATAGTTGCCGATCACGTCCAGCCCGACGAAGATCAGGCCGCGGCGGCGCAGTTCCGGGCCGACCTCGGCGCAGATCCACCGATCACGTTCACTCAGCGCTTGTCCGCGGCCGCTGCCACCCTTGGCCAGATTGCCGCGGAACTCGCCGGCCTTCGGGATGCGCGCGAGCGCATACGGCACCGGCTCGCCGTCGATCACCAGAATGCGCTTGTCGCCATCGACAATTTCCGGAATGTAACGCTGGATCATGGCCGCCTGGGTGCCCTCCAGCGTCACCGTCTCGAAGATCACGTTCAGGTTGGGATCGCCCGGCTGCACGCGGAAAATCGACGTGCCGCCCATCGAGTCGAGCACCTTGACCACGCAGTTGCCGTGCTCGGCCACAAACTCGCGCAGATCGTCCGGCAGCCGCGCCACCAGCGTCGGCGGACAGCATTGTGGAAACAGCGCCGTGAACAGCTTTTCGTTGGCATCGCGCAGCGCCGCGGGTCGATTGACCACGGTCACGCCGAGCGCTTCGGCGCGCTCGAGCATCTGCGTGTCGTAGAGATACTCGCCATCGAAGGGCGGGTCCTTGCGCAGCAGGATCCAGTCGAAATCACTCGCATCGTGCACCTGCGGCGCCGCCTGCTCGTACCAGCCGGCCGGATCGTCGATCACCCGCGTGATTCGCGTGCGCAGCCAGGCGCGACCATTGCGCAATCCCAGGTCCTTTTGTTCGCAAACATGGATCTCGATCCCGCGGCGTTGCGCTTCCAGCAGCATCGCGAAGGTCGAGTCCTTGTGAATTTTCAGCTTCTGGATCGGGTCCATCAGCACCGCGACGCGGCGGGGCATGCGCCAACTCCTTGAAACGAAAGGGATTGCCATTCCGGGCACAAGGATTGACCCCGGGGACTCGCCTATTATGCCTGCGCAGGTGCAAAATCCCCTGTATCGTGGGCGGGAATCACCCGGTTGCAGGTCGCCGAGCAGGTGTGCTGAATCCAGCAAGCACAAACACTTGCAACGTAATCTTGACAATCGGTGGAGGCTTGGCTAAAGAGCTTTCAGGGAGTCTTGCCGATCTTGTTCGGGCCACACGGTCGAACACGACAAGGATTCGTCGGCAACTGCCGGCACAGGGCGACATGGCGTCGCGCTGACGACAAAACGGGGCGGAGGTGGGAGTGGACGAGACACAGAGCAAGGGGAGCCTCGCCGGACTGCGCGTAATGGTCATCGACGACAGCAAGACCATTCGCCGGACTGCGGAAACGCTGCTGAAAAAAGAGGGCTGCGACGTGGTGACGGCGACGGACGGATTCGAGGCGCTCGCCAAGATCTCCGACCACCAGCCGCACATCATCTTCGTCGACATCATGATGCCGCGTCTGGATGGCTATCAGACCTGTGCCCTGATCAAGAACAATCAGGTGTTCAAAGGCACGCCGGTGATCATGCTGTCGAGCAAGGATGGCCTGTTCGACAAGGCGCGCGGGCGCATCGTCGGCTCGGAGCAATACCTGACCAAGCCGTTCACCCGCGAAGAATTGCTCGGCGCGATCCGGCGTTACGTCGACGCCAAGACCGCCGCGCCGCTGCACTAGGCGCCGACATGCCGACGGGGAGGTCTGCATGGCACGAATCCTGATTGTCGATGACTCGCCGACGGACATCCGCGTCCTCAGCGGCATGCTCGAACGTGCCGGATTCCAGACCTCGTCGGCTTCCAGCGCGGAAGAAGGCATCGCTCGCGCACGCGCAGAGCTTCCGGACCTGATCCTGATGGATGTGATCATGCCGGGCACCAACGGTTTCCAGGCCACGCGCATCTTGAGTCGCGACCCGGGAACCTCGGCGATTCCGGTCATCATCGTGACTACCAAGAACATGGAGACGGACCGCATCTGGGGCATGCGCCAGGGCGCCAAGGACTTCATCTCCAAGCCGCCCAACGAGCGCGATCTCGTGGCGCGGATCCAGACTCTGCTGAAGCCATCCTGAGGAAGCGTCGATGGTTGACTTGCCCGAGAACGCTGCGCTGAACCCCTTCGAGATTCTGCTCGATTACGAGCGGCGCAGCCTCGCGCACGTTGCGGGATTGCCCGAACAGCTGGACGCACCCGGCCTGTGGCGCGCCATTGCCTATCGACTCGGCGACGCGTTCCTGGTCAGCGATATTTCCGAAGTCAACGAAATCCTGATGTTTCCGCAGATCACCGCGGTGCCGGGGACCAAGGCCTGGATGCTCGGGATCGCCAATGTGCGCGGCAACCTGGTGACCGTGGTGCATCTGCGCGGTTTCCTCGAGGGCGAACCTTTTCGCGTGAACGAACGTACCCGAGTGCTCGTGGTGCGTCTCGCCAGTGGTAGCGTGGGGCTGGTCGTCGACGAAGTGCTCGGACAGCGCAGTTTCGTCGACGAGAACATGCGCGACATCGAAGTTTATGCAGACTCTCCGGTCAGCCGCTTTCTCGAGAGCGAATACCGGCAAGGGCAGTCGAGTTGGGGAGTTTTCAGCATGAACGCGCTCATGCGGGCGCCGGATTTCATGCAGGCAGCGGCCTGAGCAGGCCGACAATCGGGGTTTGGACGGGACGACAGTGGGGGTTATAGAGCGATGAGTGCGGCAGCCGGCGGTATCCAACAGCGCGAAAGCTCGACCATGCTCGCCATCCTCGTGGTGGTGTTGCTGGTCGGCCTTGTGGGCCTGATCGCGAACTTCTTCTTCGCGAACGTAAACAACAACGAGGACCGTGCCGCAATCGGTCTGTCCACCGACATCCGCGTGTATTCGCAGCAGTTGGCGAAATTCGCGGCGCAGGCGGCCGGCGGTCAGGCCGAAGCCTTCGACGAGTTGAAGGAAATCAAGGAAACCATCCAGGCGCATCTGCAAAAGCTGGAGTCCGGCGATCCGCAGGAAGGCGTGCCCTCGATCAGCAAGAACCCCCAGGTCCAGGTTGCGCTGTCCGCGGTCAAGGACACCTGGGCGCCGATCCAGCAGGCCGCCGACGTCATCATCAAGAACCGCGCCGTGGTCGAAGACTTGAACGCGACCGCCACCGAGTTCCAGGACAAGATTCCGCTGCTGCAGGCACGCACCGACGAAATGACGCAGTTGCTGGCCAATCGCGGGGCGCCACAGGATCAGGTCTACGTCTCCGGTCGCCAGAACACGCTGGCCGACCGTATGTTGCGCCGACTGAACGAAGTGCTGCAGGGTGGCCAGACCGCCGCCACCGCAGCCGACGGCTTCAATCGCGACGCCGCCGTCTTCGGCCAGATTCTCGACGCCTTGCAGAATGGCAGCGACGAACAGGGCATCAAGGCGATCACGGTGCCCGAAGCGCGCAATGTGCTGAGCGAGATCTACTCGATTTTCCAGGAACTCGGGCAGTACGTCGAAAGCATCACCACCGGCGCCATCGATTTGATCGACGTGCGCGAAGCCGCCAATACGGTGTCGCTGGATTCCGAGCAGCTGCTGGAAGACGCCGAGCAACTGTCGGTGGAATACGCCGAACAGGCGGGTCGTCGCACTTTCCCGTCGCTCACCGCGGCCATCGCCTCCGGCGCCCTCGCGGCCCTGGCGCTGATCCTGTTGGCGATCTTGATCTACCGCGACCAGGCTCGCCGCTACAAGATCACCGCCGATCTCAACCAGCGTAACCAGGAAGCCATTTTGCGCCTCCTGGACGAAATGGGATCGCTGGCAGAAGGCGATCTGACGGTAAAGGCAACGGTTACCGAGGACATCACCGGCGCAATCGCGGACTCCATCAACTTCGCAGTGGAAGCGCTGCGCAGCCTGGTGACCACCATCAACGAGACCGCCGTGCAGGTGGCCGCCGCCGCCCAGGAAACCCAGGCCACGGCAATGCACCTCGCCGAAGCCGCCGAGCATCAGGCGCAGCAGATCACCTCGGCCTCGGCCGCGATCAACGAAATCGCGGTGTCCATCGACGAGGTGTCGCGCAACTCGGCCGAGAGCGCCGACGTGGCGCAACGCTCGGTGCAAATCGCCGGCAAGGGCGCCGCGATCGTGCGCCAGACGATTCAGGGCATGGACAACATCCGTGACCAGATTCAGGAAACCTCGAAACGAATCAAGCGACTGGGTGAATCGTCACAGGAAATTGGATCCATCGTCGAACTGATCAACGACATCGCCGAACAGACCAACATTCTCGCGCTGAACGCCGCCATTCAAGCGGCATCCGCCGGTGAGGCGGGCCGCGGATTCGCGGTGGTGGCCGACGAAGTGCAGCGACTCGCAGAACGCGCTTCCAACGCCACGAAACGTATCGAAACGCTGGTGCAGACGATTCAATCCGACACCAACGAAGCGGTGAGTTCGATGGAGCAAACCACCGCGGAAGTGGTCGCCGGTGCCCGCCTCGCCGAAGACGCGGGTCTGGCGCTGGGCGAGATCGAAAAGGTGTCGAACGACTTGGCGGACCTGATTCAAAACATCTCACAAGCCGCGCGTCAGCAATCGGCTGCTGCGACCAACATCTCAGCAACGATGAACGTGATTCAGGAAATTACGACGCAGACCTCAGTGGGTGCCAGCCAGACGGCCGAATCCATTGGAAACCTCGCGCAACTCGCAGCGGATCTGCGACGTTCAGTAGCCGACTTCAAGCTGCCGAACTGAGCATGACATGCGGTTGTTGATCACCAAGGCGAAGCTGCGGGCCCATTGCCGCAGCGCGGGTAGCAGGCGCATGCACGACGCGCGGCGAAGCCGGAAACAAGGAGTCCGCGGATGAGGCTTCAAGACGACATCGACTTCACCACGCTGACCTGGGTCAAGCAGGAGCTGGATGACACGCTCAAGCAGGCGCAGCAGGCGCTTGAAGCGTACGTCGAGGACACTGCAGACAAGAGCCAGATGCGCTTTTGCGCCAGCTACCTGCACCAGGTGCAGGGCACGCTGCGCATGGTGGAACTGTACGGCGCCGCCATGGTGGTCGAGGAGATGGAGCGCCTGGCGCTCGGCCTGCTCGACGGGCAGGTCAAGCAGGCGGACGACTCCTATACCGTGCTGATGCGCGGCATGGTGCAGTTGCCCGATTACCTGGAGCGACTGCAGAGCGGACACCGCGACATTCCGATCGTTCTGCTGCCGCTGTTGAACGATCTGCGTGCATGTCGGGGCGAGAAACTGCTCAGCGAAACCTCGCTGTTCTCGCCGGATCTGGGGGCACCGTTGCCGCCGGCCGCAGCGGGCGCCAAGAGCGCGGTTCCGCAGCAGATGATCGCGTCCAACGGCGGTCGCCTGCGTCTGGCTTACCAGTTCGGACTGCTCAAGTGGTTCAAGGGCGATGATGTCGACGGCAATCTGACGCGGCTGATCGCCATCGTCGATCGCGTCCGCACGATGTGCGTGCAGCTGGATGCCAGGCGCCTGTTCTGGATCGCCGCCGCGGCACTCGAAGCGGTGCTGATCAAGGGCGTCGATGCCTCGGTGGCACTGAAGCTGCTCGCCGGTCGCGTCGATCGCGAACTGAAGCGCCTGATCGATGCTGGCGAGGCGGCCTTTGCCAACAACCCGCCGACCGATCTGGTCAAGGGATTGCTCTACTACGTCGCCCAGTCCAAGGCGAGTTCCGAACGCATTGCCGAACTGCGGCAGGTGTACAAGCTCGACCGCCTGATGCCGAGCGAGGCCGAACTCGAGCACGCGCGGGGCGCGCTGTCCGGCCACAACCGTGCATTGCTGGATACCGTCGGCACGGCGATCAAGGAAGACCTGCTGCGGGTCAAGGATGCCCTGGATCTCTACCTGCGTACCGGTAGCGCCAATGTCGACGATCTGGCACCGCAGGGCGAGGCGCTGCACCGCGTCGCCGATACCCTGGGCATGCTGGGTCTGGGTGTGCCGCGGCGCGTCGTGCTCGATCAGCAGGACGTGCTTGAGCGCATCGTGCGCGGGCGCCAGCCGGCCGAGGAAAGTGTACTGCTGGACATCGCCGGGTCACTGCTTTACGTCGAGTCCTCGCTGGACGATCACATCGAGCGCCTCGGATCCGACAATCGCGTCGCGCCGTCGACGCCGTCGAGCGGCTTCGAGTTGCCGCAGGCCGAGGTGCGCAAGATCCTCGATGCCACCACCAAGGAAGCTTCGGCCAATATCCAGCAGGCCAAGCAGGACATCGTCGCATTCATCGAGTCGCCTTGGGATCACAGCAAGATCGAGCAGATCCCGCGCCTGCTGGAAGAAATTGCCGGCGCCATGCGCATGCTCAATCTGCCGGAACCGGCGGAGCTGCTGGGCGGCGTCATCCGTTTCGCCGAAGTCGAGCTGTTGCAGCGTCGTCGGGTCCCGTCCGGCGACCAGCTCGATCTGATGGCAGATGCCATTGCCAGCATCGAGTTCTACCTGGAGGCGGTCAAGGAAGGCCGGCGGAATCGGAACAAGATCCTCGATGTCACCCGGCGCAGTCTGGAGGCGCTGGGTTACTGGCCGCTGCCGGCCGAAGGCGACGCCGCCGAGGAAGCGGTTGCCGCGGAGGTGGTCGCGCCTGCGGCACCTGAGGCGCCCGCCGAAGCTGCATTTCCGACCTTTGCCGAGACCTTCACCACCGAACGTACCCAGCCGCCAGTCGCGGAAGAGGTGCCGGTGGAGGCAGCGCAGCCGGAAGCGCCGGTCTCCGACGCCAGTGCGGTGGATGCGCTGATTGCCAGCTTCGCACAGACCGAAGACACCAGTGCGGCGATCGACATGGTCGACGCCGTCGACCTGCAGGCCGAAACGCTGCCCGAGATCGAGATGAGCAGCGCGGTGCAGATCGCGCCAGGCGAGGGCCTGGAGGGTCTGGTCGTCGGTGAATCCGCCCCCGAGGCATTGGCGCCATCGGTCCAGGATCTGGATGGACTGCGCATCAGTGCCGAGAGCGAGGCGCCAGCCGAGGTGGCTGCGCCCATTGCTGAAGCGAGCCTGGAAGACCTGGCGGTCGATACGTCGTGGTCCATGGTCGACGAGGCGCCCGCGACAGTGCTCGAATTGGCCGAGCCTGACGCTGGCGGCCTGATTGAACAGGTTCCGGCAGCTGCCGAGGAAGTTGCCGAAGAAGCCGCGCAAACCTTTGCCGAAGAAGCTGCCGAGGAAGCTGCCGAGGTGGTTGCCGAGCAGGCTCCGGAAGTGGCGGAGCCGGTATTAGAAGCACCCGTCGAGGTGACTCCGCCGCCGGTGGAGAAGCCGGCCGCGCCGGTCGCCCCGGCTTACGTGACGCCGAGCATCCAGCTGCCCCAGATGGGTTTTCACTCGGTGCCGTCGGATGAGATCGATGACGAAATCCGCGAGGTTTTCGTCGAAGAAGTCCAGGACGAGCTCGACAATCTCAATCGGCAATACCCGGCCTGGAAAAACGATCTGGGCGATCTGGAGAAGCTGAAGCCGGTTCGGCGTTCTTTCCATACCTTGAAGGGAAGCGGTCGTCTGGTTGGCGCGCTGGCCATCGGCGAGTACGCCTGGAAGATCGAAAACATGCTGAACCGCGTGCTGGACAAGACCATCCAGCCAACGCCGGCAGTACTCGATCTGCTTGACCATGCGATTGCAGCACTACCGGGGATGCTGTCTGCCCTCAAGGGTGAAGGTCAGCCAGATGCCAATGTCGGCACGATCATGTGGGTCTCCGACCAATTGGCCACGGGCCAGGAGGTCTGGCTCCCAAAATCCTCGCCCGCCCCGGTGGACACGGCTGAAGTCCAGCCGGCCGCCGTGGCGGGAGCTGTTGCCGTCGAAGTGAACACGGAAACGCATGCCGCAGAGGTTGTGGATACTGCGGAACACGCTGACGCGGCGGAGGTTGCCGAAGTCGCAGCACCCGCTGCGACGGATTTGACGATCGAGGACGAGTCCAAGGCCGACGCAGACGCGTCGCCGCATGCCGTGGTCGTCGACGCGCCGGCTGCTGGCGACGTGCAGGCGCCACTGGCTGGCGAGACGGCAAGCGCAGATCTGGCTGGCAGCGAGCCATCACTGCTCGATGTGGACCCGATGCTGATGGAGATCCTCAGCAGTGAGGTCGAAACGCATCTGGCCACGATTCGCGCCTACCTGGAAACCACCGCCACGGCGGGACCGATTCCGGTCACCGAGGAACTGCTGCGCGCCGTGCACACCTTGAATGGTGCGCTGTCGATGGTCGATCTGCCGGTGTTGACGCGGGTTGTCGCACCGCTGGAAGGCTATCTGAAGCGCCTGCGTGCCCGCGGAATGGAACCCTCCGGCGAAGGGCTGGATACCCTGCAGGAAGCGGCAGCATGCATCGCCAGCGTCATGGTCGCGCTGGAGACGAAAGCGCCAGCGCCGGACACCACGGAACTGGCGGACCGCGTCCTTGCGCTGCGCGACGATCTGCCGGCGCCCGATCATCCCTTCCACGGCTTCGGCATCCATGTGGCGGACGAAGCCAGGGATGAAGAGTCGGCGGAGATTGCCGGTGCTGCGGCACACGATATCGAATCCGGCGCAGCGCCGGTCGAGTCGAGGCCCTGGTATGAAGCCGAAGAGGACATTGCGCCGACGGTTGAATTGACCGAAGTGTTCGATGCCAGCGATGAGATCGATGCGGTGGTCGAGGCGCGTGATCTGGAGGAGCTCGCCGCCCCCGCGGAACCGGCGCAGACCAACCTGCACGAGTCCTGGCTGGACCTGGTCTCCGATGAGTTGCCGGGGACTGTCGACGCTGAGGCGCCTGCGACTGCGCACGTTGCTGATGATGAGGATGTCCTGGCGCAGGCCGTGGACCTCGATGATCTGCTGGCGGTCGGCGATGCCGACGCGGCGGTCGAAGCTCAACCCGAGCGCGCTGCCGGAGAAACCGCCGCAGACGCCAACGCTGGGGATTCCGCAAGTGCTGGCGAGGAGTTCTGGTTCGAAGCCGATGCTCCGGCGTCAGTCGAAGCACAAGAGGCTGAGGACGGCAGCGACCGAGTGGAATCCGCTGCGGTCGAGCTGGCGCACGGAAGCACGGGCGACGGCGCCGAACTGAGTGTCGACCTGACGGATCTGTGGTCATCGGAACTCGAGGAAAGCCCCGCGCTGGAGCCGGAATTCGAAGCGTCGGACGCCAATTCCCAACCGGAATTCGTGTCCGAACTGGAGCCCGAGGCTGAGCCCGAAGTCGATGTCGAACTGGAAGCCTTCCTTGCCGACATGCAAGACGTCGGCAACGACGACGCGACGCTCTCCGCTGATGCGGCGGAGGCAGTCGAGGTAGACGCAATCAGCGCCTCAACCGACGAGGTTCGCGGAAGTCGCGGAAGTCGACGCGGCCGCGGATGTCGTGGAAATCGAAGTCGCGGCGGAGGCAGACACTGCCGAGACTGCCGAAGAGCCAGACGTAGCCGCAATACCGGAAGAAACCGAAGCAGTCGAAGCAGTTCTGGATGAAGCCGAGACGCCGGCAGAAGCGTGGTTTGCCGACCTGACGGACCTTCGCGAAGGGGAAGGCGAGGCGGAATCTGCGCAGCTTGACGCGCCCGACGCGTGGCAATCCGCGGGTGAAGAGTCCGAGACGCGATCGACCGGGCTTGCGGCTGTGGCCACCGATGAGGGCTTCTCGTCTGCCGATGGCGACGATCAGGATACGGCTGAGGCGACCAGCGAGGCGCTGCAGCCGATTGCTGCGGCCGTCGATTCCGAGGCGCCGGCAACCAGGCCGCCGCAGGCCGAAGAGCCGCAACCCGAGTGGACCTCCCGCGGACCGGTGGATGTGGATCCTGCCGGTGCGCTGGACCTGCCGGACATGGATCTCGAACTGCTCGATATTTTTGTCGAGGAAGGTATCGACATCCTCGATCATGCCGACGGCATGATGGCTCGCTTGCGCGAGGCTCCCGAGGATCGTGAGCCGGTGGCTTCGCTCCAGCGCGACCTGCACACGCTCAAGGGCGGTGCCCGCATGGCCGGTCTGTACCCGATCGGCGATCTGAGTCACGCCATGGAATCGCTGTTCGAGGCGATCGTCCACGGCGAGCGCGCGGCATCGCGCCCGGCGATCGAAGCCCTCGAAAAGGCCTTCGACCGCCTCCACGGCATGGTCCAGCGGGTCCGCGTGCGTCAGGCGATTGCGCTCCCCGAGCATACGATCGCGCGACTCGAAGCGATCCTCGAGGGACGCGAAGAAGAGTGGCTGGCCGGCCACGCCGAGGAAAGCGCGCCCGCGGCAATCGAGTTGGCGGCGCCGGCGCCAGCGGTCGATGTCGCAGATGCAGCGACCGCCGCGGCGACGACCGAGTCGAGCGAGGCCGAGACCACCGCCGAGCCGGTTGCGGCCGAGCCGGTGCGGCGCATCATTCCCGCGCGGCCGTCCGCACGCACTGGCGTGCAGCGTCGCACCCAGCTCGACGACGACGAAGTTGCCGCGCGCGCTGCGCAGCAGGAGCTGATCCGCGTCCGCGCCGACCTGCTCGACAATCTGGTGAACTTCGCCGGTGAGGTGTCGATCTACCGCTCGCGCCTGGAAGCGCAGATGGGCGGTTTCCGCTTCAACCTGGTCGAGTTCGAACAGACCGTCCTGCGCTTGCGTGAACAGCTGCGCAAGCTGGAAATGGAGACCGAAGCGCAGATCCTGTCGCGCTTCCAGCGCGAGAGCGAGCAATCCGGCAACACCGAATTCGATCCGCTGGAACTCGATCGATTCTCGACCCTGCAACAGCTGTCGCGCGCCCTCGCCGAGTCGGTCTCCGACTTGGTCTCGATTCAAAACCTGCTCGACGATATCGCGCGGCAGTCGGAAACCCTGCTGTTGCAGCAGTCGCGCGTCAGCTCCGATCTGCAGGAAGGTCTCATGCGCACGCGCATGGTGCCGTTCGAAAGCCTGGTGCCGCGCCTGCGTCGCATCCTGCGGCAGACGGCCGCGGAACTCGGCAAGCGGGCGCAGCTGAAGGTTGAGGGTACCCAGGGCGAAATGGATCGCACCGTGCTCGAACGCATGACTGCGCCCTTCGAACACATGTTGCGCAACTCGCTCGCGCATGGCATCGAGTCACCGGAAGTTCGACAGGCACGCGGCAAGCCGGAAGAGGGCACCGTCAGCATCAAGGTATCGCGGGAAGCGACCGAAGTGCTGATCCAGGTGACCGACGACGGCGGCGGCATGAACCGCGACGCGATTCGCCGCAAGGCGATCGAACGCGGCCTGATGACGCCGGAAGTTCAGCTGAGCGACCGCGACATCTTCCAGTTCGTGCTCGAAGCCGGCTTCTCGACCGCCAGCGAGGTCAGCAAGGTTGCCGGCCGTGGCGTCGGCATGGACGTGGTCGCCAGCGAAGTCAAACAGCTCGGCGGCACGCTGGAACTGGACTCGGAGCCGGAACACGGCACCCGCATCACCATCCGCCTGCCATTCACGCTTGCGGTGGCGCAGGCGGTCATGGTGAAACTGGGCGATGCCACCTTCGCCATCCCGATGTCGTCGATCACCGGCGTCACGCGGATGCCGCGCAAGGAGCTCGACCGGCGCCTGGAACAGAAACAACTGGAAATCGTCTACGGCGGCGAGACCTACCAGATTTACGATCTCGGCGACCTGCTGCGTTCGCCCGTCAGCCATGGCATCGACGAGACCCAGGTGCCGTTGCTGATGAGCAAGACCGGCGACCAGCGCGCCGCGGTCCGTGTCACCACGGTCGTCGGCTCCAAGGAAGTGGTGGTCAAATCGGCGGGACTGCAGCTGAGTATCGTCCCCGGCATCTTCGGCGCGACGATCATGGGCGACGGTCGCGTCGTGGTGATTCTCGACCTTGCACCGCTGGTGCGTCACGGCGTTGCCCTGCGCCAGGCTCCGGAACTCGCCGCAGAACTGGAACTGCTGGAGCCCTTGCCGGAACCGGCAGCGCGCCGCCAGCCGCTGGTCATGGTGGTCGACGATTCGATCACGATGCGCAAGGTCACCACGCGCGTGCTCGAGCGCAGCAACTTCGACGTGTTCACGGCCAAGGACGGTCTGGACGCGGTCGAGCAGCTGCAGGACCGCATTCCCGACGTCATCCTGCTCGACATCGAAATGCCGCGCATGGACGGCTACGAAGTCGCGCAGAACATGCGCAACGATCAGCGCCTGCGTGAAGTCCCGATCATCATGATCACCTCGCGCACCGGCGAAAAGCATCGTCAGCGCGCGCTGGAAGTCGGAGTCGACCGCTACCTTGGCAAGCCCTACCAGGAGAGCGATCTGCTCAAGAACGTGCAGGAAGCGCTGACTGTGGGGCACGCCAATGTCCACTGAAATACGTATCGCACTGGTCTACCAACAGGATGCCGGCACACAGAACCTGCGCGCGGCGTTGGCCAACGCCGGCGTCGTGGTGGCTGTGGAGAGTCGCGCGAGCGAGCTCGATCCGACGGTCATCTTCGCCAGCGACGTCGATGCCATCGTCGTCAATCTGGATGCGGAGCTCGAAGAACTGCTGGACGAGGTGACCGACGCGCTGGATTCCGCCGCGCAGCCGGTGATCTACAACGATCCTGCGGCCTCCAGCGATCTGAGCGGCTGGGATCGGGCGCGCTGGCTGCGCCATCTGGCAGCGAAACTCAAGGGTCAAACCAACTTCACGCCGCCACCGCCGCCCGGCGCCGAGTTGATCCCGGTACCGCAGCCGAAAGTCGTGGAGCCGCCCAAGCCGGCGACTCCGCTGGTCGCGCAGGCCAGCGCCAGTGCACCGCCGACGATTGCCGCATCCGCAGCAGAGGCGCCCGCGAGCGCATCCGCCGAAGTTCCCTTCGACCTGGGTTTCGGCGATCTGGACTTGATGTTCGAGACGTCGCCTGCACCCGACGCCGGTGCCGGCGTGCCGATCCGGCCACAGGGAACCGAGAACGACAAGGCCGGCGCCGAGTCTGCGGCCAGCCCGGCCGACAACCTCTTCGAGCTCGGTCTCGCCGATTTCGATCTGATGTTCGAAGAGCCGGCAGCTGCACCGCAGGTTGAACCGGTGCAGGCGAGCGCCGAGCCGTCCGTCTCCGCGGCAGCCGCGACGCTGCCGGCAGATGCAGCCGAAGATCTCGGGCTGGCCGATCTCGACGCCATGTTCGAGTTGCCGGCCAACGCGCCCGCGGAGGATCTGCCGGCGCGACCGCAATCGCTGATGGTGGGCGAAGACATCGGTGACCTCGATGCCTTGTTTGCGCAGCCGCAGACCATCGACGATTCGCCGATCACGGACGTGGCTGTTGGCAGTGGCGATGCCGGCGAGTTTGAACTCGATGCGATGTTCGCCGAAGCCGATACCCCGCCGAGCGGCAACCTGGCAGCGCCGACTGCTTCATCGGCCGAGTTGACCGACCTCGACGCGCTATTCCGTGAGTTCGAAGCCAGCCAGGCCGCCGCCGAGCAAGCGGCGCCAGCGGCGCCGACGCCCGCAAGATCCGAGCCGGAGCCCAGCGCGCCGGCCAAACCGGTCGTCGCAAAGGCAGCCGCTCTCGACTGGTCGCTGGAACCGGTCGAGGACCTGGCGCCGAAGTCGCTGCAAAACGACAAACTGATCGCCGAGTGGCGCCTGGATGGGCCGAGCAAGCCGTTGTCCCAAGCGCCGGCGCAGCCGGCAGCGCCGCCGCCCGCGGCGAAATCGGCTTCGGGGCCGGCGATACCTGCGCACCTTGAAGCATCACTGGCGCTTGCGGACCTCAAGCTGCTCGACGATGTCGATCTTGGTGGCTCCATTTCGGGCGGTGCAGACGCCGATGCCGGCGCTCTCGCTGAACTGGAGAGCCTGCATTTGTCGGCGATGGACCTTGATTCCCAGCCGGACGCGCTGTCGCCGAAAGCCAACGACCTCGGCAATGACCTGGGGCTGGCCGATCTGGATTTCGACCTTGATCTGGGTAGCTCCGATCTGTCGACGCCGCCGATCGAAGTCCGCAGCTCCAATCAGGACATGGATCTGGGCGATCTGGATTCGCTGTTCGAGCCGGTCGCACAGACCGTGGCAGGCGGCATCTCACTGGCCGATTTGAACCGGGTCTTTGTACTGGGAGCCTCGATCGGCGGTCCCGAGGCCATCAAGTCCTTCCTGGCCACGCTGCCCGCGTCGGTGCCGGCGGCATTCATCATCGCTCAGCACATGGGTGCCGAGTTCCTGGAAATGATGGCCACCCAGCTCAACGCAGCGACCGCACTGTCGGTGCGCACGCCCAAAGCCGGTGAGCGACTGCGTCACGGCGAAGTCATCGTTGCGCCAGCCAACGAGCAGTTGACGATCAACGAACTGGGCCAGGTGCAGCTGAGCGCCGCATCCTCGGGTTCGCCGTACAATCCGTCGATCGATCAGCTGACCCGTGATGCGGCCAACCGCTTCGGCGATCACGCCACGCTGATCCTGTTCAGCGGCATGGGCTCGGATGCGGTCGAAGGTGGTCGCTATCTTGCCGCGCGCGGTGGACAGGTCTGGGCGCAGGACCGGGGCAGTTGCGTGATCGCGTCGATGATCGATTCGGCGAAGTCGCAGGGCCTGATCCGATTCGAGGGCACGCCGGCGCAACTGGCGGAGCGAGTACTGCAGGTCGTGAGTTGACACGACGAATGGTCGGGCGTGAGTCCGATTGAGACCGCGTGAATTTGAGGATTCCTGAGTCGCCATGGCCGAACAAACTGAAATCCGCGGGTTGATGATTCCGGTGACCAACGGCCGCGTGCTGCTTCCCAACGCCAGCGTTGCCGAGGTGATCACGCTGTCGGTGCCGGAAAAGATTCCGAATGCACCCGAATGGCTGATGGGACGCATCAACTGGCGCGGCTGGCGTCTGCCCCTGTTTTCGTTCTCGCTGCTGGCTGGCATGGCGCTGGAAGAGGGCTCCCGCGGTACCCGAGTCACCGTGTTGAAGGCGCTCAGCGGGCACGCGAAAATGCCCTTCCTGGCGATGCTGGCGCAGGGCTTCCCGCGATTGACCACGCTGTCCCCGGACATCCTGGTGCCATCCAACGAGTCGATGCCCACCCGTCCCGGCGTGCTGATGAACATCATCGTGCGCGATGACCAGGCGGTCATCCCCGACCTCGGGCAGATCGAGCAGCTGATTGCCGACTCCCTGGCTGCGGCCTGATCCCGGCGCATCATGCGCATCCTGCAAGCGGACCAGTTGCAGTCGCACCTCCGTGGCAGCCTCCGAGCTGCCTATCTGGTCGCCGGCGATGAGCCCCTGCTGGTGCAGGAAGCGGTCGACCAGATTCGCGCCGCTGCATTGGCGGCCGGCGCCGGCGAGCGTCTGGTATTCGACGTGGCAGCGCAATTCGACTGGCCCGCATGGCGCATGGAAGTGCGTTCCTTCGGTTTGTTCGCCTCGAAGCGACTGATCGAACTGCGGCTGACGGCGACCCGGCTGACGCTGGAAGGCGCTGCGGCGGTCAATGAATTTCTTGCCGACCCGGGTTCCGATGTCCTGCTGGTGCAGTCTCCCGAGTGGAACAAGACGGCCGAAAGCGCGGCTTGGGTAGCCGCGATCGACCGCATCGGCGTGATCGTTCCGCTGCGCGCCCTGAAGCCCGAGGAAATGCCCAACTGGCTGCGCCGACGAGCCAAGGAGCAGGGCGTACGCCTTGGCGAAGACGCGATCGCCGAACTGGTTGCTCGCGTGGAGGGCAATGCGCTCGCCGCCCACCAAGAACTGGCGAAACTTGCGCTGCTCGCCCCGGGGCAGTCGATCGATGCGGCAATGCTGGTTGACCTGGTGGCCGACAACGCGCGCTACGACGTGTTCACCCTGTTCGATTCGGTGCTCGCCGGCAACGCGGCACGCGTGCGCCGGGTGCTGGCCGGGCTGCGCGCGGAAGGTGCCCACCCGGCCGAAGCCTTCGGTTACCTCGCCAATCAGGTGATCGCCATGGCCGGCGCCGAAGTGCTGCGCTCGCGCGGCGCCTCACTGCACGCCTATTGGCCAACGCAACGGGTGTTTGGTCCGCGCCAGGCTGCGTGCGAACGTGCGCTCGGCCGTGGCTGGGATCAGCGCCTGCGTGAAGCGCAGCGGGTCGACATGGTTTGCAAGGGGCGCGCGTCGGGCGAGCCCTGGGTGGAGCTGGAACGCTGGCTGCTGCGCTCCACGCTGACGCCGGCGCGCGCCGCGAGGTTCGCCGCATGAGCCCGCTGGCGCTGCTCGGAGGTACATTCGACCCGGTCCATGTGGGCCATCTGCGCGCCGCAATCGAGGCGCGCGAGGCGCTGCACGCGGATGAAATCCGCATGTTGCCGTGCGCCGTCCCGCCGCATCGGGAGCAACCCGCAGTGGGCCCGGAACAGCGTTTGCTGATGCTGCAGGCAGCCATCGCCGGCATCCCGGGCTTGCGCACCGACGCGCGCGAATTGCAGCGCAGCGGGCCGTCGTACACCTACGACACCTTGCTCAGTGTCCGCGGCGAAATCGGCGAGCGCCGACCGCTGGTGCTGGTACTCGGCGCGGATGCCTTTGCCGGGCTCCCGACCTGGTATCGCTGGCGCGAAATCACCAACGTGGCGCACATTGCGGTACTGACGCGACCCGATGCGCACGGACTGATCGATCCGCGGCTGGAAGACTTGCTCGCCAGCGCTGGAACCGCCGATCCGGCAAGACTGGCCGCAGCGGCTGCGGGGCAGGTGCTGCGACTGCAGATTCCGCCGATGCCAGTGTCGTCGACCCTGGTGCGAACGCGACTGCGCCAAGGCCGGTCAGTCCGCTTCCTGGTGCCGGACGCGGTGATCGACATGATCGCCGACACCGGCTGGTATGGCGCCGGAAGCCCGGTGCAACGGGCTTGACCTGCGGTTGCCGCGCGGCGGTCAGGATTCCACTCAGCAAGCGCGATCTATACTCCACGCACCAGACCATGGAGGTTTCCCGGAATTGAATACCACGCGCACCCGTAAATCCCAGCCCGCCAGCGTCGACGTTGCGGCGACCAAGCCTGCGCGTAGCCGCGCCAGGGTCAGCACGCCGGCCGCAGAGGCGGTTGCCACCAAGTCCCGACGCGTCGCGGCGCCAGCGTCCCCGGCGGTGACCGCCAAACGGCCGCGAGGCGCAACCAAGGCAGGTGCGGACACGGCTCCGGCAAAGACGAGCACGCGTGCGGCAAGCCGGTCCGGCGCTGCGCTTCAGGCCGACACGACCGAATTGAAGTCGACCCCGCGCAAGAGCAGCAAGCCCAAGGCAGCGGTGTCGGCGACGGTTGTCGCGGTACCCGGCAAGTCGCCGCGCAAGAGCAGCAAGGCTCGCCCGGACAACTCGACGGTCGATGTCCTGGTGCGCGATGCCGTGATCGCACGCCTGGATGCGATGAAGGCAAACGATCTCAAGGTCATCGACGTGCGCGGCAAGACCAGCATCACCGACTGCCTGGTGATCGCCAGCGGCACCTCGACGCGCCACGTCCGGTCGATGGGTGACGAGGTGATCGTCACCGCAAAGAAGTTCGGTTTGCCGCCGATCGGTGTCGAAGGCGAAAAGGATGCCGAATGGATGCTGGTCGATCTCGGCGATACCGTCGTTCACGTGATGCTGCCGCGCGCCCGCGATTTCTACGGCCTCGAGCGCCTGTGGACGCTCGCTGAGGAATCGCGCGCGGCCTCCGCGCAGTCGCTCGCTTCGGCCTGAACCGGCCACCCTCGCGATGGCCATGCGCGCGCACGTGCTGACCATTGCCGAGCGCGCGCCGGTCTGGGTCAAGCAGGGCTTCGAGGAGTACGCCAAGCGGCTGGCGCAAAAACTGCCGCTGGTGTTGACCGAATTGCCGCTCGGACCGCGCGGCAAGTCCGCCGATGCCAAGCGCGCGATTGCCGACGAAGGGCAGCGCATGCAACTGGCCGTGCCGAAACAGGCGCGGGTGATCGCGCTCGATGGACGCGGCGACGCATGGTCCAGCGAGGCGCTGGCCAGACATCTGGCGGCGTGGATGCAGGACGGCCGCGACCTCTGCTTCCTGATCGGCGGTCCGGATGGGTTGGCGCCCAACTGCCTGATGGTGGCGCACCAGAAATGGTCGCTGGGTCCGCTGACCCTGCCGCATGCGCTGGTGCGCATCGTCCTCGCCGAGCAGCTCTACCGCGCCGTCAGCATGCTCGGCAACCACCCGTATCATCGCGCCCCTCCGAGTACTGGCTGAGCGTGGTTCCGTGGGCCAACGTCTGATCCTCGCTTCGGCTTCGCCGCGGCGCCGTGAATTGCTCAACCAGATCGGTGTGCACGCCGAGGTGCTTGCCTGTGACGTGCCCGAGCAGCGTCAGGCAGGTGAATCCGCACTGGCCTACAGTTGCCGGGTGGCGCGCGACAAGGCAATCGCCGGCTGGAATTTGTGCGCACAGGGGCGCGATTGCCGGGTGCTCGGCGCCGATACCGAAGTGGTGCTGGACGACTGCGTGTTCGGCAAGCCAGGCAATGCCCAACACGCTGTAAGCATGTTGCAGCAATTGTCGGGTCGCGAGCATCAGGTACTGACCAGCGTGGCCTTGGTCGGCTGCGGCTTCGATGAAGTCGTGACCAGCAGCACGGCGGTGCGCTTTGCGCGCTTGTCGGACGCACAGATAGCGCGTTACGTCGACAGCGGCGAACCCTTCGGCAAGGCCGGCGGCTATGCGATCCAGGGCCGCGCCGCCGCGTTCATCGTGCGTATCGAGGGGAGCTACTCGGGCGTGATGGGTCTGCCCTTGTTCGAGACCACGGCACTGTTGCAGCGCGCCGGATGGCTCGAATCCGACTGAAACTCGGGGCTGTTCAGGGCGATCACACCCAAGGTTCAGCGGCATCCGGGTACAGTGCCGGAACTCCCCGTCGCCGCCAGCGGCGCCAATCAGTGGCCGGCGCACGCCAGGTTCCGTTATAAGCCGACCATTGCGAATGGCAAATACTGTCCGTGTCCGAAGAAATCCTGATCAACGTCACCCCGCGTGAGACTCGTGTAGCACTGGTCGAAAACGGCATGTTGCAGGAGGTGTACATCGAGCGCGCGCGCCGTCGCGGTTACGTCGGCAACATCTACAAGGGGCGCGTGTCGCGGGTGATGCCAGGCATGCAGGCCGCATTCGTCGAAATCGGACTCGACCGCACCGCCTTCCTGCACGCCAACGATCTGGCGCGCATGCCGCAGGAGGGCGAAGCCGCGGATAGCCCATCTGCGGTCGTGCCATCGATCACCGAACTGGTCCGCGAAGGCCAGGAGATCGTGGTCCAGGTGGTCAAGGATCCGATCGGCAGCAAGGGCGCGCGGCTGACCACGCACCTCAGCATTCCCTCGCGTTACCTGGTGCTGTTGCCGTACGCGCGCACGCTCGGCGTCTCGGTGCGCATCGAGGACGAGGCGGAGCGCGCGCGGCTCAAGGAGTTGATGCAGACGCTGGCCAGCGAGCGTAGCCAGGGTTACATCGTGCGCACCAATGCCGAGGGCGTGGCGGCTGAACCGCTGCGCGCGGACATCGCCTTCCTCGACCGCCTGTGGCTGTCGGTCGGTGAGGACATGGCCCGCACCAAGGTCGGCGAGCGCATCTATGAAGAGTTGCCGCTGTCCTTCCGGGCGCTGCGCGACTTCCTCAAGCCGCATGTCGAAAAGGTGCGTATCGATTCGCGCGAAACCTTTGACCGCGCCGTTCGCTTTACCGAAGAGTTCATCCCCGAATACACCGAACGCCTCGAACATTATCCGGGCGAGCGTCCGATCTTCGACCTGTACGGGGTCGAGGACGAAATTCAGCGCGCCCTGCGCAAGGAGACGCCGCTGAAGTCGGGTGGCTACCTGATCATCGATCAGACCGAGGCGATGACCACCATCGACGTCAATACCGGCGGCTTCCTCGGGCACCGCAATCTGGAAGAGACGGTCTACAAGACCAATCTGGAGGCCGCGCAGGCCATTGCGCGGCAACTGCGGCTGCGCAACCTGGGCGGCATCATCATCATCGACTTCATCGACATGATCGATGACGAGCACAAGCGGCAGGTGCTGCGCACGCTGGAAAAGTCGCTGGCGCGCGACCACGCCAAGACCACGGTGTACGACATGTCGCCGCTGGGTCTGGTCGAGATGACCCGCAAACGCACCACCGAGAGCCTGGAGCGGCAGTTGTGCGAGCCCTGCGCTGCCTGCGGCGGGCGCGGCACTGCGAAGTCGGCCGAAACCGTCGGCTACGAGATCTTTCGCGAGATCACGCGCGCGGTGCGTCAATTCGAGGCGCGCAGCGTGCTGGTGCTGGCGTCGCCGCTGGTGGTGCAGCGCATCCTCGATGAAGAGTCTGCGGCGCTGGGCGAGTTGGAGTCCTTCATCGGCAAGCCGATCCGGTTCCAGCCGGAAGAGCAGTATTCGATCGAACAGTACGATGTGGTGGTGCTGTGAGCGCGGCCTGGCCCGCCCAGGTGCAGAAGTGGCATTGCCGGAGTCCGCGGGTGACACCAACGCGGCGGCGTTGGCGGCGGCTGCGGCGTTGGCTGCGGACCGCCATCGCCGGCCTGCTGGTCAGCGCCGCCGGCCTGATGGCGCTTGGTCGCCTGTTGGTGCCATGGCTGGTCGATTCGCCGCAAACCGTGGCCGCCTGGCTCGGCGAGCGCATCGGTCGCAAGGTCGAACTGGAGTCAGTCGACGCCCATTGGTCCGGGCCGGGTCCGGTACTGGATTTGGCCGGGCTGCGCATTTCCGGAGCGCCCGGCGAGCCGGCGGCGATTACCCTCGGGCGCGCCCGCGTGCAGGTCGATGTCTATGCGCTGTTGTTGCCGGGTCGGCACCTGATCCGCGATTTCCTGCTGGTCGACGCGCGCCTGGCGCTGGTGCGCGAGCGTGACGGACGCATCCTGCTGGAGGGCTTTGGCCACACCGCGCCGCCGCCGGGAATCAAGGCCTGGCTCGGCCGCGTCGGTCACCTGGGACTGAGCGGCGGCCAGCTGGAGCTGGTGGATCGCGCCAGCGAGCGCAGCTTCGTGCTCGATCAGGTGGAGTTGCGACTGAGTCAGCAGGGTGAACGCCTGAGCCTGGGCCTGGAGCGACCCAGTAAGGATGGCAGCGGGCGTTTGCGCCTGGTGCTGGAACATCAGGGGCCGATGGAATGGCCGGCCAGGGAAGCCGAGTTGTACATCGAGGCCGAGAACTTTCCGGCCACCGATCTTGGCCTGCTGGCGCAGGCCTTCGGAATCGGTTTGCGTGCCGGAGTGATCGACGGGCACCAGTGGTTGAGCTGGCGTGACCGCCATTTGAGCTCGCTGCAGGGTGACTGGCAGGTTACCGGCCTGGTGGCCGCGGCGCCCAGTTTCGAATGGCTCGATGCGGGCATAGTCGAGCCCAACGTGCACCTGCCGCAGGGCCGTGTGGTGATGGCCGGTGCCGCGGGGCCGACGGCGTCCACATCGATTTGCGCGCTGGCGCCGGCGAGCGTCCGACCAGCTCGACACCGAGCTCAGCCTGCGCTTCGGCGCCGACGGCGGCGTTCGGCTGGCGGCCGCCAGGCTGCCGATCGAACTGCTTGCCGCTGCCGCACAGATTACGGCGGCAGCGCCCGATCGCCTGCGCGCCTACGTCTATTCCGCGCAACCACGCGGTCGCGTCAGGAGCCTTGAGGCCGCGCGCAGGGGCGGAATCTGGCAGGCGCATGCCCACATCGAAGATCTGCAATCGCGAGCGCCGGCACCACGCTGGCCGGAATTCACCGGACTGGATCTGGATATTGCCGCCGATGGCGATGCGGTGGTGGTGCAGGTGGGAGACGACGCGGTCGAATTCGCGGTGCCCGGGGTGCTGCGTGCGCCGGTTGCCCTGGGCGCCTCGATCTTCTGCTCGGCATTCGCCAGGAGGAGCCGGTTGGGCACTCAGCGTGCCGAGCGCGCATCTCGAAGGCCCCGGTTTCAGCACGGACCTTCGTCTGCGCGTCGACATGGATGCGGAAACCGGGCCGCAACTGCAGGGGGCTGCGCGCGTTCCGGGTGCCGAGATCGAAGCGGCCAAGGCCTTCTGGGTCATCAACAAGATGCCGCCGAGGGTGGTGGCCTGGCTCGATCGCGCGCTCGGGCTCGGGCGGATCGTCGACGGCTCGGTGGTGTTTCGCGGCAATCTGCGTGATTGGCCCTTCGCCGAGAACCAGGGTCGACTGGAAGCCAGGCTGAAGCTGGCAGGTGCCGATCTCGACTACCACGACGACTGGCCGCGCGCGCAGGGTCTGGCCGCCGATGTCGCCTTCATCAATACCAGCATCGCCATCGAGCAGGTCACCGGCGAATTGTCCGGCAACCGGGTGGTCCGCGGCAGTGGCGGCATTCCCACGCTGAAGGACCCGGTGCTGAATTGCAATTGGCCGGGGAGGGCGATGCCGCCAACTGGCTGCAATTTCTCAAGGCCACCACCGCTGCGCCGCAGCTATGCAGATGTGTTGTTCGGCATGAGCATGACTGGGCGCGGCCAAGTCGATGCCAGGACTCAGGATCCCGTTGCGCAAGACCTCGGGCGGGCCAGCCGTCAAGGCCAGGCCATGCTGCATGGCGTGAACTTTCGCGACACCAAGTGGGATCTGCAATTCGACCAGAGTGCGCGGACGCGCCGATTTCAGCGACGCCGGTTTTGCCGCGGACCGTCTGAACCTGACCACGGAAGGCGCACCGGCGAATGCTCGCTTGCGGTCGGATCTTCAGTTCCGATCCGGCGCTGCGGTCGAGGCATCCATGACCGGCAGCCTGTCCGCGCAGACCCTGTTCGGCCAGCACGAGCGCTGGCACCGATCCTCGGCCAGATCAGGGGCAGGGCCGACTGGAATGTCGATCTCGCGGTCCATCAGGGCCGCCCAGGGTGCTACCGGCGGGCGCTCGATGTGAGCTACCGCCTCGACTGGGGGCACTGCCGTCGCTTTTCCGGCACCGCTGGGCAAGTCGGCCGAGCCGAGCTGCCGGTCGATCTGCAGGTGCAACTGCCCGCCAGCGAGTCGGACGCGCCATAGTTGCGTCTGGACATCGGCAGTAAGGCGCGTCTGTTCGCCGTGTTGGGGACCCGCGATTCCGATTTCCGCGGTCAGCTGCAGCTGGGCGCAGAGCGGTCGCAGGACATGCCGGCACGCGGATTGCGCGTGTCCGGCACGTCCCCGGATGTCGATCTGCCCGGCTGGGCTGGCTGGGTGGTCGCCACCACCACGGCTGCGAGCGATGAAAGCGTGCTGACCGACGTCGACCTGCAAATGGCCGGACAGCAGCGCCTGCAACTCGATCGCAGCGACGGGCCGTGGGTGTTGAAACTGGACGGGCCCACGGCGCAGGGCTTCGTGCGCTTCGAGGAATCGGGCGATCGACCTGCGGCGGTGGTCGCTCAGTTCGAGCGTTTGCACCTGCCGGAACCGGGTGACGGGGATGTTGACCTGACACTGACGCCGGGAATGGTCCCGACCCTGCATTTGTGGGTCAAGGACCTGCGCGTCGGCGATGCGCAACTCGGCGAGGCGCGTCTGGAAGCCTTTGCCAGCGACACGGGCTTGCGCGTCGACCTGCTCGAGGCGCGCTCGCCGGATCTGGAGATTCACGCCAACGGCGACTGGCGGTCGACGCTTGCCGGCGGTGAGTCGCACTTCAAGATCCGCATGCTGTCCGAGGATCTCGGGCGCATGCTCAAGGGGCTTGGATTTGCCGGGGTCATCGCCGGCGGGCAGACGCTCGCCGAGATCGATGCTCAATGGCGCGGCGCGCCCTATGCGTTTGCGTTGGAGCGGCTCAACGGGTCGATCGATGTCTCGGTAGGGCAGGGGCGCTTTCTGGACGTCAACCCGGGTGCCGGGCGCATCTTTGGATTGCTCAGCTTCCGTGAACTGCCGCGCCGTCTGGCGCTGGATTTTCGCGATCTGTTCCAGGCCGGCATGAGCTTCGATCGCATCGAGGGGCGCTTCGAACTGGCGGACGGCAACGCCTGGACCGAGAACCTGACCGTGCGCGGCCCGGCGGCCGATCTTCTGATCATCGGGCGCACCGGGCTCAGTTCGCGCGACTACGATCAGCAGGTCATGGTGGCGCCGCATGTGTCCGGCGTGCTGCCGGTGCTGGGCGGGCTTGCCGCAGGTCCGGTCGGCGCCGCCGCCGGCTTTCTGGCCCAGGGCATGGTGGCCCAGGGCGGCGACATCGAGAAGACCTCCTGGGTCCACTACAGCATTGCCGGATCCTGGGAAAAGCCGGTGGTGGCCCGCTTGACGCCGGTGCGCCCGGACGCCCCGCCGCCCGCCGCGCGTCGACCCGCGCGCCGGGCGGTCCCGGATGATCGCAGGCGCACAGAGTGCTTCGGCGGAATGCGTTAAGCTCGGCACACTGCCATGCTTGCCGGCCGCGGCCGAGATGAACCGTCCGATCCTCGACTGACCCATGATCGACTTGCATTGCCACTTGTTGCCGGGAATCGACGACGGAGCGCCCGATCTGGCGACGTCGCTGGAGATGGCGCGTATCGCGGTGGCCGACGGCATCACCACGATAGCTTGCACGCCGCATATCTATCCCGGATTGTACGAAAACACCGCGGCCGGAATTCGCGCGGCCATCCAGGCCCTGCAGGCGGAGCTCGATCAGGCCGGCATCGCCCTCAGGCTGGTCGAGGGCGCGGACATCCACCTGACGCCGGACCTGCTGGCCGGGTTGCGTGCCGATCGCTTGCCCACCCTGAATCGAACCCGCTATCTGCTGCTGGAGCCGCCGCATCACGTCGCTCCGCCACGCTTCGAGGAACAGGTGTTCAATTTGCTCGCCAACGGCTATGTGCCCTTGATCACGCACCCGGAGCGGCTCACCTGGATCGAGGACAACTACCCGATTTTCCTGCGGATTGCGCGCGCTGGAGCGTGGTTGCAGGTGACGGCAGGGGCATTGACCGGCCGCTTCGGCGACGTCCCCGCTACTGGTCGCAACGCCTGATCGACGAAGGTCCGGTGCACATCATCGCCTCGGATGCGCACAGCGTGCATCGCCGGCCGCCGTTGATGGCCGAGGCGCAGGTCGCCGCGGCGCGTCAGGTCGGGCAGGTCGAGGCCTGGGCCATGGTCCGTGATCGACCGCAAGGCGTGATCGACAATGTCGCTGTGGACCAGTTGCAGCCGCACCGTCCCGCCACCAAGGCGGCGGCAGCCCTCTGGGGTTTGTGCGGCGCTGGTTCGCTGGCCGATAATCCAAGATGAAGTGTCAAAGGAGAATTGGTCGATGGTTCCGAGAGTCTGGCTGTGGCTCGCCTGTTGTGCCTGGCCGCATGCGCAAGCGACACAATGCGCGACGTCCGCGAAGGCAACGCCGCGATGGTGACGACCACGGACCAACTGCGGCCACCCGATACCACCTCGGCATCGGGTGCTTACGAAGGCGTCGCCGACTACCGGCTGGGGGCCTCGGATGTCATCGACGTCGAGGTCTACCGGTTGCCGGAACTGACCCGTGCGCTGCGGGTCAACTCGCGTGGGATGATCGCGCTGCCTTTGCTCGGGCCAATCCGCGCCGCCGGCAAGACGGTGGCGGAGCTGGAAGACGAAATCACCACCCTGCTCGCCGACGATTTCCTGCAGGACCCGCAGGTGACGCTGTTCGTCAGCGACTACACCAGCCAGAAGATCACGGTTGAAGGGGCCGTCAACCGCCCGGGCATCTATCCGTTGAGCGGCAGTACCAGTCTGTTGCAGGCCATTGTGGTGGCTGGCGGCGTCAGCGAACTGGCCAATCCCAAAGGCATCATCATCTTTCGGGTCATCGACGGCAAGCGCATGGCGGCGGTCTTCGATCTGCAGCAGATTCGCGGCGGCAATGCCGAGGATCCGCGCATTTATGGCGACGATCTGATCGTCATCGACCAATCCGGATCGAAGTCGGCATGGCACACCTTGCTCAAGGCGCTTCCGGTCGCGGGCATGTTTTCAGTTTTTTGATGCCAGCGCGGGCTTGATCGCCACCTGGTAGGAGATCGTAATGCAGGATGCTGTACCCGATAACAACTCCGTCGGCGGTGGAAATCTGCCGGCACCCATGATGCAGCGCAGCCAGCAACTGGCGGCGATCGATCCGCGCATGCAGGCGATGTCGACCATTCTGCGCGGGAATGATGGCGAAGGCGAGGATGGCGGGCTCGACCTGCTCAAGTACTGGCACATCATCGTCAAGCGCAAATGGACGGTGCTGAGTGTGTTCATCATCGTGTTGTTGACCGGCATGATGATGACCATGCTGACCACGCCACAATTCAGGGCGTCGGCGACGCTGCAGATCGAACGCCAATCGCAGCGCGTGGTCAGCGTGCCGGGTGTCGATGCGGTCGAGAATCCTTACGATTACGAGTTTTACGAGACCCAGTTCCAACTGTTGCGCAGCCGTTCCATGTCGGAAAAGGTCGCTGCCGACCTCGACCCGGAGGACCCGGTCTTCGCGGTGATGGGTGCGCCGTCGCCGTTGGGGAAACTGATGCAACTGGTGCTGGATCGGAAGAGCCGGACACCGACACGGTGGACGTCGAGCAACGCCGCCGGCAGCTGGCGGCGCTGGTGCGCGGCGGTCTGTCGGTCGAGCCGGTACCGAAGTCGCGCCTGGTGCGCATCCACTTCGACAGCCCCGACGCGGCGCTGTCGGCGAAGATTGCCAACGCCATTGCCACCGGTTTCATCGAATCCAACATGGAACGGCGCGTCGACAACAGCGCCTATGCGCGCGAGTTTCTCGAAGATCGCCTGGAACAGGTCAAGCTGAAGCTGCAGGATTCCGAGAAGGCGCTCACCGACTATGCGCAGGCCGAGAAGATCATCAACATCGGCGATCGCCGTCGCTGAGATCGGCCGACCTGGACTCGCTGAGGGCCGCATTGACGGGCGCCAGGCAGAGCGCATCGATGCCGAGGCGCGCTTGCGCCAGGCCGATGGTGCCAACGCCTATTCGCATCCGCTGATGATGCAGAACGAAGGCATCCAGGCCTTGCGTTCGACGCGCGCCAAACTCGAAGCCGAGTACCAGGAAAAACTGCTGACTTTCAAACCGGGTTATCCGCTGATGCTGCAGATCAAGCGCCAGATCGGCGAAATCGACAAGCAACTGGAGGCCGAGGTCAAGCTGATCAAGTCCAGCGTCACGGCGACCTACCAGGCTGCCGTGGACAAGGAATCCATGCTCAAGGAGCAGGTCGATCTGCTCAGCCAGGAAGTACTGACGGCGCAGGGGCGCAATACCGATCTGACCCTGCTGGAGCGAGAGGTCGAGACCAACCGGCAGCTGTATGACGCCCTGCTGCAGCGTTACAAGGAAATCGGCATCACCTCGAATGTCGATTCCAACAACGTCAGCATGGTCGATACCGCTCTCGCTCCCGGCGCGCCGTTCACTCCGAACGTGTAGCTGCAATTCTCCACCGAAGCCGGTGTTCCCAAGATCCTGCTGGTGACCAGCGCATCGGCGTCCGAGGGCAAGACCACTACCGCGCTGACGCTGGCGCGCAACTTTGCGCAACTCGGCCGGCGCGTGCTGCTGATCGACGCCGACTTGCGAAATCCGTCGCTGCACCGCGTGCTGGGCAGCGACAATTCGATGGGGTTGAGCAACTTCCTGGCCGGCGGCATCAAGCCGGCGGCGGCGATCAAGCCGACCAAGACCTTGCGTCTGACCTTCATTCCCTCCGGTCCGCTGCCGCCCAATCCAGCGGAGTTGCTGGCCGGGCCGAAGATGGTCTCGTTGCTCAGCCTCGCGGGCGAGAAATTCGATCAGGTGATCATCGATGGCCCGCCGATCATGGGCCTTGCCGACTCGCCGATCCTGTCCAATCTGGCGTCGGGGACCTTGCTGGTCGTCGAGGGCGGCAGCACCCGGATCGCTACCGCCAAGGAGGCGCTGAAGCGTCTGTTCGGCGCGCGCGCACACGTGGTCGGCGCCTTGATCACCAAGTTCGACGTGCGCGTCAGCGGTTACGGTTACGGATATGGCGGTGACTACGGCGGCTATCAGTATTACGCTTACGGCGGTACGCCAACTCCGCAGCGCTTGACCAAGGCATGAGCGATGTCCAAGGTTTATGACCTGGTTCTGGCCATGTTCCGCGATCCCGGATTGATCGCGGAACTGCGCGACCGGGCGCTGCCCGATGACGTGGGATTGGTCATTCGCATCGCCGCCGGCGAGGCGGCGGCGCTCGACAACGCGGTCGAATCGACCGGCGAGTCCAGCGAAGTGATGGTCGAAGCCAGCGTGTTCTTCCTGCAGCAGATCCTGTTTGCACCGACGGCAGACCCCTACCGCGTGCTCGGTGTCGGCGCGGATGCCGCGCAGGAGTTGTTGCGCGAAAACTATCGCTGGCTGATGAAATGGCTGCATCCCGACCGCAACCAGGACGGCTGGGAGGCGGTGTATGCCGATCGGGTGAACATGGCCTGGCAGGATCTGAAGACACCCGAGCGCCGCGCCGAATACGATCGCACTGCGCCCGTGGCTTCGGGGATGCTGCCAGTTGCCGTCCTCGGGACGCGCAGAGTGACCCCGATGAAGGCGAATCACAGCGGGCCCCTGTTGTCCGGGTCTGCTGTCCGGCGGCTGCCTGCGCTGGTACTTGGGACGCTCGGAATCGCGGCGATCAGCGTGGTCGGGCTGACCTATTGGGCGCAGACGCAGACCGAGCGCGAGTTGTCCGAGATGCGCCGCGATCGCGCTCAGCAGAGCAGTTCGTCGGCGACGGCTGTCGAATCGGACCCGTTGGCCGAGGTGGCGGCAGCCGCCGTCGAAGCGCCCACGGCGACGGCCACCGCGGCTGTTGACGCAACGGCGGACACCCATACGCCCGGCGCGCCCGCTCAAGTGCAGGCGCCAGCCGGGGTTCCCGCGCCGGGCTCTGCGCCGGCGCAGGCGGGCGCGGACTTGCCGCCGCCCGCGGCGGCGGTCTCGGCGCTTGCGGTGGCCGATACCGCGGCAGCCGGTTCCCCGGACAAACCTGTCCTGCCGGCCTCGACCGGAAGACGCAGCCCTGAGGGCTGGCGTGGCGGTTGCCGATCCGCCGCCCGCAGCAGCGACAGCGGTGACGCCGTCCTTGCCCGTCGCGGTGGACGCGTCTTCGCCGCAAATGGCGGCGACGCCCGATGCATCCGCAACAGCACCAACGGTGGCCGCGCCGGCCGCCGCTGCGGCGCCCGTCATGCCACCGCCACCGGTGCCGGCGCCGACACCCGCCATCCGTGGCAGTCGCGACGACCCCCGGCGACGCCAGTCCAGCCGCCGGCACCTGTCCCCGCTGCAGCGCGGTGGTGGCCGCGGCCCATCCGCCGACGCCGAGCGCCGGCACCCCTGCCCCGCAGCGGCTGGTGGCGCATTCCGCCGGCGATGCCGGTCAAGCCGCCGGCACTGTCCCTGCACCTGCGGCGGCGGTGGCCGCGGCGACTCCGCCAGCGCCGGTCAAACCGCCATCCAGCTCCCGCACCTGCGCCCGCAACGGCCGTGGTGGCCGCGGCGACTGCGCCCGCGACGTCGGTCAAGCCGCCAGCACCAGCCCCCGCATCTGCAGCGAGCGTTGTGGCCGCGGCGACTGCGCCCGCGACGCCAATCAAACCGCCGCAGCCCGCGCCCGCGGTGGCGGCCACGGCTGCCACGGCGATGCCGGTCAGGCCGGAAGCGCCGGCACCAAGGCCTGCACGCGTGACCACCGTCGCTGCGGCGCCGACACCGCCGCCGGCAGCGCTGGTGGCGGCGGTTCCGACTGCAATCACCGAGCCGCCGCAGCCCGCACCCGCACGGGACGATGCGGAGTCACTGGTGCGCGAGTTTGCCGCAGCCTATGCGGCTGGCGACCTGGCTCGCTTCGATCGATTGTTCAGTGGCAGCGATCTGCGTGCGCTGGGGCTCGGCGACATGCGTTCGCGTTTCAATTCGACCGAAATGCGATTCCTCGAGATCCGCCAACTGAATTGGCAGGACGACAGCCAGAGCATGCGTGCCCGAGCGATGTTCAAGGGACACCTTCGTTCCGCGCGGGGAGCGTCGAGCGGTCACTGAATCAGGAGTCATGGAATGGGTCATTCGCGTGCACGCCGGCGATGCCCGCATAGCCAGCGTCGCGCGTAATGCCGGCGCGCCCTGACCGGCGCCGATGATGTCGCACTCGCGGGTCCGGCGCCTGGGTTTGCTGGTCATTGCGCTGAGCCTTGCATGGCTGCTGTTGCTGCGTGGCTACGCCGACTATCTCGCGCGGCCGGCCCCCGAGCGCGCGCTGGCGCTCAATTCCGGCCAACCGGTAGCACTCATCCTGAGTGCCGAGCGGGCCCTCTCGGAGGGGCGTCTGGATCAGGCTCAGGCGCTGTCGATGGCTGCCTTGAGCGCGCAACCTTTCGAGGGTACGGCACTGCGCATTCTGGGTGCGGTCGCGGAGCTGCGTGGTGATCGAACACGCGCCATGGCCTTGATGCAAAAGGCAGTGGCGACGACGCCGCGCGAGTCCGCGGCCCAGTTCTGGCTGGCAATCAATGCGCTCGCCGACAAGGATATCGACGCCGCCCTGCAGCGGCTCGATCGGCTGCTGCGTTTCGAACCGCAAGTGCAAAAGCAGGTCTTCCCGATCCTCAGCGTCATTGCCGTCAATCCAATCGGCGCCGGCCCGATTTCCCGGTATCTGGCGAGCAACGCGCCGTGGCGACCGGAATTTGTCGCCAGGCTGATCTCCGCGGCAGAGAGCTCCGCCGCGTTGAGCCGCTTGTTCCGCGCGATCCAGGCGGCCGGCGGGAAGATCGAGCCGACCGAGCTGGACCTCTACGCCAGCCGATTGTTCGCGCGTCAGGAGTGGCCGCGCCTGCGTCGCGTGCTTAGCGACATGGACCCGGGTGGGCCTTCCCTGCTGCGCGACGGCGGCTTCGACGGCAAGGGCCGTGGTCCCTTTCTGGGGTGGGCAATCGCCAGGGTGGCCGGTGCCGACATTCTGCCGGCCGCGCTGGACCAGGGTGAAAACCGCGCGCTGCGCATCGTGTTTCTCGATCGTCGCGTGCCTTTCCGGCATGTGTCGCAGTCGTTGCTGCTGGAGCCAGGCAGTTACAAGCTGAACGGACGGGCGCGCAGCATCGATCTGCGCACGGCGCTCGGCTTGAATTGGGTTCTCGGCTGCGTCGAGAGTGGAGCCGTCATTGCGCAGTCCGAACGCCTGCTGGGGACTCACGACTGGCATTCGTTTGCAGTGGATTTCGTCGTCCCCGACGAGAAATGCGGCGGCCAGGTGCTGAGGCTGGTGCTTGAAGCCCGGATCGCCGCCGAGCGGCAGGCGGTGGGCGAGGCGTGGTTCGACGACCTTGCGATCACCCGGAATCCGGCAGGCTCCGTTGGCGGGTCGCCAGATGTCCGCTGAACCGGAGTTCCGGGTGTCCGTAGCGCTTGAGCTTCGGCGACATTCCGGATAATCTAAGATCGTAAATCTAACTTCTGCAGGTGCAAGCGCATGAAACAGTTTGCCAAGGGGCCTGAGCGCAATCGCTTTGGGCATGATGGCGTCCACTGCCGTGTGCGCCGAAGACGGTGACAAGATTATCGGGCAGTTGCAGGACGTGGAAGGAACCGTGCTGCTGAAGCAGGGCGAGGTTTCCACTCCGGCGGTCGAAGGGACGCAGGTGCGTTCATCCGACGAAGTGCTGGTGACTGAGGGTGCGAAAGCACTGCTGGTGTTCGCCGATGGCTGCGATATGTCGCTGGACGCGGGTGAACTTTACGAAGTGCCCAACCGTTCGCCGTGCGCCACCTTGTGGTGGGCTGCTCCGGCGGCTGCGGCGACTGCGTGCGCGGCTGCCCACGCCAACAAATCCAACAATTCCCAGACGATTGCGGCGCTGGGCCTGGTCGCTGGAGCCAGCCTGCTGGGCACTGCGCAGGGGCGTGAGACCGACTATCGCGAATTCGCCGCGGCGCTCGAATCCGCAGAAGGCGAAGTCCTGGCAACCAACGATGCCGGTGAACTGGTGCCGATCCAGCCCGGGACGCGCCTGCGTGCCGACCAGGAAGTGGTCATCCGGGATGGCGCCAAGGCCATGATCCGGTTCGACGACGGCTGCACCAAGGGGCTGGAGATTGTCGACAAGGACAGCACCAGCGTGGACGAGTCGCGCTAGCGATTCCGGGCAACTCCCCGTGTTTCTCTCCGCCCTTGTGGTGGGCGAGCACTGCGGCGGCGGCGGCCTTGTGCGTGACCGTCGAGAACGAAGACGACGTTTCGTCGCCCTGAGTTCGATGTAGCTTGGCAGGCACCCAACCGCGACGATCAATCGTCGCGGCTGACCTGCGCGATCCAGTCCGGCAGATTGTAGTAGTTGCTGACGCGGCTGATGGCGCCGCTCTGGATGTCGAAAAATGCCCCGCCGGGCAGCCGATAGCGCTGTCCCCGAGCAGGCGGCAGACCCTCGTCGCTGCTGATGTATTGCCCGCTGACCACGTACTCGGTGGCGGCATGCAGTCCATCATCGCTGACCAGGATGCGGACGTCGCTCAGCACTTCGAGGTAGCAGCGCGCCATTCGCTGCAGGAACGTAGCAAATTGCTCACGACCGACCTGGCGTTCGCCCTGGTTCAGATCGTGGGCCACGTCCGTACCCAGCAGTTCCAGCATGCCGTCCCAGTCGCCGCGATTGAACGCAGAGTAGTAGCGCTGGATGAGTGCGCGTGTTTGTTCCGCGGCGGGCGTGCTCATTCGAAGCTATAGCCGAATTCTTCGCGGAATCGCTCGAGAAACGCTTCCCGCGTGAACGTCTGATTCTGCGTGCCGGGTTGTTCGATCTTGATCGCACCCATCAGCGAGGCGATGCGCCCGCTGGTCTCGAAGTCGAGATCGTTCATCAGTCCATAGATCAGCCCGGCACGGTAAGCGTCGCCGCAGCCGGTCGGGTCGACCACCGCGCTGGCCTTTGCCGTCGGAATCTCGATCATGCCTTCGCGCGTGTACCAGCGCGAGCCCTCGCCGCCACGGGTCACGATATAGGCCGACACCTTGCTGGCAATTTCTTCCGGAGACCAGCCGGTGCGCTCACTCAGCAGCTGCGACTCGTAGTCGTTGACCGACACATAGGTGGCGTTTTCGATGAAATCGCGGAATTCCTCGCCGTTGAACAGCGGCAGCGCCTGTCCGGGATCGAAAATGAACGGCACGCCCATTTCCCTGAATTCGGCGGCGTGTTGCAGCATCGCGCTGCGATTGTCCGGAGCGACGATGCCGAAAGCGACGTTGCGCACATCCTTGACGTGGGCGCCATGGCTTTGCGTCATGGCGCCCGGATGGAAGGCGGTGATCTGGTTGTCGTCCAGGTCGGTGGTGATGAAGGCCTGCGCGGTGTAGTGGTCCGGCAGCTCCCGCACACAGCGCAGATCGATACCCAGCGCCTCGAAATGGGTGCGGTAGGGCTCGAAATCGCGGCCGACCGCACCGAAGGGCACCGGATGGCCACCCAGCAGCTTGAGGTTGTAGCTGATGTTGCCGGCGCAGCCGCCAAATTCGCGGCGCAGCGTCGGCACGTAGAAGGCCACGCTGAGCATGTGCACCTTGTCGGCGAGGATGTGGTTCTTGAAGCGGTCCTCGAACACCATGATGGTGTCGTAGGCCATCGAACCACAGATCAGGGCTTGCTTGGGCGCCATGCGGGTCAGTATCCGGACAGTGGAAAAATCAGCGGGAGACTAACGTGCGCAGGCGGCTGGGAGAAGCACCACGTGGGCAGTCATCGTGGGCTGACCCTGGACCGGCGCAAGTTCGACGCGCGGCTTTTGGTCCGCCAGGGACGCGAAGTCGGCAAAATGGCGTGGGTTACCACGGCCGCGCGGCCCGGACACCGCGCCGGGCGGTCTACCTCACTGCCGCCGCATGCTGCACCAGCAGCAACTCGCAGGCGCCGGCACCGGAGTCCTCGCGGGACAGCGATGAGCGCCAATGCCAGCCATCGTTGCGATGGGCCTCGACCAGCAGGCCCTCGAGGCGGACCACGTCGCCGGCACGCAGGCGCGCCAGCGCCGCACTGACGGCCGCGTCGGCGGGAATCAGGTGCACATTGGTTGCCGAACGCACAATTTCGTCGGGCGGAATTGGCGGCTGATCGGCCCAGTGGTAGGTGAAGAACCGAGCCCCCTGCTGGACATTCAGCTGCTCGATGACGGCGGTGTCGGACATGCGTCCCCAGCCCAGCGCGAAATCCAGTGGCGACAGATCGGCACCCGCATCGGTGCGGTAACTCAAACGCGACAACAGTCGCGATTCGGTGCGGAATTCGGCGAGCGGGGTCAGTTCGAACTCGCCATGCTGGATCAGCTTCTGGCCCGAGCCGAGTTCGCGCTGCAGCGGAGCCTGCGGTGCCAGCACGCCGGGACCCCGCAGGACCGGACTGGGCTCGCGCGTATGCCAGTGCCAGAGTGCGCCGACGACGCAGATGGCCAGAACAAACCAGCCCTGACGATTCATGGTGATTGCCTCGACTTGCGGTTCGCGGCGGCGGGATCGCCGAGTACCCGGTGAGCGCCGTCGGCGAGAACCTCCGCGAGAGCCTGCATCAGGGGTTCGCGGGCATCGCTCTTGCGCCACAACAGGCCGATCTGGCGCTTGGGTTGTGGTTCCACGAAGTGGCGCAGCAAAAGATTGTCGTTCGCCGCAACCGGCGGCATCACCGACAGTTGTGGCAGCAAAGTCATGCCGACATTTGCCGCGACCATCTGGCGCAGCGTCTCCAGACTGGTGGCACGAAAGCCGCCGCGTTCGGAAGCGCCACCCAGTTCGCACAGCGACAGGGCCTGGGTGCGCATGCAGTGTCCCTCTTCGAGCAACAGCACCTGTTGCTCGCGAAGCTCGCTCAGCTTGACGCGGGCGCGGGGAAAGTCGGCCGCACGCTCGCGCGGCAGCGCCAGCAGGAACGGTTCCTCGAACAACACCACCGTGGTCAGCGACTCATCTCCGGCCGGCAATGCGAGCAGGGCGGCATCCAGCTCGCCGCGTTCCAGCTTGCTCAGCAATTCCTCCGACTTCTCTTCGATCAACAACAGTTCCAGCCGCGGGAAGCGTCGATGCAATGCCGGGATCACGTGCGGCAGCAGATAGGGGCCGAGCGTCGGGAACATGCCCAGACGAATGCTGCCGGCCTCCGGATCGCGCGCGCTGCGTGCAATGTCGCGGATGGCGTCGACCTCGCGCAGCACGCTGCGGGCACGGGCAATGATCGCCTCGCCCGCAGTGGTCAGCAGTACCGCGCGCGGCTGGCGCTCGAAGATCTGCACGTCGAGTTCATCCTCGAGCTTCTTGATCTGGGTCGACAGCGTAGGCTGACTGGCGAAGGACGCCTCGGCGGCACGGCCGAAATGCTTGTGGTCGGCGAGCGCCACCAGATACTTGAGATCACGCAGGTTCATCCAATGAGTGCGCAATAGCTTCAATCAATGAAGAATAGCCGCTGACTCCCGAAGTGCCAATTGGGGCAGGTGCAAGGGCACGAGGGTACGGGGTCACGAGGGGACGCAAAAGTTCATTCCGGGCTAGTCTTGCGCGCCCTCGTGATAGCGTGTCGGCAAAGGTGCTCGGGTCCCGCGAAAGGTCCCCGGCCCGATCCAGGAGCCCCAATGATCGACGTCACCAATCCTTCGACCCAGTCGCCGCCCTCGCACCTCGGCACGCGCGAGATGTTCTTCGGCATCCTCGGGCGCAACACCAGCGACTACTCGATCATGGCGGCGCAGCGCCATCACGTGCAGCTGAGTCAGATGGCGGACGCCAAGGCCAACATCATCATCACGGTATCGTCGATCGTGCTGACGATTTCGATGGGACGCGTCAACGATCCGGAATTGCGCGCCAGCATGATGACGCTGGCCGGATTCACCCTGGTGGCGCTGCTGCTGGCGATCCTGGCGGTGCTGCCGAAGTACCGGCCGCTGACGCTGAAGGACCCCAAGGACCTGCCCAGCTACTTCAACATCATGTTCTTTGGCCATTTCGCCGAGCTGCCACGCGATGAATTCTGCCGTCTTTGGGCGGATGCGCTGCGCACCGACGCGGCGGTCTACGAGAACCTGACCAACGATCTGTATTCGATCGGCACCTATCTGGCGCGTCACAAGTACCGCTACCTGCGCTTCAGCTATGTGTTCTTCCTCGCCGGTTTCGTCGTCGCGACGATCGAACAAGTCATCCGTTTTGCCCTCTGAGACCATCAACGCATGCGTTTAGGCCCGATCACCGGCGCAACACTGGTCGTGCGCGATCTGCAGCGCTCGCTTGCAGCCTATGGCGAGCTCTTCGGCCTGATTGCGCAGCAGCGCGGCCGGTTACCGCAGCAGCGCGCGCTGGACCTGGGCGATGCCAGCCTGGCGCATGCGCCGTGTGCGCGCCTGGGCGGCCCGGACACGGCCGCACCCTGGCTCACCCTCGTCGAGATGCCGCAGGCGCCGCTGAGCGCGCCCTATGCCCGACGCGGCTGGCTGGCGCTGGCGCTGGCGGTGGCCGATGTCGATGCACTGGCTGCAAGCGTCGATCGGCGCGATTGGCAGATGCTGGGCGAGCCGGCGGACCGGCTTGCCGTCACCGTGGCCCGCTCGATGCAGTTGGCCGGGCCAGACGGAGAAGTGCTGCATCTGCAGAGTCCGGCGTCGACTGGGCAATTGCCACCCGCAGCGCCGATCAATCGCCTGCACGGTGTGGTGCTGGGCGCGGCCAATGCTGCCGTCGCGCTGGGTTTCTACGAAGGCCTCGGCTTGCTTGATCGCTGGCGCCTGCAAGTACCGGTTGCGGCGCTCGATCACACCCGCGCGCCGGTTGCGTTCGGTCGGTTGGCCGGTGGCGAAATCATCGAAATCGACCCCGTCGCCGGGTTGCCGGGGACTGATTCGACACTGCGCACCGGCTTGCGGCTGATCAGCTTCGCGCGCAGCGACAGCCTGGGGCGCCGACTGGTCGCACGCGACGACCCGAGCGCGCGCATCCTGGCTGGCCCGGAAGGCGAGGGCATCGAACTGGTTTGAGCGCCACTGCGCGACGCGAAGCGGGCACCGCCGCAAGTGCCCGCGGCTGCCGGCGCGAGCGGAACTGGCGCTTTGACCCGCAGCGGGCACGTCGGAGCCGCGCTATTCCTGCGCGCGCAGGCGTTGCAGCAATTCGGGCACGTCCATCGGTCGGCCCAGGTGGTAACCCTGGGCGATGTCGCAGCCCATCTCCGCCAGGTATGCGAGCGTCGTGGCGTCCTCGACCCCCTCGGCGACGGCTTCCATGTCCAGGTGATGGGCAATGCCGATCATCGATCGCACCAGTTGCCGCGCCCGAGGGTCGCCCGCCATCGGCGTCACGAAGGACTGGTCGATCTTCAGTTCGGTGGCCGGAAAATGCTTGAGATAGGTGAACGAGGAATAGCCCTGGCCAAAATCGTCGATGGCAACGCGCACGCCGGTATCGCGCAGATGGCGCAGGGTTGCACTGCTGAGTTCCGGGTCGTCCATCACCGCGGTCTCGGTGACCTCCAGGGTCAGCGACTCGGGTGGGATACCCCAGATCGCCAGGGCCGCGCTGATCTGGCCCTCGATCCCCGATTGGCTGAACACCTTGGGCGACAGGTTGATGGCGCAACGCAGCTGGGGCATCTGCCGGCGCAGCGGAGCGTACTCGCGCAAGATGGCGTTGACGCTCCAGCGCGTCAGTTCCGGCGCCAGACCGGCCTGCTCGGCCAGGGCAATGAAGCGACTGGGTGCGATCACCCCGTGTCGCGCTGAACGCCAGCGCGCCAGCGCCTCTACCGAGGTTACCCGGCGACTCCTGATGTCGACCAGCGGCTGGAACTGGATGCTGAGCTCGTTGTTGACCAGCGCGTCGCGCAGATCGTCCTGCAGCCACAGGTCCGCATTGGCATCGTCGGCCAGCGCCAGTCGATTGTTGGATTCCAGCGCGCGCTCCAGCGCGCTCATCGCGCGCCGGATCAGGTGCTGCGGCGAAGCGGCGTCGCTGTCGCTGCTGAACGCCAGTGCCAACGTCAGCAGCGGCATCATCGGGCGTCCCTGGACGTTCAGGGGTGCCTCGAACTCGCGCAGCACCTTGCGCGCGGCCAGCAGGCCATGATTGGCGCTGAGCAGTTGCGGCAGCACGATCAGGAACTCATCCGGCGCACTGCGCCAGATCTGGTCGATCGGGCGCAGCACTTCGCCCAGGCGCAGCTCGGTGGCCTGCACCAGGGCCTCGCCGGCATCGAAACCGAGCAGGGCGGTGAGCTGCCGGATGCCACGCAGATGTACCAGCAGCAGGCCGAATCTGCTGGATTCGGATTGACTGAGGATGCTCGCTTCGATCTGGCCGAGCAGTTCGCGGCCGATCAGCATGTGGGGTCGCCTGCACGCACCCGACATCTCTCAGATTGGCTGCGCGAACCAGCGCGCTGGAAGCAGCGACCGCGGATCACAAGTACAACTCGGTCGGGTCCAGTCCGTAGGCACCGGGCGCAAGCGCGCGTTCGATCCAGACGCGCTGGGCGCGATCAGGCAGATTTGCCAGCGGCCACAGGTCGACCTGGCGGAAGGCCGGATCCAGCGACTTGTCGGAGCGGGTCAGCATGGTCACGCGCGGATACAGACGACGTGCCGGATTCTGCGCCATGACGATGGCGACTTCGCCCGACGACAATTCCACCAGTGATCCGGTGGGATAAACGCCCAGCGACTGGCTGAACTGTTCGATCAGGTCGGACTGGAACAGGCGGTCGCGCTCGCGATAGAGCCACTGCAGCACGTCATGGCGGGCCAGCGACGGCTGATGCGGTCGCTCGCTGGAGAGCGCATCGTAGGTGTCGACCAGACCCAGCATGCGCGCGTTCAGCGGGATGGCGGCGCCCGCCAGGCCCTGCGGATAGCCGGATCCGTCATGCCGCTCATGGTGCGCGTAGATCATCGCGCCGATCTCATGGCCAGTAACGCCGGCCTGGTCGAGCATCTCCAGGGTGCGTTCGACGTGAGCGCGCACCTGAATCTGCTCCGCAGCGGTCAACGGGCCGGCGCGCAGCAGCAATTCTTCCGGCAGCGCGGTCTTGCCGATGTCCATCAGCATGCCGGCGCTGGCCAGATCGACCAGCATCTCGCGCGGAAACCCGAGATGCCGGCCGAAGCTGGTCACCAGGGCGCAGCAATTCACCGCGTGGCTATAGCTGTAGGCGTCGCGTTTGCGCAGCGCATCCAGCCAGAAGAAGGCATCCGCATTGCGGATCACGCTGGCGACGATCGGCTCCACGGCTCCGGTGAGTGCGTCGGCCGACAGGCGGCGCCCGGCACGGACATCGTCGATGACCCGCGCGGCCAGCGCGCGGGCGCTGTCCCAGACCTTGCGCGCCTGCGGCAGTTCGTCGGCCAGGCTGACCTGGTTGACGTGGGTGGTGGCAGCGGGCGCCGTCTTGCCGCCGCGTTTGAGCGCGCCGTAGCCCAGCCGCTGCAGTACCGTCCGCTGCTCGCCGCGCGAGCTCTTGAGCACGTCGATGTAGACGTGGCGGCAAAAGCGACGCAGCTTTTCGATGTCGGCCTGGCCCTCGATGGCAAAGCCCTGCATCAAGAACGGCGTGTCGGTCCACGGTCGATCCAGCCGCGACACGAACATGCCGGGCGTGAGTCCGTCGATTTCGACTTTGCGCTCTTCGATCTCCATGCGAGGGGTCGACGCTGACCGCTGTTGACCATGACCCGACCTAGGATGCCACAGCTTGTGAGTCTGCCGGGTCGCTTTCTCCCGCCCGTGCACGGGCCGCATGGCGCTGCGTGCTTGCCGGATGCCCCGATACCAGGGGCAACTCTGGTTTGCGGCCTCTTGCCACCGTCCCGTAGCATGCGCGACCCCAAGCCCACCGCCAGTCGAGCGTGCCATGACCGCCGAAACTTCCTTCCGCACCCACCTTTGCGGCCGTGTCGACGAGACGCTGGCCGATCAGAATGTGGTGCTCTGCGGCTGGGCGAATACGCGGCGCGACCACGGCGGCGTGATTTTCATCGATCTGCGCGATCACAGCGGCATCGTCCAGGTGGTCATCGAGCCGGACAACGCCGCCGCCTTTGCCGCCGCCGACCGCGTGCGCTACGAGTTCTGCCTGCGTATCGAGGGCACCGTGCGCGCCCGCCCGGCCTCGCAGGTCAACGAGCGCCTGAGCACCGGCAAGATCGAGGTGATTGCGGCGATCGTCGAGGTGCTGAATGCCGCGGCGCCGCTGCCGTTCATGCTCGACGAGACGCCCAACGAGGAAGCGCGCCTGCGTTATCGCTACCTCGACATCCGCCGCGGCCAGATGCAAAAGCAGTTGCGCCTGCGCAGCAAGCTGGTCCAGGAAATCCGCCACTACCTCGACGCCCAGGACTTCCAGGACATCGAAACGCCGATCCTGACCAAGGCCACGCCGGAAGGCGCGCGCGACTACCTGGTGCCGAGCCGCGTCAATCCGGGCCAGTTCTACGCGCTGCCGCAGAGCCCGCAGCTGTTCAAGCAGTTGCTGATGATGGCGGGCATGGATCGTTACTACCAGATCGCGCGCTGTTTCCGCGACGAGGATCTGCGCGCCGACCGCCAGCCGGAATTCACCCAGCTCGACATCGAGATGGCCTTCGTGCGCGAGCGCGACATCCAGGATCGGGTCGAGGACCTGGTGCGCCACGTATTCAAGAGCGTCATCGGCGTCGAACTGGAAAATCCCTTCCCGCGCATGCCGTATTCGGAGGCGATGCGCCGCTACGGATCGGACAAGCCGGACTTGCGCAATCCGCTGGAGCTGGTGGATGTCGCCGAGTACCTGAAGACCAGCGGATTCAAGGTGTTCGCCGGCCCGGCCAACGATCCGGGTGGCCGTGTCGCCGCGCTGTGCGTGCCCGGCGGCGCCACGCTGACGCGCAAGCAGATCGACGATTACGGCCCGTACGTGGCGCGCTACGGCGCCAAGGGCCTGGCCTGGATCCGCGTCGACGACCTGGCCAAGGGTCGCGAAGGCCTGACCAGCCCGATCGTCAAGTTCCTCGACGACACCGCGCTCAATGGGGTGCTGGAGGCGGTGAGCGCCAAGACCGGCGATCTGATCTTCTTCGGCGCCGGCCCGTACAAGACGGTTTCCGATTTCATGGGTGCGCTGCGCCTGGTGGTCGGCAAGGATCTGAAACTGGTCGCCGAAGGCTGGCGCCCGATGTGGGTGGTCGACTTCCCGATGTTCGAGTTCGACCACGGCGAAAACCGCTGGGTCTCGCTGCACCACCCGTTCACCGCGCCGTCGATCGACGATGTCGCCGAATTGACCGCCAATCCGGGCGACGCGCTGTCGCGCGGCTACGACTGCGTGCTCAACGGCAACGAGATCGGCGGCGGTTCGATCCGTATCCACAAACCCGAACTGCAGTCGGCGGTGTTCCGCCTGCTCGGCATCGAGGAAGAGGAGGCCAACGCCAAGTTCGGCTTCCTGCTCGAAGCGCTGCGCTACGGCTGCCCGCCGCACGGCGGCATCGCCTTTGGCATCGACCGCATCGCCACGCTGATGTGCGGCGTCGACTCGATCCGCGAGGTGATTGCCTTCCCGAAGACCGCCAGCGCGCAGTGCCCGCTGACCTCGGCGCCGTCCGAAGTGCCCGAGCGTCAGCTGCAGGAGCTGTCGGTGCGCGTGGTGCGCAAGGAGCCGGTGAAGGGCTGAGCGCCCCTGTAGGCCGGTGTACGGCGCAGCCGTTCACCGGCAAGGGCTCGCCGCAAGTACCTGGTGAACGCGGCTGACGGCGCGGATAGCGCACACCTGCGGCTGCGCGCGACAATTGTATACGTGTGCAAACTCGCGCCAATTGCGCGAGACTCCGCGTCCCCTGGGCAGCCTGCCCTGAACGTAGAGTGCTGCCGTGTCGTATGCATCAAGGCCAGTTGGACCCTTCTGCTCGCCCTGTTGCTGTCTGCGGGCAGCGCTGCCGCCAGCGGCAGCCCGGATGGCCGGATGCTCGATGAGTACGGCCACCGCGCGACACGGCCGTCGCTGTCGACGACCGCGGATGCGCCATTGCGCGCCGCGACGGCCTTTGCAAGCTGGCGGGCACTCGGTCCCAACGGCGGCGACGTGGCCGACGTCGCGGCATCGCCAGTCGCTCCCGGGGTCGTCCTTGCCGGTGTTTCCCCGGCGAATGGGCCGGCGCGCTCTATCGCTCGATCGACGATGGCGCCAACTGACGCGACAGGTGTTTCCGTCGGGCGTAGGCGTCAACGACATCGAGTTTGCCGCCGATGGCACTGCTTACATCGGCACCTATGGCGGACTGTTGCGCAGTTTCGACCACGGCCAGAACTGGAGCCTGGTCGATCTTGGCATCGGTCTGTACCAGGGTGTGGTGGATGTCACGCTGGTGCCATCCCAGCCGCAGACCATCTGGGTGGCGCTGCTCAATTCGCTCGGGGACCAGCCGTTAGTGCTGATGCGCTCGACCAACGGCGGCAGCAGCTGGCTGGATCGCTCACCGCCGCTGCCGTCGCAGCTCAACGGCAGCGGGATCGCCGTCGACCCCGCCAACCCCAACACGGTGATGGCCAGCTTCAGAGGTGACTTCGTCGGTGGTGCCGTATGGGTGTCGACCGATGGCGGCGGGCAATGGACCAATCGCAGCACCGGCTTGCCCAACAACCCGATCAATACGGTCGTGCATGACGGCAGCCGCTTTCTGATCGGCGGCGGGCGGCTTTTCGCCTCGCAGTTCGTCGGCCTTTATGCGACGAGCAACCTCGGTGTCCAGTGGACGCCTGTGCACAACGCCAGCTGGCCACGGCTGATGGTCGATTCGATTGCCATCGACCCGGCCAATCCGAACGTGATCCTGGCGGCGACGGCTGGCACCGGGGTCAATCGGTCCGTCGACGGGGGGCAGAGCTGGCAGACCGGAATCGGTGGCACCAGCGCCCTGACGACACGCTCGGTGCGTTTCATGCCGGGTAGCTCGATGCGCGTGCTGGTCGGTGCCGACTCCACCGGCGTGCTGCGTTCCGAAAATGCGGGCAACAACTTCGTGGCCGCGTCCGCCGGCATCCGCGAATTGAACACCACTGCGATCCAGAGCAATCCGCTGAATCCCGAGGAGCTCGCGGCCTCCTACGCCGGCGAGAACAATGGTGGCGTGTACACCTCGACCGACGCCGGCCGCAACTGGACTCTGGAGCCGCTGCCGCCCACCCGCTACCACACCGTCGCGTTCGCGCCCAACGGTACGCTGTACGCCGCTTCTATCGGCCCGTCATCGGTCGCCGCCGAGGGCCTCTACCGTCGCGAAGGCAATGGCGCGTGGACGCCGTTGGGCCCCGACCAGGGCCCGCTCTTCGAAACCAGCGTCTTGGCGATCGCCTTCGATCCGGACAATCCGCTGGCCATCCTGATCGGCGGCGCCGACTCCGGCAGCGTCCAGGGCAACGAGGCCACGATATGGCGCTCCGTGAACGCCGGCGCCAGTTGGAGCAAGCGCTTCGAAGCCCAGCCAGGTGACGAGGTCCGCGACCTGCAGACGCGCAGCGGCGGCAGCGTCGTGGCCGCGATCGACGGCACCACCGTTCCGCAGCAGGGTGGCGCGCTGCGCTCGGCCAATGGCGGCATCGACTGGACACCGGCATTGCAGGGACTGCCGGGGTTCGCCCGCAGGGGGCGGGTGTGCCTGGCGGCGGACAATCAGTTCATGCTGGCGGTGTGGATCAGCTACCCGGGCAGTTCGCGGGTCTATCGCAGTGTCGACGGGGCCAGCTGGCAAGCCACCGCGTGGAGCGGGCCGAACACCAGCGACATGGTCTGCGATCCGCTGGATGCCAACCGGGTGTATCTGTCGATGCTGTCAGCGCCCTGGGTGGCGCGCTCGGACGATCAAGCGGGCTCGTTCACGCCATTTGGTGCAGGGCTGGAGCGCATCGTCGGCACCAACGCCCTGAATTTGGGCGGCAATCGCCTGCGCCTTGCCAGCGCGAATGGCGCTTTCGACGCCGATCTCGACCGGCTGTCGAGCGACGGCTTCGAGTCCCCTTAGGCTACAGCGCCGGCTGCTGGTCGGCCCAGCGTATCGTCCCGCGCCCGGCGGCCTTGGCGGCGTACATCGCGCCATCGGCGCGGCGCAGCAGATCGCCGATCTCGGTCGGGCCGTGGACGCCAACGGCGATGCCGATGCTGGCGCCGATGCGCGCATCCGGTGCTGCCGCCGTCGGGGCGAGCAGCGCGGCGAGCAAGCGTTCGGCGAAAGCCTGGGCATCCTGCGGCACGCCGAGCGCCTCGGCCACGATCACGAACTCATCGCCGCCATAGCGGGCGACCAGATCGCCAGGGCGGCTGGATGCCCTCAGGCGCGTGGCGACTTCGACCAGCACCCGATCGCCGGTCTCGTGGCCGAAGCGGTCATTGACCGGCTTGAAGCCATCGAGATCGATCAGCAACAGCACCAGCGGCGGCCCGCCGTCGCGCGCGCGCTGCCACGCCTCGTCGAGATACGCGCAGCGCCGCGCGGTTGGCCAGGCCAGTCAGGGTGTCGTGCAGCGCCATTTCGCGCAGGCGCTGGTTGGCCACTGCCAGCGCCGCAGTGCGCTCGGCGACGCGCTGCTCCAGTTCGCGCTCGTGCTGCTGCAGCGATGCCAGCAGTTGCTGCTGCGCCGCCAGTGTTTGCGCCTGCGCCTGGGTTTTCTCCAGCTTGATCTGGTTGAAGCGGTCGGCCAGTGCGAAGGACAGCACCAGCATCTCCAGCGCCGAGCCGATCTGCATGCCGTGCAAGGTCAAAAAGTGCGTCGGCAGCAAGCCGAAGTTGCGCAGCGCCATCAGCATGCCGCCGAGCAGCAGCACGCTCCACGCCAGCACGTACAGGCGCGCGCCGGGGTAGCCGTGGCGCGCGCAATGGATACCGCAGCCGAGCATCAGTACGCAGTTGATCAGCGTGCTCGCCGACATCGTCTGCATGCCGCTGCGCAGCGGCGCGAACAAACCGACGGCGAGCACCGCGACGTGCAGCCAGGCGCCCCAGCCTAGGGCGCGATGCCAGCGTGGCGCGCGCGTGGCGGTACCGAGAAAGTCGCGCGCGAACAGCGGTCCGACGATGCCCGACAGCGCGAAACTCACGATCAGCGCGCGATTGCTCCAGTCCACCGCATCCGGCCACAGATACTGGCCGGCCAGGCCGTAGATCGAGGCGATTCCGGTGCCGACGCCGATCACGAACAGCACGTAGTACAGGTAGGCGCGGTCGCGCAGCACCAGATAGAGCAGGAGGTTGTAGCCGGCCAAGGCCAGCAGCATGCCGAAATACAGCGCAAACGCGGCGTAACTGTTCTCACTGTGAGCATGGAAGGCGCGCGCGCCACAGACTGGGATTGATCGTCAGACTGCCCTCCGAGGGCGCTCGCAGCAGTTCGCGGTTTCTCCCGGCGCCAGCGTCAGTGCAAATACGGCGTTGCGGTGCCGATCGAGCGCTGGCCGAAGGCGACGCGGTCGCCGCCGCGTTGC
>JADKFD010000005.1 GCA_016717705.1 Rhodanobacteraceae bacterium | reverse complement strand
CGCCAACCGCGTGGTGCCGAGCGACCGCGTCGATGTCGGTTACGCCACGATCTTCCCGTCGATGACCATCGTGAAGATCCTATGCGTGCAGATGGCGATCAGCGTGCTGGGTGCAGGGTGATGCGACCTGGCTCCACACGCTGCGCCAGGCCGGGCACGCGCGTCCCTGGGGCATGCCTTGGCCTTGGTGGAGTTACGCGCGACGCCCGGCGCGGTTACGCGATGGCGACGAAAGCCGCGGCGCCGGCGCGAACTGCCATGGCGCGATGCCCATGTCCGCGCGCGCCGAAGCCGCGCTACCACCGCCACCGTCGGAATCCGGCGCGTTGCGCCAGTCAACCGAAGCATGCAGTCGGGAGCGCTTGACCATGGCCGTGACCACCAGCCCGCGCATCGACGCCCTGTTGCCCAACGAGATGGCGACCAAGGCCGCCGCCCTCGGGGTCAAGAAGGCGCACATGAATGTGGTGAGCATGTTCGTGCTGGCGATGCTCGCCGGTACTTTCATTGCCTTTGGCGCGGTCTTTTCGACGACCCTGATCGCCGGCGCCAGCGACGTGCTGCCGTACGGTGTGACCCGGGTTCTCGCGGGCCTGGGCTTCAGCGCCGGCCTGATCCTGGTCGTCGTCGGCGGCGCGGAACTGTTCACCGGCAACAACATGATCGTCATGGCCTGGGCCAGTCGCATGGTCACGACGCGGCAGATGCTGAAGAACTGGGCAATCGTCTACTGCGGCAACCTGGTCGGCTCGCTCGGCACCGTGATCCTGATGTTCGCCAGCGGGCAGTACCGTTTCGGCGCCGGCGCGGTGGGCGCCGCCGCGCTGTATTCGGCCAACACCAAGATGGGCTACGGCTTCATCCAGGCCATTGCGCTGGGCATCCTGTGCAACGCACTGGTGTGCCTGGCGGTGTGGATGACCTACAGCGGACGCACGGTGATCGACAAGGTGGTGGCGATCACCGTCCCGGTCACGGCCTTTGTCGCCTGCGGCTTCGAACACTGCATCGCCAACATGTACTACATCCCGCTGGCACTGACCATTCGCGAGCGCGCCCCGGCGGAGTTCTGGAGCGCGATCGGCCATGCATCGACTGAATACTCGGCGCTGACCCTGGACGGCTTCCTGGTGCACAACCTGTTGCCGGTGACCTTGGGCAACATCATCGGCGGCGCCCTGGCGGTCGCTGGCGTGTACTGGTTCGTCTACCTGCGCGGTCGAGCGGCGGATGCTGGGCAGGTCAGGTTGCCCGCGCAGCGGGCTTCGTGACGCTTGGAGTCGTCACGCAAGCCCTTGCGGGCCCACGTGACCTGCGAGTCGGAGCTACCGCTGCCGAGCGGCGGCATCCGCTCAGTTGCCGATCAGGCCCTGCGCGCGCATCGATTCCACGTTGGCGGAGATGATCGTGTCGACCGCCTTGGACACGCTTTCGGGATTGATCGTGTTGCTGCGCGAAATCCACAGCAGCTTCTCGCCTTCGACCGCGTAGACCTCGGTCTCGATCACGGCGACAGTCTTTTCGCGCGTGTAGCCGGGGTCGTAGACGGTGTAGTAACTCGAACCCCAGTAGCCGTACATGCCCGGGCCGGAGGAGTAGGTGCTGACGCTGGGCGGCACGTACTCGACCGTGCTGTCGACCGCAATCGGTCGCATGACGACGACGGTATCGATACCCAGTTCGTTGATCCTGGCGCGCACGCGTTCCTTGTCGCCTTCCTCGCCGTTGAGGAACACCGAGGTGGAGGTAACCGAATTGGGGATCAGTTGGCTCATGCGCACCTCGGCGCTCAGACGCATGCTCTGCTCGGTGGCCGGCCAGGTCACCAGGATCTTCTTCGGCTTGAAGTCGGCCGAACCGGGGGCGGCCCAGGTCGAGACCAGCTTGGTGGGGCTCGACGCGCAGGCGCCAGGGTCAGCGCGGCGGCGCACAGCAGGATGGACTTGAGGTTCATGGGCATCTCCGGTTGACCGCGTATTTTGCGCCAGTTGCGGGCCGGGTCCAATGGGGTCGGGCGTGGCCGTCGTTTCAGCCATGAATGGACAACCTCTCGTTGTCTCCAAATGGCCATGCGGTTATTTTGTGGGAGCGGGTTTACCCGCGATGCCTTGCTTTCTGTGGGCGGGTTTCCCGCCTCGCTGGGGCGGGGGTTTATCCCGCGATCTGGGGCCAAGAGCTCGCGGGGTAAACCCTCTCCCACAACAGCCCGCTACCAGCGCTCACACGCCGACGGATATGCTCACGGTCATGCGTACCGACCCGACACCCAACATCCGCCCCGTCGCCCTGATCACCGGCGCCGCCAAGCGCGTTGGCGCTACCATCGCGCGGCGCATGCATGGCGCGGGCTTTGACCTCGCCCTGCACTACCGCAGCTCCGCCAGCGAGATGGAGGCATTGGTCGCCGAACTGGAAGCGCTGCGCCCGGCCAGCACGCTGGCCTTGCAGGCCGATCTCGCCGATCTCGACGCCGTCGCCACCCTGGTGCCCGCAGTGATCCGGCGCTTCGGGCGCCTCGATGCGCTGGTCAACAACGCGTCGAGCTTCTACCCGACGCCGCTGGGCAGCATTGACGGCATGCAGTTCGACGATCTGATGGCGACCAATGCGCGCGCTCCGCTGTTTTTGGCACAGGCGGCCGCGGCGCATCTGCGCGCCAGCCGCGGGGCGATCGTCAATCTGGTCGACATCTACGCCGACCGGCCGATTCCGCGCTACCTGCCGTACTGCATGGCCAAGGCGGCGCTGGTGGCGCTGACCTACGGACTGGCGCGCGAACTTGGCCCCGAGGTGCGCGTCAACGCGATCGCGCCGGGCAACATCATCTGGTCGAGCAATCCGGAAAAGGCCGAGACGCTCGGCGTGGTCGAAGAGCGCACGGCGCTGAAGCGCCAGGGCGATCCGGATGATCTGGCGGGCGCGGCGCTGTTCCTGATCCGCGACGCCGGTTACGTCACCGGGCAGGTGCTGCGCGTGGATGGCGGGCGCTGGTTGAATATCTGAGGTGGACGCGGGCATCGGCCGGCGACGGTGCGGGTCCGAGGCAGAACGCTGCACTGATTCGCGCGCGAGCGCGCTCCTACACGTTGCCGCCAATCCACGCAGGAACTGTAGGAGCGCGCTTGCGCGCGAAGCTCTTGCGCCATCCCTGCACACCCCCTGCACAACTCCAGCCTTGCAACATCCTCGCCGCGCCCCCAAACTTCGTGGTGTAGAGGGGAGTAGCTTTTCGCGGTCCAGTCGTCATCACGTGTGCAACAGCACGCCGGCCGGGTCGGCGCATCATCGATCGATACGCAAGCAAGACCTCGACCGCACCACGTGCGTGATTCGCTGCGCCCTTGGCGGGCTGGCGGTTGCGTCGTTGCAGGTCGAGGGGGGTCCTCGGCCGGGTGCGGCTGCACAGGACAACCGGGGCTTGCATGGAAACGATTGGTAACTGGTGGATGTGGGCTGGCTTCACCGTACTGGTGATCGTCGCCCTCATCGTCGATCTGCTGGTGATGCGCCAGCAGGGCGCGCACAAGGTGTCTTTCCCGGAAGCACTGCGCTGGTCGATGATCTGGATCGCCCTGGCGCTGGCCTTCAATGGCTTGCTCTGGTGGTATCTGGACGGCGTGCATGGGCGCGAGTTCGCCAACGTCAAGGCGCTGGAGTTCCTCACCGGCTACGTGGTCGAGAAGTCGCTCGCGGTCGACAACATCTTTGTCTTCCTGATGATCTTCAACTTCTTCGCGGTGCCGATCGAGCACCAGAAGCGGGCGCTGATCTTTGGCGTGATCGCGGCCATCGTGCTGCGCGCCTTGATGATCCTGCTCGGCGCCTTCCTGATCGCCAAGTTCCATTGGGTGTTCTACATCTTCGGCGCCTTCCTGCTGATCACCGGCATCAAGATGGCCACCGGCGGCGACGAAGCACCGGACCTGGAACAGAATCCGGTGATCCGCTGGGTGCGCAAGCACATGAAGATCACCAGCGAATTCGATGGGGAAAAACTGACCACCATCCGCAACGGCGTGCGCTACGCCACACCGATGTTGCTGGTGGTGCTGATGATCGGCGTCACCGATGTGATCTTCGCGGTCGATTCGATCCCGGCGATCTTCGCGATCACCACCGATGCCTTCATCGTGCTGACCAGCAACGTGTTCGCCATCCTCGGCCTGCGCGCGATGTACTTCATGCTCGCCGACATGGCCGATCGCTTCCACCTGCTCAACTACGGCCTGGCCGCGGTGCTCTGCTTCATCGGCATCAAGATGCTGATCATGGATTTCTACAAGATCCCGATCGCGATCTCGCTGGGCGTGGTGTTCGTGCTGGTGGCCGGCTCGATGGTCGCTTCGCTGATGATTCCGGCCAAGGAGCGGTCCTAAGGAATGGCGCAATCCCGGCTACTGGCCGGGGTTGCGGCAGCTCGCGCCGAACATGCCGTAAGTCATTGATTCCAATGGGCAGCGGTACCCGGCGAGGGGCCTGGGAAAACCCGGCCCCGCGTGCGTCAAGGCGTGATGCGCGAATAGCGCACCGCCAGGGGCGACCGTGACCCCGCCGAACATGCCGTGGTCATTGATCCGTGGGCGTTTACTCCGCGAGAGCTTCGCGGGAAACCCGCCCCACGTCGCCGCCGTGGGCAAGCGCCGCGTCAGCTCACCCCAGCAACTCGCCCAGCCGCGCCCGCGCGTCCGCCCACAGGCGCTGGCTGCTGCGCAGCGGCAGGTCCAGCGCATCGGCGGTTTCCTGCTCGGTCAAACCGGCAAACACGCGGCATTCGACCACGCGCACCCAGTCCGGATTCTCCGATTGCAGGCGCGCCAGGGCCGAGTCGAGTTCCAGCAGTTGCCCGGCCTCGTCGGCCAGCCGCTCGGCGTGTTCGTCGATGTCGGTGTGCGGCGCCGCCACCGCGTTTTTGCGCCAGCTTGTCGCGCGCGTGATTGAGCATCAACTGGCGCATCGCGCGCGCCGCCAGCGCCAGAAAGTGCGAGCGATTGAGCACGCCATCGGGCCCGGCGCGGGCCAGCCGCAGATAGCAGTCGTGGACCAGCCCGGTGGCATTCAAGGTGGCACCGCCGGGTCCGCCGAGCACGCCGCGCGCGACTCGTTTCAGATCGTCGTAGACCAGCGCGACGGCGCGATCCCAGGCGTGGGCATCGCCGGATCGGGCCTCTTCGAGCAAGCGGGTGACGTCGGACATCGGGAACCAGGGGCTGCCCGGACTCAGTTGCGCCCGAGGATAGAGCAAGTGCGTACCCGCGCCGGAAACTCGTGCGCCGTGGTAGGCCGGGTACGCGCCCCCCCCCCCCCCCCCCCGCCCCGCCCGCCCCCCCCCCCCCCCCCCCCCCCCCCCCCCCACCCGCCCCAACCGCCCCCCCCCCCCCCCCGCCCGGCCCCCGCCCCCCCCCCCCCAGGCATCCGCCTGTTGCGGCAGGCTGCGCACCAGCGCCTGGGCAGTGTCGAGTTGATTGCGCCGCAAAGCCCAGGCGATCAGCCCGCGGCGCATCTGGACCGGCAGCGCCAGCATGGTTTCAAGGCTGGTGTGCTCCAGCTTGGTCAGCGCCGCAAGCTGTTCGCCGCGCTCGCGCAGCGAGGGCTCCGCGCTGAGTTGGGCGTCAGCCGCGTAGTCGGCCAGGCCACGCTGGAATTGCGCCGGGTCATCCAGGAACAGCGCGCTGATGGCCCGTCCCAGGTGCGCGTCCAGGCGCTTGACCAGATTGACGTCGGTGGCCGCCAGCGCAATCGCCGCGTCGATGGTCGCAAACACCGCGCGATCACCCAGACGCCGCTGCGCCAGGCCGCTCGCGAGCAAGGCGCGGATCTCAAGGTCCGGCCGCTGCATGTCGCGACTTTGCTGCAGGCACTGCTCTGCCAGCTCCAGCGCCAGCTCACCGCGGCCGAGTTCGGCGTACTTGATCGCCGCGTTGATGCGCGAGGACAGCGCGCCGGGCCGATCGCCGATGGCATCGCGGGCGCGTGCCGCCTGCAGGCTGTAATCGAGCGCCGCCAGCGCGTTGCCCTCCTCCTCGAAAGTGGTGCCCAGATTGTGCAGCGCGGCTGCATGCATGCCCGGATTGGCGCCATTGGCGCTGTCCTTGAGCATCTGTTCCCATTCACGCCGCGCGGCGGCGTAGTCACCCTGGCGAAAATGGATGATGCCGCGCTGCTGCAGGATGCGCAGGCTGTAGCCCAGATTCGGAAAGTGCTCGATCGCGCGCGCGGCCGCGTCCAGTTCGGCGAGCACCTCGTCCCAGCGGGCCAGGTCGATCAGCGCCAGCGCCGAGTTCAGATGCAAGGGCGCGGGCGAACTCGGCGTAGGCGCGCGATCGACGATCGCCAGCGCCTCGCGATACAGCGCCAGTGCCTCCAGCGGCTTGCCGGCCCGCCAGCGCGAAATGCCCGCCGTGCTCAGCACACCCAGTTGCACGCCGATCGGCAACTGCGCACGCCGCGCCAGCAAAGCCTCGATCCGACCCTCGGCGGCCTGGGTCTGGCCGACGTCGGCCTCGGCCCGCGACAGCAGCAGTTCGATTTCCGGGTTCGGCCCGGCCGCCAGTGCCGCGGTGAGATGCACGATCGCGTCGGCCGGGACGCCCGCGCTCAGCGCCAGGCGACCGCGCATTTCGAGTAGCCGCTGCGGGTCGAGGCGGCTGGCGTCGAGGCGGTCGATCAAGGCCTGCGCCTGCAGGTTGTCGCCCAGGCGCACCTGGATCTCGGCCAGCGTGGCACCGAGGTCATTGCGCACGTCCACTGGCAGCGCGGTATCCGCCTGCAAGCGCGACACGCCCGACTGCACCAGCTGCCGCGCGGTCAGCGCGGGATCGATCGATCGCGTTGGATCGCCATCGCGGAACAAATCGAGCAGAAAACGGCTGACCGCCTGGGCCCGGCTCGCCTCGAAACGGCTGAGGTCGCGCTCGGCGCCCAGGCGCACGGTAAACACGGTCGCCGCGGCAATCAGCAGCAGCAATGTCGCCACGCCGCTGGCTACACTCAAGGGGTGCCGTTGCACGAAACGGGTCAGCAGATAGCTGGCCTTGCGCCCACGCGCCACCACCGGCCGTCGCGCGAGAAAGGCGCGAACGTCGTCGGCCAGCGCCGCCACGCTGGCGTAGCGATCGCCGGGCTGCTCGGCGCTGGCGCGGCTGATGATCGCCGCGAGGTCGCGGTCGATATGGACCGGTAGCGTCACTACACTGCCGCTGACGGCGGCGGCGGCCGCACCGATCAGCGTCTGGCGTTCTTGCTCGTTCAGCGACAGCAGCACCGCCAGCAACCGGCCCAATTGGAAGATGTCCGAGGCCACACTGAGGACTTCGCCACGCAACTGTTCCGGGCTGGCATAACCGGGCGTGAAAGCCGGCAAGGCCGAGTCGGCATCGCCGATCAACTCGGCGATGCCAAAATCGAGCAGTTTGGCCGAGCCATCGGCATCGACCATCACGTTGGCCGGCTTCAGATCGCGATGCAGCACGCCGCGGCCATGGGCAAAGTGCACCGCGTCGCACACCGAAAGGAACAGATTGAGGCGCGCGGCAACGGACAGCCGCTGCGCCAGGCAATGCTGGTCCAGACGCGCGCCTTCGATCAGTTCCATCGCCAGCCATGGCCGGCCGGAGTCGTCCTGTCCGCCGTCTACCAGCCGCGCGATGTTGGGATGGCGCAAATCAGCCAGGATCTGGCGTTCGCGCTTGAACACTTCATTGCTGACGCGCGCGCCGCCGACGATCTTCAACGCGACTCGCTGCGTGTATTGGCCGTCGTCGCGTTCGGCCAGATAGACCACGCCCATGCCACCGCGCGCCAATTCGCGCACCACGCGAAACACGCCCAGATGCGCGCCCGCAGCCAGTTCCACCACGCTGGCCCGCGCCAGATCGGCAAACAGCGCGCCGCGAAACAGGGCACCAGGTTCGAGCAGATCGATGGCTTTCATGGGCGGCAGCGGGAGATTCCAGTGCAGACAAGAACGTTCCAACCATAACCCGGCGGCGAGCAGGAGTCCGCCAGCGCCAGCGCTTTCGCGGATTTGGCGGGATCAGCCATGAAGCCGGGTTTGGTCCTGGTACGGGCGTCTTTGCGCGCCGAACCCAGGACCTGCGATGCAAGCAACCCGAGATTTGCGCCCACTGCGATGGATTATCCCGATGGTCGGCACGCTGCTGGCGCCGTTGGCGTCGGCGGCAAGCTTCACAGTCGACAGCAGCGCCGACAATCCGGCGCTGAACGCGTGCACCGCGGCCGCCGCGGATTGCTCGCTGCGCGGCGCCATCGCTGCGGCCAACCTGACCGCCGCCGCCGACACCATCGCCTTCGACATCCCGCTGGCGGACCCCGGTTGCGTCCCGGCGACTGGCGTGTGCCGGATCACCTTGGCGAATCCAGGGACCTTTCCGGGGATCAACCAGCCACTGGTGATCGATGGCTACACCCAGCCCGGGGCACTGCCGAACACCATCCCGGCGCCCGGCGCCAACAACGCCGTGCTGAAGATCGAGATCACCTCGGCGGTCGTGGCGGATGACTGGTTCTTCCCCAACAACACCAGTTTCACGCTGCGCGGCGTGGCCATGTTCCTGCCATCCAACCGCATGGTGAGTGGATTCGCTACCGCGAGCGTGAGCTTGCAGGGCAACTGGTTCGGCGTTACCGCTGCGGGCCTTTCCCCCGATTACACCACCCAGAGCGGGGCGCTCGGGCTGTCAACCAACTTCCGCCGGATTACCGTCGGTGGCCCGAATCCCGCCGACCGCAATGTCATCGCCGGCAGTGGTCGCGATGCCAGCAATCCGCCGTTGCCGGGTGGCGGCAGTAACACCGTGCGAACCGAGAGCGCCGCGGGTGACCGTGCCGTGATCCTGTTCCAGGGCAATTTGTTCGGGTTTGCGCCCGATGGCATCACACCGTTGCCGTTTCGCGACCCCTTGGTCGTGCAATGCGGTACCGAAGCCGAGACGGCAGATATCCGCTTCCTCGACAATCGCTTTGGCCGCGCAATGCGTACCTTCGGCGGCGGTTTCGGCGGCGCCGTGCGCTTCAACGTCAGCCGCGTGATGACCGCGCCTGCACTGGTTCAGGGCAATGTGTTCGGGCTCGGGGTCGATGGCAGCCGCAGCGGCGTCGAACGCAACCACATCGAGGTTTTCCTGGGCAACAACACGCAAGTCCCGCGCCTGCAGATCGGTGGTCTGCTCGCCGGGCAAGCCAACGTCTTTGCCGCGGGTATGCGTCAGGCGGGCAATGCGACCTCCGGTTCGGCGCTGACTCTGCCGAGCGGCGCAGTCAGCACTTTCGTCGAGTTTGTCGGCAATCGGATGCTCGGCAACGATGGCATCGGCCTCGATTTCCCCACCGGCACCGCCGGCGGCGGCGTCAGCTTCGGCCGCAGCGCCAATGACGCGGACGATGCCGACACCGGCGCCAACAATCAGCAGAACTTCCCGAAGCTCACCAGCTTTGGCGTCAGCGGCAACCAGTTCAGCGTCAACTACCGGGTCGATTCGACGCCGGCCAACAGCGCCTACCCGCTGCGCGTGGACTTCTACAAGGCGCTTGGAGATGAGGGCGAAGTGCTGCTCGGCAGCGATGTTTACGCCTCGGCCAGCGCCCAGCAGAGCAAGTCGGCGACGCTGAGCATTCCTGCCGGCATCAGCCTGGGCGCCGACGATGTGGTGGTCGCCATCGCCACCGACGCGCAGGGCCGTTCCAGCGAGTTCAGCTTCGACCCTTTGAGCCTCAGCCTCAGCGATACCCCGGACCCGCATCCAGCCGGACTACCGTTCACGGTGAGCGTCGACGCGCTGGCACTGGAGGGTCCGTTCAAGCCCAATGGCGTGGTCGAGGTCAGCATGAACAGCTCGACGCCGCTGACGTGCACGATTGCGCTGGCGCCCACTGCCAGCGCCAACCGCAGCAACGGCAGCTGCACGCTGCTGCCGACCCAGGCTGGCAACTTCACACTGACGGCAAGCTACCGCACGCTGCTCGGGGCCTTTGGCAGCGCCGGTGGTGGCGATGTGGTTGCCACCACCAGCCATCAGGTCAGCGTCGCCGGTCCCGAGCAGCTCGGTTTCGCGCGCTGCCGGCAGAACGTGCTCGAAGGTGAAACCGCCCATGTGCGCGTGGAACGCCCGAGCGGCGGCGTGGCCAGCGTCAGCGTCGAATTCAGCCACGTCGCGGGAACCGCAACACCGGGCGACGACTACACGGTGCCGGCCAATCAGCTGCTCAGCTGGGCGCCGGGCGACAGCGTCGCCAAGCTCATCCAGATCCCGAGCGCCGCCGACGCGCAGATCGAGCCGACAGAGCGCTTCAGGCTGACACTGACAAACCCGAGCGGCGCCGCGCTGCTGCCCTTCGCGCAGCTGGATGTCGACATTCTGGATGGACTCGATGACGCGCGCTTCCGCAACGGCTTTGAGGGGCCGGCGTGCTTTGCCTTGAGGTGGTGGCGGGGTGGGGGGCAACCAGCAGGTTTCGGGGCTGGGGACTGGGTGGGGTGCATGGACGCGGCGCCGCGCGCACGGCCAAAGCTAACGCGCAACTTCTGGGCTGGCGGACCCGCCATCAGCGCGCCCCAGGGCGCCAGGGATCCCCCAGAGCGCCGGAATCGCCGGTCAGTTTTCGCGTGCCGCCTCCAGGCCACCCCGCTATCCTCGCGCGCTCACTTTCGCGCGCGTGATCCCTCATGGACAAGAGCTTCGACCCCAAGGCCATCGAGGCCCGCTGGTACCCGGTGTGGGAACAGTCGGGCTATTTCGCACCCAGCGGGTCGGGCGAGCCGTACTGCATCCAGCTGCCGCCGCCGAATGTCACCGGCACGCTGCATATGGGCCACGCCTTCCAGCAGACGGTGATGGACCTTTTGATCCGCTACCAGCGCATGAGCGGCAAGAACACGCTGTGGCAGTGCGGCACCGACCACGCCGGCATCGCCACGCAGAAGATCGTCGAGAACCAGCTCGCCGCGCAGGGTCAGAGCAAGCACGATCTGGGTCGCGAAGCTTTCATCGCCAAGGTCTGGGAGTGGAAGGAGGAATCCGGCTCCACCATCACCCGGCAGATGCGCCGTCTGGGCAGTTCCTGCGACTGGACGCGCGAGCGCTTCACCATGGACGAGGGCCTGTCCGCCGCCGTGCGCCGCGTGTTCGTGCAGTGGTATCGCGATGGCCTGCTGTATCGCGGCAAGCGCCTGGTGCACTGGGATCCGGTGCTGGGCACCGCGGTGTCGGATCTGGAAGTCGAGAACGTCGACAAGGACGGCAGCCTGTGGTCGATCCGCTATCCCGGCGCCGATGGTGGCGAGGGCGTGGTGGTCGCCACCACGCGCCCGGAAACCATGCTCGGCGACGTCGCCGTGGCCGTGCATCCGGACGACGAGCGCTACCAGCATCTGATCGGCACGCAACTGCAGCTGCCGCTGACCGGCCGGCTGATTCCGGTGATCGCCGACGATTACGTCGACAAGGAATTCGGCACCGGCTGCGTGAAGATCACGCCGGCGCACGATTTCAACGACTACCAGATGGGTCAGCGCCACCAGATCGCACCCATCAACATCTTCACGCTCGACGCCAAGGTCAACGAGAACGGTCCGGTTGTCTACCAGGGCATGGACCGCTTCGTCGCGCGCAAACAGATCGTGGCCGACCTGGAACAACTCGGCCTGTTGGTGGAGATCAAGCCGCACAAGCTCTCGCTGCCGATCAGCCAGCGCTCGGAAGCGGTGATCGAGCCGATGCTGACCGACCAGTGGTTCCTCGACCTGACCCGCGACGAGCTGCCCGACGGCCGTCCCGGCGGCAAGCGCGCGATCACCGATCCGGCGCTGGCCGCGGTCACCGAAGGCCACATCGAGTTTGTGCCGGAGAACTGGAAGACCACCTATGTGCAGTGGCTGGCCAACATCCAGGACTGGTGCGTCAGCCGCCAGCTGTGGTGGGGCCACCGCATCCCGGCGTGGTTCGACGAGGCCGGCAACATCTTTGTCGGCGAAGACGAAGCCGATGCACGCGCGCACGGCACCACCGCACCGGTCGGCGCGCTGCGCCAGGACGAGGACGTGCTGGATACGTGGTTCAGTTCGGCGTTGTGGCCGTTTTCGACTTTGGGGTGGCCGGGTGAAGCGGCGGACGCAAGAGCCGGGGTGGGGACGGGGCCCGGGACCCAGACGCGGCTCCGGGCAGATCTGCAGGCTGGGCGGCACCCGCCAGGCCAGCGCCGCCCCGGCTCTTCCCCCCCGCTCCCCGGTCCCGGCCTGCCCGGCTTTCACCCCAAGCCAACTGGCAAACCGACCAGTTGTTCCTCCCATCCTCGGTGCTGGTGACGGGCTTCGACATCATCTTCTTCTGGGTCGCGCGCATGGTCATGGCGACGACTTATTTCGTCGGGCGCCGCGCCGATGGCAGCTACGAGCCGCGTTTTGCCGAACTGAAGGACCGGGTGCCGTTCAAGACCGTCTACATCAACGCCATCGTGCGCGACGCCGAAGGGCAGAAGATGAGCAAGTCCAAGGGCAACACCCTGGATCCGCTCGATCTGATCGATGGCATCGAACTGGAAGACCTGGTGCGCAAGTCGACCGCCTCCCTGCTGATCCCGCAGGTGCGCGAGAAGGTCGAAAAGCGCATCCGCAAGGAGTATCCGGACGGCATCAACGCGGTCGGCACCGACGCGCTGCGCTTCACCTTCGCCGCGCTGGCCACCCACGGCCGCACCATCAACTTCGATCTGAAGCGCTGCGAGGGCTACAAGAATTTCTGCAACAAGCTGTGGAATGCGGCGCGGTTTGTGTTGATGAATCTCTCGGAAGGCTCGGGACCCGGGACGCGGGACCCGGGACCCGGGGAAGGGCAAGAGATCGCGGAGTCCATTGATTCCGAGCTCGGCAAAATCGAAGCTGGCATCCAGGCCATCGAAGAACGCGCAGTCGAAGCGGGACTCTCCCCGGGTCCCGGGTCCCGGGTCCCGGGTCCCGGCTCTTCGGCCGAACGCTGGATCCTCACCGAACTGTCCAGAGCCACCGCCGAGTACCACGCGCAGATCGCCGCCTACCGCTTCGACCTGGCGGCGCAGGCGCTCTACGATTTTGTGTGGAACGAGTATTGCGACTGGTTCCTGGAACTGGCCAAGCCGGCGCTGCAGGGCGACGACGAGGCCGCGCGGGCATCGACTCAGCACACGCTGCTGGTGGTGCTGGAAGCGGTGTTGCGCTTGCTGCACCCGATCATCCCGTTCATCACCGAGGAGATCTGGCAGCAGGTCGCGCCGCGTCTGGGCAAGTCGGGGGCGACCATCGCCACGCAAGCGCTGCCGCAAGCGTGCGATTTCGCCAGCGACGAGGTCGCCGCGGCGGATATCGACTGGCTCAAGTCCGTGCTCAGCGGATTGCGCCGTATCCGCAGCGAGATGAACATCAATCCGTCCAAACTGGTGCCGCTTATTCTCGAAGGTGGCGACGCCAGGGACCGCGAACGGCATGCGCGGTTCGCAGCGGCGATTGCGTTTCTCGCCCGGGTCGAACCGGCGGCGATGCGCTGGCTGGGCACCGGCGAGGTCGCTCCGGCATCTGCCACGGCGATCGTCGGGGAACTCAAACTGTTGATTCCGCTGCTGGGACTGATCGACGTCGACGCCGAGATCAAGCGACTGGCGAAGGAAATCGCGCGGCTGGAAGGCGAGATCAAGAAGTGCGAGGGCAAGCTCGGCAATGCCAGTTTCGTCGCCAATGCGCCGGCGGCCGTGGTCGAGCAGGAAAAACAGCGTATCGCCGAATTCAGCTTGACCGTCAACGGCTTGCGCGAGCAGGCAGCAAAGCTCGGCGGGTAGCGCAGCCGCTTCTCTATGGGAGCGGATTTACTCCGCGAGCGGTTGCTTCTCTGTGGGAGCGGATTTACTCCGCGAGCGGTTGCTTCTCCGTGGGAGCGGATTTCCCGGCGGTTGCTTGTGGGCGGTTGCTCCGCGAAAAAGCCAAGAGCTCGCGGGATAAACCCGCTCCCACAAGATCAAGAAGTGCAGGGCGACGCACCGGCGACGCCCTGCAACGCCCCTGCCCCTTACTTCGGCATGATCACGCTGTCGATCACGTGGATGACACCGTTGCTGCCGACGATGTCGGTGCTGACCACATTGGCGCCATCGACCATGACTGCGCTGCCGTTGACGCTGATGGCGACTTCACCGCCCTGCACGGTCTTCGCGCTGCTCAGCTTGACGACGTCTGCAGCCAGAACCTTCCCGGCTACCACGTGGTAGGTCAGGATCGCGGTCAGCTGAGCCTTGTTCTCCGGCTTCAGCAGGTTGTCGAGGGTGCCGGCCGGCAATTTGGCGAAGGCGGCGTTGCTCGGCGCGAACACCGTGAACGGACCAGCGCCGCTCAGGGTGTCGACCAGACCGGCGGCCTTGAGTGCGGCCACCAGGGTGGAGAAATCCGGATTGCCGACAGCGATGTCGACCACCGTCTGCTGCTTCATCGCGCCGTGATCGGCATGGTGTTCGGCGATCGCCAGCGGGGCGAAGACCAGGGCGGCGCAGGTGGCAAAGATCGGGAGCAGTTTCATGATGCATGCCTCGTAGAGTGGGAGAGAACCGCGGGACGCTCGCGGTGCATCGGCAGGTTCCTCTTTCAGGCGTGTGCACGAGGTCGGCGTCGCGTGTAATTGGTCTTGATGTTGGTGAGGCGCGGTTTCACGTCGGTGATTGGCGAGTGAGGGTGGCGACCTTCGGTGCGAGCGGGTTTATCCACCGCGCTTTGCTTTCCGTGGGCGGGTTTACCCCGCGATCAAGAACATCGCGCGCCAGCGCGCTCCTACAATTTCGCCGCAATTCCACGCAAGACTTGTAGGGGCGCGCTCGCGCGCGGGCCACTCCCGACCGAACGGTCAGCGGCGCAAGCTGTGTTCACCCCGGACACTCGTCCGGACGCACAGACCAAGGAGTAACACCATGAACGTCCTCCCCATCATCGCCGCCACGCTGATTGCACTGGGCACCCAGGCGCGCGCCGACGACATCGAGGATGCGGGACCGCAATACATCGCCGGTGGCCAGTACACGGCGATACTGGAACAGACCAGCGGCCGTTGGCAGTTGTTGCCGCTCGACGCGCGGGATCAGGAAGTGAACAACGAATGCCGCCAGCAGGTGTACCTGCCCAAGGGCGTGTGGCTGCTCAACCGCGATCGCCAGGGCAATGTCGAACTGGTCGCCACCTCGGGCACCGCATTGCCGCCGGGGCACCGCGAGCACGTCAAGTTGATCGCCTGCGAGGCCGCCGGCGCACAGCCGAGCGCCCTGCGCGCGCCGAGTGCGCTGATCAGCTGGCTGACCGAAAACTCCGGCGCCGTGCTGGTCGGTGAGTGATCGAACATGGGCTCTGCAGAAGCTCCGCTGCTGACCCTGGGCATTCTGGCGCTCGACGGCTGCATGCTGTCGAGCGTCGCCGGCCCGGTCGACGCGCTGCGCGTCGCTGAAAAGATCGCCAACCTGAAACAGCCGCGATTCGCGCCGAGATTTGTCGCCCACGTGATCAGTGCGCGCGGCCAGAGCCGCGTGCACACCAGCACGGGTCTGATACTCGACGGCGTGCAGACCAGCGCACCGCCGATCGATGTGTTGCTGGTTCCGGGCATCCTGGCCGAAGATCCAGGGGCTCTGTGCGCGCGCGCCGACGAGTTCGATGTCGAGGTCGAATTCCTGCGCCGGCTGCATGCGTCCGGCGTGCGCGTCGGTGGTTCCTGCAGCGGCACGCTGTTGCTGGCCAAGAGCGGTTTGCTCGACGACCGGCATGCCACGACCAGCTGGTGGCTCGGCGCGACCTTTCGCAAGCATTTTCCGCGCGTGCTGCTGGACATCGACCAGATGCTGGTCGAAGACAGCGGCGTGTTCACCACCGGCGCCGCCACCGCGGTGCTCAATCTGGTGATACGGCTGATCGGCGAGGTTGCCGGTGTTGATCTGGCCCACCAGGTCGGCCGCATGCTGGCGATCGACGCCGAACGCCAGAGTCAGGCGCCGTATATCAGCATGGCGATGCTGGAGCGGCCACGCACCTCGCTGGCGGAGAAGGCCGAGCGCTTCTTGCGCACGGCGGTCGACGGCGACGTCAGCGTGACCGCACTGGCCGAACATTGCGGCACCAGCGAACGCAGCCTGCTGCGGCACTTCAAGGCGCACTACGGCATCTCGCCACTGGAACACATCCAGCGCTTGCGCGTGGAGCGCGCCAAGGCGCTGCTGGAGACCACGCACCTGAGTTTCGACGAGGTGGTCGAGCGCTGCGGCTACAGCGATGTGTCGAGCTTTCGCAAGTTGTTCAAACGCGCGACCACGCTGACGCCGGCGGATTATCGCGAGCGCTTCCGGTTGCGGGCGCGCGGCATTGACGCGCCCATCGCCCTGTAGGGACAGCGACGGTGGGACGTCGCGACCTGTTCGCGCCGAAACTGCGGTCGCGACGCGTCCACGTCCCGCCGCTCCTCCCACCAAGCGCGAAGCGCGGCGCCGACATCTACGCCCGCGTCAGGCTCACACCCGGCGGCAACTCGATATCCACGGCGACGGGCAAGTGATCCGACAGCTTCAGGTTCGGCGCTTCGTAGCGGGTCACATGAATATCGGCAGACACCAGGATGTGGTCGATCGAGCGATCCGGCTGCCACGCCGGGTAGGTCGCCAGCGCCTGCGGTCCGGGTACACCAAGACCGCTGCGCTCCATGAAACGCCGGAACGCCGGGCTGCTCGGCTGGCAGTTGAAGTCACCCATCAATACGGTATGCCGATAAGGCGCCAGCAGATCGTGCAGGAAATCAAACTGGCGCGTACGCGCCTGGGCACCGAGCGACAGATGCGATATGGCCACGGCCAGTGATTCACGGCCTTCGCCATAGACCGCCATCAGGGCGCCACGTCCGGGAATCCGGCCCGGCAACGGATGGTCTTCGACCAGGGTGGGTTGCGCGCGACTGAGCAGGCAGTTGCTGGATTCGGCGATGCGCCCGATGCGGCGATTGCGCTGCTGCCACCAGTACGGAAAGGCCGCCAGTTCGGCCAGGTAGGATGCCTGGTTCATGAAACCGGAACGCAGGCTGCCGCCATCGACCTCCTGCAGTGCGGCGATGTCGACCTCACACAGCAGGCGCGCCAGTTCCGACAGATTCTTGTGCTTGCCGGTGTCCGGCAGAAAGTGCCGCCAGCTGCGCGTCAGGTACTCGCGAAAGCCGCCCTGGGCATTGCCGGCGTGGATGTTGAAGCAGAAAAGACGAAGGCGCGCCCCTGGGGGTCGCGCCTCCTTCTTGTCGCTGCTGCGCGGTGCGGTCACCGGATCATCCGGTGGCTCACGCGCCCTTCTTCGCCGCGCGTTCCTTGGCCACCAGGAAGTCGATCAGCTCGCCGATGTTCTGGTGGCCGCCGGCGCTCGACACGTCGAAGCGATACTTGCCATTGACGATGACGGTCGGCGTTCCAGCAACGCCCCAGCGCGGCACCATGGCCTTCGAGCGATTGATCTTGGTGTTCACCGCAAAGGATTTCGCGGCGCTGAGGAAGGCATCCTTGGTCACGCCGAACTGCGTGTACCACTGGGCGATGTCTTCGAGCGTGGCAAACGGCACCCGCTCCTTGTGGATCGCGGCGAAGAACTTCTCGTGCGAAGCCTCGAGAATGCCGAGGGTCTCGGCGGCATAGAAGGCGCGCGCAAACGCCTCGACCGGCTCGTTCCACGCGGCCGGGAACGGCGCATAGGCGACATCGGCTGCCTTGGTGGCCTTCCACTTGGTCAGGTAGGGCTCCAGGTCATAACAATGCGGGCAGGTGTACATGAACACCTCGAGCACTTCGATCTTGTCGCCGGAACTGGTCGGCTGCACCGGATCGATGACGAAGTACTGCTTGCCGGCCTGGAATTTGTCGACCGGCTGGGCGTTTGCCGGCATTGCCAGGGCAAATACCAGCGCAAGAAAGGTGGCAATGGCTAGACGCATTTGAGCTGAATCCTCGAACCACGGTTGGGGTGAGCTGAGACTGGCAGAAAACCGGTGACGGCGATCCGGGCGTTCGGCAGAACGCCTCACGGAGTCGCCGAGCTGAGTCCCTGGATGTAAGACGCCAGCGCATCGATTTCGGCGTCGGTCAGCGGGGCCGCAACCTGCTTCATCAGATTGCCATTGACGTCGACTTCGTCGCCATGGACCTCGCCGGCGCGAAAGCGCCGCAACATGTCGGCGGTGTAGCGGCCATGCTGACTGCCGATCGCCGGATAGCGCGACGCCGGATTGCCGCGGCCGGTCGGGCCGTGGCAGGACATGCATGCCGGAATGCCGCGCTTGGCGTCACCGGTCTGGTACAAGTGCCTGGCCAGCGGCACCAGCGCCTCGTCGGCGATGTCCGGCTTGACCGTCTGCGCGGAAAAATGGGCGCCAAGGTCCAGCATGTCCTGATCGGTCAGGGTCATCGTGATGCCGAGCATGATCGGGTTCTGCCGCTTGCCCGACTTGAACAAGGTCAATTGACGCGCGATGTAATCGGCGTGCTGCCCGGCGAGCTTGGGGTATTGCGGATCGACGCTGTTGCCGTCGACGCCGTGACACGCCGCGCAGACGGCAGCCTTGGTCTGACCCGCCGCGGCATCGCCGCCAGCAGACCAGGCTGAATTCGCGGCCAACAGCGCCGCCAGGGCAAAAGCAGTGATGAACTTCATCGTTCTCGACCTCGAACGCCAATCCAGGGGGAAATCGTGTGCGCACCGACCCGCAAACGGGGTGGTCGCCAAAGCCCCGGGATTCTACACGGCGACGCCCGTTGGTGGAGCGGCGAGCGCATGTCGGCGCTTGATCTGCGACAGGTGGGGCGCTGTGCTGTTGCAGGAGCCACGTGTACGTCGCGACGATCACCCGCGCGGCATCCGCGGTCGCGACGCACGCGTCGCGCCTACAACAGCGGCGGCCGCGCCCCGTCTGGCGTAGATTGGCGGTCTTTGCGCAGACCAATCGCCACCATGGCCATTCCCGATCCGATCGACACTGCCCTGGAGCGCCGATTCCGTCGTGCCCAGTTCCTGATGAGCACCCCGGACCATCACAAACTGCCGCCGGACGAGGGCCGCGAGGTGGCGTTTGCCGGTCGCTCCAATGCCGGAAAATCGAGCGCGATCAATGTCATCTGCGACCAGGGTGGCCTGGCGCGTACCAGCAAGACGCCTGGCCGTACGCAGCAACTGGTGGTGTTCGGGCTCGACGCGAGCGAACGTCTGATCGATTTGCCCGGCTACGGCTACGCCAAGGTGCCGCTGGCGGTCAAACGCGACTGGCACACGCTGATCGATGCCTATGTCCGTGAACGCCAGGCGCTGGCCGGCATCGTCATCGTCAGCGATATCCGCCATGCCCTGACCGATTTCGACCGCCAGATGCTGGCCTATTGCCAGGCGCGGCAGCTGCGCTGCGTGATCCTGCTCAGCAAGGCCGACAAGCTCAATCGCGGTCCGGCAACGGAAACCCGGCGCAAGGTGCTGCGCGAGATCGAGGAACTCGGCGTACCGACCGCGGCGGTGCTGTTCTCGTCGCTGGCCAAGTCCGGCGTGGCTGAGGCGCGGCGGGCGCTGGCAGCTTTGCTGGATGGGACGGAGATCTAGAGCATCGCGCGCGAGCGCGCTCCTACAAATCTGCCGAAGACTCGCGGAAGAATTGTAGGAGCGCGCTTGCGCGCGATGCTCGTGCCCTACCCCACCCGATCGCCGCTTTCTTGCTAGCCTGTGCCCCATCTGCGTGCACGGGGCAGGACGATGGCAAAGGGATGGCTGTCTTTGGAACTGCGCCAGGCGCCGGCGAACGCCACCGGCAAGCTGCTGGCGGCGACCTGTCTGGTGCTGGTCGGCTTCTTCTGGTTCGCGCTGACCCTCGGGCCGGCCGAAGAGCGCTTCATCTCGCCGGCGATCCTGCCAAGCCCGGGCGAAGTCATCGCCGCGATTCCAAACCTCTTGTTCGAGCGCAATCTCGGCCAAAGCATCATGGCGACCATGACGCGCGTGCTGATCGGATTCTCGTTGGCGTTGCTGATCGGCGTGCCGCTGGGGGTCCTGGCCGGATCCTGGCGCGTGCTGGAAGCTTTTCTGAAGCCGATCGTGATCCCGATGAGCAATGTGCCGGTGGCCGCGCTGATCCCGCTGACCATTCTCTGGTTCGGCATCGGCGAAACCCAGAAGGTGATGTTCATCTTCGTCGCCGCGCTGCCCTTCGTGTTCGCCACCGCCGCGGCCTCGATCCTGGCAGTGCCGGATCGTTATGTGGACACCGCGCGCACGCTCGGCGCGACCGATCGCCAGATCGTCATGAAGGTGCTGGTGCCGACGGCCATGCCGGAGATGTACCGCGGCCTGCGCGGCCTGTTCGGTCTGTCGTTCGGCTACATCATGCTCGCCGAACTGATCAACGCCCCGCACGGCCTTGGCGCGATGCTCAACATCAGCCAGCGTCGCGGCCTCACCGAACACATCTTCCTGATCCTCGCGATCATCGGCCTGATCGCCTGGGCGATCGATCATGGGCTGGAGTTCGTCGAGCGGAAGCTGTTTCCGTATCAGGCCAAGTGAAGCGGCAAGTGGTGAGTAGTGAGTAGTGAGTAGTGAGTAAAAACCGGCGACGCCGGGGTTCTGTCGGAGGAGACAGGAGCGCGCTTGCGCGCGATCAGGGGCCAAGACAAAGCGCGAGTTCCGGGTCAAACACCGGGTTTTACTCACTATTCACTATTCACTATTCACTATTCACTATTCACTACTCACTACTCACTACTCACTACTCACTGCCTCACCCGCGCCATCCCCAACGCGTCCACATGCTGCCCATCGCGAAACGCGTAGGCGCGCATGCGGCCTTCCTCGACGAAGCCGTGCTTGCGGTAGAGCGCGATGGCTGCGGCGTTGTCGACGTAGACCTCGAGTTCCAGCCGGGTCATCTGCATCCAGCGCTCGGCGCGTTCGATCAGAGCGGTCATCAGTGCGTCGCCGATGCCACGGCGTTGGTGCGCCGGGCCGACGGCGATGCCGATCGCGCCGACGTGGCGGCGGCGGGCGTGCGGTTGCGGGCGACCGAGGTGGCCGTGGCCGACGATTTGATCGCCGATCAGCGCCAGCAAATTGAGGTTGTCGGGGTCGCGGCTGTCCAGCCGCTCGCGCCAGTAGCTTTCGCGCGGGTACGGCAACTGCAGCACTGACCCGAAAACGCCGGGATCGACATACAGCGCCGCGACCGCGGCAGCATCGTCGAGTTCGGCGGCGCGCAGCGTGATCTTCGGCCGACGCACACGGCTCATCGGCCGCGCTCGCGCATCGAGGCGAGCACCCAGCGCAGCATCAGCGGTGCGCAGATCAACATCAACACACCGCCGACGATGGTCATCGGCATGCCCAGCTGGTGCTCGGCGAGCGGCTTGAACAAGCTCACTTCCGGCGAAAACCAGGCGCCAAGGCCGAAAGCCAGCAGCACCGCGGCCAGAGTATCGAGCAGTACGATGGGGATGATCAGGTGGCGGTTCATGGGCGGCGATCCGGGATGTGCCCGCCATTATCGCCAAGGCGAGCCAAGGTGAAAGGGTGTCCGGCCTGGATCAAGAGCTCGCGCGCAAGCGCGCTCCTACACGTCGCCCGAAGGTCCACGCAGGAACTGTAGGAGCGCCCTCGGGCGCGATTGCTTCGCCACGGAAGCCCACCGCCCGACAGCAAACCTACCGCTTTGCCCCGTACTGGTGCAGTCTTGCACCCCTTCACAAATCACGGGCGGTACGCCGCAGCCGGCGCACCGCGGGGGACACAATCATGGCGGTCTACAACAACGTGCTGGAATTGATCGGCAACACGCCGATCGTGCGCAATCAGCGTATCGACACCGGCGTCTGCGAGCTGTACTTCAAGATGGAGTCGACCAATCCAGGCGGTTCGATCAAGGACCGCATCGGTCTGGTGATGATCGAGGACGCCGAGCGCCGCGGCCAGCTGCAGCCGGGCGCGACCATCGTCGAGGGCACCGCCGGCAATACCGGGCTGGCACTGGCGCTGGTGGCGCAGCAGAAGGGTTACCGGCTGATCCTGGTGGTGCCCGACAAGATGAGCCGAGAAAAGATCTTCAACCTGAAGGCGATGGGCGCCGAGGTGGTACTGACGCGCTCCGACGTCAGCAAGGGCCATCCCGAGTACTACCAGGACATGGCGCGGCGGATCGCCGCGGAAACCCCGGGCGCGATCTACATCAACCAGTTCGGCAACGAGTCCAATCCGACCGCGCACGAGTTCGGCACCGGCCCGGAAATCTGGCAGCAGATGGGCCACGACATGGACGCGATGGTCTTTGGCGTCGGCTCGGGCGGCACGCTGACCGGGCTGTCGCGCTTTTTCACGCGCGCGGCCCCGCACGTCGAACTGATCCTCGCCGATCCGGTCGGCTCGGTGCTGACCAAGTACGTCAACGACAAGGTGCTCGACAAGACCGGCGGCAGCTGGACCGTCGAAGGCATCGGCGGCGACTACCTGACCGCGATCAGCGATTTCGAGCACGTCAAGAAGGCCTATGCGATCAGCGACCGCGAGAGCTTCGAAGTAGCACGCGAACTGCTGCGCAGCGAGGGCATCCTCGGCGGCAGCTCCACGGGCACCGTGATCGCTGCGGCGCTGCGCTACTGTCGCGAGCAGACCACACCGAAGAAAGTGGTCGCCTTCGTCTGCGACACCGGCAACAAGTATCTGTCAAAGATGTACAACGATTACTGGATGCGCGACAACGGCTACATCACCCGCGAGACCACCGGCGATCTGCGCGATCTGATCAACCGCCCGTACTCGGATCGCGACACCATTGTCGTGCGCCCGACCGAGACGCTCACCGTCGCCTACCAGCGCATGAAGCTGTACGACGTGTCGCAACTGCCGGTGATGGACGGAGACCGCATCGTCGGCATCGTCGACGAGTCCGATGTGCTGTTGAAAGTGCACAACAACCCGTGCCAGTTCCAGTGCGCGGTTTCAGAGGCGATGATCACCAAGCTCGATCTGGTGGATGTGCGCACCGACGTCAATGAACTGATGCCGCTGTTCGAGCGCGGGCATGTGGCTATCGTCGTCGACGGCGAGCGCTTCATCGGCCTGATCACGCGGATGGATCTGTTGAACTTCCTGCGTCGGCGCGGGAGCTGAGGTCAGCATTCTGTGTGATCAGGCTGCGCCCGCGATCTCTTCGGCATGCCCAAGAGCATCGCGCGCAAGCGCGCTCCTACAAATTTGCCGAAGAGACCACGCAAGAATTGTAGGAGCGCGCTCGCGCGCGATGCTCTTGTGGACTCAATGGCAATCCGCAATCAACCGCCAAACCGCACATCCCGGAACGCCTGCAGAAACCAGGCCAGCGCGCGTCCGCGCACCGGTTCGCGCCAGGCCAGATGGATGGTCTGGCTGACCGCGCCATGCTGCGCAATCTCCCGGGCGATCAGGCGCCCGGCGCGCAGTTCCGTTTCGGCCATATGCCGCGGCAGATAACCACATCCCAGCGCCGCGACCTGGGCGGCGATCTTGTAGCGAAAATCGGGCACCGTCATCACCGGCTGGCCGGGTAGCAGGCCAGCGGTGCGCCTTGGCATCGCCCGCGCCGAATCCGCCACGGCCACCGCGCGATGCGCCGCGATCTGCTGCGGCGTCAACGGTTCGCTGATTCTTGCCAGCGGGTGCTGCGGAGACACGCAGTAGACGAACTCGATGCGCCCGAGCGGTTGCAGGCGGACTGCATGATCGGCCGGCGCCTCACCCGGTGCGCCGACGACCAGATCGGCACGCCCGCTGAGCAGCGCTTCCCAACTGCCGGACAGCACTTCGTGCCAGAAGCGCAGCTGGGTCGGCGCCTTGAGCTCGTCGAAGCCGCGCACCAGCGGCCACAGCACGTCGATCGGCACGATCGCATCGACGGCAATCACCAGTTCCGACTCGAAGCCCAGCGCCGCCCGCCGCGCGCGCGTCAACGCGCCATCCAGCGCCGCCAGCACATCGCGGCCCTCGCGCACCAGCAGCTGCGCCGACTCGGTCAGCTGCGCACGACCGCTGCGACGGTCTACCAGCAGCAGGTCGAGGCGCTCCTCCAGCCGACGCACCTGGTAAGTCAACGCCGAGGGCACCTTGCCCAGCTGCCGTGCGGCGGCGGCCATCGAGCCGGTCTGCGCGATGACCGACAGCAATTCAATGGCTTCGAGATCGACAGCAGCCTGCGTACCCATTTAACCTAGAAACCTCCCCCCTCCTCCCCTCTCCCCTTCCTTTTTTTTTTTTTTTTTCTTTCCCCCCCCCCCGCCCCCCCCCCCCCCCCGCGGGGGGGGGGGGGGGGGGGGGGGGGGGGGGGGGGGGGGCGGGGGGGGGGGGGGGGGGGCGGCGGCCCCCCGCGGGGGGGGGGCCCTCCCCCCCCCCCCCCCCCCCCCCCCCCCCCCAAACCCCCCCCCCCGCCCCCCCCCCCTGGGGTTTCTAGGCGAAATTTGAACCCTGTCGGCAAGTTCTGCAGCTTGGAGGCAATCGGGCAACCGCGCAAGCTTCCTTCACACTGGTTTCGACAGCTTGCAGGCAGCCTGTCGCGCCACCCGCCCCCATTTTTGGAGAAGCTGAAGATGCGCACCCTGATCGCCCTTGCCACCCTCGCCTTTGCTGCTGGCGCCAGCGCCGCACCGCTCGACTATCAATTCGACAAGGTGCACAGCCAGGTGCACGCCAGCGTGCTGCATATGGGCTTTTCCAACAGCACCGCGCGGTTCAACGTCAAGGACGGCACGATCAGCTTCGACGCCGCCGACGTCGCCAGCGCCAAGGTCGACGTGACCTTGAATGTCGCCGGCATCAGCCTGGGCGATGCGACCTGGCAGGAGCATGTGTCGGCCGACAAGTGGTTCAACGTGGCGGCCTTCCCCGAGGCCCGTTTCGTGTCGACCAAGGTCGAAAAGACCGGCGACAAGACCATGACCGTCAGCGGCGACCTGACGCTGAAGGGCGTCACTCTGCCGGTCACCCTGCAGGCCACGCTGAACCAGGCTGGCCCGCATCCGTTCACCAAGAAGCCGGCGCTCGGCATTTCCGCCACCGGCAGCATCAAGCGCTCGGCCTTCGGCATTTCGGAGTACCTTGGCGGCATCAGCGACGAGGTGCAGATCCGCATCGAGCTGGAGGCTTCGGCGAGCTGAGTCGGTCGGCGAGTTGCTTCCTGTGGGAGCGGACTTACTCCGCGAGAGCTTTCGCGGGGTGAACCCGCTCCCACAGCTTCGATCGGCTGATAAGCGCGCCGGCATGGGCGGTCCGGACACCCACGGAGAAACCAGGCATGCGCCAACGCCCCAGTTACGGCTTCGCCCCGGAACAGATTCCGCGCTACACCGGCATCGCCATCGCGCTGCATTGGGCGATGGCCATCGCCATCATCGGCATGCTCGGCGTTGGCCTGTGGATGACCGAGCTACAGACGTCGCCGACCAAGATCGAGGTCTACACCTGGCACAAGTGGACGGGTCTGACGATTCTCGCGCTGGCGGCGCTGCGCCTGGTCTGGCGTGCCTACAACGCGCCGCCGCTGTATGCCGAATCCATCCCGGCGTGGCAGCTGCGAGTGGCCACATTGACGCATCGGGCAGCTTATCTGCTGATGTTCGCGATGCCGCTGACCGGCTGGCTGCAGAACTCGGCCGCGGGTTTTCCGCTGACCTGGTTCGGGCTGTTCAAGGTGCCGGCATTGGTCGCGCGCGACAAGGCCATGTTCGCCTTCTGGCAGCAGGCTCACGAGCTCCTGGCGTGGGCGCTGATGGCGCTCATCGCACTGCATGTGCTGGCGGCGCTGAAGCACCATTTTGTTGATCGCGATGACACGCTGGAAGCGCATCCTGCCGGGGAAGCGAGTCTGACCTGCATTTGTGGGAGCGGGTCTCCCCCGCGAGTTTCTGCTTCGGGTATTAACAGCCGAAGTCTCGCAGGGTAAACCCGCTCCCACAGTGCGAGTGCCCCACCAGAGTGCCTACTCCCAGACCCTTTGCCGCACTGGAGTTTCCATGATCCGAGTTCTTGTCCTCAGCCTGCTGCTGGCCACCACGGCCGAGGCCGCGACCTTCCATTTCGACGCCAGCAACAGCGAACTGGCGTTCACCGGCGATTACGGCGGCGAAGCCGTGCCTGGCGTGTTCAGGAAATTCAGCGGCAAGGCCGACTTCGATCTGGCGCAACCGCTGGCAACGCGTTTCGATACGGAGATCGAGGTGGCCAGCCTGGACACCGACTACGCCGAGCGCGACGACACCCTGCGCGGCGTGGAGTTCTTCGACGTCGAAGCTCATCCCAAGGCTCGCTGGCAATCGACCGGTGATTGCACAGCAGCCGGCCCGCGGCTGTCCTGCCCCGGGACGCTGACGCTCAAGGGCGCCACGCATCCGGTAACCCTGGAAATCGCGCCGGCCGCCGATGGCAAGAGCATCGACGGCAAGGCGGCGCTGTCGCGCGATCAGTTTGCCATCGGCAGCGGCGAATGGGCCGATCTGGAGACCATCGCCAATGCGGTGGAGATCCGTTTCAAGTTGCAGTTGTCGCCCTGAGCCTGCTGCCGCGAAATTGCCTACTGTAGAGCGGAGCTTGCTCCGCTGCTCTCGCGCAATCCAAGCCGAGCAGGCTCGGCTCTACAAGTGCCGGTAGGCCAGAGATTGCGCCGTTCCAAAACGGCAAGCATTCGCCGCCATCCTCGGCCGCCTCTGCTACGATTTGCGCTTCGATCGATCGCCGCCTGGGGGGCCAAATGATCAGCTCGCGAATCCTGTGGGGTGCGCTACTGCTGTGCGTCACCAGCAGCGATGCGGCACAGATCGAAGTGCGTGAACCGGCGTTTGAGAACGCCAAGTATGAAGAGATGGCCAATTCCCTCCACGAGGCGAGATTGCTCGAAGAGTTCGCAACTGCACTCAACGAATCTCTGAAGCTCCCCGCCACGGTCGGCGTGCGCTTCGCCGAATGCGGCGAGGCCAATGCCGTTTACGATCCCTCCGAGCAGCAGATCTCGATGTGTTTCGAGTTGCTGGAGGACTATTACCAGACGATGGCCGAGCAGTACGAAACCCAGGACGAGCTCGACGCTGCGGTCATGGGTGCCTTCGTGCTGGTGCTGTTCCACGAGCTTGGCCATGCCCTGGTCCACGTGCTCGATCTGCCGATCACCGGCCGCGAGGAAGATGCGGTCGATCAGCTGGCCGCCTGGGCGATGATCGACGATGACACCGGTGACGAGGCCGTGCTCAGCGCGGCGCTGTCCTACTACGTCAGTGCCGAGCTGTCCGGCAATGAGATCGACGACTCCACTTTTGCCGACGAACACTCGCTGGACAAGCAGCGCTTCTTCAATCTGGTGTGCTGGGTCTACGGCAGCAACCCGGAGAAACACGAGGGACTGGTCGGCGACGATTATCTTCCCGAGGCGCGCGCCGAGCGCTGCCCGGGCGAGTACCAGCAGATCGACAAGAGCTGGTCGCGGCTGCTTGAGCCGGCGACGGGCTGATTGATGCCTGCAGAGCTCAGCGTCATCCAGGCCGACATCACGACGCTGGATGTCGATGCCATCGTCAACGCTGCCAATAACTCCCTGCTCGGCGGTGGTGGCGTGGATGGCGCCATCCATCGTGCCGCGGGTCCGGAACTGCTGGACGCTTGCCGGCCGCTCGGTGGCTGTGCGACCGGCGCGGCCAAGCTGACGCCCGGCTTCCGCTTGCCGGCGCGCTTCGTGATCCACAGCGTCGGTCCGGTCTGGCATGGCGGCGCTCACGGCGAGCCTGAGCTGCTGGCATCGTGCTATCGCCAGTCGCTGCAACTGGCGAAAGCACACGGACTGGCGACTATCGCCTTCCCGTGCATCAGCACCGGCGTTTACGGTTATCCAGTCGAACCCGCCGCCAGCATTGCGATCGCTACGGCGCGCGATGAACTGGCGTCATCGAACTGCCTTCGCGAGGTGCTGTTCTGCTGCCATTCGGAGCGCGATGCAGCTGTCTACCGGCGGCTGCTCGCGTAGGCTGGGGTACGCGCCGCAGGCGCGTTCCCCGGCGCTCTCCGACTCGACCGGAAAGCGCCGGTGAGCCGCTGCGCGGCACACGCGGCCTACGCGGCGAGACTCGGGTAGTCGGTGTACCCCGCCGACCCCGGCGTGTACAGCTTCGCGAAATCGACGGGGTTCAACGCTGCGCCGGCGCGGAAACGCGCGACCAGATCCGGGTTGGCCAGCCAGGCCTTGCCAAAAACCACCGCGTCGACCGCACCGCTGGCGACTGCGGCCTGCGCACCGGCCAGATCGTAGCCGCCGTTGACGAACAGCGGGCCATGGAACTCGCGCCGCGCGATCTGCGCCAGGCGCTGTTCGGCCGGATCGCGAAAATCGTTGTGGCGCAGTTCCAGGAACGCAATCTTGCGGCCGTCGAGTTCACGCGCGACGTATTCCACCAGCGCCTCCGGATTGGAATCGACCATGTCGTTGTACGGCACCAGCGGCGAGATGCGCACCGAAATGCGGTCTGCACCGAGCACGCCAGCAGTGGCGTCGACGATTTCCAGCAACAGGCGCGCGCGGTTGGCGATGCTGCCGCCGTAGTCGTCGCTGCGGTCATTGGCGCCGTCGCGCAGGAACTGGTCGATGATGTAGCCGTGCGCAGCGTGGATCTGGGCGCCATCGAAGCCTGCATCGCGAGCGCGCTCGGCGGCGCGACGGAAGGCCTCGACGATGCCGGGGATTTCCTCGCGTGCCAGGCGTCGCGGCACTTCGTAGTCACGCATGCCCTCGGGCGTGCTGATCTGGTCGCCGCGGATCGCTCGGTCGGTGCTGGAGATCGGCTGCACACCGTCGTTCAACAACGAATGCGCTGCGCGGCCCGGATGCCACAGCTGCACCTGGATGCGACCGCCGCGGGCATGCACGGCATCGGTCACCGCGCGCCAGCCGGCGGTGGTGGCGTCATCGTACAAGCCGCCCTCGCCGGTGAAGGCACAGCCATCGGCAGCGACCATGGTCGCTTCGGTGAAGATCAGCCCGGCACTTGCGCGCTGGGCGTAGTACTCGGCCATCAGCGCATTGGGAATGTGCGTGCGCCCGGCGCGCGCGCGGGTCAGCGCGGCCATGACAATGCGATTGGGCAGCTCGAGTGCACCCGCGGTCAGCGGGCTGTAAAGGTCGACCATGTGGGGCTCCAGGGGAGGGTCCGATCAGAGGATGCGGATACTCCCCCAGAGGTGCGGCAGCGCGGCGTGAAATTCAACAGCTGGAGACTGCGCGCGGCGTTTGCGTCGCCGTCATGCCACGGGGATCATCGACCGGACAGCGGTCAACCGGGGTTCTCAGGTTGAGCCGGGCGCGGAGCAGCGAAGCAATGAGCGACGTCACCGAACTGATCCAACGCGCTGCGGTCGGCGACCGCGCCGCCTTCGACGCCGCCTACCAGCACATCCACGCCGAGCTCAAGTCGCTGGCCGTCAGGCGCCTGAACGCCGACCACAACCGCACGCTGTCGGCGACCATGCTGGTCAACGAAACCTGGCTCAAACTCGCCGGCAGCGTGGTCAATGCCGAAAACCGGGCGCATTTCTTCCGCATTGCGGCGCAGGCCATGCGCCAGATCTGGATCGATCGCCAGCGTTCGCGCGCCGCCGAACTGGAACGCATCCGGCTGTATGTGGGTGCGGCCGAGACACCGGTGTCGAGCCAGCGTCTCCCGAGGACTGGACCGAACTGGTCGACTGGGACAACGCCATGCGCGTGCTGGAGCAGACCGACCCGGAACTGGCTGAACTGGTTGAGCTGCGCGTGTTTTCCGGGCTCGACCTGGCGGAAGTCGCCGCGCTCAAGGGCGTATCCGAGCGCACCGTCCAGCGCAGTTGGCGCAGCGCGCGGGCGTTCTTGCTGAATCTCTAGCGTTCTGCGGCGGCGGGGGTCATGGCTGTCGTAGCGCGGCTCCGGCGCGCGCATTGCTGGTGCGTGCGAATTGGCGATTCGCGCCGGCGGCCGCGGGGGCTGGCGGCAAGTCCGGCTTCGCGTCGCGCGTCACGGCAGCGGGGCGCGGACGACCATTGGGGACGCGCGTACCCGGCCTACGCCGTGGCGCTGCAAATTCTTTGTCGCCGATCGCGCGCGGCGCCGTAGTTCTGGTTATCCCCAGACAGCGGAGCCAGCCCATGGCCACACGCGGCGAAGACATCCACCCGCACCGCCCGCCAGGCGCGGCGACAACATGGCGCTTCGCGCGCGGATTGCTGACGGCATTGCTGATTTCCAGCACGCTCGCCAGCGCACAACAGCCCGCGCGCTTTTCCGGTGGCGGCGGCTTGAGCGTCGACGCCGTTCAACTCAGCGCCGACCAGCGCTTCAGCCTGAGCGCCGAGTTGCAGGCCGCGTCCACACCCGAGAAAGCCTCAAGCGATGGCCGCTTTGCCCTCAACGCCGCGCTCGCCGCCAACAAAGCACTCGCCACCGCCTGCGGTCCGCAGGTCGATCTGATGTTCAAGAACGGCTTCGAATAAGGAAACTTCGCCATGCACAGCAAACTGCTTTCGATCCTCATCCTCGCGCTGCTCGGCGCCAGCCAAACCGCGCAGGCCGCACCGTGGACTTATCGCGGCAGCCTGAACGATGGCGGCAAGCCCGCCAACGGCAGCTACGATTTGCGCCTGACGCTGACCGATGCCGCCGGCGTGCGCGCCATCGGCCAGCCGTTGACGCTCTACGGCGTTGCGGTCAAAGACGGCAACTTTGCCGCCGATGTCGACTTCGGTGTCGATCTGTCCAACGCCCCGGCGCTGAAACTGAAAACCGAAGTGGCCCAGGGCGGCTCGGGTTTTGTCAGCCTTGGCGAAGCAACGCGCTTTGATCCCATGGCCGTGTTGGCGGGGATTTGCTGGGATACCACGGGCAATGTGGTGGCTGCGGGGGAGTTTCTGGGCGCGACCAACAATGTGGCCGTTGAGATCAAGGCCAACAATCTGCGGGCGGCGCAGTTCAAGGCTGCTGGCACGACCGCCAGCTATGGCGACGCCCCGCAGGTGGCGCTGGGCTCATCGGCTAACCTCGCCAGCGGCATTGGCGCCACGGTCGGCGGCGGCGGGGCGACGCGGGACCTCTCTGGCAATCCGATCTCCATCGGTCTAAACGCAGCAACGGCTCGATTTGCCACGGTCTCTGGTGGGTTCGGCAATAGCGCAATCAACATCTACAGCACAGTCGGTGGCGGCATTACCAACACAGCTGGCGGCAATGGCGGCACGGTTGGTGGTGGCGCGACAAACCAAGCCAATGGCGACTTCAACACGATCGCCGGAGGTCAAAACAATACAACCGACGCCGCCAGGAGCACCGTCGCCGGGGCGGAATTCAACCGGGCGAGTGCGGACAACGCCGCTGTCTCGGGGGGTCTGGAAACCAAGCGTGGGGACTGGCCTCGGCCGTTGTCGGCGGATCTGGCAATGTCGCCGACGGGGAATTCAGCACCGTCTCCGGGGGCAGCGGCAACTGTGCGGGCGGTGACTATTCGTGGGCAGGTGGGCATTTTGCCAGGGTGCGCACTGCAGTCAGCAACGGGACGACGTGTAGTGCCAGTTCAGGCGATGCAGACGGCGACGAGGGCACATTTTTGTGGGCGGATGACCAGTTCGCCAATTTCATTTCGACCGGCCCCAACCAATTCCTGGTGAGCGCCGCCGGCGGCATGGCCATCAACACCAACACGCCGGCCGCGAGCACGTCGTTGACGGTCGCCGGCAACACCAGCCTGCAAGGCAACACCGACACCACCGGCAACATCGCCTTCGGTAGCGTGACCCGACAGATGCTCAATCTGTTCAACACCAGCTACGGCATCGGCATCCAGGCGGCGCGCATGTATTTCCGTGCGGCGGGCACCGGCGGCTTCAGCTGGTTCGAGGGCGGCGTGCACAGCAACACCACCGACGATCCGGGTGCGGGCGGCACGCTGCGCATGCGTTTGACCGCCGCCGGCCAGTTGCAGACGACCACTGGCACCATCAGTACGCTGTCCGATGCACGCCTGAAATCCGACGTCGGCAACTACAGCGGCGCGCTCGATCAGATCGCTGCGCTCAGGCCCGTGCACTATCGCTACACCGACGCCGGCAAGGCGCCGTTCCAGCCGGAAGGCACACACCTCGGTTTCATCGCCCAGGAAGTGCAACAGGTGTTCCCGGAGTGGGTGAGCCAGGACGAGAGCGGCTACCTGATGCTGTCGATGCGCGGTTTCGAAGCGGTGGCGGTGCGCGGCATGCAGGAGTTGCAGGCGGAGAATGCGGCCTTGCGCGCTCGCCTGGATGCCATCGAGGCCAAGCTGGCGGCGACAGCAGTAACTCCGATCAGACCTCGCGAGCCTCGCGTAGCGCGGCTCCGGCGCGCGCGCTGCTGGTGCGTGCGCCAAAGCCTTTCGCGCCGGCGCCGCGGGGGCTTGCGGCAAGTCCGGCCGGGCGTCGCGCGTAACGCCAGCGGGGCACGGACGACCACTGGGGACGCGCTTGCCCAAAGCCGTCAGGTTGAGTCTGGAGCCCGTTCGTCCTGAGCGTTTCCCCCGGCTGTTTGGGGAAACAGTCGAAGGACTTGCTTGCGTCCTTCGACTATTGTGCACCCGCAGGCTCGTGGGAAACGCTCAGGACGTCGGGCGCCTGAAGGCGCCGGCGCGCTCGCAGGACCGCAACTTGATGAGATTGCGCGCGTACCCGGCCTACGCCGAAGGCAGCGTGCTACGGCTCCAGTTTCAACGCGCGCTCCACCCACGGCCTGCCACGGGCGACATCGAGCGGTACGCCGGAGCGTTCGAGTTCGCGCAGCGCCTTGGCCCAGCGCGCGAAATCGTCGTCGCGGCCGAGGAAGTCGAAAATTTCGAGATAGCCAAGGATCGCCTCCAGGCGCACCGCTGACGCCGAATCATCACGCAGCGCGGCGTCCCAGACTGCATCCAGCCGCGCCAATGCCGGTGCCGGATCGCGGCCGGCGCGGACTTCACAGGTCGCCAGCAGTCGCGACAGCACATCGAGATCTACACCTGCCTTGATTGCGCAAGCGCGATTCGCGCGGAAGCAAGAGGTCGAGCACCCGATCGCAATGCGCCGGCCGGTAGTACCACGACAGACCAAAGACCATGCGGTCGCGCAGCGCCTCGTCGGTTTCCGGGTCGCGCAGCAGCGCCGCAAGGGCGGCATCGGTCGCACGCAGCGCGTCGTCGGCGCGCTTGGCATCGCGATAGCCCTGCGCCAGCGCCATATTGACTGCGCGCACCAGTGAAGGGTCGTCGCTGACTGCGGCCGGTTCCGCCATCGATTCCAGCAGCGCCAGCGCCTCCTCGCCACGGCGTTCGCGCTGCATGAGTTTGGCGGCGGCACTCTTCAATGCCACGCAATCCTGATCGAGCGGCGTATCCGGCAAACACTGTGCGCTCGCCATCGCCAGGTAGTCGTCCAGGCTTTCGGCTGCGACGCCCACGAAGTTGCTGCCGCTGATATTGGTCGCGATGCGACTGCGCAAACGGCTGCCGACCGGCAGCGCGCGGATGGTGGTCGCGGCCAGGTCGAGAAACTGCGTCAGATCGGCAACATCCAGGATCTGCATGTCGATGCCCGCTTGAATGCTCGCCAATACCGTCGGGTGGGTCGGGCCGAACTTGGGAATGCGCGTGCGCAAATCCGCGAGCAGTCGTCCCGACCAGCCAGAACGGGAGGCGGCACGATCGCCCAGGGCGTCGGCGACCACGCGCAAACGCACCAGACGCGGATGCTCCTCACCCATCACCGGCGTCAAGCGAGCCAGTGCCGATTGCATGGCTTGCAAGAGCGCCTGGATCGCCGCGGGATTGCCTTGCGTCAGCAGAACCGGGGTCTGCCGCGTCAACAGCTCGACTTCCAGTTCGTTGCGCAGCCCCGGATCGACATCATCAATGGGCGGCGGCCACAGCGCTTGCGCGGCCTGGAAGCGGGTCAGCGAGCTGACCCAGTGACCGCGAAAATAGGCGGCCTTGGCCTGCTGCAACAGCAACGAGGCGTGGATCAAGGGATCTTTCTGCGCGTCGGCGTCCTTGAGCAATTCGGCGATGTAGCGCTCCGCCAGCACCGGATTGCCCTGGTCAGCCATCTGCCGGGCGCGCCTTACGCCGGCACGCAGGTACAGATTGTTGTCGCCGAGCGCGCGGGCCAAGGTCTGCACGGCGGCAAAGCGCTGGTCGGCGGCGTCGCTGTCGCCGAGGTTGAATTGGGCTTCGGCCAGCGCGTACAGGACGTTGGCGCGGGTGGCGTCGGGGACATTGGCGATCTGCTCAGCGGCGCTGGCCAGCACGTCGCGGAAGCTGACGTTGGGTTGTCCGGCGACGATCGGATTGCCGGCAGAAAACACCTGGTTCAGCGCCATCAGCGTGCCGCGCGCCTGCGCCAACGCCGCCTCGGCGCGCGCGCTGGCAGCGACCGCACGTTCGCGCTCGCGGGCTTCGGACCAGGCAAAGGACAAGGACAGCGCCAGGCCGGCGATCAAGCTGACCAAGGTGGCCGTGGCGAGCGCCACCAGCAGCGGATTGCGCCGCGTGAACAGCCGCAAGCGTCGCCAGACGCCGGGCCGACGGGCGCGGATCGGCTCGTTGGCGAGAAAGCGCCGCAGATCGTCGGCCAGGGCGCCGGCATTCGGGTAGCGCAGGCTCGGTTCCTTGGCCAGCGCCTTGCCGACGATGGTCTCCAGATCGCCGGCCAGGCGGCGATCGAGACGGCTGAGCGGCAGCGGCGTGTCCTCGCCCACCACCCGCAGCGCCTGCAGCGGCGTCAATCCGGCCACCGACAAGGGCAAGCGATCGGCCAGCAACTCGTAGCCGATCACGCCGAGCGCATAGACATCGGCGCGCGCATCGATGGCGCTGCCGCCGAGCGCCTGTTCCGGGCTCATGTAGGCGGGCGTGCCGAGCAGCACCCCGGTGGCGGTCAGCGTCTCGACACCCGGACCGCTCAGAAACGCGATGCCAAAATCGAGCACCTTGGGCGCGCCATCGCGGTCGACCAGGATATTGGAGGGTTTGAGGTCACGATGGACGACGCCGCGGTCGTGCGCGTGATCGACCGCATCGCAGATGCGCGCCAGCAACTCCAGACGCTGCTCGCGGGTCAGGCCGGCGGCAAATTCGCTCAAGGGTCGGCCGTCGACGTACTCCATCGCCAGGAACGGCCGCTCCGCCTCCGTCCCGACCTCAAAGATCTGCGCAATACCCGGATGCGCCAGGCGCGCCAGCAAATCCGCCTCGCGCCGGAAGCGCGCCAGGGTCTGTGCGTCCTGCACGCCCGCGATCAGCTTGATCGCCACCTGCCGCTGCGGATGCATTTGTTCCGCAAGGTAGACCACGCCCATGCCGCCGCGCCCGAGCACGCGCACGATGCGGTAGTTACCCAGGTGCTGGCCGGCCGCCTTGTCATCCACGCCGACCGGCTCTTCGGCAAATTCGGTGGACAGGGTCGCACCGTCCTCACTCGCCAACAGCGCCAACACCGCATCGCGCAGCAAGGCATCGGCGGCGCGCTCGGCGACGAATGCCGCGCGCGTCGCCCGCGGCTGCTCGATGGCGGCTTCAAACAGCGCACGCACTTCCGCCCAGCGTTCGCGGATACCGGTTTTCATGTTGGCCCGAGGAGAACCAGCGTCGATTGCGGCAGTTTAGCCGGCACGGAGAACCGCTGCTGGCCAGCGCTTCAAAGTTGTTTTGTCGCCTTCGCGCCGCGGCGCCGTATGTCTAGTCGATACCCAGACGCGGCCAACCCACATGACTCTGCAACACACCCTGTTCGGCGCTGTCCTGCTCGGTGCGTGCGCACTCGCGCGGGCGGCGCCGCCAACCGATGCACCACCGAGCGGCGGGAGCTATGTGCTGAATAAACAAGTGATCGCCGCCGGCGGCAACCGCAGCAGCGGCGGCAGTTATCAATTGGTCGGCACGCTCGGCCAGAACGCGGCTGGACGTGCCAATGCCGGTGGCTACCAGTTGCAGATCGGCTTCCACGGCGCCGCCAGCAACGCCCCGCTACCCGATTCGATCTTCCGCAACAGTTTCGAGAACTGAGGACATGACCATGCCAACACGACTGATCGGAATTCTGCTGATGCTGCTGTCGGCCCAGGCCCTGGCGCTTAGCAATGCCTTCACCTACCAGGGCAGCCTGAGCGATGCCGGCAGCCCGGCCAACGGCAGCTTCGATCTGCAGTTCCAGTTGCAGACCAGTGCCGGCGCCAATGTCGGTGCGCCGCTGCTGCGCGATGACGTCGTGGTGACCGGCGGCGTGTTCAGCGTCGAGCTGGACTTTGCTGCAGCGATTACTTCCGCCGATTTCCAGTTGCAGATCGGCGTGCGCCCCGGCGCCGCGACCGGCAGCTACACGCAGCTCAGCCCCGCCACCGCGATCCGACCCGCGCCGCAGGCACAGATTGCGGGCTTCGCGGCCGAAGCGCTCACGGTCAGTCCTGGCGCCATCGGCACAGCGCAAATCAACAGCGCTCAGGTGCAACGACGCATCGCCAGCGGCTGCGCCGCAGGTAACTCGATCCGGGTGGTCAATGCCGATGGTACGGTGAGCTGCGAAGCCGGCATTCCGGGCCCGACCGGGGCGCAGGGGCCGGCGGGACCGACAGGCCCAACGGGGATGACCGGTCCTGCTGGCCCGCCGGGTCCCGCCGGGTCCGCCGATGCCTGGGGGAGAGGAGGGAATGCGGGCACCAATGAGGCCAGTAACTTCCTCGGCACTACCGATGATCGCGATTTGACCGTCAAAGTGAATGGGCGTCGCGCATTGTGGATCGATTCAACCGGCGTCAATCCCCCAAATTTGATCGCCGGCTCCGACGCAAATAGCGCATCCGCCGGGTTTTTCGGCCGGACGATTGCAGGCGGCGGATCCGGTGCTTTCAATTGCGGGCTTTTGCAGAACCTGCCTTGTCGGAACAGCGTTTCCCGCAGCTACGCCACCGTGAGCGGCGGATTGGGAAATGCGGCAGTCGGGGAAAAAAGTACGGTGAGCGGCGGCGATAGCAATACTGCCATCGGGACCGGTTCAGTTGTCACGGGGGGTTCCAGCAATGCGGCAACTGCCGATTACGCCACGGCGGGCGGCGGCTTCGGCGTTTGCGCCGGGGGCAAGGGCAGTTGGACCGGGGGCTTTTTCGCTCGCGTGCGCACCGCAAGTCAATCCGTCGTGAACTGCGCCTCGAGTTCCGGTGATGACGACGGTGATGAGGGCAGTTTTGTTTGGGCGGATTACCGTTTTGGTGATTTCGAGACGACCGGCCCCAATCAATTCCTGGTCCGTGCCCTGGGTGGCATGGCCATCAACACCAACACGCCCGCCGCAGGCACCTCGCTGACCGTCGCCGGCAACACCAGTATCAGCGGCAACGTCTCCTTCGGGCTGGCGCCCAAACAGATGCTCAATCTCTACGACAACACCTTCGGCATTGGCATCCAAACCGCGCGCATGTATTTCCGCGTCGCGAATACCGGTGGCTACAACTGGTTCATGGGTGGGACCCACAGCACCGCGGTCGACGATGCTGGTGGCGGCAGCACGCTGATGCGGCTCACGTCTGCCGGGCAATTGTTGACCACCACCGGCACCATCAGCAGCTTCTCCGACGCGCGCCTGAAATCCGATGTCAGCAACTACAGCGGCGCGCTCGATCAGATCGCTGCGCTCAGGCCCGTGCATTACCGCTACACCGACGCCGGCAAGGCGCCGTTCCAGCCGGAAGGCACGCACCTCGGTTTCATCGCTCAGGAAGTGCAGCAGGTGTTCCCGGAGTGGGTCAGCGAGGACGAGAGCGGCTATCTGATGCTGTCGATGCGCGGTTTCGAAGCGGTGGCGGTGCGCGGCATGCAGGAGTTGCAGGCGGAGAACGTGGCGCTGCGCGCGGAAACAAGTGAGCTGCGCTCGACGACTGCGCAACTGCGCGAGCGCCTGGAAGCCATCGAGGCCAAGCTGGCACTACCGCGATAGCAAGCCCGGCCGGGCGTCGCGCGTAACCGCATCGGGGCGCTGACGACCATTGCGGACGCGCGTGCCCTGCATACGCCGTGGCTCTGGTACCGCCCAGCTTACGCCGTGGCAGTAGTAGCGCGGCTCCGGCGCGCGTGCTGGCGGGACGTGCACAGAAGCGATTCGCGCCGGCGCCGCGGGGAGTTGCGGCAAGCCCGGCCGGGCGTCGCGCGTAAGAGCCTTGGGGCACGGACGACCATTGCGGACGCGCGTGCCCAGCCTACGAGCGGCGTTGCGTCCGAACGTGCGGCCAGCGACGTACAAAAAACAGTGAAAGCCAAACGAGGTCACGATGAAAACCGAAGAACTCATCGTCCTGCTGGTGCCGCTGACGTTCATCGTGATGGTGGCGATCGAGCGCATCTGGCCGGCGCGGGCGTTCCCCAAGGTGTCTTGCTGGCACTGGATCGGCATCGGCTTGTTTGTCTACGCCGGGGTGATGAATGCGCTGCTGCCGCGAACGTAGGCCGAGTGTGCGCAGCTTCATCGCGCTCACCGGCGCTTTGCTTTGCTTACGGCGAAAAGCGCCGGTGAGCCGCTACGCGGCACACTCGGCCTACGTTCAAGGCAGTCCACGCCTGCGCCGGGCTTCATCCTGGAGTTGGCGACGGACAGACTCCTGGTCGATGTCCCGATCCGATTCGCGTCTGGCGACCGCGGGCCGCACCGCCCAGACATGAACCCTGTTGCGCATCACGAAATCCCTCTGCAGCATCGCGCCTGCCCTTCGATCCGAATACAGACTCGCCATTCGGGCCTGCTGGGTGTCCCCCGGGCAACCGCGAGCGCGAATTCGGAGTCATGCACAAGGCAGACCCACCCGGTTCGACCGAGCGCATCGACGCGAGCCAGGACGCAGCTGCGGCAGCCGACGAACCGGCCAAACCAGACCTGCGCGCACGCTGGCCAGAAGTCCGTCGGATGTTCGAGGCAGCCCTTGAGGTCCCCGCGGATCGGCGCGCTGCGTTTGTCGCTGGCCAGAATGCGGACGCTGAACTGGCGGCGGCGGTTCTGGCCATGCTGGAACGCGATGCCGGGTCCACACTGGTGCCGGATGGCGATGCCGAGCCAGCGCAGCGCCTGCCGCTGGAACGCGTCGATGCCTGGCGTTTGATTCGACTGCTGGGCCAGGGCGGCATGGGCGCGGTGTACCTCGCCGAACGCGACGACGGCCTGTACCAGCAGAAGGTGGCGATCAAATTCCTGCGCGCCGCGTTTGCTTCGAGCAGCCTGCGCGAGCGTTTCGAGCGCGAGCGCCGACTGCTGGCGCGTTTGCGCCACCCGCAGATCGCCGAGTTGCTGGATGGCGGCATCACCGACGACGGTACGCCCTATCTGGTGATGGCCTACATCGAAGGCGAACCGCTGCTGGACTACGCGCAGCGCCGCCACCTGGGATTGCGCGAACGTCTGGCGCTGTTGCGGGCACTGGCGCTGCCGATCGCGCACGCGCATCGACATCTGATCGTGCATCGCGACATCAAGCCCGGCAACATCCTGGTGGTGGCCGACGGGCTGCCGGTGTTGCTCGATTTCGGCATCGCCAAGGCCCTCGACGACTCGGAAGGCCAGGCTCTGACCGCGGCCGAGGCGGTGATGACGCCGGCCTACGCCGCCCCCGAGCAACTTGCCGGCGGCGAGGTCACCGCCGCTACCGACGTCTATCAACTCGGGCTGGTGGCGCTGGAATTGCTGACCGGACGCCCGAACAGCGAGTTGCGCAACAGCGAACGTCAACTCAACACCACCCAGCCTTCCAGACTGCTCAGTCCCAAGGCTGCGCTCGGCTACAGTGCCAAAGCGCTGCAGGGCGAAATCGACTGGGTGATCGCGCATGCGCTGGAAGACAACCCGGGCGCACGCTACCGCGATGGCGAGGCCTTCGGCGACGATCTGCAAGCGCTGCTGGACGGCACGGTGGTCCACGCGCGTCCGGTCGGGCCGCTGTATCGCGCGCGCAAATGGATGCGCCGCAATCGTCTGGCGGCGGCGATGATCGGCCTTGCGGCCGTGGCCATTGTCGCCGGAACCGCCGGCGCCAGCTGGATGGCGGTGAAAGCTGCGCGCGAGGCGCAGAGCGCACGCGCCGCGCAAGGCTTTTTGCAGAGCGTGTTCACCAGCGCCACGCCCGAGCGCAACGGCGGCAACATGCCCACCGCACTGGATCTGGCCGACAACGCATTTGAGCGCCTGGATCGCGATCTGGCCGATCAGCCGCTGGCGCGCGCCGACCTCTATCGCAGTCTCGCCGGCATGTACAACTACGCGGGCGACTCCCGACGTGCGCTGCTGGCCGCCGAGCGCGCGCTGGCGCTAATGCTCGAGTACTCACCCGAATCCGAGCGCATTCCCGGGGCGCACGGATCGCGCGCGCCTATGGCCTGGTGTACGTCGATCGCGTCGAGGACGCACAGGCAGAAATGCGCCTGGCCTGCGCCAATCGCTCAGCCAACGACTACGTGCGTGCGCAGTGCGCGCTATTCGACTACGGCTTCGCGCGGACGCTGGGGGACCCGGATGCCGCACTGCAAGTGCTGCTGCGGTCGGACAAGCTGGAGGTCGTCGGGGCCGACCCCTATCGCCACGCTGCGCGACATGCGCGCGTCGTCCGCCACTATGCGAGCGCCCTGCACTTTTTGACCTTGGCCGCAGAGCGTCCGCGCAAGGAACCGATGGGGCGCGCGGAGGCGGCGTTCTTGTTGAGCACCGCGCTGCCGCTGCTGGCGGCCTCGGGCGGGCGCGATCAGGCGCTGCTGCAATCCCTGCGCGTCGCCGCCGAGCAGTCGGCAATCTGGCTCGGCGGCGACCACGTCAGCGACTTTGCCGTCGATCAGGTGCGCATGTACCAGTTCCTCGGCAGCCACGCCGAGGCATTGGCTGCCGCGCGTGCCATCCAGCGCGTCGATCCGGTGCGCCGGCTGGATGTCGAGCCGTTGCTGACGCGCGCCTGGGTCGAGTTCAACGACGGCGATCATCAGGCCGCCGGCGAACTCTTTGAGGGCGTGCGCGCGACACTGGAGGGACGCACCGGCGCGGTCGATCCGCGCCTGTGGCTGGCGCGCGCGGGCCTGGCCTGTCTGCGCGAACTGGCGGGCGATGCCAGCGCCATCGAGGCGCAGCGCGAATTGCTCGGCGCGGTGGTCAGTCCGGACTTCGAGGAATACACCAGCCTGGCGCGCTCACCCTGCTCGGCATTGGCCGGCAGCGCCGCTGCGCAGCGGCCACCGGCGCAGGCGCCGCCGCCGCTGGCCGCGGTGATGGGGCTGCTGGAGCGCCACGTGCTGCCCAACATTGGCCGCTGTCCCGACGGCAGCAAAGTCGATGCCGGCGCGCGATGCACCCGCACGGTGGTTCCGGCCAATCTGCGTTGAGGCCCTCGCCTGTGTACGATATGACCGCCCCGCCCGATGAGGATCGCCGCGATGCGCCGTTTGCTGCTGCTGTTGCTGTGGAGCGGGCTGTCGCACGCCGAATCGGCGGCGGAACTGCCGGATGGCGGCAGCGGCCTCGATGGAGCCGCGTTCAGCGACGCCATGACGCCGCAGCTGCAAGCGCAGTTGCGCGCCGACCAGGAGCGCAATGTCGCGGCGCTGCAAGCACGCGGTCTGCTGCAGGGCCGGGCGCCAGCAATCACCGGCCTGATCTGGCCGCTGTCGCCAATCCCGGGCGTTGGCGATCGCTATACCGGCATCAGCAATTTCGTCGACCTCAACGCGAGCTTCCCCAGCCTGCTGCTCGACTACCAGTGCGGCGCTCGCACCTACGACACCACGGGTGGCTACAACCATGGTGGCGCCGACATTTTCAGCTGGCCATTCGCCTGGGCCTTGATGGATACCGCCGCCATCGGCGTGCGCGCCGCTGCCGCGGGGACCATCGTTGCCAAGATCGATGGCAATGACGACCGCTCGTGTTCGTTCAATGCGCCGAACACGCCGAACTACGTCTTCGTCCAGCACGCCGACGGCACCGTGGCCTGGTACCTGCACCTGCGCAATGGCTCGACCACCTCCAGACCGATCGGAGCCAGCGTGGTCGCCGGCGACTACCTCGGCCAGATGGGTTCATCGGGCGTCAGTACCGGGCCGCATCTGCATTTCGAACTGCACGCGCCGGCCAACGGCCCGGTGATCGAGCCCTTCAACGGTAGCTGCAATGCTGCGCCGACGGCCTGGGCCGCCCAGCGCCCGTACTACGACTCGCGTATCAATCGCCTGGCCACGCACCTGCAACCGCCAGTGTTCCCGACCTGCCCGAACACCCTCGACCAACCGAACCTGGTGAACCGCGTGGCGCCCGGCGCCAGCGTGCACTTCGCCGGCTATTACCGCGACCAACGCCATGGTCAGGTCACACAGTTTCGCCTGCTGCGGCCGGACCAGTCGACGTTTCAGCAATGGAGCTTCGACAGCCAGTCCGTCGGCGGCAGCGCAGCCCACTATGCGGCCTCGTACTGGTACTTCACCCGTACCATTCCCGCGGCCGGTCCGCAGGGCACCTGGACCTTCGAGGCCACGTTCGAAGGCCAGGTCAGCACGCATTCGTTTCAGGTGATCGACGGTTACCTGGCCGACGGTTTCGAGAATCCCCTGCTGTGAACGGAGTCTGCCGATGACCGCCGCCACCACCGTACGTGCCTTCGGTGCTTACCTCTGGGTGCTGGGAACGCTGCTGCTGCTGTTCCCGAGTCTGGTCCTGTCGCCGTTCGGATTACCGGTGCCGGACGACGTGTGGATTCGGGTGGTCGGCGTGCTGGTGATCAACATCGGCAGTTACTACTGGTTCGGCGCGCGCGACGACCAGCCACGTTTCCTGATGGCCACGGTCTACGCCCGTATCTTCGTGCTGGCGGCATTCATCGGCTTCGTGTTCGCCAAGCTGGCGCCGGCGATGCTGATCGCATTCGGCGTGGTCGATTTCATCGGCGCGCTGTGGACCTGGTTTGCCTTGCGCAGGTAGGTCGCGCGCCGAACCTGTGGGAGCGGATTTATCCCGTGAGCTTTTCATTGCTAGAGACAAGAGCTCGCGGGGTAAACCCACTCCCACATTAAAATCAACGCGTTACGGCATGCTCTTTGCGTGCGACGTGCGCGTCGCACCTGCAAGAGGTTCAGCGCAGCTCCCGCCGCAGGATCTTGCCGACATTGGTCTTGGGCAGGCTGTCGCGGAATTCGATGCGCTTGGGTTGCTTGTAGCCGGTCAGCAACTGCCGGCAATGCGCGCGCAGGTCTTCCTCGGTCAGCGCCGGGTCCTTGCGCACCACCACCAGCTTGATCGCCTCGCCGGTCTTGTCGTCGGGCATGCCGACTGCGGCCGATTCGAGCACGCCCGGATGCATCGCGACGACATCCTCGATCTCGTTGGGGAACACGTTGAAACCGGACACCAGGATCATGTCCTTGCGCCGGTCGAGCAGGAACAGATAACCGCCCTCGCCGCGTTTGGCGATGTCGCCGGTGCGGAACCAGCCGCCCTCGAAGAAGGCCTGGGCGGTTTCCTCCGGGCGCTGCCAGTAGCCGCTGGTGACCTGCACGCCGCGCACGCACAGCTCGCCAGGCTCGCCGATCGGCACCGGCTTGCCCTCCTCGTCGCGCAAGCTGATATCCACATCCGGCAGCGGCAGGCCGATCGAACCGACCGGATTGGGCGCATCCCAGCGATTGACGGTGATCCCGGCGCAGGTTTCCGACAGGCCGTACATCTCCACCACATCGCGGCCGGTGACCTGCTTCCAGCGTTCCGCCGTGGCGCGTCGCAGCGCGGTGCCGCCCTGGATACTGAGCTTGAGGGTGCTGAAGTCGAGCTTGACGAAATCGGCCGAGTTGAGCAGCGCGTCGTACAGCGTGTTGACGCCGGCAAAGATCGATGGCCGGTACTGAATGAATGCCGCCACGAGCCCGGGGATGTCGCGCGGATTGGTGATCAGCACCGCGTGCAGGCCGTGGGTCCACGCGTACAGCATGTTGGTGTAGGCGGCGATGTGATAGATCGGCAGGCACACCAGGCCGATTTCCTTGTCGGGATCGAGCGCGCGCCCCATCCACTGCTCGCAGGCGGCGACATTGGCCATCAGCGCGGTGTGCGACAGCGCGGCGCCCTTGGAGATGCCGGTGGTACCGCCGGTGTACTGCAACTGCGCGACATCGCTGGCCTTGGCGTGCGCCTGCACGCGCGGCAGCCGCGCGCCCTGCGCCAGGGCGCTGGTCCAGCGGACGGCGCCGGCAATGGCGAAAGGCGGAATCACCTTCTTGACGTATTTCAGGCTGAAGTCCACCAGCAGCGACTTCGGCCACGGCAACAGATCGCCGACGCGCGTGGTGATCACCTGCTTCACGGCGGTGCCGTCGAGCGACTCGGCGGCGACCTGGCCGAAATTGTCGAGCACGATCAGCACGGCGGCGCCCGAATCGGCCAGCTGGTGGCGCAACTCGCGCGGCGTGTACAGCGGATTGACCAGCACCGCGATCAGGTCGGCGCGCAGCACGCCGAGCACGGCAATCGGGTACTGCAACAGGTTTGGCAGCATGATGGCGACGCGATCGCCTGGATTCAGTCCCAAGCCGTTGCGCAGGTAGGCGGCCAGATCCGCGCTTTTTTGCTCGATCTCGGCGTAGTTCAGGGTGCGCCCGAGATTGGTGAAGGCGGGTCGCTGGCCTTGGCGCTTGCACACGTCGATCAGCATCTGCGGCAGGGTATGGCTGGCATCGATGGCCGCGGTGGCGACATTGGCAAAATCGGCCTTCGCCAGCACTGAGGGCGTGTTGCTTCCAAACGATTGCGGCATGGTTGACCCCATCTCCCCGAGATGCGTGATTGTGCGCAAAGCAGCAGTGAAAGTCGCGCGCAGGCGACGAGCCGCTGACTTGGCTTCACCGTGGGAGCGGATTCATTCCGCGATGCTCTGCTTCACGGTGTCCCCGCGACCCTGCGGTTTATCCCGCGATCTGCAGCCCTGGACCGGGGGGGGGGGGGGGGGGATCGCGGGATAAGCCCGGAACCGCGGTCGCCCACAAAAGCCCGACCGGCGTCGTTTGGCTTGGCGAACTTCCCCGGTGAACGCGCCATTCGGCGCGTACACCGGGCCACATGGCGCTATCGTCGTCGAGAAAATGGGGAGCAACGATGATCGAATTGGTGGGTTTTGATGCCGATGACACGCTGTGGCACAGCGAGCCGTACTTCCAGGACGCGCATGCGCAGTTCGAGCGCATCCTCGGCAGCTACCTCGATCTGGCCGATGCGCGCGTCCACGAACGCCTGCTCGACACCGAGCGCCGCAACATCAAGCTGTTCGGCTACGGCGCCAAGGGCATGACACTGTCGCTGATCGAGACTGCCATCGAGCTGACCGATGCCACCATCAGCAGTCGCGACATCCAGAAGCTGGTCGAACTGGGCAAGGCGATCCTGACCCACCCGGTCGAACTGCTGCCGAGTGTCCGCGAGGCGGTGGCCGAGGTCGCACAGCGCCATCGCGTGGTGCTGATCACCAAGGGCGATCTGTTCCACCAGGAGGCCAAGGTGCGCGATTCCGGCCTGGCCGATCTGTTCCACCGCATCGAGGTGGTATCGGAAAAGGACACGGCGACCTATAGCCGCCTGTTCGAGGAGTTCGGACAAGTCCCCGAGCACTTCGCGATGGTCGGCAATTCGCTGCGCTCGGACATCGAACCGGTGCTGGCGCTGGGCGGCTTCGGCGTGCATGTGCCGTATGCGGTGACCTGGGCGCTGGAGGCCGAACACGCCGCCGATCTTGGATCGCCACGACTGCGCGTGGTGACCAGCATGGCCGAGGTGCCGGCGGCGATTGCGCAGCTTGCGGGTTGAGCCGGCGATCAGAAGCATCGCGCGCAAGCGCGCTCCTACAAATTTACCGAGAATCCACGCAAGGATTGTAGGAGCGACCTTGGTCGCGATCAGAAGCATCGCGCGCAAGCGCGCTCCTACAAATTTACCGAGAATCTACGCAAGGATTGTAGGAGCGACCTTGGTCGCGATCACGCCCGCGCCAGGGCCTCGGCAAAGCCCTGCGGCAAATGCCACTGGCCGAGCCAGCCGCTGCGGGTGCCGGTGAGGATCCGCAACATCTGCAGGCGTCCACCGGGCAACATTCCGAGGGGCTGGAACAGAAGATCGTGCAGGCTCCCGGCGCCCCCCCGCCGCCGCCCGGCCCCCCCGGCGGCCGGCCGGCGCGCGCCCGGCCCCCGGTGCCATAACCGACGATCGCGATGTCCATCAGGCGCATGCTGCAATGTTAGTCGTGCCAGATCCAAGGTGTGCGTTTTCGGCAGGCGGGCTGTGCGGGATCGGACGGTAGCCCGTTGCTGTCCAGGCTCAACGCGCGTAAACGCTGAGCTCTGGTCTCTGGCCCGACCTTTGCATCGCGACGGCAAGCCCGCACTGAGCAGAGCACCAGCGCCGATGAACGCCTGGATCCACGAATTTCGCTGCGCCTGGCGCAGCCTGCTCCGGGCGCCGGGATTTGCCGTCACGGCGATCGCCACGCTGGCGCTCGGCGTGGCCGGCATCACCGTGGTCTGGGCGCTGACCGAGGCGGTGTTGCTGGAGCCGCTGCCATTGCCTGGATCGGGGCAGATCGTCGCCATGTACCGCGTCGGTCGCGACGAGGCCGGCGTCAGCCTGCCCGATTCGATTGCCTTGCGCGAACGCCTGCACCGCTTCGAGGCGGTGTCCGTGGTGGCGCCGGATTTCGCCCTCGATCGCGTCGACGGCGACCGCCCGCAGCGGGTGCGCGCGGCGCTGGTCGAGTCGACGTATTTCCAGATCGTGGCGCTGGCGCCAATCCATGGGCGCCTGTTGACGCCTGCCGATGACCGTCCGGGTGCGGCAGCGGTGGCGGTTCTGGGTGAAGGTTACTGGCGCAGCGCGTTTGCCGCGAATCCGGATGTGCTCGGGCGGCAGCTGATGCTGTCCGGCGTGAGTACCGAAATCGTCGGCGTGATCGCTGATCGGGCGGACATGGGGGAAGCAGGAATCGAGCTGTGGGCGTCGATTCCGCCCTTCGCGCCGTGGGCACCAAGCTCGCCCGGCTCCAACAATTTCGAACTGGTCGGACGGGTCGCCGCCAACGCCACGGTTGCGCAGGCGCGCGCAGAACTGGCCACCGTCAGCGCCGAACTGGCGCGTGAGCGCAGCAATCCGGACAAGGTCCTGGATGCCATGCCGATGCTGGAATTCGTCACCGCCGGGGCGCGCCAGGGTCTGTGGCTGCTGCTCTCCGCGGTGTCCTTGTTGCTGCTGCTGGCAACCGCCAACATCGCCGCCCTGGTGCTGGTGCGCAGCAACCGTCGCGCGGCGGAGTTGTCACTGCGCCATGCGCTGGGCGCCAGTCGCAGCCAGCTGTTGCGACAGTTGCTCGCCGAAGGGCTGCTGCTCGGGCTGATCGGCGGCACACTGGGCATCGTGCTGGCCATCGCCGGATTCGGCCTGCTGCGAGATCTCGCTGCCGACGCGCTGCCTCGGCTGGCGACCGCCGCTGTCGACCTCAGCGTGGTTACTGTCGCCGGCGTCGTTGCGCTGCTGAGCGCGCTGATGTCCAGTGCACTGCCGGCCTTGCGTGTGCGCAGCGAGCGCGCGGCCACCCGCGTGGTCGGCATCGGCAACCAGCGCTCGGAAACTCGCGCGCTGGCGCGGCTGATCACCCTGGAAGTGGCATTGGCCAGCGCACTGCTGGGCGCCACCGGTCTTTTGGCCCAGAGTTTCCTGGCTCTGAACGCGCTGCCGCTGGGCTTCGATCCGGGTGGCGTGATCAGCGGCGAGGTGGTGTTGCCGGAATCCCGCTATGACCAGCTGCAGCCGCAGTCGCGTGCCTTTCACGAGCATGGTGCAGGCGCTTTCCGCGCAGCCCGGCGTGGAGCACGCGGCGCTGGTGGTCGGCCCGCCGCTGACCGCCGGCCAGGGCATCGGCCACACGCTGTTGGTCGAGGGCGCGACACTGGACGATGCCGGCGCGCGCTACCGGCCGTTCGTCGGCGATTACTTCAGCGCCATGGGCATGCCGGTGCTGGCCGGACGCGGCATAGCGCCTGGCGATGACACCGGCGAGCGCCTGGCCTGGGTCAATCAGACCTTCGTGCGCCAATATCTGGCCGGACGTGAGCCGATCGGCGCTCGCGTGGCCTGGAAGCCCGGCGAGGCGGGCGCCGATGACGCACCGCGCTGGATGCGCGTGGTCGGCATCGTTGCCGACGTCCGTGGCAACGCCTTGCGCATCGACGAGCCGCCAGTGGTGTACGCACCCTACGTCCAGCGTGAGGCGAACTGGATTCGCTTTGGCACACTGGTCGCGCGCGTCAAAGGCGATCCGGACAGCTATCGCGATACGCTCGCCCGCGCGGTGCAAGCGGGCGATCCGGCGCTGCCGCTGGGCGAGGTCGCCAGCATGCGCGATCGCAGCGATCGCGCCTTGGCGCGCGACCGTTTCATGCTGCAACTGGTCGCCCTGTTCGCCGGCCTGGCGCTGCTGCTCGGTGCCCAGGGCGTGTTTGGCGTGGTCGCCTTCGCCGTCGAGCAACGGCGCACCGAGATCGGCGTGCGCCTGGCACTGGGCGCGCGTCCGGCGCAGGCCATGACCACGCTGATGCGTTCCACGCTGACACCGATCCTGATCGGCAGCGCGCTTGGCCTGCTGCTCACGGTGGCTGCCGGTCGGGTGCTGTCGAGCCTGCTGTACGCAGTCTCCGCGACCGATCCCGTCGCCCTGTCCGCGGCCGCAGTAACGCTGATCAGCGCCGCACTGCTGGCAGCCTGGTTACCGGCGCGGCGCGCGCAGCGGGTCGATATCAGCCGCACGCTGCAACGTTGAGTCGACCGCCGCGGGTCAGCCCAGCGCCAGTGCGTAGTTCTGCCTGAGGTTCTGATCGAGCGTGATCAATGGCGCCCGCAACAAACCGGCATGCGCCACGATCAGGCGGTCGAAGGGATCGCGTGTGTAGGCCAGCGGCAGTGCCCTGAAGGCGATGTCGACGAAGCGCTCCGACGCGCAGGGAATCGCCAGCTCATCGGCGAGGTAGCGCGCGATCGCCGCCGCGCCAAGCTTGAGACGGCCAATCTCGTGCAACAGTTCGAGTTCCAGCAACACCGCCGGCGAGATCGACAGCGGTTCGCGGTCGATCGCTGCCAGGGCCTTGCGGCTCAAGCCGGCCGTCTTGCCCTGATACATCGCCACCGCGATGTGAGTGTCGAGCATCAACATCTCAACCCTTGCGTTTACGGGCGGGAGGCTTGACTGAATACGCGGCGGCCGCCTCCGCGACCTTCGGCAGAGGCAGTTCGCTCCAGACAGCCGGCGACTCGTCCGGCGCCAAGGCCGCGCCCTGCACCAGCGACTGCGCCCTGAGCTTGACCAGTCTGGATAGCGGCGTCTGCGCATCCTCGCGCACCAACCGCAAGCGAATGCCGCGCCGCTCGATCAACAGGGGCACACCGGTGTCGACCACCTGATCGGCCAGCTTGAACAACTGCTGGCGCAATTCAGTCAGGGAGATCGTGCTCATGGAGACAACCCGCCTTCAACTGTACGTACGTACGATAACAAGATTCCGCGGCAAAGGCAACACGCAAGGCCCCGGCGGGCTGGCGTTCGAACCCGCTGCCTGCGGCGCCATGGGTGCTCAAGCGAGCTTGTCGAGCTGATCCCGATAGCCGCGCGACAGCTTGAGTTCCTGGCCACCATCGAGGTCGACGAAATACTCGCCGTTGATGTGCGGGCGCAGCCGCGTCACATAGCGCGTATGCACGATGGTCGAGCGGTGGATGCGCACGAAGCGCTCCGGCGGCAGGCGCTCGGCCAGTTCGCGCAGGGAGGCGCGGGCGACGTGGTTGGCGTCGGCGGTATGCACGACCACGTAATCGCCAGCGGCGTCGATCCAGCGGATGTCGGCCAGCGGCACGCGTACCAGCGTGCTGCCGTCCTTCAGGGTCAGGCGATCTGCCGCCGGCTCGCCGAGCGTCTGCGGCCGTTCGCCGCCGACCAGCGCCAGCAGGCGCGCGTGCTGGGATTCCAGTTCGCTGTGATCGCGCAGCTTGCGCGCGCGGGCCACCGCTTCGCGCAGCCGTTCGTCTTCGACCGGCTTCAGCAGATAGTCGACGGCGTGCACGCGGAAGGCATCCAGCGCGTACTGGTCGAAGGCGGTGACGAAGATCACCAGCGGCCAGCGCGACATCGGCAGCGTGCGCAGCACCCCGAATCCGTCGATGCCGGGCATCTGGATATCGAGGAACATCAGATCGATGTCGTGCTGCCCCACCATCGCCAGCGCCTCGCGCCCGTTGCCGGCCTCGGCGACGATCTCGATGTCGCCGATCTGGCTCAGTCGATGACGCAGGCCACGGCGCGCGAGGGCTTCGTCGTCGACCAGGAGGCAGCGGAGGGGGCGTGGGGCGGTGGTCATGGGTGGAGAGCTGGTGAGTAGTGAGTAGTGAGTAAAATCCGGCGTGAATCGTTGAGTGAGAGCGGGTCGCCGCAGTCGGTTCTGTTTCAAAGGCCTGCGCGTGGTCGGATCCTCGCCGGGTGCTACTCACTACTCACTATTCACTGCTCTTCAAACGGCAAGGTAATCCGCACCCGCACCCCGCCTTCCGGCCGATTCTCGACGGCAAGGCGCTGGCGCTCGCCGTACAAGGTCGCCAGACGTTCGCGGGTGTTGCGCAGGCCGACGCCGCTGGGTTCGGCAGCGCCGGGGGCAAAGCTGGGGGAGCCGGGACCGTTGTCGGTCAATTCCAGTTCCAGCCATTCGCCGTTGACCAGCCCGCGGATGGCGATGCGGCAACCGTCCTCGTTGCTGGCTACCGCGTACTTGATGGCGTTTTCGATCACCGGCTGCAGGATCAGGCTCGGCACCAGCGCACGCTCGGCGGCCGGGTCGATCTGGATGTCGAGCATCAGTCGCTCTTCGAAACGCATCTTCTCGATGCGCAGGTACAGGTCGAGCACTTCGAGTTCGCGTTTCAGCGGCACTTTCGCCTGCGGGTCCTGATCCAGCGTGAAACGCAGGAAACGGCTCAGCGCGCCGAGCATCTTCTCGGCGGTGTCGTTGGCCTGCTCCAGTACCAGGGTCGCGATCGCATTCAGCGTGTTGAACAGGAAATGCGGATTGAGCTGGTAACGCAGCATCTTCAGCTGCGCCAGATTGGCCTGCGCCTGCGCCGCCAGCGCACGCTCGCGGGCGGCCGCCAGTTCGCGGCCGTTGCGGATGCCAAACCACAGCGCGCTCCAGCTCAGGATCACGTACGCGGTGAATCCGGAGTAGGCGACATAACCGAGAAAACTGGCCGGCTTGCACTCTTCCGGGCAATAGTTCTCGATGGCACCGGCATAGATCACGCTCATCGCGGCGACGATGGCGACGAAGGCCGGCAGCGCGTACAGCGCCAGTCGCAACGGCGGCAGTGGCCAGATGCGCCGATACAGCAGGTGCAGCGGCCAGGTCACGACGGCACCGCCGATGGCACTGCTGATCGACACCGACAGGTAGGAAATGTGCTGGCCGTGGGCCATGCCGGTGAGGAAATGCACCGCAAGGAAGCCAAGCCATCCGGTGATCTGGTAGGCCCAGAAGGGCAGGCGCGGCAAGCTCCGGGCGGTCGATTCGCTGTTCATGGCGGCAAGGCTACCGGTAGACGCGCCTGCATCCCCACCGGTCGGCGCGCTTGCGGGGCAATTCGGCGCATCGACCCGCTGCGCAGTGTGGCCGCCGTCGCCGTACTCACATCAGGCGCCGGAGCCGGATAACATGCAGCGATGCACTCCATTCTTGCCTGGCGTCTTGGAATTCTGCTGGCCGGACTGGCGGCCCCCGCCGGCGGCCCCCGCCTGCGGGGGCGCGGGGGGCGCCCGGCCTTGCCGCTGCCGGCGCGGCGCGTTGTCCGGGCCGGGCGGCTCCCCGGGTGGGCCCGGCCCGGGGGGGCCGCGCGCTGGGGGGTGTTTGTGGTGGGTCCTTGGCCGGGGGGTGGGGGGGGGGTGGGGGGGGGGGGGCCGCTCTGGTGGGGGGCGCCGCGGGGCCCCCGGCGGGGGGGGGGGCGCCGCCTCCGTGGGGGGGGGGGGGGGGGGCGGGTGCGCTGCTGGGCGCGCTCCGGGGGGTGGTGTGGGGGGGGGTGTTTCGCGCCGTTGTGGGGGGGGGTGGTGTGGGGGGGGGGGGGGGGTGGGCCGGCCGGGCGCCGGGCCGGGGGGGGGGGGGGGGGGGGGGGGGGGGGGGGGGGGGGGGGGGGGGGGGGGGCCGCCGCCGGGGGTGTGTGGGGGCCCGCTCGGGTGCGCGTGGGGCTCGCTCGGCTGGGGGGGGGGCGCCTGGGGGGGGGCTTGGGGGGGGGCTCCGCGCCGCCCTCGGGTGGGGGGGGGGGCGCCCCGGGGCGCCGGGGGGTGGGGGCCTGCCGGGGGGTGGGGGGGGGGGGGGGCGCCGCCCGGCCTGCCCCCCGGCGTGGGGGCCCCTTCGGCCGCGGGGGGGCCTCGGGGGGCCCGCCGCCGGCCCCGGTGGGGGGTCCGGGGTGGTGTCGTTTGTGGGGTGGGGGGGGGGGGGGGGGGGGGGGGGGCCGCCGGGGCCGCGGGGGGGGGGGGGGGGCCGGGGGGGGGGGGGGGGTGTGGGGGGGGGGGGGCGCCGGGGGGGGGGGGCCGGGGGGGGGGGGGGGGGGGGGGGGGGGGTGGGGGGCCCGGGGGGGGGGGGGGCGCCGCCCCCGCCCGCGGCCCCCGCCCCGCGCGCGGGCCCGCCCGCGCCGCCCGCGCCCCGGCGGGCCCGGGGCCCCCGGGCGCCGCGCCCGCGGGGGCCCGCCGCCGCGGGCCGCCCCGGGGCGCGGCCCCCGGGCCCGGGGGGGGGGGCGGGGGGGGGGGGCCCGGGGCGGCCGGCGGGCGCGGCGGCCGGGCCGGGGCGGGGGCGGCGGCGGCGGCCGGCCGCGCGGCGGCGCGGGCGCCCCCCGGCGGGGGCGCGGCGGGGGCCCCGGCCGGCGGCGGGGCGGGGCGGCGGCCGCGCCGGGGGCGGGGGGCGGGGCGGGCGGGGCGCCGGGGCGGGCGCGGGGGGGCGGGGGGCCGGGGCGGGTCCCCGGCGCGGGCGCGGGGGGGGCGCCCCGGGGCGGGCGGGGGGGGCCGCGGCGGCCCCCCCCGGCCGGGGCGGGGGGGCGGCGCGCCCGCCCGCCGGGGGGGCGGGGGGGCGGGCCCCGGCCCGGGGCCCCCCCCCGGGGGGGGCGCGGGCCGCCGGCGGCCGGGGGGGGGGCCCGGGGCGGGGCCGCTGCCGGCCCGGCGCGGGCGGGGGGCGCGCGGGGCCGGCGCCGGGGGGGGCGCGCGGGGGGGGGCCCCCCGGCGGGGCCGGGCCGGCCGCGGGGGGGGGGCGGGGGGGGGCCGGGGGCGCGGGGGGGGGGCGCGCGGGGGGGGGGGGGGGGGGGGGGGGGGGGGGGGGGGGGGGGGGGGGGGGGGGGGGGGGGGGGGGGGGGGGGGGGGGGGGGGGGGGGGGGGGGGGGGGGGGGGGGGGGGGGGGGGGGGGGGGGGGGGGGGGGGGGGGGGGGGGGGGGGGGGGGCGGGGGGGGGGGGGGGGGGGGGGGGGGCGAGGGTCGTAACCGGTGGGCGGCGGCGGACTGTGGACCACGCCGGGTATCGCGCATAACCTGAGTGCGGCACTGGCGGGTTCCGGGGATGTGTGTCCCCGGCTTACCTCGACGCGAACCTATGCCGCAGGATTGGTGGCGCGGGTCCACTCCTGAAGCAGGGCGGTCCAGGTGCTCAGCCGCCATGCAACTCCGCGACGATCCGTCGGTCGACCAGCAACCGACCGAGACTCCAGGTCGAAATCGCGGCGACCATCAGTACCACGCCGGTCACCGACGCCGCGACGACGGCCAGATGAGTATCGAGGAGCACGCTCAAGAGTTCGGATTTGCCAACGACGAGCACGACCAGGGCCGCCAGTGGAACGAGCAGCAGCCCAGTTCCGAGCATCAGTGGCAGGCTGGAGGCGATCAGCAGCCGGCGCGGCGACGCGCCCATGGCGATGTGCAAGGCAAAGGTAGCCCCGCGCTCGCGAAACACCGCAGAGAACAGGGCAGCGCAGGCAACCATCGAGCCCAGCGCCAGCAACACACCGAAGCCCATCAGGACGCGCGATTGCGCGATTTCGGTACGGTAGGCCTGCGCAGCAATAGCCTCGATGGTGGTGGACTCGATACTCAGCGCATTGGGCAATACCGATTTGAGATGCTGCAGAAACAATGGCTCGATGGCCTCGGGCGAGGCGACGCCAAAAGCAACCCCGTAGTAGGAATACGGCGAGTCCGAAAGCAGTCCGACAAAGGCCGTGGTATGGCCGCGCCCGAGATTCCAGTCGAAGTCCGGATAGACGCCGGACACGTGCAGGGCGACGCCTTGCAAGCGCAAGCTCGCGCCCAGTGCCGCCTGCACCGAGCCGAAACACTTGAGCGCCCGGCTTCTTGCGATGGCAATGTCGGTGGGCGTAGCGGGCGGACTCCCGAGCAGCATGCCTGGCACCAGATTCCCGAGCAGTCCCGGGCTGCCGCGCAGCATTTCCGGCGCCTCGCCGCAGCGAGTACCGTCCGCCTGGATCAGGTTACCGGGCATGCTGGCTCCAGAGAAGCCGGGATAATTCTCGACGATCTCGAATGCCCCGACCGGCGTGCCCGCGGCTATGGAATCCCTGAGAATCCCTAGTTGCTCCCGCGTCAGGACGTGATCGAAGGCCCACTCATTCGCGGGGAATCGGGCGGAGAAGACGTGCAATCCCGCGGGCAAGCCGAAACTGGCGGGGGTCGGCGCCAGCGCGGGGCGTAACTGCGACAGCATGACCCAACACGCGAGCAGAGCCACCGTTGCCACCAGTGCTGTTGGAATGCGGGTAGCGCCGAGTCCCTTGAGCGCCGCCCTGCCCGTTTCGGTCAGACGCTGCCGGGCAAGTGCACGCAGCACCATGACCATCTCCCAGACCAGCGCGGCAAGCCCGGCCAGCATCAGCAGGACTGCCGGCAGGAGCCAATCAACGTCCAGGACCGTCGCGCCACTGACTCGCACCTCGGCGTAACTTGGGTCCGACCAAAGCCATTGCAGGATGACCAGCGCCAGGGCCGCGCCCACGGCCGTGGCCACCAGCAGTACCCAAGCGTAGCGCTGGATCAGAGGCACGAGCAGACGTGTGGCCGTGGCACCCAGTGCGATGCGGATGCTGATTTCTGGCTGGCGCTTGCGCGCACGCTGGGCGCCGATGAACAGAGTCAGCGCAAAGCCGAGCAGCAGCAGAACGCCGGCGAGCACCTCCAGACGCTGCACCCGCAACAGGGCCGCCTCCTGCAAGCCCGGATGCGTGACCCAACCTACGATGCTGCTGAGTCGATGGATCTCCGGCCCCATTCCGAGCACCCTGGGCAATTCGATCGATCCAGTGAGGGAACGCCATTGGTTGGCGTCGTTCAACGTAGCAGCGCCGACGTAAAGCCAGTACATCGGCTGCCCGCGTATCGCTGCCTCGGGCAGGTCCGGCATGGTGACACCGCCCACCAAGTCCCAGGTGCACCAGAGATCGACACGGTCGAATCCACCCAGCATGCGCAGGCGCGGATCCACCGAGCCCAGCAGGGGGATTTTCTGGCTGCCGATCTGCACCGAGTCGGCGGCCACAGCCCAGCGCTCGCGCCAGCTCCGCGAGGGGGCGCAGAACGACTGCACGCCAGGCCATGCGCCGCCGTCGATGCGCACACCGCTCAAGTCGAGTGCATCAGGCTTGATGAACTGAATACTCGCTCGCAAGTTGCCGGACGGAACGCGGACATCCTGAGGCGACGCCGAATTGGCTGCGATCAGCCTGTGCTGCGGAAAGCGTCGCTGCAGATCCTCAATCTGTTCGCGCGAGAAGTAACGCAGCCCAACCGTCGAATCCACCTCGCCATTGGACACCGACAGCCAATGCACATCGGCACGAATGCCGGCCAGCACCTTGGGTGCGATCGATTCACGCAAGACCGCCGAGACCAGCAGCAACGCGCAGGTCAGTGCCAGTACCGTGATCAGCAGCCAGGGCGCCCGCTGCAATAGACGTGAAATCCGCTCCATGAATGCTTAGACTTCTCGCGATTCAGCTATATCGCCGCGGATCGGAAGCGGCAAAAAAGGGAGTGCACTGTTACTGTCCTTCAGCTGGTGCCGACGGGGGTTTGTAAGCCCGCAGGTCGGCACCTGGGGGTCCCAGCCGAGCCCTGAAGGATGTCCGAACCGGCGTTCGCCCGGGGTTTTCCTTCGCAGCTTCATATTCGTGGGTTTCCACCAGCCGGCACAACAGGTCGTTGGGCAGTTCCGGATTGGTCTTGCTCACCACCGAGCAGTGGGTCACTGTGCCGTCGGACTCGATCGTGTAGGCCAGCAACACTTCCGTGGGTTCACGCAGCTTGTACAAGGCCCCGGCATCGGGCGGAAACGCAGGTGGGTTTGTCCATGTCCACCATTTGCTGCGATCGGCGTCTCCAATATCAACCACCTGCTGGTCGGCGGAGCCGCTGGCCAGCGCGATTACGGTGAGCATTGCTGCGAGGCTGTTCATCAAATATCTTCCGTGAGGTCGTCGTTAAAATCCGCAACAGGCGGAACATTCGTCAACACTCCTTCCGCAAGGTCTCATTGCTGGGCCAAGTGAATGATTTGAAATCATTTTCTGGCCAAACCCAATGCGAAAGCCTCGATCCAACAGCACTTACGGATCGAGAAAGCCATCGCCGCGCCAGGTCAACACCAGCGTATCGCGATGACCACTGGCGCCATCCGGCTGCAAGGGCGTGGTCTCGTGGATCACACGCGCATCGTCCAGCAGCACGGCGCTGCCGCGATCGAGCAGCGTGAAGCGGATGCCGGCGGGGCCGTTGGCCTCGAAGATGCGGCTCTCGCCACCACGCACGTCGACACGGTCGATCAGGATCACGGCGACGAAATCGACCCCATCGCGATGCGCACCCTCCGGCGTTGGCCGACCGATGCCGGCTGCGGTGTCGATGCGGAACTGGTGCAGTTCGACATAGGGAAGCGGGTGGCCGGCGGCTTCTGCCGCTATGTGTCCGAACGCGAACAGCAGCTTCTGCAAGCCCGGTTCTGCCAGCGTCGCGTCGGTCACCGGCGCGAACCAGCGCTCGAATCCTCCGTGCAACGCGTTGTAGTCGAGCGGTTGCCAGTGCGCACGCTCAACGCGCTGCGCGATGGCGCTGCCGTCGTCGGTCAGGCGCAAGGAGGCGTGGCGGCGAAAGCGGTAGCTGCCGCCGTCGCGCAGATGCGGGTCTGGCGGGAGATCGTTCCAGTGCCGCGCCACCAGGGACCAATCCGCGATCTCGATCCCGGCCAGCGCAGCGGTGCGCGCCGGCGTCAGGCGCACGAAGCCCTGCTCGCGCAGGGTGGCGGTCGGCGTGGCATCGCCAAGATTCCACAGCAGGGGTTGGCGCACGTGATCGGCTTCAGGTGGGGCGATCGCTCAACGATAGCGGCGGCGGGCGAATCTGGGCGGGACTCCGCGGGGCAAGTCGATCGCCGCCGGGCGTGGCTCAGCGAGCATGCCGCAAGTCGTTGCCCTGCGGTGTGGGCTGGGCTTGGCCGCCGTCGCTAAGGCAGGGGGGGCGCTCCTCGGGAAGCGCTGCTCTGGCGATTGATCGCCGGCGCACGCCCGTCCAGACTCCGCCCACCCTCAACATGCGAAGCACGCCATGTCCGCCTATCCGTTCACGCTGCTGATCTTGCTGCTGATCGTCGTGCTGCAGGTCTGGATGATGGGCCGGGTGGCCCGCCAACGCGGCCGATCGGGCATCAACGCCCCGACGATGACCGGCGATGCGGAGCTGGAGCGTGCCATCCGCGTGCACATGAACACAATCGAGCAACTGGGCCAGTTCCTGCCCGCATTGCTGGTCTGCGCCGCCTACATGGGCGACATGACGAGCGCCGGTTTCGGTTTGCTGTGGCTGCTCGGGCGGGTCTGGTATGCGCTGGGTTACCAGCAGGCCGCCGCCAAGCGCAGCAACGGCTTTCTGCTCACCTTCGGGGCGCTGGCGCTGGCCTGGTTGTTTGGTGCCTATGGTCTGCTGATGGCGATGATCAAGTAGCCGATCCGCTTCAATCGCGCAGACGCTGCAGTTCGGCGTCGCGTTCCTTCTGGATGCGCTGCTCGACCACATCTTCAGGCATGCCGGTGCCTGCCAGCACGCGCGCGGCCAGTTGCAGGCTGGCTTCGACGGTTTCCGGCACCACCTCGCTGGCGCCGCGCTGCAGCAAACGACGCGCGTGGGCTGCGTCCCGGGCGCGTGCGTAGATCGGCAAGTCCGGGGCGAACTCGCGCACCGCACGCACGATGTGATCAGCGGCGCTGGCGCTGTCCATGGTCACTACCAGCGCGCGCGCTTGATCCAGCCGGGTGCGCTGCAGCATGTCCAGACGCGAGGCGTCGCCGTAGTAGACCGGACGACCCTTGGCGCGCGAACGTGCCACCTGGTCGGCGTCGAGGTCGAGCGCCACATAACTCAGCTGCTCATCATCCAGCACCCGCGCCAGCGCATGTCCGACGCGACCGAAACCGGCAATCACGACGTGCCCGTCGATCTCGCCGAGTTCCCCGGGATCGGCGAGGGCGCCGACACTGGCGCGTTGGTCGATACGCGCAGCCCAGCGGCGAGCCAGCAGCGCCACCAGCGGCGTCACCAGCATGCTGATGCCGGCTACGATCAACATGAACTGCACGACCCTCGGCTCCAGCAGTGACATCCGGTTGGCCAATGCGAGCACGACAAAAGCGAATTCACCCGCCTGTCCGAGCAGCAGACCGGCCTCCAGCGATACCGCGCGCGACAGTCCGAAGGCGCGGCACAGCAGCGCGATCACCAGCGCCTTGGCCGCGATCAGACCGCCCACGGCCGCCAGCACCGGCAGCGCATTGGCCAGCACGATGCGCACATCGATGACCATGCCGACGGAGACGAAGAACACGCCCAACAGCAGGCCCTTGAACGGCACCACGTTGACTTCGATCTCGTGACGAAACTCGGTCTCGGCGAGCAGCAGGCCCGCCAGGAAGGCACCCAGCGCCATCGACAGGCCCGCGGTCCCGGTCAATGCGGCGCTGCCGAGGGCAACCAGCAGTATCGCCGCCATGAACATCTCCGGGCTCCGCGCGCGCGCCACCGAGCGCATCAGCGGTCGTAGCGCCAACCGACCGACGACGTAGATGCCGGCCATCACCGCCAGCGCCTTGACCAACGCCAGAAGCAGCGAGCTGCCGATGCCGGCGCCCTGCTGCGCGCCGAACACGCCGACCAGGAACAGGATCGGCACCACCGCCAGATCCTGCAGCAGCAGGATGGAGAACGTGGTGCGCCCGAGTGGCGTGCCCAGTTGCCGGCGCTCGGCCAGTAGCTGCATGACAATTGCAGTCGACGACAGCGCAAACGACGCGCCGAGCAGGGTCGCCGCTTCGGCGCTGCAGCCGAAACCATGATGGGCGACCGCGCCGATCAGCAGCGCCGACAGCAGTACCTGCAGGCTGCCCAGGCCGAAGACCTGGCGCCGCATGCTCCACAGCCGCTGGAACGACAGGTCCAGGCCAATGACGAACAACAGAAAAACGACACCAAGTTCGGCGACATGGCGCACGCCATGCAGGTCGCTGATGCTCAGCATGGCCAGTGCCGGGATATCGGCCACCAGCAGGCCGAGGCCAAAGGGACCGATCAGGCAGCCGACCAGCAGATAGCCCAGAACCGGGCTGACGCGCAGCCGATGCAGCAACGGCACGACGATGCCGGCAGCCACCAGCAGCAGCATCGCTTCGCGCAGATAGGGAATTCCCAACTCGTCGTGCATCCAGACTCAATCCCGCGGGGTTGCCGCGCAGCGCTCCCAGTCTGCGCGCAAAGCAGCCGTCCAGCCCGTTGCATCGGCCGGATCCGGCGCCGTCAGTTCGATGATGCGCCGCTCATGCTGCGACCAGCAGGCATAGTGATCCGGCCAGCGTGGCGGCGCCGGATCGTACAGGCGCGCGACCTCGTCGCCCTCCAGATGCTGGAAGTGGCGCGTTTCGAATTGCGTCAGCATGCCGCCGGCAATGCGCGGATGGCGCTCCGCCAGATCGCCCGGAAGGGTCGGCAAGACCCGATCCAGCAGCCCTGTCGCCTGCAGCGGCGGCAGCGCCAGAGCACCCTGTCCATTGCGCAGCAGCACCACCTGGCCGTCGGTCTCCGGCGCCAGCAGCAAGGTGTAGCCCGGATGCGTGTCCAGGTAGACCGGCAAGCGCGTCGCCAGCGCGTGCAGGCCGTCCTGCGCGGCGCGCACGCGTGCCAGTTGGGGCAGCAGCAACGCGGCCCCCAGAAGGGCGCCCACTGCGAGTGCGGCAACTGCGGCAATCCGCCGACGCGCCAGCACTGCAGTAGCCGGACCGAGCAGCAGCACGCCGAGCGCCAGCGCCAGCCAGGCGATCGGCCCGTAACTCAAGCGACCGCCTTCACCATGCGCCAGAAAAGCGCCCAGGTTGAGCACGGTGGCCAGCGCCATGCCCCCGCTGGCGGCGAACAGGGCCAGCGCCAGCGGCCCTGTGCGCCGCTCGGCGGCACTGCCGAGCAGCAACATGGCGGTTGCCAGGGCGATCAGGTAGCTGGCCGACAAGACCGTCGCGCCACCCGTCAGTGCGTGCCACCACGGCCCCATCGAGTTCAACGACAGCGTCAGTCGAGTGGTCCAATCCACCGCAGCCTGATCGGCGCCCGGCGTCGCGTAGACCCAGAAGGCATGGCCGAACAGGTGCGCGCGCAGTGCGAAGAAACCCGCCAGCATGCCAAAGGCGCCGAGCACCACGCACCAGCGCGGCAGGCCGAGCGGCCCGCGCCAGGCCAAGGCCACCAGCGCCAGTTGCAGCGGGAACACGGCCGCCGATTCCTTGAAGCCGAGCGCCAGCGCGATCAGGGCCAGCGCCAGCGGCGGCATCCACCAGCGCGACCGCAAGGACTGCGGCGGTCCCATCCACAGGTACACAGTCACCAGCGTCAGCAGCGTCACCCAGCCATCGGCGCGCGCCGACAGCCAGTAAACGCCCTCGGCCAGGCTCGGCGCCAGCCCGAACACCAGCGCAGCCAGCACGGCCGCCAGCGTACCTGTGAATTGCCGATGCGCCGCGATCCGCAGCACGATCAGCGCGATCAGCAGCGTGTTGATCAGATGCACGCCAAAATTGGCGGCGTACCAGCCCGGGTAGTGACTGCCGGCGATGGCATAGTTGGCTGAGAGACTCAGGATCGACAGCGGTCGGTACGCCGAACCCTGGGCGGAAATGCCCTGGAAAAAGCGCGCAAGGGTATCCGACCACAATCGACCATCTTCGGCCCAGCGATGAAAATGGTGCAGATTGGTCAGATCGTCGCCGATCCAGAAACCGCCGAATCCGGGGGCGTAGACCAGCGCGACCGCCAGCAAGCACACGCAGACGGCCAGCAGTTGCGATCGAGTTGTCAGCGTCATCGTCCCTTTGCGCTGCTCGCGCAACATCGCCATCGGAGGATCGCAGGCAAGTCTACGACGCGACTGGCGCGCGATCGCTCAGGATCCAGCGCGACAACAGAAACGAGATCGGCACATTGATGACGATGGCCACCGCTGCTGCGGCGCGCGGGCCAAGGCCGGCAAAGTGCATCGCGAGGTAGATCAGACTGCTGCTGAGCGCATACAGCGACAACTGCAGCAGCGTGTAGCCGAGCGCCTTGCGATGCCCCAGTCGGCCCTTGAATACCAGCCTGGTATGCCCGTAAAAACCCATGCACAGGCCGAGCAGGAACACCGTCAGCCAGGCCAGTTGCGGGTGCCACCAGATCACCAGCAGGCAATACAGACCATAGGTGGTCACCGTATTGAGCCCGCCGACCAGCAGGAATCGCAGCCCCTGGCGCAGCATCAGTCGGCGCTCGCCAGCAGCGCCTTGAACTGCGCATAGTCGCGGATGTAGTCGCCGGCATCGTAGGGCCGCGCGGCCAGCACCAGCAACACGGCATCGGCCGAGTAGCGGTACTGCGTGCCCCAGATCATCGGCGGCACGTAAAGGCCGATATCGGGTCGGTCGAGCCGATATTCGGCGCGCTGTTGGCCATCGTCGACCAGCGCCGACACCTGACCATGCACGCACACCAGGAACTGCGCGCAAGTCCGATGCGCGTGCTCGCCGCGCACCTCGGCGCTGGGCACCGCGTAGACCAGAAAGCAGCGCTGCGGCACGAAGGGCAATTCCTGACCCGCCTCGCAGGCGACCAGCGAGCCACGCATGTCGATCGCCTGGGTCAAGCGCCTGAGTTCGACACCGCGCACGCGCGATGGCGCCAGCGCCGACGTCGCAGCTGCTTCGGCAGCGACGGCGACCTCGTCGGTGTGCGTGTAGCCGACGATGCGCGCCGGATTGCCGACCACGATCGCGTTGGCCGGTACCGAGCGCAACACCACGGCACCGGCGCCGACCATGGCACCGGCGCCGACAGTGATTCCCGGCAGCAGCGTGGCGTTGGCCCCGATCGAGGCGCCGCGCTGCACGCGTGTCTCAAGAAAAGCGGCAGGTCGCTGACGGCTGCGTGGAAAGCGGTCGTTGCTGAAGGTCGCATTCGGGCCGACGAAGACATCGTCGTCCAGGCGCACGCCATCCCACAGCTGCACGCCGCACTTGACCGTCACCCGATCGCCGACGATGACGTCGTTTTCGATGAACACCCCGTCGCAGATATTGCAGTCGGCACCGATGCGCGCGCCCGGCAACACGTGGGCGAAGGCCCAGATGCGCGTGCCGCTGCCGATGTGGGTGCTTTCGCAGAGGGCTTGCGGGTGGATGTGGGTGGTCATCACTTCGGGAAAAAGGAAAAGGGAAAAAGGAAAAGGGAAGCGGTCAACGGGCTCTGGTGGGAGCGGGTTTATCCCGCGATCCGGGGCCAAAGATCGCGGGATAAACCCGCTCCCACAGGAGCAGCCTCGCCGGTGTCCTCCCGCGCGATACCCGCAAACCGCTGCGCCTGCATCACCACCGCCAGCGGACGTGCCTTGGTGTTTTCGTAGGCGCGCCAGACGTAGGAGCCGATGATGCCAAGGCCGAGCAGATTGATGCCGGCGAAGAACAGGATGGTCAGCACCGTCGCCGCGTAGCCGGGGACGGCAACCGCGCCGCTCAGCCGGGCGACGAGCACGACCACGGCAAAGAACATCGACAACAGCACGCCGGCGCCGCCAATCAGGGTGAACAGGCGGATCGGCAAGTCGGAGAAGGCGAACACGCTGTCGGACAGATATTTCAGCTTGCGCCCCAGGGTCCAGGCGCTGCGGCCGATTTCGCGCGCCTGGCGCACGTAGGGCAAGGCCACGCGGCGAAAACCCAGCCACAGGATCTGCCCGACCAGCGAGGTGTGCGCCTCGCTGAAGCGCAACAGATGCGCGCGAAATGCGCGGTTGCAGCCGAACACGTCGATGCCGCCCGGCGGCAATTCGCGCTGCACCAGCTTGCGGTAGCTCCACCAGAACAGGCCCGAGGCCAGCCGGTCGACCAGCGCATCCTGGCGCCCGGCACGATGGCCAACCACGACATCGGCACGGTCGCTGCGCAGCCAGGTGAAGAACTGCTCGATCAGTTCGATCGGCTCCTGCAGATCAGCCGCCATCACCGCGCAGTGCTCGGTGCGCACCTGAACCAGGCCCTCGCGAATGGCGGCAAAGGAGCCGAAATTGCGCGACAGCGACAGCAGTTGTGAGGCGTAGGGCTGCAGCGGCAGCCCCTGCGCGAGACGCGCATGCGAATCGTCCGGGCTGCCATCGACGACGCAGATCACCTCGATGCCGCCGGGCACGCGGGCGTGCAGTTCGGCAAGCCGCTGCAGCAGCGCCGGCACATTTTCGGCGTTGCGAAACACCGGAATCACCACGCTGCATTCAGTGAAAGGAGTTGACGGCGTCGATGACACGCGCGAGCTCCTCGTCGGTGAGTGCGGGATGACAGGGCAGGCTCAGGACCTCGGCTGCCGCAGCCTCGGTTGCCGGCAACGAGCGCGGCAACGCGGCGCGCCACGCGGGCTGCAGATGGTCCGGCTGCGGATAGTGCACATCACTGTCGATCCCCCGCGAGCTCAGGTGCGCCTGCAGCGCAGATCGACGGGCGCAGCGCAGCACGTACAGGTGCCCGACGTCATCGCCGCCGCCGCGGCCCAGAAGCGGCCAAATCTCCGGATGGCGGATGCCAGCGTCATAGCGGCGCACGATCTCGCGCCGGCGCTGGTTGTCGTCATCGAGCTGCGGCAACTTGATCGACAACAGCGCCGCCTGCAGTTCGTCGAGCCGCGAATTGCGGCCGTGCGCCAGTTGGTTGACGTATTTGCGTGTCCAGCCGTACTGCCGCAGCGCGCGCAGTCGTGCGGCAAGCTCGGCGTCGTCGGTGACCAGCGCGCCAGCGTCGCCGAGCGCCCCGAGGTTCTTGGTCGGATAGAAGCTGAAACAGCCGACATCGCCAAAGCTGCCGGCACGCCGGCCGCCCCGCGCCGCGCCGTGAGCCTGGGCGCAATCCTCGATGACGGGCACGCCGCGCGCCGCGCAATCGGCGACGATGCGCGTGATCGGCGCCAACTGGCCGTAGAGATGGGTGACGATCAGCGCCGCCGGTCGCCGGGACAGCGCTGCACTCAGGGCGCTGCAGTCGACCAGCAAGGTGTCCGGGTCGATATCGACGTAGACCGGCTCTCCGCCGCAAGCGCGAATCGCGCTGGTGGCATAGCCGCCGGCATTCGCCACCGTCACCACGCTCGACCCCACGCCCACGTCGAGCGCGCGCAAGGCCAGCTCCAGCGCGTCGCTGCCGTTGCCGACGCCAATGCCATGGGCAACACCGCAGTACTGCGCAAAACTCGCTTCGAAATCCGCCACCGCCGGCCCGAGCACGAAGCACCCGGAATCGAGCACCGCCGTGATCGCCGCATCGATGGCCGCCCGATACGGCTGCTGCACGCGGACGGCATCAAACAGGCGGACGGGCTGCACGTCAGGCGTTTCCAGAAGCTGGCATTCGCCGAAATCTACACCAAGGCGTCGGCGGGAGCCCGGCGTAGCACACCTCACCCAACCGCTATGCTCCCGCCGATCCCGAAACCAAGGAGGCGCCATGTGGCAATCGGCCGAAACCTCGCTACAGGGCCTGCCCGCCTTCCTCGCCTACTTCGGCGTGGCCATGGGGCTGACCTTGCTGTACCTGCTGGTCTACACGCGGCTGACGCCACAACATGAGTTCACGCTGATCCGCCTCAACAACAATGCCGCGGCCACCGCGCTTGGCGGCTCACTGCTGGGCTTCGCGCTGCCTTTGCACGGGGCCATCACCAATGCCATCGGACTGCTCGATTGCGTCTTGTGGGGTCTGGTGGCGCTGATCATCCAGGTGCTCACCTTCCTGGCGCTGCGACTGGTGCTCAAGGGTCTGCCCGAGCGCATCGCCCGCGGCGAGCAGGCCGCCGCCAGTTTCGTCGCGACCAGTTCGATTGCGGTCGGGCTGTTGAATGCGGCGTCGATGACGTTCTACTGAGCTGCGCTGGAAGAGCAGCAGCTGCCCACTTGCGCACGATCAGCATTCGCGCCCCTGATTTCTGCCATTCTCGAATCCACCCGCGTGCACGTGCGGAAAAACTCGAACGGAGTAGACTCCGCCGCGCTGCGCGCGAAGGGGCGCGCCGCTGGACCTTCAGGAGGTCGTGATGCAGTCGACGGACATCCGTCAACCGGACTACTTTCACAAGGTGGTCGATTGCCAATGGGCTTGCCCGGCGCACACGCCGGTGCCCGAATACATCCGCCTGATCGCGGCTGGGCGTCCGGCCGATGCGTACATGGTCAACTGGAAATCCAACGTGTTCCCGGGCGTGCTCGGCCGCACCTGCGATCGTCCGTGCGAGCCCGCATGCCGTCGCGGTCGCGTCGAGGAGACCGCCGGGCACACGCCAGAGCCGGTCGCCATCTGCCGCCTGAAGCGCGTGGCCGCCGACACCAAGGGCGACGTCAGCACACTGATGCCGCCGCCCCCCAAAAGCAGCGCAACGGCAAGCGCGTGGTCTGCGTCGGCGCGGGTCCGGCGTCGCTGACCGTGGCCCGCGATCTTGCGGCGCTCGGCTATGAAGTCATCGTGTACGACGGCGAGGCCAAGGCCGGCGGTTTCATCCGCACGCAGATTCCGCGCTTCCGCCTGCCCGAGTCGGTGATCGACGAGGAAGTCGGTTACATCATGAATCTCGGCGTCGAGTTCCGCTCCGGCCAGCGCATCGAATCGATGCGCGAGCTGTTGACGCAGGGCCATGACGCCATCTTCGTCGGCTGCGGCGCGCCGCGCGGTCGCGACCTCGACATTCCCGGGCGTGTCGAGGCTGCCGCGCACATCCATATCGGCATCGACTGGCTGGCCTCGGTGTCCTTCGGCCACATCCACCAGGTCGGCCGGCGCGTCATCGTGCTCGGCGGCGGCAACACCGCGATGGACTGCTGCCGCTCGGCGCGGCGCATGGGCGGCGAGTCGGTCACCGTGGTGGTGCGCTCGGGCTTCGACGAGATGAAGGCCTCGCCGTGGGAGAAGGAGGATGCGCAACACGAGGGCATCCCGATCCGCAATTATCTGGTGCCGGTCGCCTTCATCCACATCGAAGGCCAGCTGTGCGCCATGCAGTTCCAGAAGGTGCGCCCCGAGATCGACGCCAACGGCCGACGCCAATTGCTGCCGACCGGCGAACCCGACGTCGAGATCGATTGCGACGAGGTGCTGATCGCGGTCGGTCAGGAGAACGCCTTCCCGTGGATCGAGCGCGAGACTGGCATCGAATTCGATCGCTGGGGCTTGCCCAAGCTGGATCCGAAAACCCACCAGTCGACCGTGCCGAAAGTCTTCTTCGGCGGCGACGCCGCCTTCGGCCCGAAGAACATCATCTGGGCCGTCGCTCACGGCCACGAAGCCGCCGTCAGCATCGACAAGATGCTCAATGGCGAGGACATCCAGGATCGGCCGCTGCCGGCCACCGTGATGATCTCGCAGAAGATGGGCATCCACGAGTGGAGCTATGGCAACGACATCACCAACGCCGCACGCAACAAGGTGCCGTGGGCGCCGGCGGCGTTGACGTTGAACAACATCAAGGTCGAGGTCGAACTCGGTTTCGACCATGACCTGGCGATGAAGGAAGCCGAACGCTGCCTCAATTGCGATGTGCAGACGGTATTCACGCTGGACAAGTGCATCGAGTGCGATGCCTGCGTCGACATCTGCCCGATGGACTGCATCAGCTTCGTCGCCAACGGCGAGGAAGCCGACCTGCGCCAGCGCCTGACCGCGCCGGCGCTCAACCTGACCCAGGACCTGTATGTCGCCGACGGCCTGAAAACCAATCGCGCGATGGTCAAGGACGAGGATCTTTGCCTGCACTGCGGCCTGTGCGCCGAACGCTGCCCCACCGGCGCCTGGGACATGCAGAAATTCCTGCTGGAGATGACCCATGCGGGGCCGGGGTGTCGCTCGGGCGCGGGGCTGCCGTTGAAGGTGGCGGCGTGAGGGCTTCTTTGCCGAAGCCGAGGACCCGGGACCCGCAGCGGGACGCCGCAAAACCCGAAGTTCCGGCTCCCGCCGGCGCGCGCCCTGCCCTTTGCCGATCCGACTCATCTTGCCTTTCCTTTGCCCGGTCCCTGCGTCCCGGTCCCGGACCCAACGTCACCAATCCTGCGCCAATCCGACCGCCCATGATCCAAGCCACCAACGACTTCGTCATCAAATTCGCCAACGTCAACGGCTCGGGATCGGCGTCGGCGAATGAGTTGTTCGCCAAGGCGATCTTGCGCATGGGTGTGCCGGTGAGCCCGCGCAACATCTTTCCGTCGAACATCCAGGGCCTGCCGACCTGGTACGAGGTGCGCGTCAGCGAGGCCGGGCATCTGGGGCGGCGCGGGGGTGTCGATCTGATGGTGGCGATGAATCCGCAGACCTGGGCCACCGATGTCGCCGAGATCGAATCCGGCGGATACCTGTTCTACGATTCGACCAAACCGCTGCCGCCGTCGGCCTTCCGTGAGGACATCCAGGTCATCGGCATGCCGCTGACGATGTTGTGCGTGAAGCACTACAACGATCCGCGCCAGCGCCAGTTGCTGAAGAACGTGCTCTACCTCGGCGGTTTGTCGACGCTGCTCGGCATCGAGCCGGACGTGGTCGAGAAACTGCTGGCCGAGCAGTACCAGGGCAAGCCGCAACTGGCGCAGCCGAACATCGATGCCTTCCGCCTCGGCCGCCAGTGGGCGGCGGACAACCTGCAGCCGATCGGCCTCAAGGTGCGCCGTGCCGACAATGTCGGCGACCGCATCTTCGTCGACGGCAACACCGCGGCGGGCCTGGGCTGTGTGTACGGCGGCGCCACCGTGTGCGCCTGGTATCCGATCACGCCGTCGACCTCGGTCGCCGAAGCCTTCGAGAAATACGCTCGCAAGTTCCGCACCACTGCGGAAGGCGAAAAGAAGTACGCCATCGTGCAGGCCGAAGACGAGATCGCCTCGATCGGCATGGTCGTCGGCGCCGGCTGGAACGGCTCACGCGCCTTCACCGCGACCAGCGGCCCCGGCGTGTCGCTGATGACCGAGTTCATCGGCCTGGCGCACTTCGCCGAGATCCCGGCGACCATCATCAACGTGCAGCGCGGCGGCCCGTCCACCGGCATGCCCACGCGCACGCAGCAGGCCGACGTGCTCGCCTGCGCCTACGCCTCGCACGGCGACACCAAGCATGTGCTGCTGTTCCCGGAAGATCCCTTCGAAGCCTTCGAACAGTCCGCTGCGGCGCTGGATCTCGCCGACCGCCTGCAGACGCCGGTGTTCGTGATGCTCGATCTGGACATCGGCATGAACCAGCGTCTGTGCAAGCCCTTCGCATGGGACGAGCAGCGCCAGTACGACCGCGGCAAGGTGCTCGACTTCGAGGAACTGGAATCCGGCCGGCCCTTCGGTCGCTATCGCGACGTCGACGGCGACGGCATCCCGTTCCGCACCTATCCCGGCACCCATCCCAAGCGCGGCGCCTTCTTCACCCGCGGCACCACCAAGAACGTCGACGCCGGCTATTCCGAGCGCGGCCCGGACTACCTGGAAAACGTGCACCGTCTGGTGCGCAAGTTCGTCACCGCGCGCGGCCTGGTGCCGCAGCCGGTGGTCACTTCGGCGCGGCAGCCGACGCGCGTCGGCGTGCTCTTCTACGGCTCGACCAGCCCGGCCATGCACGAGTCGGCGCAGCGCCTGGCCAGCGAAGGCCTGGGCATCGACCTGATGCGCATCCGCGCTTACCCGTTCCCCGAATCGGTGCGCGATTTCGTGCTCGCGCACGACCATGTGTTCCTCGTCGAGCAGAACCGCGACGCCCAGTTGCGCACCCTGCTGATCAACGAGTACGGCCTCAACCCCGCACACATCCAGCCGATCCTGCACTACGACGGCACCCCGATCACCGCACGCTTCATCAGCCGCGCGATCCGCGACCATCTGGATCGGATTGCGGATCTGGAAGGGAGGGCGGCGTGAGCGCGCATTTGATCGTAGGTCACGTTGGCCCGCAGGGCCTACGTGACGCTTTCGCCCGCGGCACATGCGCAATTACGCGGCATCGGGATGGCTCGTGTCACGTAGTCCGCGGTGCGGACAACGTGACCTACTTCATTTCTGCCCGGCTCCGCCCATGACCTACCTCGCCAAACCCAAACTGCACCACCCGAGCCTGAAGCCGAACAAGGTCGGCTTCACCCGCCGCGATTACGAGGGCCGCATCAGCACGCTGTGCGCCGGTTGCGGGCACGACTCGATCTCGGCGTCGATCATCCAGGCTTGCTGGGAACTCGATATCGAGCCGCACCGCGTGGCCAAGCTCAGCGGCATCGGCTGCTCGTCGAAGACGCCCGACTATTTCCTCGGTCAGTCGCACGGCTTCAACACCGTGCACGGGCGCATGCCTTCGGTGCTCACCGGCGCTTACCTGGCCAACAGCGAGTTGTTGTACATGGGCGTCTCCGGCGACGGCGACTCGGCCTCGATCGGCATCGGCCAGTTCGTCCACTGCATGCGCCGCGGCGTCAACATGGTCTACATCGTCGAGAACAACGGCGTCTATGGCCTGACCAAGGGCCAGTTCTCGGCCACCGCCGATGCCGGCAGCAAGAGCAAGAAAGGTGTGGTCAATACCGACAGTCCCATCGATCTGGTGAGCCTGGCGCTGCAGCTCGGCGCCAGCTACGTGGCGCGCAGTTTCTCCGGCGACAAGACCCAGCTGGTGCCGCTGATCAAGGCCGCCATCCATCACCGCGGCGCCGCCTTCATCGACGTCATCAGCCCCTGCGTGGCCTTCAACAACCACGCCGGCAGCACCAAGAGCTACGACTACGTGCGCGAGCACAACGACTCGGTCAACTTCCTCGACGTCATCGAGCATCGCAACCCGATCGAGGCGACCCAACCGGATGACGGCAGCCTGATCGAAGTCGCCCAGCACGATGGCTCGGTCCTGCGCCTGCGCAAGACCGATCCCGACTACGATCCGCGCGACCGCATCGGCGCGATGAACTTCATCGCCCGCCATCAGGCGCAGGGCGAAGTGGTCACCGGCTTGCTGTATGTCGATCCCGACGCGCGCGATTTCCACCAGCACCTCGGCACCGTGGAGACGCCGCTGAACAAGCTCGGCACTGCGGACCTGTGCCCGGGTGGCACCGCACTGGACAAGCTCAACGCCAGTCTGAGGTAGCCCGGTGTACGCGCGAATGCGCGTTCACCGGGGAGCACTGACCAGCCGGAGCGGGCGGCGCCGACCTGGCTCGACTTCGCCCTGTGCAGCGGAGTTCAGCAGCGCGTTCATCGAATCGCCGCATTTCGCTGCCAGACTGACGCCGTGCCGCAGACTTTCCGCAACCGCAAGGCCGTGTTCCTGTGGGGCTTCATGGCCTGCTGGATGGCGATGTTGCTGGCCTTCACCTGGCTGTTTCTGCGCGACGGTGCGCCGGCGGGCACCTCGCCACTGCTGATGGCGGGCGTGTTGTGCCTGTTCTGGTTTGCCGGGATCAGCATCTCGGCCTGGGTCTTGGGGCACCCGCTGGTCGACGTCGAGGTGCGCAGTCGCGGCCGGGTGCAGATCCGCAAGCGCTACCTGCTGCGCGTGGTCGAGCGCCAGCTGGGTCAGCGCGACAGCGTGCACGCAGAACTGGTGGAAACCCGCGACAGCGACGGCGATCCGTACTTCCACGCACGCCTGGTGGTCGGCGGCGAGCGCGCGCTCGATCTCTGGGAAGGCACCGATCGCGCCCACGCAATGGCGGAAGTAGAGCGCTTCAATAGCGCGTTACGCAGCTGATCGGCTGCTCCACGCCAGCGCCGATGTAATCCGCAGCGGCAAAAACGTAACACCTTGTGCAGGCCACGCTGTCGTGGCCTGGGACGCGCAGGCATGCACCCTCTCGCGGGTGATGCACCGACCCATTCAATCGCATGAGGAGACGACCATGAAACCGCTGTTGACCGCCGTCTGGCCGCACCTTGCCTGCGCGCTGGTGTCCGCACGGCCGGCCCAGAACCCCGCAGGCGATCCTCGAAGAACGCCTGCAAGCCGAGACCAACCGCATCGGGCTGTGGAGCTCGCGCATCGAGATCGGCCCGTGCGCCGGCGGACCCCGCCAGCAGTTGCGCGGCATGAACCAGTTCCACCTCGGCGGTACGTTGACCGAAACCGGCTCGCCGCCGCCCGGCACGCGCGGGCCAGGCTACGGCGTGTGGCGCTTCAATCGTGCCACCCAGCGCTATGAGGCGCGCATGCAGTTTCTGCGCTATCTGCCCGACGGCAGCTTCGACGGCGTCAGCGATGTGCATCGGCAGATCCGCCTCAGCGCCGACGGCAATGTCTTCGTCGACGAGATCGTCGCCCGTTTGCTGAACCCGGACGACACTCTGCGCGTCGAGCTGTGTGGCACAGCGCAGGCGCAGCGCGTGCCGATCCTCTGAGCTTCAAGCGGTTCCGATCGGCGCCGGACGCAGGTCACGTTGGCCGCGCAGCGGCCTACGTGACACTGCCGAGAGTCACGTAGTCTGCTGCGCAGACAACGTGACCTACTTTCAATGGCTTAGGGGAAATTCGGTGCGAGCAGTCCTGCTGTCGACTGACCGGCAGGCGCGGTTACAATCGGTACGATTCACGGGGCTCGCGTAGCCTTGCGGGCGGTCAATCCGCTGCTGCGGGGCAACGAAGAACGCCGTGCTCGAAACCGTGTGTGGCCAAACCAGCATCCAACACAACCATGTCCAGTCCAACGCGCCATGCCTCGCCTCCACCGGTGCTGAACGGTTTGCGCAGCGCGCTACGCCCGGTTGGCTGGTGCGCGATCGTCGCGGCGCTGCTCACCTCGCTGTCCGCGCTCGGCGTCAAGCTTCCGGCGCAGGCCGTTGACCAGTCCGATCTGCGCGCCGCGGCGACCCGTCGCTTCGACCTTGCCCTGCAGGCATCGAAACGTGCGCGGGAGCCTTTGCCGCGCTTTCTCGAGCGCTGGTTGACCGCCACGCCGCAGCAGGAGATCACGCTGCTCGGCAGCATGCCGCAGGCGTGGACTGGTGGCGGCGAACAGCCCCAGCTCTACCGCGCTTTCGTTTCCGACTCGGTGTTCGAATCGCGCCTCGACGAGGTGCTGCCGGCGCTGGAGAGCTTGCACCAACGCGTGCCGACGCTGGCGGCACAAGCGCCGTGGCAGAGCCTGCTGGCACGCGCGCAGCTGAAGGCGGGTCAGTTGCCGCTGGCGCTGGCCAGCGCGCGCCGCGCCTGGGCATTGGATTCGCGCCTGTGCGCCGTCGACTGCGCGCCGCTGCTGCGCTCCTGGCTGCGCACCGGCAGTGTGGCGGCTCCGGCGCAGTGGCCGGCGTTGGCGATCGATCCGGTCTACAACCCGAGCCGCACCGAGTGCACGGCGTCCCGCCGCACGCTGGGCGAACCGGCGCCGATCATCTGGCGGATCCCGGAAATCGAATTGGTGGCAGCCACCCGCGGCAAGGATGACGAGCTGACGTGGATGCTGCGCCAAGGCTGGAAGGCGCATCTGGACGGTTGCAGCAGTTCTCCCTACGGTCTGCAGCAGCTGCTGGATCAGCGCCACCCGCGCATCGTCGTCGAGCAAGCCTGGCTGCGTGTGCAGCAGGCTTTGCGAGCAGGCCCGGGGACTTGGTTCGATTTTCTCGGCGTGCGACTGCCGTTGCCGGAATTCGAATGCGATTTTGCCGCCGACGCGAATTGCCGCGGCGGCCAGCGACGCTTGCAGCCCGCCAGTGCGCTGGCGCTGGTCGAGGGCTTGCGCGCATTCAGCCGCCATCTGGCGCCGCCGACGCAATGCCCGGCGCCCTCCGACGCGGCGGCGTTGGCCAAGCTCATCGAACTGCAGCAGCGCTTTCGCGGGGCACTGAAGGCAATTGACGCACTCGCTCCGGCCGCCGCCAGGCAGGGTCTGCGGGCGCTGCTCGCCGACCCGCAATGGCAACGCTTGTGGCGCGACGATGTGCCTTACGAACTGCGCCGCAGCCTCGCCGCGCAGGCGCGCCGCGAGGCGCCCGACGAGGTTTTGCAGATGGTGCAGGCCTTCGTCGACCGCGCGCCGGACCCGCTGGCGCGCTCGGACGGTGCGGCCGACGTGCTCGCCTTCCACTTGTTGCGCGCACGCCAGGCCAGGGCAGGCTTGAGCCAGCTGCAGTTGGCACAGCAGCGCCACCCGCAACTGGCGCGGGCACAGCGCATCGCGCAGTTGCAGGCGGGTCTGGGCGGTGCCGACCTCGATGCCAACCTCCCCGTCGGCACACCGCCGCGACCCTGGATCAGCGGCCAGCGCGGCAGCGACAGCGCCGTCAGCCGCATCTGGCCATTCGAACAGACGCGCGGCCTGGATGGTGTGCTGGTCGGCGATGTGGTCTACGCGCTGGGTGGCGACCGTGCGGTCGCACGCCGCGCGCTGAAGGAGTCCTGGGTACCGGCGCTGCTGCAATGGCAGCATGCCAGCGACGAACTGGCCACCGCGTTCAAGCGCGGCTACGCTGATGCGGGCGAGATGACGACACTCCTCCAGCAGGTCCAGAGCAGCTTTCGCGCAAAGCCGCAGCCGCAAGCCAGCTTCGACGGCGTGCCCTTGCTGCTGCCGGATCAGTACTGCGTCGATACCGAGTGCAGCAGCACTCGGGACGTGGATGCAGCATGGGTGGTGCAGCGCTTGCGGTCCTTGCTGCGATGACGCGGTCAGCGGCTGGCAAGTTGGCCTGGCGCATGTGCTGCAACGACCGGGCGAGGGCGGACCGCAGAGCTTCGACGCCGCGTTTCTCGACCAGGTGCGGGCATGCGCCCGCGGCATTTGCGAGGGCTCCGCGCGCTGAGGCCGCGGTACCCTCAAGCGGCAGCCGCGCTTCCGGTCGACATCGCCATCGAAGCCGACCTGGCGCGACCGATCGGGGTCATGATCGTCGCCCAGTTCCTGCAGGGCCAGCGAATGTCCACCATCAACCCATCCCCGCTACCCGCCAGCGCCCTGCTCGCCCGCTACCAGGGCGTCGGGGCGCATACCGACTGCTACGCCACCGAGCTTGCATCCGCGGCCACACACGCACAGTTCGTGACCGCGTTCTACACCAGCTGGCTGTTCCGGCTGGAACGCCTGATCCTCAAATGGACTATCTCGCGACCCTCGAGCGATGCCCAGGCGGCCGAGCTGGCGGCGGGCCGCATCGACGAATTCGCCGCGTGGCGCGTGGAAGCACGCGCCCCGGATCAGTTGCTCCTGACCGATCTCTACGGCCGCACGCGCTCGTGGCTGATGGTCACGCCGCTGGAGAGCGGCCGCACGCGGTTGTACTTCGGCTCGGCGGTGGTGCCGCGCCCTCATCCGCGCAGCGGCAAGCCGGCGCTGGGATTCGGCTTTCGCGCCTTGCTCGGTTTTCACCGGCTGTATTCCCTGGCGCTGTTGTCTGCGGCACGGGCGCGCCTGCGGGCGGCGCGGTGACACCGATCGCGGGTTGAACCCGCGCATGGTTCACCTGGCATTGCGGGTCCCGTGCGCCGAAGGATGGCTGCTGAATCCACCTTGCCCGGGAATCCGCCTTGGCCGGGTTTCCAGCTTCGATCGGTGGCGACGCCGCCAGTCAAACCGCAGCAAGCGTCAGGGACCCTCTGAACAAGTTCTGCGGCCAGGGCTGAAACGGACGCCAGCAAGGATGACACCGAAGGCCATAGCCTGCGCTCTGGTCAGGTGTCAGACGCAGCTGAGGCCGTTCAGCCTTTTCAGGGTTGTGGCCCCTTTTGCCTGCCGCGTCGTTCCGGTCCTCGGCTGCAGGTGGGTCACAACGCGGCTCGCAGAACTTGTTCAGAGGGTCTGAGCTGCCCGATCGGCTCGGGCGACGGCCGCACCTTGATTTCGATGTCGTAGCCCAGGCGGTTCAAGCAGTCCATCAGCTTGCGCTCGGACAGGTTGGTGAAGTCGCCGCGCATCATGGCAGACACCTTCGGTTGCGGGATGCCCATGCGCTTCGCCGCCTCTTGTTGATTCAGTCCGAGGGCGCGCATCGCCTTCCTGATCTCGATCACCAGACCGGTCTTGATCTTCAGTTTCTCGGCGTCTGGCAGTCCAAGGTCGGCGAAGACGTTGCCCGAGCTGCGCTGAACTTCTACGCCTTGACGCTGTCGTCTACCGCCGCGCACCGAGGATGGCTTACCATGCTGACGTCTCGGGAGGAGACCGACACGCGTGGACAGGACCTGGATGCCGCTCGGCAGACGGTGGGTCAAGCGCATCCGCGACCGCCTGCGCGGCGACCTGCGGCTGACCATCACGACGCTGTGCGTCGGCTTCGCCATGATGTGGATTCTGCCCTTTTCGATCTACCGCTTCGCCGTGGGCAATCTTGCGATCGGGCTGCTCGATCTGCTGATCGTTGTGGGTATCGCGCTGCCGGCCAGCCACGCGCTGCTGACCGGCCGCAGCGAATCGGGGATCCGCATCGTGGCCGTCGTGTGCTGCCTCGGTTGCGTGGCGGCGGCGCAGGCCATCGGGCTCGTGGGACTGCTCTGGACCTATGCCTCGGTCGCCTTCGTGTTCTTCGTGCTGCCGCGAAACCTGGCGCTGGCGCTGAGCTCCGGCACGCTGCTGGCCGTCATGGTCGTCGCCGGTGAGGAACTGGCGGGCACCTTCGAACGCGTGTCCTACCTCGCGTCGGCGGCCCTGGTGGGACTGTTCGCGCACGTCGTCGCCACCCGATACGAGCGGCAGCGCCAGCAGCTGGAAACCCTCGCCTGGATCGACCCGCTGACCGGCGCCGGGAACCGCCGCATGCTGGAACTGGAGTTGTCCCAGGTGCGGGCAGCCGCCGCTGGCGCAGTCATGCCGCCGGCACTGGCCATCATGGACTTCGACCATTTCAAGCGGATCAACGATCGCTTCGGCCACGAGGCCGGTGACAGTGTGCTGGTGGCGTTCGCCGAGTTGCTGCGTGGCCTGCTGTGTCGGGTGGGCCGGCTTTACCGTTTCGGCGGCGAGGAGTTCGTGCTGCTGCTGCCTGCGACCGATGCAGCAGGGTTGCGGGCGCTCACCGAAACCCTGCGCGCGACCGTCGAGGCGCGGCTCAAGACGCCCGACGGAGCGGCCGTCACCGTATCGATCGGCGCGACCTTGCTGCGCCCGGAAGAGCACTGGTCACCCTGTCTCGGCCGAGCCGATGCGGCGCTGTACCGGGCCAAGTCCGCCGGCCGCAACCGGGTCGAGATCGACGATGAGCGGGCCGACCGGGAGATCCGTACATTCGGCGTTATCCCCGGCCCACCATTCCGTGCGTCCGGCGGTGACACCGAGTCGCCGGAGGCGCGCCCCCGGCCGGCCGCGAGCCTTGTCAGCGAAGAAAACGCCCGGGCTGCCGGGATTCGGTAGCGAAACTGCGGGTAAGGCATGGGAATGCTGGACGCCCACTCGGCGCCCGCAGGTGTCCGCCGGCACCATTGGCTATTGAGTGTCCCGAACTCTCCCTCGGCAAAGCGGAACTTTGCCGATCGTTACACATCCTACTGTGCGAAGAGGATTCCACCAGCGTTTCACAGCTATCGCACAGGAACTGCCGCATGAAATCGGTCATGAAACTCGCCATCGCGCTGCTTGGCGCGATGAACATCACGGTCGCAATCGCGCAGCCGGTGCAATTGACTGAAGTCGAGTTCGAGCAGCGCATTGCGGGCTTGCCCAGCGTCACCGAGACCTTCAATGCGCTTCCGCTTGGCGTGCTGCCTTCGCCGTTGCAGCTCAGCAATGGCAGTTTCGTCGGCACTCCGCAGATCATGACCGGCCTCTGGTGTGTGCTGAGTGCCTGCCTGACGGTCGGCTTGAGCGCCGATGGCGAGTTCACCCAGTTCCCGGCCAACACGGCATTCTGGTCGGGCCGGGTCATTGTCGCGGCCGCTGGAAATGTCATCGAAGCAAGGGTGGTAGGAAATAGCGGAACGCAGTCCTTTGTTCAGCCACCGATGGCCTGGAACCCGGCCGGTGTGTTCCTGGGTTTTCACGACCCCCGCGGATTGCGTTCGGTCAGCTTCAGGGTGGTTCAAGGTGGCGTCAACTACTCGATCGACGACGTGCGAATCGCCACCCAGGCAGGTCCGCTGGCGGCCTCGGCCGTTCCCGCAAACTCGGTCGCGTCGACCATGACGCTCGGCATCTTGCTGTTGACCTTCGGGCTGATGGCCGCGGGCCAGATGGATCCGCGCCGGGCTTGACCGCGCAGCAAGCACCAGAAGAGCTCTCGGGTTGAACCCGCTGCCACAAGAAGCGGGCGTGAAGGCGATCGCGCGCAAGCGCGCTCCTGCATGCTTGCGAGGACCCACGACAAATGTGCAGGAGCGCGCTTGCGCGCGATGCCTTTGATCTTGGGCATAACCCGCCCCAGTCTCAAATTAGAACAAGGACTTGCGCAACGCCGTGAAGCCCTGCGCCAGTGACACCTGTGGCCGATAGCCCAGGTCGCGCTGCGCGGCGCTGATGTCGTACCAGTGTGCGGTGGCCAGCTGCTCGGCGACGAAGCGGGTCATGATCGGCTCGCCGCGCAGATGCAAACCGCCGTAGACCAGTTCCAGCAGGCCACCGATTGCATAGGCCAGACCGAAGGGAATCCGTCGCTCGACGGGCTCCATCCCGGCGCACCCGAGCAGGCGGTTGATCATGTCCTCGGTGGCCAGCGGTTCGCCGTTGGAGATGAAATAGGCGTTGCCGGCCGCCGGGGAATCAGGCGCCAGCGCGGTCGCAGCTTTCAGGTGCGCATCGACGGCATTGTCGATATAGGTGGTGTCGATGCGTTTGCCGCGCTTGCCGATGAAGCGCAGGCGCCCGGCTCGGGCGCGCTCCAGGATGCGCGGCAGCAGATGATTGTCGCCCGGACCCCAGATCAGATGCGGACGCAAGGCGACGGTGGCCAGCGCCGGCCCGTTGGCGGCCAGCACCTCGCGTTCGGCGATCGCCTTGGTTGCCGGATAGTGGGCGAGAAAACGCCTGGCGTAGGGCATGCGCTCATCGACCCCTTCCAGGTCGCCGCCCTCGTGCACCACGCTTGGTGTCGAGGTGTAGACGAGCTTGCCGATGCCATGCGCCTGGCAGGCGGCCAGGACATTGCGAGTGCCTTGAACGTTGGCACGGAAGTACTCCTGGTACGGACCCCAGTGGCCGGCCTTGGCCGCAACATGGAAGATCACATCACAGGCGATCGCCGCCTTGGCCACGGTTTCGGCATCACCCAGATCGCCGCTGCGTACATCGACGCCGAGCTTCGCCAGCGCGGGTGCTGGCGAACGCTGCAAGGCGATCACTTCATGCCCCTGCGCGCGCAGCGCGCGGCAGATGCCGCTACCGAGGAAGCCGCCGCCGCCGGTGACTAGGGCGCGCACCTGGGCTTCTCGGATGAAATTGGGAATCGGGGCCGTGGATGGCAGGCAGCCGGGCGAGGGCGCGCAGGACGCTCGAGCAAAACGCAATGGGGGCGCAAGAGCCGCAGCCATCCCTCAGGCATGCCTGCACCGCTTCTTTGCGCCCCTTGCCTCCCGCGACAAAAACGCCCCACCTTTGCCGGGGCCAACGCCCCTCACGCCTGCCGCTCCGTCCCGATCGCAACCCGCGGCACGGCCACGCCGAGTTTCTCGCTGGCCCAGCGCTTCAGGTATTCGCGGCCGATCTTGGCGTTGTGGCGGATGTCGACCGGGAAGCGCGGGTAATACAGTACCTTGCTGATGCCGCGGGTGTGCGTGTGGCGGGCGGCGATGGCCAGCAGTTCCTCGCGAATGCGCTCGTGCTCCTCGCGGTTGATGCCGGGTTCGAGTTCGATGATCAGCACCGGCTCTTCCTGGCCCTTGGCGCCAACGCCCACCAGGGCGCTGCGGAACACCTGCGGGTGCACGTTGAAGATCGGCTCGACCTGTTCGGTGCAGATGGTGCCGCTGGCGCTTTCGACGCGCTGCGAGCGACGACCGCACATCCACAATCGTCCACCCTCGTCGAAATAGCCCAGATCGCCCATGCGATGCGCGGTGCGCATCCCATCGGCGATCTTGCCGATGCGATCGGCGTCCGGGCGGTTGAAGTAGCGCTCGGTGGCCGTTGGTCCGACCACCGTGATCTCGCCGACGGTGCCGGTCGGCACGATCAGATCGTCGCTCCATTGCGCGATCGGCTCGTCGCTGATGCGGATGATGCGCACCTGGTTGGGCGCTACCACCCTCCCGACCAGCGTGCCGGCGCCGTGCTCGGTGCGCTGGCGCGCGTATTCGGTGAGTTCGCGGCCCTCCACGGCTGCCACCGGCAGGCACTCGGTGGCGCCGTAGGGTGTCCACAGGCAGGCGCCCTCGGGCAGCAGCTTGCGCATGCGCTCGACCACCGCCACCGGCACCGGTGCGCCGGCCGAGATCACCCGCTTCAGCGTCGGCAATTTGACACCACGCGGCGCGCCCCAGCGCGACAACGCGTTGACCAACGCCGGCGAGGCAAACAGGTTGGTGACGCCGAAATCCTGGATGGTCTGGATCAGCTTGCCGGGATCGGCCATCGCCGGCCGGGTGGGATCCATTTCCGGGATCACCGTGGTCATGCCCAGCGCCGGATCGAACAGGGCGAAAGGCGGAAAGGTCGGCAGATCGATCTCGCCCGGCTGGATGTCGAAGGCGTCGCGCAGCATCTGCACCTGGGCCATGAAATGGCGGTGCTGATAGACCACGCCCTTGGGCACGCCGGTCGATCCGGAGGTGAACAGGATCGCCGCCGGGTCATCCTCGCGGGTATCGGCAAGCACCGCCGGACAGCGCTTGCGCGCATCGCTGCCTTCGCGGCCGGTCTTCAGCAACTGCGCATAGCTGTGGCCGCCCCACATGAAGCGCGGGCCGACCGTCACCAGCGTGCGCACCGTCTTGCGGCCCCAGCCCAGGGCGAGGCGCGCCGCGTGGGCCAACGGGATGCCGATGAATGCCGCCGGCTCGGCTTCGGTCAGGCACTGCTTGAGCGCCGTCTTGGCGATGCCGGGATCGACCAGCACCGGCACCGCGCCGGCCTTGAACAGCGCGAACATCAGCACGAACAGCTCGACGCTGGGGCGCACCATCAGCACGGTGCGCACGCCGCGGCCGATGCCGACGCGCTCCAGGCCGCAGGCAATCGCGTCGGATTCCTCGTCGAGCTGCGCGTAGGTCAGGTGCGTATGCGCCGGTCGGCCGGCGATGTCACTGCCGCAGGGCACGAAAATCGCGATCTGATGCGGCCGTTCGCGCGCCTGGCGGGTCAGCGCAGAAGCAATGTTGGCGCTGTCCATGGTCGGTATCGCGCGAAAGGGGGCGCAAGGGTGCCGTGTAGCGCGCGCCGGGTCAACTCGCGGCGGTCGGTCGCTGGCCGAGCGCCGCGCGCACCGCTGCGATCCGCGCGCGCAGCGGGGCCAGCCGTTGCTCATCGGCACCGATCGCCTGCAGTCGCTGCAGCCACCGCTCGGACTGCTGCAGCGCCGCCGGGCCGGCGCCGTTTGCCGCAGCCTCGATCCAGGCACTGGCCGCGGCCAGGGCTGCATCGCGATCGAAACGGCGCAGCCGGGCCGCACTCTCGAAGGCGTGTGCCGACGCCACCAGCTCAACGGCAGCCCGTTGCGGCTCCGCGGCGAGCGCACGCGCATAGCGCTGCTGACCGTCGACGAAGTCCCGCTCGGCCGCCAGCGCCGGCGCCAGGCGCCGCAGTTGGGCATCCGGCAGCACGCCGCCGGCGGCGAGCCCGCCGATCACCAGCAGCAGGGCCAGACCGATGCGCAGGATCAGCCCGCCGCGCATCGCTGGACGCCCTGCCGACGGGGCATCCGCGGGCAGTCCGCCGAGCGCCAGGCCGATCCAGACCCAGGCCAGGGTGCGATCGCCGGTCAGCGCAAAACCCGCCTGCAGATGCAGCAGCCAGGCGCCCAGCGCAAGCGCCAGGCAAATCGCCTCGCGACGTTGATCCGCGTCATCCGTACGCCAGCTGCGCAACAGCGATCGAGCGACCGCCAGCACCAGCAGCAATCCGCTCAGCACGCCGATCAGGCCCATTTCCAGCGCCCGATCGAGCAGCCCTTGATGCGCCCGGTCGGCCTCCCAGCCCGCGGCCTCGGCACGCCCCCCGAGCGGCGATCGCGCCGCCGCCAATGGCGCCTGCTGCTGGTCCGGACCGAAGCCGATCCAGGGCCGGAGCGCTGGTATCGGGTCAGGTTGACCATGAAGATCCACCAGCGGCGCCGTGACCACCAGCGCCTGCACCGCGGTTCCCCATAGTTGCACGCGATCCTGCAGCGAGGCCGGGCGCCAGAACGCCAACGCCATCAGCAGCGCCAGTCCCGCCAGCAAGGCGGGCGCGGCATATCGGCGCCGCCGCGACTCCTGCAACAGCCACAGCGCCGCGCCGACCGCCAGCAGCGCCAGCAGTGCGCTGCGCGAGCCGGCAGCCAGCAACGCCGCGAGTTGCAGGCCGGTCAACGCCCACCACAACCCGCGCCGGGCGCCAGCCGCCAGCGCCAGCGCCGCGCTCATCGGCAACAGCAATACCAGCCAGCCGGCCAGCGCGGTGGCGTTGCTGAGCGTGGCTGCCGGTCGTCCCGGCACCTGATGGGTCCAGCTGATGCCATCGACACCGAAGCGCTGCAGCAAGGCGTAGCTGGCAAGCAATCCACCGAGGATGGCCGCGTGGCGATAGAGCGCCTGGCGAGCGCCCCGGCGCAAGCCGCTGGCGGTCCAGGCGAGCACGCCAAGCGCCAGCGCGATCAGTGCGCCCTGCGCCCGTGCCAGCGAGCCGACCAGCGCCACCGCAGGTTCCAGCGCGCAACACGCGGCCAGCAGTGCGGCCGCGCTGCAGCCGAGCACGGCCATGCGCGGCAGGCGCGCCATGTCGACGGCTGTGCGCAATACCAGCAAGGCCGCAACCAGCGCCACGCCGGCGACCTTGAACGGCTCGGAAGCGCCGGGGAATACCGCCAGCGCGGCCCACGCCAGCGCCACTGTCAGCAGGTATCGATCGATGGACACGGGCGCGCCAATTGCAAGCTGGCGCCATGCTAGCGCGCTGCCGGATCGAAGCGTCGCTCACCCGCATGCGCGAAATGCGCACACGCGGAGCAGCCCACAAATGAGAAGGCCCCGAGCGTTGGGGAAGCGCTCGGGGCCTGGGGGCCGCAGGGATGGACTGGGGAGATCCGGTCCCTGCTTTGAAGGTTCACCATTGGGGGAGGAGTGAACCGGGTCGAGTCTTGTCGACCCAACCCATGGATAGGTTGCCGCAAACAAAGTTCCGGTGACAATGCCGAAGGTCATCCGATTGATTCATTTGCGACTAACGGCATATGCGGCCCGTTCATCTTTCGGCGTCGCGCCGGCGCAATAAAATGCGGGTATCTGGTTGATTTCGAATGCTGATTCAAGGAATGCCGGGTATTTCGCCAGGCTCAGATGCTGAACGAGCGCCATTTACGCAACTGAACAGCCGCCAACAAGCGAAGCAAGAGACCGGCCGCGGACACCGTCTTCCAGGCTCCGAACGGCCATACAGACGTCCGTATCGGATGTCGATCGGCGCAGCAAGTGGCAACCGCCAGACGCGCTCCGGGCGGCGACGGCGATGGCTTCGACGTAAACGACTACTTCCGTAGTTCCGGGGCTTGGGCTACATTCCGCAGAAGTCTCATCAGGTTGTGCATCCTATGGCGAGCAACGTACAAAGCACCACGCTGACCGGGCTATCGGGTGTGGCGCGGCGTCTGGTGGCCGAGGGTGCGTTGTCGGAAAGCGACGCCCGCAAGGCCTCCGAGGCCTCGTCCAAGCAACGCGTGTCGTTGATCGCCTACCTGATCGAAAACGGCCTGGCCGACCCCAAGGTCACTGCCGCCGCGGCCAGTCAGGAATTCGGCGTTCCGCTGTTCGACGCCTCGTCGATCGACCTGAAACAGGCTCCGATCAAGGCGATCGAGCAGGCGCTGATGGAGAAGCACCGGGCAGTGCCGCTGTACAAGCGCGGCAACCGGATGTTCATCGGCATCGCCGACCCGACCAATGACCGCGCCCTGGAAGAAATCAAGTTCCAGTCGAAGACACTGGTCGAACCGATCATCGTCGACGACAACACGCTGACCCGGTTGATCGAACAGGCGCTGTCGCAGAACGATACTGCGGTCGAGGGCATGGACGATGCCGAAGGCCTGGAGAACCTCGACGTTCAGGGCGGCGACGACGACATGGAGTCGACCGCCGCTGGCGGTGTCGACGTGTCCGGCAACGACGATACGCCGGTGGTTCGTTTCATCAACAAGGTGCTGGTCGACGCCATCAAGCGCGGCGCCTCCGACATCCATTTCGAGCCCTACGAAAACGTCTACCGGGTGCGTTTTCGCATGGACGGGATCCTGAAGCAGGTGGCATCGGCGCCGGTCAAGCTGAGCGCGCGCATGGCCGCACGCCTGAAGGTCATGTCGTCGCTGGACATCGCCGAGAAACGCGTCCCGCAGGACGGTCGCATCAAGCTCAATCTGTCGAAAACCAAAGCCGTCGATTTTCGCGTCAGCACCTGCCCGACCCTGTTCGGCGAAAAGGTGGTGCTGCGTATCCTCGACGGCTCGGCCGCCAAGCTGGGTATCGACAAGCTCGGCTATGAGGAGGATCAGAAACGCCTGTTCCTCGGCGCCATCGGTCGGCCTTACGGCATGGTGCTGGTGACTGGCCCGACCGGCAGCGGCAAGACCGTTTCCCTGTATACCGCGCTGAATATCCTGAACACCGACGAGCGGAATATCTCGACCGCGGAAGACCCGGTCGAAATCCGTGTTTCCGGCATCAACCAGGTGCAGATGAATATCAAGGCCGGCATGACCTTCGCCGCTGCCCTGCGCTCGTTTCTGCGCCAGGACCCGGACGTCATCATGGTCGGCGAGATTCGCGACCTGGAAACCGCCGAGATTGCGATCAAGGCCGCCCAGACCGGACACATGGTGCTGTCGACGCTGCATACCAACGACGCCCCGCAGACCATCTCGCGCCTGATGAACATGGGCATTGCGCCTTACAACATCACCTCGTCGGTGACACTGGTGATCGCCCAGCGGCTGGCACGCCGCCTGCACGACTGCAAGCGCCCGATCTCGCTACCCAAGCATGCGCTGATCGCCGAAGGTTTTACCGATGAGGACATGGCCTCGATGCAGCTCTACGAGCCGGTGGGCTGCGGCGGCTGCAATGAGGGTTACAAGGGCCGCACCGGTATTTACCAGGTGATGCCGCTCTCGGAAAATATCGCGCGAATCATCCTCGGCGGCGGCAATGCGCTGCAGATCGGTGATGCGGCGCTCAATTCCGGAATTCCCGACCTGCGACGCTCGGCCTTGGTCAAAGCCAAGGCTGGTATGATCTCGCTCGCTGAAATGAACCGCGTCACCAAGGATTGACGAATATGGCCACCGCCACTGCGCGTGCAAAAGCTCCTGTAAACCGAGGCATCGGCGAACTGCAGACCTTTCATTGGGAAGGTACTGACAAACGCGGCCAGAAGCTCAAGGGCGAGGAACTTGGCAAGAACGCCAATCTGGTCAAGGCCAATCTGCGCAAGCAGGGCATCAACGCCACCAAGGTGGCGCAGAAGCGCCGTTCGATCTTCGGCTCCGCCGGTGCAGCCATCAAGCCGCGCGACATTGCCGTCATCAGCCGCCAGCTGGCGACGATGATGAAGGCCGGCGTGCCGCTGGTGCAGAGCTTCGAAATGATCGCTGGCGGGCAGAACAACCCGCGCCTGAAAGACATGCTGACGGCGATCAAATCGGATGTCGAGGGCGGTTCCTCGCTGTCGGAATCGCTCAACAAGTTTCCCCAGTACTTCGACGAATTGTTCGTCAACCTGGTACGCGCCGGCGAATCGGCCGGTGTCCTCGACATCGTGCTCGACACCATCGCCGACTACAAGGAAAACATCGAGTCGATGAAAGGCAAGATCAAGAAGGCCCTGTTCTATCCGGCGGCGGTGATCGCCGTGGCCATCCTGGTGTCGGCGGTGATCCTGATCTACGTGGTGCCGCAGTTCGAATCGCTGTTCAAGGGTTTCGGTGCCGATCTGCCAGCCTTCACCCGCATGATCGTCGACGCATCGGACTTCATGGTGTCGTACTGGTGGGCGATGCTTGGCGTCCTGCTCGGCAGCGTTTTCGGCTTCACCACGGCGCTGCGCCGGTCGCGCAACTTCGCGCGCCTGATCGACCGCATGATGTTGAAGCTGCCGATCATCGGCCAGATTCTGCACAACTCGGCGGTTGCCCGTTTTGCACGCACACTGGCGATTACCTTCAAAGCCGGCGTGCCGCTGGTCGAGGCATTGGAGACGGTTGCCGGCGCCACCGGCAACATCATCTACGACGAAGCCACCAGGCGCATCAAGGAAGACGTTTCGGTCGGCCATCAGCTGAATCTGGCGATGAAGCAGGTCAACCTGTTCCCGCTGATGGTCATCCAGATGACTGCCATCGGTGAAGAATCCGGCGCGCTCGACACCATGTTGATCAAGGCGGCCGAGTTCTACGAGCAGGAAGTGAACAACGCGGTGGACGCGCTGTCCAGCCTGCTCGAACCCTTCATCATGGTGATCATCGGTGTCATGGTCGGCGGCCTGGTCGTCGGCATGTACCTGCCGATCTTCAAGATGGCGGCGGTTGTCTGAACGAACTGGCAGAACTGCTGCGGGAGCTGCCGACTGTTGCGATCACGATGGCCGGCATCGTCGGGCTGATCGTCGGCAGCTTCCTGAATGTCGTCATCCTGCGACTGCCGCCGGTGCTCGAATTCCGCTGGCGCCTGGAGGCCGCCGAGATACTCGGCGACTCCACTGCCGACGTCGGCCCGGCACCGCCCGGGCTGGTGGTCGAGCGCTCCTGCTGTCCGCAGTGCGGGACGCAGATCAAGGCCTACGACAATATCCCGCTGCTGAGTTACCTGATCCTGCGCGGTCGCTGCCGCGCCTGTGGCCTGCGCATTTCCCCGCAGTACCCGCTGGTCGAATTGATCACCGCCGTCGCCACGGCGCTGTGCGTCTGGCGCTTCGGCATCGGTCTTGAGGGATTTGCCGCGGTCGGCATGAGCTGGTGCCTGATCGCGTTGTCGGGTATCGATGCGCGTACGCAGCTGCTGCCGGACGGGATGACCCTGCCGCTGCTGTGGGCCGGGTTGCTGCTCAGCCTGGCGCCGCTGTTCGTCAATCCCGGGCAGGCCATCGTCGGCGCGGCCGTCGGCTACCTCAGCCTGTGGTCGGTGTACTGGTTGTTCAAGCTGCTGACCGGCAAGGAAGGCATGGGCTACGGCGATTTCAAATTACTGGGCGCGCTCGGCGCCTGGTTTGGCGTCGCCTCGATCCTGCCCATCATCCTGATGTCCTCGGTGGTTGGTGCCATCGTCGGCGGCTCGATGATGGCGCTGCGCGGCCAGGACTCGCAGGTGCCGATGCCGTTCGGGCCGTTCATCGCAGCAGCCGGCTTCGCCTACCTGATATTCGCGCCGCAGTTGCGCGCCCTGCTGCCCATGTTTGCCTTCTGACATGCGGATCATCGGCCTGACCGGTGGCATCGCGTCTGGCAAGTCGACGGTCACTGCCGGCTTCGCCGAACTCGGCGCGGCCATTGTCGACACCGACCTCATTGCCCGTGAGGTGGTCGCTCCCGGCAGTTCGGCGCTGGCCGAGATCGCGGCCACCTTCGGGCCTGCGATCCTCGCCGGCGATGGCAGCCTGGATCGCCGCGCCCTGCGTGAAATCGTGTTCGCCGATCGCCATGCCAAACTGCGCCTGGAAGCGATCTTGCACCCGCGGATCCGCGCACTGGCGCACACCAGGGTACAGCTGGCCAGCGGTCCCTATGTCGTCCTGGTCGTGCCCTTGCTGGTGGAATCGGGCGACTACGCCTGGGTCGACCGCATATTGGTCGTCGACGTCAGCGGCGCGTTGCAGCAGCGCCTGCTGATGGCGCGCGATGACATCGGCGCCGAGCTGGCGCAGGCCATGATCGCCGCGCAGGCCAGCCGTGCCGCACGCCTGGCCGGCGCCGATGACGTCATCCGCAACAGCGGCAGCATCGATGACCTTCGGGCGCAGGTCCGCAACGCGGACCGTCGTTATCGGGCTATTTGAAGAACCGCCCCAGCGTCCGCGCCAGCCAACCGCCCTTCTGGTGCGACACCGAGTGGGTGTGCGCCATCACGGCAGCGGCGTAAGCAGCGTCGTCGTTCTTGATGTGCCCGACCAGCCAACGCATCAACAGGGCGTGCAGCTCCCCGGACACGTCTTCGCCTGCCTTGTAGCGCAACTGATATTCGGCGACGCGCTTGACGAAAACGTCGTGCACCCGCTTGTGCGGCCCGGCGAAGGGGTAACCCGCTTCCAGCATCAGTTCCTCCTCGAAGGAGAAATGCGACAGGGTGTAGTCGATGAGATCGTTGATGACCTCGCCGATTGCCTGCCGGTCGTTCTTTTCGCGAGCATCGTGCAAGTGATTGATATAGGACACGATCTGACGATGCTGACCATCGATGACCGGGATGCCCGTATTGAGATCGTCAGTCCAGATCAAATGGTTCATGGCAGTTTCCTGATTTAGCGAGCTTGGGTACGCAGAGCAGCGGTGTCGGCGCGGCTGATGTGATCAAACAACCAGCGTGCCAGTGCTTCCCTGAGCTGGTCGGCGGTCATCGTTCCGGCCACAAACCGGGCCTTCAGCGCCCGCAGTTCCTGGGCGAAGGCGTCGTGGACATTCTTGTGTGCGTCGAGCAGGGGATAACCGCGCGATTCCATCAGCGCCTCCTCGAAGGCGAAGTGGTACAGCGTGTAGTCGATCGCCGATTCCAGAACGCGGCTCACGCCTCCGTTGCCTGGCCCGCCGGGCGTCTGCAGCTCGTTGATGTAGTCAACGAGACGCTTGTGCTGGTCATCGATCTCCCTGACGCCGGTCGCAAACGCGGGTGACCACTGGACGACGCTCATGCATGGCTCCTGTCGATTCGCTACTGGCAGTTCACTCAGTGGGGCCACAGTAGGTGCTTTGCGGTCGCGGCAGATTGACTGCCATCAAGCTCGGCCGGCCATCCCGACAGACGCGCTGTACGTGTTCAGACTTGCGCAAGGAATCCCCGGATGACGCCAGCGCGATACCGCGGGCCGGCATCGCATCCACGGATCATGGCCTGTGCTCGTACGTGCCGCCGTTACCCCCATCTGGCGTCCGACCAATCGCGGCGGCGGTCCGGTCCGGCGCGCTGGCGCACTCACTGATCAAGGGGCCCCGGGGATTGCAAGTCGTCGGCGACAGGACTACCTTGACGGGAAGCTCCCGATCCTCGCTTGTCGTGTTCGGGTAACTGATAAGAATCAATGTTTTGCAAGGGGCTGGCAGACGATCTGCAGAGTTGCATGGGTACTTCGAAGCAGCTCCCGCGCCTGCAATCGGCGCGCGAAGACGGTCTCCACGGCCCTGTTCACGCTGTCATTACGCATCAATGTCACGTCACATGGACTCACAGTGTTATGACGAAAAACGCAACGCTACTCTCGGTTCTCGGCCTGGTGGCCGCATTCACGGCCGCAACTCCTGCGTACGCGGCACCGCCAAATCTGTCCGATGCGGCGGTGACTCTGAGCACGAACAAGTCCGGCTTCAGTCCCTCGGACGACGTCATTGTCCACGTGATGGTGACCAATCCGAATCCGGAGGCCATGCACGTCCTGTCCTACCTGATTCCGACCGACGGCCTGTCGGCGCCACTCTTCAGCGTGACGGTTGACGGTAAACCGGCGCCCTATCTGGGTCCGGTCGCCAAGCGCCGGACACCGTTGGCGGAGGACTACCTGACCTTGGCGGCCGGCCAGAGCGTGGGCTTTGATGTCAATCTGTCCCGCTACTACTCGTTCGCCGCCACCGGCAACTACACGATCCGCTACGACTTGCGCTCGAACGACGCCTATGCGGTCAACAGCAAGGCGCGCGCCTCCGGCTGGATGCAATCGAACCCGTTGTCCGTGTATGCGAGCGGGCGTGCCGATCCGAAAGTTCTGGCCAGTGCGCCGGATGCGGTCTCCGGGCCGACCAATTTCACCAGTTGCACTGCCGATCGCCAGACCCTGCTGACGGCGGCGCGCAACAATGCCAGCGTCTATGCCAACGAAGCGGCGACCTATTTCGGCAACAACCGCAACGGTGCGCGCTACGTGAAGTGGTTTGGCGCCTACGTGGCGAGCCGCTGGAATACGGCCAAGAGCCACTTCGACCTGATTCGCACCGCCGTCGATACCGCCACGGTCGACTTCGACTGTACCTGCACCATCGCCAATCCCGACACCGTCTTTGCCTATGTGTTCCCCAATCAGCCCTACCGCATTCATCTGTGCGGCTCGTTCTGGAACGCCCCGGCGACCGGCACCGATTCGAAAGCGGGTACGGTGATTCACGAGATGAGTCATTTCACGATCCTCGGCGGTACCGACGACTTCGTGTACGGACAGGCCAATGCCATGGCCCTGGCGATCTCGAATCCCGCCAATGCGGTCATGAATGCCGACAATCACGAGTATTTCGCCGAGAACACCCCGGCAACGCCGGACGATGGCGGCGGCACCTCGACGGTTCTGGAGAACGGCGTGCCGACGGCAGCGCTGAGCGGCGCGCAGGGTTCGGAAACACGCTTCACGATCACCATTCCGGCCGGTTCGACGAATCTGGCCATCCGCACCGCCGGTGGCAGTGGCGACCCGGACTTGTTCGTGCGCTTCGGAACGCCACCGACGACGACGACCAATGACTGCGTTTCGGAGGTCGTCGGGACCACCGAGCAGTGTCTTTTTGCGACACCCAGCGCTGGCACCTATCACGTCCTGATTTACGGGTTCACCGCGTACTCCGGCTTGACGCTGACCGCGACCTGGACGGCCCCGGTGAGCAACTCGCAACTGCAGAATGGCGTGGCAGTCAGCGGACTGTCAGGTGCGACGGGCGCTTCGCTGGCCTACACCATCGCCATCCCGTCCGGCGCGAGCAACCTGGTCGTCCGCACCTCCGGCGGCAGCGGCGATCCCGATCTCTACGTGCGTTTCGGCTCGCCGCCAACGCTGAGCGTCTACGACTGCCGCTCCTTCGCCATCGGCCCGACCGAGCAGTGCACCTTCGCCACGCCTTCCGCCGGCACTTACCACGTGCTGATTTCCGGATTCTCGGCGTTCTCCGGCATGAGCCTGACCGCGACCTGGCAGGTGGCCACCGGTGGCGGAACCGATGAGCCTCAAATCGCCAATTTCACGCTGCCTCTGCCCACCCCCGCGTTTGCCAATTGCCCGGCCGGCTACTTTACCGCGGTCGTCGAAGACGGCGCCGGCGCCGGCCTGACGCCGGGCATCTTCGGGCTGGCCCTGACGCTGAACACCCCAGGCACCCAGCGCATGGACGGCGGCGTGAACTTCGGCGGCCTGGTCGATGGCAGCCAGGAAGCTTTCGCCGGCTTCAACTTCCAGAACCCCGCCAACGAGCAGCAGCGCGTGGACATGATCATCACCGGCAATCCGGCGTCCAGTCGCGCCGCCTCGCTACCGGTGCGCATCCGCCTGATCCGGCAGCCGTCGCCCGGCGTCAATGAAACGGTACTGGACTTCACCGCCACCCTGTCCCAGGCGAACCAGTTCGTGCGCTCGATCAACCTGACGCCGTCCTTCTACGTGGTCGCCATCGGTCCGACTGGCGCCGCCAACGTTCCCGGAGGCGCGGCTGACGGCGAGGTCTACGTGACGCTGTCGACGCAGTTCGTCGATCGCATCGGCGGCGGCTTCTTCGGTGGTGTGGTGGTCGGCGGCTACCACGCGGTGCACCCCTTCGGCGGCGTCTCCGGATTCGCCGGTTTCTGCCTTGGCACCCAGCACAACGCCTTGATCCGCGTGTACTCGGCACCCACCTACGGCGCCACGGGTGCCCGGGACCTGCGGCTGAAGTTGCTGGACTACCTGAGTCAACCGGTGTTGGTACTGCCCTGAGGACCGGCATGACAGGCGCGAAGCAAGGGCTTCGCGCCTGTCCGGAAACGCAGGAACCGCGGCTGGTGGCGCTGCAGCAGCTCGATCAACTGCAGTCGTCGGATGCCGCGGGACTTTGGCGCCAGAGGGCGCGTATGCCCGCCACGCCGTGGGCCGCGGCGCTGAGCGCCACTGGCAGATCGCGTGGTCCGACGCCACCGAGGGCGTAAAGCGGTAACCAGGTACGCCGGCAGCAACTCGCCAGCCGGCGCCAACCGATCGGCTTGGCCTGTGGGTGCGTGCTGGTCGCCCGTATCGGCGAGATGGTCGCGGCGTCGACCCCGAGCGCCTGCGCTGCCGCCAGTTCGGCGGCGCTGTGACAGGATGCCAACACCCAGGCCGATTCCGGCATCGGGCGCTGGCGCAAGTCCGCCAGTTGCCGTGCCGACAGGTGCACGCCGTCGAAGCCCAGCTCGATGGCGATGGCGACCGCGCCATGAACCAACACGACCAGTTCCGGGCGCTGCTGGCGCGCACGTGCGAGCACGCGTTCGGCGAGCCGGGCCAGCGCAGCGTCGTCCAGCAGCTTTGCGCGCAAACTGACCATGCCGACGTCCGGATTGTCGATAGCACGCGCGAAACGCTCGACGAAGGCATTCCCGTCGCCAGCGGGCTCCGGCGTGATCAGATATTGACGCGGCAGCGCCAGGCGCGCGCGGATCGGCCGGTCTGGCGCCGGCATCGGGTAGCGGATCAGCTCGGCAGGAGCAACCCAACGCAGCGCCTGGTGTTCGTGCGCATGCGCGACGCCTTGCCAGCGGCGAACCGTGAAAGCGTGCAGGTTCAAGGCGCGCGGTGGGCCGCGCCAGCGCACCACGGCGAGCGGCTCGCTGGCGGTGACCGTCACGCCCAGTTCTTCGCCAAGCTCACGACGCAACGCCGCCGGAGCGGCCTCGCCGGGCCGGATCTTGCCACCCGCGAACTCCCACTTGCCGGCTTCGCTGCCGCTCGCGCGTTGGGCGATCAGCACGCGGCCAGATGCATCGACCAGCACGCCGGCAACGACGGCGAGGGCGCGTTGGGAGTCAGGACTGTCCACGGTAGTTTCCGCGAGTCACGGCTGGCTGGCTTTCGCTCGGAAGCAGCCCTGTTCGCCCCCGCAGTTGCGCGCATTCGCGCGTGGAATTGCGGGAGTTCCGAGGCCGCCCCTGCCGCCGCGCATATTCGCGCGACGAACCCGTGGAAGCGGGTTTATCCCGCGAAAGCTCGCGGAGTAGATCCGCTCCCACAATGGAATCAATGCCCTTCACCTGGGGCGATCTGGCCCAGCGGGCCAGATCGACCGCTCAGTCGAGTTTGCCGTGGCAGGCCTTGTACTTCTTGCCCGAGCCGCACGGGCATGGATCGTTGCGACCGACCTTGGCGCCGGCGCGTACGCTTTGGCCGGCGTGGACGCCGCCCTGCTCGGACGCGTCCCAACCCGAGGGTGCCAGACCCTGCGCCTGCGCCGCCTCGTCGTCGACACCCAGCGTGCCGGCATCGGCGTGCTGGTACTGCAGCGGCGGCGCCGCGCGACGCTGCTGCTGCCCGGCCTCTTCGAGATCGTTCTCGCTGCGCACGCGTACCCGCGCCAGCATGCGGATGGTCTCGCTCTTGACCCGTTCCAGCAGTTGCTGGAACAGCTCGAAAGCTTCGCGCTTGAACTCCTGCTTGGGCTGCTTTTGCGCGTAACCGCGCAGATGGATGCCCTGCCGCAGATAGTCCATGCGCGCCAGATGGTCCTTCCAGCTGCTGTCGAGCACATTCAGCAGGATGGCCTTCTCGGCCATCCGCGTGATCTCCGAGCCCATCACCGCCTCGCGCTCGCGGAAGTGGCGATCAACCGCCTCGATGACCTTCTCGACCAGACCCTCGGAATTGATGTCCGGATCATCCTTGACCCAGTTGCGCGGCTCGATCTCGACCCCGAGTTCGTCGGCGAAGGTGCGCTTGAGTCCATCCAGGTCCCATTGCTCGTCGATCGATTCTTCCGGCACATGCGGACGTGCCAGCGAACGCACCACGTCCTGGCGCACCGATACCAGGGTTTCCTGGACATCGGCAGCATCCATGACCTCGTTGCGCTGCTCGTAGATCACCTTGCGCTGATCGTTGGCAACGTCGTCGAAATCCAGCAGGTGTTTGCGGATATCGAAGTTGTGCGCCTCGACCTTGCGCTGCGCATTCTCGATGGCGCGATTGACCAGCGGATGCTCGATCGACTCGCCTTCCTTCATCCCCAGCCGCTGCATCAGCGAGGCCAGACGATCGGAGGCGAAGATGCGCATCAGGCTGTCTTCGAAGGCCAGATAGAAGCGGCTGGAGCCCGGATCGCCCTGACGACCGGAACGACCGCGCAACTGGTTGTCGATGCGGCGCGATTCGTGGCGTTCGGTGCCGATGATGTGCAGACCACCGGACTTCAGGACTTCCTCGTGGCGCAGCTTCCATTCGGCGCGCACGGCGTCCTTCTGGGCGTCGGTCGCGTCCGGCCCGAGGCCATGCAGCTCGGCATCCAGGCTGCCGCCCAGCACGATGTCGGTACCGCGACCGGCCATGTTGGTGGCGATGGTCACCGCGCCCGGACGACCGGCCTGGGCGACGATGTGCGCCTCGCGCTCATGCTGCTTGGCGTTCAGCACTTCGTGCGAAATGCCCTCTTTCTTCAGCAGTCCGGCGAGCAGTTCGGAGGTCTCGATCGAAGTCGTGCCGACCAGCACCGGTTGCAGCTTGGCGCGGCGATCGCGAATGTCCTCGATGATCGCGTCGAACTTGTCCTTGCGCGTCAGGAACACGAGGTCGGTCGCGTCCTTGCGGATCATCGGCCGGTGGGTCGGGATCACGATCACTTCGAGGCCGTAGATGCTCTCGAACTCGTAGGCTTCGGTGTCGGCCGTGCCGGTCATGCCGGACAGCTTCTTGTACATGCGGAAGTAGTTCTGGAAGGTGATCGAGGCCAGCGTCTGGTTCTCGCGCTGGATCGGCACCGCCTCCTTGGCTTCGATGGCCTGATGCAGACCGTCGGACCAGCGCCGGCCCGGCAGCGTGCGCCCGGTGAACTCGTCGACGATCACCACCTCGCCATCGCGGACGATGTAGTCGACATCGCGCTGGTACAGGTTGTTCGCGCGCAACGCGGCATTCAGGTGGTGGACCACGGCCAGGTTCTGCACGTCGTACAGGCTCTCGTCGGGCTTGATGACGTCGTTCTGCGCCAGGATCTGCTCGATGTTGTGCATGCCCTGTTCGGACAGATGGATCTGCTTCTGCTTCTCGTCGACCCAGAAGTCGCCCTCGTCTTCTTCGGTCTTCTGCCGCTTCAGCAGCGGCGCGATGCGATTGATCTTCAGGTACAGCTCGGGGGATTCATCGGCCGGGCCGGAAATGATCAACGGCGTGCGCGCCTCGTCGATCAGGATCGAATCGACCTCGTCGACGATCGCGTAGTGCAGTCCACGCTGCAGGCGGTCGGCCGGCTGGAACGCCATGTTCGAGCGCAGATAGTCGAAGCCGTATTCGTTGTTGGTGCCGTAGGTGATGTCGCAGGCGTAGGACTGGCGCTTGGACTCCATGCTCTGGCCCGGAACGATCACGCCGACATTCATGCCCAGCGCGGCGTAGACCGGACTCATCCAGGCGGCATCGCGCTTGGCCAGATAGTCGTTGACGGTGACCACGTGCACGCCCTTGCCAGGCAGTGCGTTCAGGTAGACCGGCAAGGTCGCCACCAGGGTCTTGCCTTCACCGGTGCGCATTTCGGCAATCTTGCCCTGATGCAGCACCATGCCGCCGATCAGCTGGACATCGTAGTGGCGCAGTCCGAGCGTGCGCCGGGCTGCCTCGCGCACCGCGGCGAAGGCCTCCGGCAGCAACTGGTCGACGGTCTGGCCGTCGGTCAGGCGCTTCTTGAATTCGTCGGTCTTGCCGCGCAACTCCTCATCGCTCAGCGCCTGAAAGCTGGGTTCGAGCTCGTTGATGCGAGCTACCGTCTTGCGCATGCCGCGGATCACGCGATCGTTGCGACTGCCGAAGATCCGGGTCAAAAGGGCGTTGAGCATGGGGGGAGTCGAGGCAAAGTGAGGGAAAGCGGGGGCCGCGAGTCTACCCGAATCCACTTCGGGCAGCCGCGCAGGGGCAAGCGGGCACAATTTCGCCGCAGGCCGCTTCAGTGGGGACGATCGGCGTGGAATCAAGCGGGGCGGGTGAAGACCGCGTCAGGATCGTGCCGAGTTAGGTCACGTAGTCCGCGCCGCGGACTACGTGACACGCACTCGCGTCACGTAGCCTGCTGGCGCAGGCAACGCGACCTACAGTCAGACCATCGATACACCACAGGGAACCCGGCGGGGACGACGACGCCCCCTCGGCGCCGCGCCCTATTCCTTCACCACCTTCGCTTCTTCGACGATGATCGGGTAGCGGTAGCCGGCGCCGAAATCCTTGTCGATGGCGACTGTCCCGGTGATGGTGATGGTGTCGCCTACGGCAGCTTCATCCAGCGAAGTGACCGTGAGGTCATTGGTGCCCTTGGCCACGTCGCCACTGCCGTCCTGCAGGTGGATCCAGTTTTTCGCCATGACGCCGGGGTTGTACTTCACCACCTTGCCACGCACGGTGATGGTCTTGCCAGCCAGGCCTGCTCCCTGCTCCCAGGCCTCGGCGATGGTGCGCGCGTCGGCGCCGGAGGCTTTTTCGACCTGGCCGACATCGACCTTGGTCGGCTGCGCCATCGCAGCGTGTGGATTGCCCCCAGCCGCAGCGCCGGAGCCCGGGGCGTCAAGCATTCCGAAGTAGACGCTGTCAAAAGTGCGCTGCAGCGTCTTGGATTCGAAGTTCGACATCAGCATCGGCTCGTACACGGTGACTTCTGCACCATTGGCGATATCGGTGGCGGGAACCGCCGCCCAGATTTCGCCGCTCGCGGTCTGGATGCGCAGGTACGCATAAGGGGGCGCATCCAGACGTTCCAGCACGCTGCCGGTGATGGCTTCGCCCATGGCGGGGGCCGCGGCAACCGTGGTGGCAGGGGCGGCGGCGGTCACCGGCGCGGCGGCCGGCGCGGCAGCAGCTTCGGGCGCGTCGCTCGCGTTGGAACCGCAGGCGGTCAGTGCCGCCGCGAGCAGCACCAGGGAGAGAATTCGAGACATGCGGGGAACTCCTGAGGACATGGGGCAATTTTCGCCAAGCTACACGCGGCAGGCCGCAAAGGGTGCGTTCTGCGCCGTGTCGAACACGTGAGCTTCAGCGTCGGCGGCAAACGTAGCACAGGCCGCGATCCGGTTTATTGAGCTGACGCCGCGCAACGGCCTGCGAGCGAGGCCTGCCAGGCGATGGCCACGCGTCCCTGGCGACGACGATCGGTGTCGAAATCGGCCCAGCGGCTCGCCAGCTGGGTAAGATGCCGCCATCGGCAATCACGGCGTAGCGCGCCAGCACCCGGCGCATACGCCACCACAGGAACCACGATGATCAACAACGACGTACTGCGCAGCATCCGCTACATGCTCGACCTCAGCGACCAGCAGCTGATCGAGATCATCCATCTGGTCGACCCCGGGTTCGAAATCGACAAGGACGACATCCAGGGCTTCCTGAAGAAGGCCGAGGAAGACGAGGGCTTCATCGAGTGCAGCAATCCGGTACTCGCGCGCTTCCTGGAAGGCCTGGTCATCCATTTTCGCGGCCGCGACCCGAGTCAGCCGCAGCGGCCGATCGAGAAACGCGTCAGCAACAATGTGGTGCTGAAGAAGCTGCGGGTCGCCTTCGAGCTGAAGGATGTCGACATGCACGAGATTTTTGAATCGGTCGGCTTTCCGGTGTCCAAACCCGAGCTCTCGGCGTTTTTCCGTCAGCCGGACCATCGCAACTTCCGCCTGTGCGGCGACCAGATCCTGCGCAATTTCCTCAAGGGACTGACGCTGCGGGTGCGCGCGGCCTGAGGCCGCCTGCTCGCCTGTGCGGCGGCGGACCGCGCGGGCGGTTACTCGTCGACGCAATCCCACATGTCGAGTGCCACTCGCGACGGCTGATCCGGATCGTATTTGACGCGAACGATCGTGCCCGGCTGGATTGCCGGAATGTCGAGGCGGGAAACCAGTCCGCGCGTGCTGGCGTCGAAGGCCGGCGCGCCGTCCGGGGTGACTTCAAGGATGAATTCGACCACCGGGTCGTCATTGATGCTGGTGCCGGTATCGACCAGGCGCACGATCCGCGCCGGCGCCGGGACACCGATGGCCAGAATCGCGCAAGCCTCGGTGCGACCGCTGAACTTGCCGACGATGCCACTGCAGCCGGCGCTGGCCAGCGCTGCGAGCAGCAGCATGCAAAGACCCGGGCGTTGCACGGCGATGGCGCTCCTATCTACACTGGCAACAACAACGCAGACCGATGGCGCCGGGGGACGGATTTCGGCCTGGATGATTCAGGTCGGCGATGCCCCGGCACACAGTGATCGGCCGTTGGCGTGAGGGTGTATCGAGCAGCGATTCAACGGCGCCGACTCGCGGCAAGCACCCGGTGAACGCGCTGACGCGCGTACACCGGGCTACGGTTTCGGTGCTTCGGGCTCCGCCTCCACGCCCAGTTCCTGCAACAACTCGTCGGCGCGCTCGACCCGCTGGAGCAGCCACAGCAGGTAGCGGACATCGACGCTGATGTTGCGCGACAGCGCCGGGTTGAAGCCGAAGTCGCCGGCGACGTTCTCCCAGACCCGATCGAAATTGATGCCGACCAGTTCGCCCTTGCCGTTGACCACCGGGCTGCCGGAATTGCCGCCGCTGCTGTCGCCATCGGCGAGGAAGTTGACCGGCACGTCGCCGAGCGCGGGCTCGATCCAGTGCGTGCCCGGCTCGCGCGCGGCTGTGCGCAAGGCTTCCGGCAAGGCAAACGGCTCCGCTCCGGTGTGCTTTTCGAGCAAACCTGCCAGTGTCGTGAACGGCGTGTACTGCACACCATCGCGCGGTGCGTAGCCCTGCACATGAGCGAAGCTGACCCGCAGCGTGCTGTTGGCATCGGGCGCGATCGGCTTGCCCGCGTGGGCCTGCACCGCACGCCGCCAGATCGGCCGCGCGATGGCGCTGCGACTGGCCCAGTCCCGCTCGCGCTGGCGCAGCGCGCGCAAGTCTTCGTCCCAGTCGATTGCGAAGTCCAGCAGTGGATCCTTGCGTGCCTGCAAGCTCGGCAAGTCTTCGGCCAGCATCTGCTCGCGCGCGTCGGCGTCCAGCAGCGGTGTAGCGGCGTACATGCGCGCTATCGCCGCGTCGAGATCGTTGCTGTCGATCTGGCCGAAGTGTGCATCGACCGCGGCGATGCGCTGGTCCTTGGGCAGTGCCAGCGCCCGGCGCACCAGCGCCGCAAACACGCGCCGATCGGCAGCCGGGAAGTAGTTCTGCTGCTCACGACGCATTCGATCGCGCAGCTGCGGCAGCTCGGCGCTGGTGAATCCAGCGGCGCGCTCGGTATCGGCCTTGGCCTGCTCGCGCGCGTGGTGCGCCAGCGTGGCACCGAAATACAGTGACTTGGGCAGCGGCGGGATGCCGCCGGGCACGCTCTCGATGCCCATCGGGATCAGGTTGAGCAGGAAATCGCGCTCCCAGCTGCGCTCGCGCTCGGCCAGCAGTTGGCGCAGCGTGCGGCGCGCGGTGAGCGCATCGGCATGCTCGTCGTGCTCCGCAGCGAAGGCCGCCACGGCGTCGTCCGCGGCCATCTGCCGCGCAACGATGCGGCCACGATCGAGCCCGGCAATCTGTCCCTGCGCGTTCTTGTAGCGGTTGTTGATGCCCTTGACGTTGGCCGCCACGGCGATCTCGCCCGCGGCATCGCCGGCGCTGGCCTGCTCCAGATGCGCAATCCACTCGCCGAAGACATCCTCGCGACGCACGAAAAAGCGCTCGCGGCGCTCTTTCATCTCCTCGGCGATCAGTGCGCGCCAGGTGATGCCGGGATAGCCGAGCAGCATCACGAAGTCGCCGACCGCCAGACTGTCCCTGGCGATCGGAAAGTAGAATTCCGGCTGATACGGGCGGTTGTCGGCACTGCGATCGGCCGGCTTGCCATCGGCCGCCGCCCACGCGCGGGCGATCGCAAAATCGCCGGTGTGGCGCGGCCACATCCAGTTGTCGATCTCGCCGCCGTATTCGCCAATCGCGCGCGGCGGCGCGTACACCAGGCGCACGTCGCGCAGTTCGGTCGACTCGATCAAGGTGTACTTCAGGCCCTCGTCGTACACCGCCACCTTGCACTTGGTGTCGGGCTGTTTCTGGCACTCGGCGACCAGTTCCTTCTGTCGGACATCGATCGCCGCAAGCCGTTGCAGCGGATCCGCATCGGCCGGCACCGACGCGAGCACGCGCTCGCTGACGTCGGTGAAGCGCCGCGGGATGTCGACGCGGATTGTCGTACCGGACAGTTCCTCCGACAGCTTGCGCGCGAGGAAGCCGTCGCGGATCAGATCGCGCGCCGGCGTACTGTGCTCCTGCAGCAGCGGAAACAGACAGTGGTGGTTGGTGACGATCAATCCGGTCGCCGAGACAAAGGCGCCCGAGCAACCGGCGAGGTTGACCGTGCCGACCAGCAGCCCGGTGCCACGCGCGGCATCCCACAAGGCGGAGGGCGGCAACTCAAGGCCCTGCTCCTTGAGCCAGGCCGGGTCGATTTCGAGCACCTGTTCCGGCGTCCACTTGCCGTCGAGAGCCAGGGCCGGGGTGGCGGCGAGCAGCGCCGCGATGGCGAAAGTGAGGGTTTTCATCGTTGAAGTATAGGCGGGGGTTTCAATCGGGCGTGTGCGCGGCCATTTGGAGTGCGCCGGCTTGCCGGCGCTTGGGTTGCTCTGCGGCAGGACCGAAGGGAAGGCATACACAGCGGTGGCAAGCCACCGCACTCCAGATTTGCGCGCCCACCTGCGAACATGACCTACAACCAGCGCCGGACCCGGTTCCTGTAGGCATCGAACTCGGCGCCGAAGATGGCCTCCAGCGCGCGCTCTTCCGGCCCGATCTGGAAGCGGTTCATGTAGACCACGAACGCTGGCAAGACCAGCAATGCCCATGGCCTGGCCAGGTACACAGCCCAACCGATCAGCACCAGCAGCATGCCCAGGTACATCGGATTTCGCGTGTAGCGGTAGATGCCGTTGGCGACCAGCGCCGAGGCGCCCTCAGGCCGCAGCGGATTGACCGTCGTGCGCGCGCGCCGGAAGCTGAGAACGCCCGCCAGCGCCGTCAGTATTCCGAGCATGCTGGCCGCAGGCGCGCCGCCCAGGCGCACGCTCGCTGGCCACGCCAGCGGTGGCATGCCGACGGCGATCAAGCCCATCAGCAGGCCGGCGAAAAACAAGATCGCCAGAGGCGGCACGCGCAGTTCGAGTGACTTCATGACGCTGATCTGAAATTGGCGCCGCGGCGAGTTTCCGCGGTCCTTGCGGTGGAGTCTACGCGGGCGGGAGGGTCCCGATCAGCGTCGGCGCGGCGATGTCCGCCCCGGGGACAATTCTCGAGGGGGAACTTTTGTTGCGAAAGGTGAATCAATATCCGGCGCAAGCTTGCATCGCTGCGCCGGCCCCTGCGCGCGACACGCATCGGCACTGTAGAGTCATTTCATCCAGGCTGGCGCGCAAACCTGTCGTCGCCCGCGCCGCTGCCAGACTGATCACGCCACGTGTTGCACACCTTCCGCCAGGCCCAAAGAGAACCAAGCCCATGGAGCATGCTGACCGCATCGCGCAGGAAATCAGTTTCTTCAAGGACATGGACCTCAATGCCCTGCCGGCCATTTACAGCTACTGGTCGAACAAATACCTGACCGAACTGCTCAACGAGGCTTATGGCTCATTCGATCTGTTCGGGGTTTTTGCCCGCGAATTGGGTGAATCGGTGCGCACGACCGGCAATCCAACGATCGTCAGCATCGGTTCCGGCGATGCCGAAGTGGAATGCGCGATCGCCGCGAGGATGCTCGACCTTGGATACACCGATTTTTGCTTTGAATGCCTGGAACTGAGCACTTTCCTGATCGATCGGGCACGCGAACGCGTTGCCGGCACCCGACTTGAAGCGCATCTGCGTTTCGTCGAGATCGACCTGACCCAATGGGCGCCGGCCGCGCCTTTCGGCGCCTGTTTTGCCAACCACTCATTGCACCACATCGTGGCGCTGGAACACGTGTTCGACCAGATTCGGGCGCACCTCGCGCCGAACGGGTCATTTCTGACCTCGGACATGATCGGCCGCAACGGCCATATGCGTTGGCCGGAGACGCTGGCGATCATCCAGGCCATCTGGCAAGTGATACCGGATGCGTGGAAGCACAACCGCCCGTTGAAGCGATTTGAACGTGAGTTTGGCAACTGGGATTGTTCCAACTTTGGCTTTGAGGGCGTGCGTGCACAGGACATCCTGCCGTTGCTGGTCGAGCGCTTTCACTTCCATAAACTGGTGGCCTGGGGTGGCATCATCGATCCGTTCGTGGATCGGGCGTTTGGCCACAACCTGGATCCGGATATCGAATTTGATCGGCGCTTTATCGACCAGCTGTGGAAAAGCAATCGCAACCTGGTCAAGTTGGGGGTGGTCAAGCCGACGCAGATGATTGCGGTGATGAAGAACGAGCCCGGCAGCCTGGTCAGCTTCGATGATCTCGACCCGGCCAGCTGCGTGCGCGTTGCCGATGCACTCGCGGCGAAGCTGGCTCCGGAATCACCCCAGTGCGAGCCGCTCTATGCAGGAACGAGCATCGCCGATGACATTCCGGCCACCGAGTCGTCGCCACCCCCGATGGCGTGCGCGCCTGCGGCTCCGGATTCGCGCCCCGATCGTCCCTCGCCATCCATGGCGCACATAGCGGAACCTGGTACGACCCGGCTCGCAACGGCGAAGGCGTTCAGCTGGAGATCGGACTTCTGGGCGAAACGCGGCGAATCATCGCCAACTGGCAGACCTACCGCGATGGCCGGCAGATGTGGCTGACAGGAAGTGCCTTGCTGCCGGCCGGTTGCAACAGCGTGACCGTGCCGATGTTCGGCACCGACGGGGCAAGTTTCGGCGCCGCCTTCCGCGCCGCGGATGTGCGTCTCGAGCCGTGGGGCAACATCACGCTGCGCCTGCTCGGCGCTGGCCGCATCGAGCTGAGTTACAACGGCGATGCTGGCCAACACGGGATGCTGACACTGCAGCGGATGCTGGACCGAATCGAAGGCCTCTGAGCCCGCACTGCCGGAAGTGAACCTGGCGCGGGCGCCGGGGACTGCTCGCCCCCAGCGACGCAAGCCGCCGCTGCAGCGGAATCAGCGAATGGCGCTGACGAACTTCTTCGGGTTGATCGCCTTGCCCTCGAACCACACCTCGAAGTGCAGATGCGAGCCGGTCGCGCGTCCGGTGGCGCCCATCTTGCCGATCAGCTGGCCACCGGTGACCACGTCGCCGACCTTGACCAGATTCTTGTCGTTGTGGGCGTAGCGCGTGATGTAACCGTTGCCATGGTCGATGTCGACCATGTTGCCGTATTCGGGATGGCGCCCGGCGAAAACGACCACGCCGCTGGCCACGGTCAGCACATCGGCGCCTTTGTTGCCGTCGAAATCCACGCCCGCGTGATAGGCGCGCTTGCCGCTGAAGGGATCGATGCGCGTACCGAAATTGGAGGCCATGAAGCCGGAGCGCACCGGCATGCCGGAGGGCATGAATTCGGCTTCGAGGTCGCGATCGAGCAGCAGGGTTTCCAGTACGCCGAGTTGCTCGGCCTGGGCGTTGAACTGGGCCCGCAGGCGGTCGAGCGACTGGTTGAATTCGGGAGCGAAATACTCCTCGTCCATCGGCCCGTGCATTTCCGGGCCACCGACGCTGGGCAACTTGGCGAAATCGAACTCGCCGTCTTCGAGCTTGCCCATGCGCGTCAGGCGCTGGCCAAGCGCATTCAGGCGCGCCGCCTGCGCTTGCAGGTCGCCCAGCTGGATCGCCAGGGCGTCGATATCACGCTTGGCGCGCGCTTCGGTTTCGTCGAGTTGCGACTGCTGCGCGATCAACGCCTTGCGCAGAGTATCGACATCGCTGGCGCTCAAGCCCTCGACCGTGCCGAAGCCGCGACCGGCAAAGAAGCCGACGCTGACGATGGCTGTCAGCAGCAGGAATGCCGCGCTGGCGCACAATCCGCGGGTGCGTGAGCACTTCAAATCGATGGAACGAGAACCAGAACGCGGACCGCCAATCAGTATGATGTTCATGAGCTGTTAGACCCTATTCGCCTTCGCCGGTGCGCCTGGAACGAGAATCGCAATGCCCCGCTACCTCGCCCTTGGTGAAACGCTCCAGGACCTGCCCAGCCTCGCCGCGCTCGTTACCGAGGCGCGTCGCATCGGGGAGCTCGATCAGCGCTTGCGCGCCACCTTGCCGCCGCGACTTGCTGCCGAGTGCCGTCTCGCCAATTACCGCGAGGGACAACTCGTGTTCCTGGCACGTACGCCCGATTGGGCGTCCAAACTGCGCCTTTCGAGCCGACAACTCCTCCACGAGGCCAGAACGGTCCTCGGTGTCGACGAGTTGCGACTCACCGTGAAGGTCGCCCGCCCCGACGCGAATTCCCCTTTCGCGTAAGTTCGTACGACCCTGTCCGGATCCGGTACCGTGCCGGCTACCTCACCGAACCAACCGGTTCAACACCGGTTGTTGTCGTGGCCTGACGGCCGATCAGCATCCTGCTGAAAATTCCTGGTATTGCTTTGTTCTTATGTTCGCCGCCCGGGCAGGGGTCAGCGCCCTGCGCCTCAAATCGCCTGAGCGGGATGGGCGTAGGAAATCGGTACTTCTTCTGGGCGGTCGAATATGACTTCTTCCCAGGCGCTCTCGTCGGCCACCAGGGCGCGCAAGAGTCTGTTGTTCAGGAAGTGACCGGACTTGTGCCCGTAGAACGCACCGATAAGGCTGCGTCCCAACAAGTACAGGTCGCCGATCGCATCCAGGATCTTGTGTTTGACGAATTCGTCCTCGTAGCGCAGGCCGTCTTCGTTCAGCACCCGGTAGTCGTCGAGCACGATGGCATTGTCCATCGATCCGCCGAGCACCAGATTGCGTTCGCGCAACATTTCCAGATCGCGCATGAATCCGAAAGTGCGCGCCCGGCTGACTTCCTTGACGAAGGAGGTGGTCGAGAAATCGATCTCGGCCTTGCAGGTCTTGTGGCTGAACGCCGGGTGGTCGAACTCGATCGAGAAGCCCACCTTGAAACCATCGAACGGCTCGAAACGCGCCCACTTGTCGCCGTCGCGGACGACGATTTCCTTGCGGATGCGGATGAAGCGCTTGTGCGCGTTCTGCTCTTCGATACCCGCCGACTGCAGCAGGAACACGAAGGGACCGGCGCTGCCGTCCATGATCGGCACTTCCGAGGCCGACAGGTCGACATAGGCGTTGTCGATGCCCAGGCCAGCGAAGGCCGACAGCAGATGCTCGATGGTTGCGACGCGGACGCCACCCTTGACCAGTGCGGTCGACAGGCTGGTGTCACCTACATTTTCGGCCCGGGCATGCAGACAGACGGGCTCGGCCAGATCGGTACGACGAAAGACAATGCCGGTGTTGACGGCGGCAGGCCGCAGCGTCATGTACACCTTTTCACCGGAGTGAATGCCTACGCCCGTTGCGCGGATGACGTTTTTCAACGTGCGCTGACGAATCATCGTGTGTGGTCTCGGCTGCTTTCGGGCAATACGTCCGTTAGATCGTAGCACACGACCTTGACGACGCAAAGACGTCCGTAGCGTCCGGCGCAACAGACTGTTGCGCGGCTGCCACACATTAGGCTGCCGAACCACAGCGCTCCGTGCGCTGGGGCGCTAAGAGCGGTGAGTGGTGAGTGGTGAGTGGTAAGTAAAAGCCGGCGGAGACGAGGCTCTGCGGCGGGGTCGGCACCGCACCCCCGCTCACTGGCTGCCATCGCGGTTTACTCACTGCCACTACCACTCACCATTCACTGCTCCACCAAACGCCACGCACCGCCGCCAGGGGCCATCCGTGGCCCCTGGCGGTACTGGCTGTGTTGCCTTGACTGTTGCGCTCAGTCGGCCTGCCGGCGCAGGAAGGCCGGGATGTCGAGATAGTCGTACTCGGCTTCGGCCGACTGCGGTGCCGCCACCGGTGCATTGCTGGTGCCGAAGCGGCGCACCTGCTGCGGGCGCTGGGTCGGCTGCGGGTGAGCGATCGGCGTGGTCACCTCGGCTTCGGCGCCGCGAACGACGCGGAAGTTGTTGCGCATCGGCGCACCGGCAAAGGCGTCGACCGGGGAGCGCTGCGCCGCGCGGTTCAGACCGGTGGCCACCACGGTGACGCGGATCTCGTCTTCCAGATCCATGTCGAGCACGGTACCGATCTTGATGTTGGCGTCGTCAGCGGCGAATTCGGCGACCGTCTGGCCGACTTCGTTGTACTCGCGCATGGTCAGGTTCGGACCCGAGGTGATGTTCACCAGGATGCCGCAGGCGCCCTTGAGGTTGATGTCTTCGAGCAGCGGGTTGCCGATCGCCGCCTCGGTGGCGGCCACGGCGCGATCATCGCCGCGGGCCTTGCCGGTACCCATCATGGCCAGGCCCATTTCGCTCATCACGGTGCGCACGTCGGCGAAGTCGACGTTGATCAGACCCGGACGGGTGATCAGTTCGGCGATGCCCTGGACCGCGCCGAGCAACACGTCGTTGGCTTCGCGGAAGGCGTTCAGCAGCGACACTTCGCGGCCGAGCACGGTCAGCAGCTTCTCGTTCGGGATGGTGATCAGGGAATCGACGTGCTGCGCCAGTTCCTCGATGCCCTTCTGCGCCACCTGCATGCGGCGACGGCCCTCGAAGGGGAATGGCTTGGTGACGACGGCCACGGTCAGAATGTCGAGATCCTTGGCGATCTGGGCGATGACCGGCGCGGCGCCGGTGCCGGTGCCGCCACCCATGCCGGCGGTGATGAACACCATGTCGGCACCGCGCAGCGCTTCACTGATGCGCTCGCGATCCTCGATCGCCGCCTGGCGACCGACCTCCGGGTTGGCGCCAGCGCCGAGGCCCTTGGTGACGTTGGTACCCAGTTGCAGCAAGGTGACGCCATCGGCGCGGCGCAGCGCCTGCGCATCGGTATTGGCGCAGATGAACTCCACGCCCTCGATGTTGCCGCCAATCATGTGGGTGATGGCGTTGTTGCCGCCGCCGCCGACGCCGATCACCTTGATCACGGCATTCGGTGTTGCACTTTCCATCAGTTGGAACATGTTAAGACCCTCGCAAGTAGTGCCAGCCAGTTTTCGTCTTGTCCGGTTTGCGCAATCCGTGCGCTCCCCGGTCTCCCCAGCGGTACCCCACCGCTGTCACCCCGCATCGCGCGCTTGCCCACTCAGGGGTGCGCGCGCTGCGCTGTTGCTGAATGTGGTGTCGCGTAACTACCTTCGGTTACTTCCTCGACACCACACTAGAATTCGCCACCCACAAACTGCTTGATGCGCTCCCAAAGGCTGCGCGCACCGTTGGTCGGCCGCACATTGGCGCGCGGGCGCACCTGCGAGCCGTAGATCAGCAGGCCGACGCCGGCCGCATGGATTGGATTGCCGACGATGTCGGCGAGCCCGTTGACGTGCTGCGGCAGTCCCAGGCGCACCGGCATGTGGAAGATCTCTTCGGCCAGTTCAACCGCACCGTCCATGCGCGAGGCGCCGCCGGTGAGCACGATGCCGGCCGCAATCAGGTCCTCGTAACCACTGCGCCGCAGTTCGGCCTGCGCCAGCGAGAACAGCTCCTCGTAGCGCGGCTGCACCACCTCGGCGAGTGTCTGCCGCGCCAGCCGCCGCGGCGCGCGGTCGCCGACACTGGGTACCTGGATGCTCTCTTCGGCGGTCGCCAGATGCGCCAGCGCGCAGGCGTACTTGAGCTTGATCTCTTCGGCGTGCTGGGTCGGCGTGCGCAGCGCCACGGCGATGTCGTTGGTGACCTGGTCGCCGGCGATCGGCAACACCGAGGTATGGCGGATGGCGCCCTGCGCAAACACCACGATGTCGGTGGTGCCGGCGCCGATGTCGATCAGCGCGACGCCGAGTTCGCGCTCGTCGTCGGTCAGCACCGCATGGCTGGCCGCCAGTGGCTGCAGGATCAGGTCATCGACTTCCAGACCACAGCGGGCGATGCACTTGGTGATGTTCTGCGCTGCGCTGTTGGCGGCGGTGACCAGATGCACGCGCGCTTCCAGGCGCACGCCGCTCATGCCGATCGGGTAGCGGATGCCTTCCTGCTCGTCGATCACGTACTCCTGCGGCAACACATGCAGGATCTTCTGGTCTGCCGGAATCGGCATCGCGCGCGCCGCGTCGAGCACGCGATCGACGTCGAAGTCGGTCACTTCCTTGTCGCGGATGGCGACGATGCCGTGCGAGTTCAAACTCTTGACGTGGCTGCCGCTGATGCCGGCGTAGACCGAGCGGATCTCGCAGCCGCTCATCTGTTCCGCTTCTTCGACGGCGCGCTGGATCGATTGCACGGTCGACTCGATGTCGACGACCACGCCACGCTTGATGCCACGGCTGGGCTGACTGCCCATGCCAATGATCTCGACCGCCTCGCCCGGCGCATATTCGCCGACCATCGCCACCACCTTGGAGGTGCCGATGTCGAGGCCGACGATCAGGGTTTTGTCGGATTTGCGCGTCACGTGTCGTTGCTCGATTCAGGAGGGGTGGTGACGGGAACTTCCGCTTCGACGTAGCGCACCGCGTAGCCGTGGGTGTAGCGCAGGTCGACCGCGGCAATCGGGCGCGGATCGAGCGCAGCCAGGCGCGGCAGGCTGCCGATGAAACGGCGCCAGCGCGGCAACAGCTCGCGGCTGCCCAGGTGCACTTCAAGACCGTCGTTGAGCTGCAGTTCCAGCGCGCCGCGCGGGCTCATGCGCGCCGCGGTGATCTGCCGGCCGAGCGGCTCGACGTCGTCTTGCGCCAATCGGTAGTACTCGGCCAGCTGCGCCATCTGCGCCGGCTGCGCATCCAAAAGCGGCAGTCCGCGGGTGTCGCCGGCACCGCGCGCCTGGAACACATTGCCGGCGACATCGACCAGTTGATCGACGCCCTTGCGCCCGAGCACTTCGCGCTCGGTGACGCTGATCTCCAGCGTATCCGGCCAGACTTTGCGCACCTCGGCGGTCGCGACCCACGGCAAAGACAGCGCACCGGTGCGCACCTCGGCCAGGTCGACGCCGAAGAAACCACGCGACGCGGCGGGACCGACGGCGGCGCGGATCTGCTCGGCGCTGACGCGCGCAAACGGTCCGCTGACGTCGACCCAGCGAAACGGCAGCAGCGCGCCACCGTTGTGCGCCATGTAGGCACCGGCGATCAGCACCGCCACCGCGGTCACCGCGAGCACCGCGGACATGCTGGCGACGAAGGTGCGGCGATTGCTCATCGCGCGATCTCCCGCACGCTGGTTTCCAGAATCCGCCAGCACAGTTCCTCGAAGCTGATACCCGCCTTGGCGGCAGCCTTGGGCACCAGGCTGTGACTGGTCATGCCCGGGGTGGTGTTGACTTCGAGCAGGTAGAAATTGCCGTCGAAGTCGCACATCACGTCGATGCGACCCCAACCGCTGCTGCCGACCGCCGTGAAAGCGCGTTCGCACAGCGCACGCAGTTCGCTCTCGGCGGGCTCGTCGCGGCCCGGACACAGGTACTGGGTGTCCTCGGCGACATATTTGGCGTGGTAATCGTAGAACTCGCCGACCGGCACGATGCGGATGCTCGGCAGCGCCTGGCCATCGAGCACGGCCACCGTCAGCTCCGGGCCGACGATCATGCGTTCGACCAGCAGTTCGCCGTCGTAGCGCTGCGCCAGTTCCACCGCCGCGTCGATGTCGGCCACGGCGAATACGCGGGTCACGCCGACACTGGAGCCCTCGCGCGAGGGCTTGACGATCGCCGGCAGGCCGACCTGGGCCACCGCGGCGGCCACATCCGCGCCCGGGTGCAGGACCGCGAAAGCCGGTGTCGGCATGCCCAGCGCCTGCCACACCCACTTGGTGCGGACCTTGTCCATGGTCAGCGCCGAGCCGAGCACGCCCGAGCCGGTATAGGGCACACCCAGCGCTTCCAGCGCGCCTTGCAGCACGCCGTCCTCGCCACCACGGCCATGCAGGATGTTGAACACGCGGTCGCAATGGCCACCCTGGATATGCGCCAGCAGCGCCGGGATGCCGTCGATCGGTGTGGCATCGACGCCGCGCGCGCGCAGGGCCGCCAGCACATTGGCGCCGCTGTTGAGCGAGACCTCGCGCTCGGAACTGGTGCCGCCCATGACCACGGCGACGCGTCCGAAGCGGGCAGGGTCGGTGATGCGGGTCATGACGCTTCCCCTTGGGGGGGCCCCCAGGCCCAGACCGGCCCGCGGGCCCCCAGCGCGCTCGGGCCCGGGGAGGCGGGGGCGGCCAGGGCGGGGCCGCGGGGGGGCCCTTGGCTCCCCCGGGGCCGCCGCGGGCGGGGGGGGCCGCGGGGCGCCCCCCCGCGGGGGGGGGCGGGGGGCGGGCGGCGGGGGGGACCGGGGGGGGGTCGGGGGGGGCCCCGTGCGCAGATGACCGCGCGTTTCCAGATCCTGGGCCACCGCGCCGATGTCGCCGGCACCCTGCAGCAACAGCAGATCGCCATCGCGCAGCAGATCAGGCAGCACCTTGACCAGTTCGCGCGGATGGGCAATGAACACCGGGTCGACGCGGCCGCGGGCGCGCACGGCGCGCGCCAGCGCGCGGCCGTCGGCCCCGGCGATCGGCGCCTCACCGGCCGCGTAGACTTCGCTCAGCACCACCGCGTCGGCGAGGCTCAGCACTTCGGCAAAATCGTCGAGCAGATCGCGGGTACGCGTGTAGCGGTGCGGCTGAAAGGCCAGTACCAGGCGTCGCTGCGGCCAGCCGCCACGAGCGGCCTCGATGACCGCGCGCAGCTCGCGCGGATGGTGGCCGTAGTCGTCGACGAACATGACACTGCCCTGGGTCAGCGGCAGATCCTGGTGGATCGCAAAGCGCCGACCGACGCCACCAAAGCGCGCCAGGCCGTCGACGATGGTCTTTGCTTCGATGCCGATTTCGAGTGCGATCGCCGCCGCCGCGCAGGCGTTCTGCACATTGTGGCGGCCCGGCAGGTTGAGCGTGGCGGCGAGCGGCGCCTCGTCCGGCAGATGCAGGGTAAAGCGCATCTGCTGGCCGTCCTGCTGCACATCGGAGGCCCGCACGTCGGCGTCGGCGGCAAACCCGTAGGTGCGCGCGGCGCGCGGGCTGCGCGCCGCCAACGCGCGGGTCTCGACGTCGTCGGCGCAGAGCACGGCGAGACCGTAGAACGGCATGCGGTGGAGGAATTCGTCGAAGGCGCGCTTCAGCCGTTCGAAGCTGCCACCGAAGTTCTCCAGGTGGTCGGCGTCGATATTGGTGACCACCGCCATCACCGGCTGCAACAGCAGGAAGGAACCATCGCTCTCGTCGGCCTCGGCGACCAGATACTCGCCGCTGCCCAGGCGCGCATGCGTGCCGGCGCTGTTCAGGCGTCCGCCAATGACGAAGGTGGGGTCCAGCCCGCCCTCGGCGAGCACGCTGGCGATCAGGCTGGTGGTAGTCGTCTTGCCGTGGGTGCCGGCCACCGCAATGCCGCGACGGAAGCGCATCAACTCGCCAAGCATTTCGGCGCGCGGCACCACCGGCAGGCGCCGCTGGCGCGCGGCGATCAACTCGGGATTCTCCGGGTTGATCGCGCTGGAAACGACCACGACATCCACCTCGGCCACATGCGCCGCGTCGTGGCCACGGTGGACGAGAATGCCCAACTCGGCCAGGCGCTGGGTGACACCGGTGCTGGACTGATCGGAGCCGCTGACCGCGTAACCCAGGTTGTGCATGACTTCGGCAATGCCACTCATGCCGGAGCCGCCGATGCCGACGAAGTGCACGCGCTTGAAGGCGCGCATCAGATCCTGACCGGGGCGGAAACGGGCTGCGATACTCATGCCGCAATCTCCAGACAAACTTGCGCCACCGCATCGGCAGCATCGACCCGGGCCTGACCGCGTGCGGCCTGCGCCATGCGCAGCAGCTGCGCGCGGTCGGCCGACAACTCGCCAAGACGCGTGACCAGCAGCTCGGCCGTGAGGCTCGCTTCGGGAATCAGTTCCGCCGCGCCAACCTGGCTCAGCCAGCGCGCGTTGGCGGTCTGGTGGTCGTCGACTGCGTGCGGGTAGGGCACCAGCAGCGCACCGACGCCGGCCGCGGTCAACTCGGCCAGGGTCAGCGCACCGGCGCGGCAGATCACCAGATCGGCCCAGCCATAGGCCTGCGCCATGTCGTCGATGAAGGCGACCACGCGGCCCTCGATGCCGGCCCTGCGATAACCGAGCCGGGCGTCGTCGATCATGCGTTTGCCGCATTGATGCCAGATCTCCGGCCGCTCGGCAGCTGGCATCTGCGCCAGGGTCTGCGGCAGCAGGCGATTCAGCGCGGCGGCGCCCTGGCTGCCACCGATCACCAGCACGCGCAGCGGTCCGGTGCGATCGGCGAAGCGCTGCTCCGGCGGCGGCAGCGCGGCAATTTCGGCGCGCACCGGGTTGCCGACCCAGCGGCCGCGTCCGGCGAACACGCCGGGGAATCCGGTCAATACGCGCTGCGCCAGCCGCGCGAGCACGCGATTGGTCAGTCCTGGAATGCTGTTCTGCTCATGCACCAGCAAGGGCCGGCGCAGCCAGAAGGCCGCCAGACCGCCGGGGCCGGCAGCGTAGCCCCCAAGGCTGAGCACACTGCGCGGACGCACGCGCTTGAGCACCTTGCGCGCTTGCCAGAAGGCGCGACCGAGATCGAGCGGCAGCCGCAGCTTGGTCTTCCAGCCCTTGCCGCGCACGCCGCTGACGCTGATTGCTTCGAAGGGAATGTCGTACGTCGGCACCAGGGTCTGCTCCATGCCGCCTTCGGAGCCGAGCCAGACCACCGGGATATCGCGCTGGCGCAGTGCCGCAGCCACCGCCAGGCCGGGGAACACATGCCCGCCGGTGCCACCCGCCATCACCAGCACCGGCGCGCTCATCGGCTGGCTCCGGGCGCCACGCCCTCGAAAGGACCGACGCTGCGCGGTTCGCGCATGGATGCGCTGACCTTGAGCAACAGGCCGACAGCGACGCAGCTCATGATCACGCTGGAACCGCCGGAGCTGATCAGCGGCAGGGTCAGGCCCTTGGTCGGCAGCGCACCGATGTTGACGCCGATGCTGATCGCCGCCTGGATCGAAAACCACAGCGCGATGCCATAAGCCAGGTAGGCCTCGAAGGCGCGCCCCTGGCGCAGGCCATCGATGCCCAATTGAAATGCCCGTCCGGTAAACACGGCGAACAGTCCGATGATGACCAGGATGCCGGCGAAACCGAGTTCCTCGGCGATCACGGCGAGGATGAAATCGGTATGTGCTTCCGGCAGGTAGAACAGCTTCTGCACGCTCTCGCCGAGGCCCACGCCGAACCACTCGCCGCGGCCGACCGCAATCAGGGCCTGGGTCAGCTGGAAGCCGCCGTCGAAGGGATCCGCCCACGGGTCCATGAAGGAGAACAGCCGGCGCACGCGGTAGGGCTCGGCCAGCGCTGCAAAAGCCATCATCGGCAGAGCGATCAGACCAATGCCGATCAGATGTCGCGCCGAGCCGCCGGCCAACCAGATCAAACCGCCGGTGATCGCCATCAACAGCAGCGCGCCGCCGAAGTCCGGCTGCGCCAGCAACAGGCCGATCAGGGCGCCGGCCACCACCAGCGGCTTGATCACGCCGAGCAGGCTGTGTTGCAGGGTTTCCTGGTGGCGCACGAAATAGCCGGCCAGATACACGATCAGGAACATCTTGACCGCTTCCACCGCCTGGAAATTGGACAAGCCCAGGTTGATCCAGCGCCGCGCCCCTTTGACGCTGACGCCGATGCCGGGCAGAAACACCAGCAACAGCAGCAGGAAGCTGCCGAGGATCATGACCTGCGAGTACTGCTTCAGCCAGTCGAGGTCGACGCGGTAGGCGATCCAGCCCAGGCCGGTGCCGAGCGCAAGAAAGATCAGGTGCTTGGTCAGAAAATAGAACGGCCCGACATGCAACTCCTCGGCGATCGCAATCGAGCTGGATGCGACCATCACCACGCCGATGGATGCCAAGGCCACGGCGCTGATCGCAATCCACGCATCCAGCGCCACCTTGGGCGCTGCGGGAAGCCTGCGGGCCTGGAGGATGCTGGCCATCAACGCACCTTCAGGGTCGCGAGGCCGAGCAGCACCAGCACCACGCTGATGATCCAGAAGCGCACGATCACGCGCGGCTCCGGCCAGCCCTTGAGCTCGAAGTGGTGGTGCAGCGGCGCCATCCGGAAGATGCGCTTGCCGGTGAGCTTGAACGACGCCACCTGCAGCATCACCGACAGCGTTTCCAGCACGAAGATGCCGCCCATGATCACCAGCACCAGTTCCTGGCGCACGATCACGGCGATGGTGCCGAGCACGGCGCCGACAGCCAGCGCGCCGATATCGCCCATGAACACCTGGGCCGGGTAGGTGTTGAACCACAGGAAACCAAGGCCGGCGCCGGCCAGCGCGCCGCAGACGATGCCGAGTTCGCCCGCGCCGGGAATGCGCGGGATGCCGAGGTACCTGGCGAACTCGGCGTGTCCGGACAGGTAGGCGAAGATGCCGAGCGCTCCGGCGACCAGCACCGTCGGCATGATCGCCAGGCCATCGAGGCCATCGGTCAGGTTGACCGCGTTGGAAAAACCGACGATCCAGAAATAGGCGACCACGATGAAGGCCATGCCCAGCGGAATCGCCACGGTCTTGAAGAACGGGACATACAGCGCGGTGGCAGCCGGCGTGTCGGCCGAGACGTACAGCAACACCGCGGCAATGCTGCCGAACAGCGATTGCAGCAGGTACTTCCAGCGTGCCGGCAGGCCGCGACTGTCCTTCAGTACCAGCTTGCGGTAGTCGTCGATGAAACCGATCAGGCCAAAAGCCAGCAGCACGCCGAGCACGATCCAGATATAGCGGTTGTGCCAGTCCGCCCACAGCAGGGTCGATGCAGCGACCGCCGCCAGGATCAGAAGGCCGCCCATGGTGGGTGTGCCGGCCTTGGACAGATGCGATTGCGGACCGTCCTTGCGGATGGTCTGGCCGATCTGCTTTTCGGTCAGCGAGCGGATCAACATCGGGCCGAGCAGCAGCGACAAGGCCAGCGCGGTAGGCGCCGACAGGATCGAGCGCAACGTGATGTAGTTGAAGACGCGCAGCGCGCCAAAATAATCCTGCAGCCAGTTGCTGAGTGTCAGCAGCATCAGTGCGCTCCTCCGCCAACGGCGCTGCCGGCGAGCGCGGCGACTACCCGTTCCATCCGCGCCGAGCGCGATCCCTTGACCAGCGCCGTGGTGCCCGGGCGCCATTGCGACTGCAACTCGTCGATCAGTGTCTCGACGCGCGCGTAGTGCTGCGCGCCGTCGCCGAAGGCATCGGCTGCTGCCAGCGACAGCGGGCCGACCGCATACAGGCGCTCGATGCCACGTGCGCGCGCCAGAGCGCCGCATAGCGCGTGCAGCGTGCTGGCCTGCGGGCCGAGTTCGGCCATGTCGCCCAGCACCAGCCAGCGCGGCGACGGCTCCAGCGCCAGTGTCTCGATCGCCGCGCTCAGCGAGCCCGGATTGGCGTTGTAGCTGTCGTCGTAGATGACGCCGCCGCGTACCGCCAGCCGATGCTGACGCCCACCCACCGCGGCCGCCTGCGCCAGACCCGCGGCGATGGCGTCGAGGGGCGTACCGACCGCCAGCGCCAGGCTGCTGGCAGCCAGCGCGTTCATGATGTTGTGGCGTCCGGGCAAGGGCAGTTCGATCGCCACCGAGCCGGCGGGTGTCGCCAGCCGGAAGCCCGATTTGAGGCCGATTTCGATCTTTTCGGCGCGCACGGCAGCCGGTCCGTCGATGGCAAAATCGATGACGCGATGGGCGCCAGCCTGCTCGCGGAAATAATGGGCAAAAGCATCGTCGGCATTGATCACGGCGATGCCGCCGTCGAGCAGACCGCGGTAGATGCCGGCCTTGGCCCGGGCGACGCCCTCTTCGCTGCCCAGGCGTTCGAGGTGCGCCGCGGCGACATTGGTCACCAGCGCGACATGCGGTGGCGCGATCGCCGCCAGTTCGTCGATGTCGCCGGGCTTGCCGCAGCCCATCTCGATCACGGCGTAGCGGTGATCGGCACGCAGGGCGAGCAGCGTCAGCGGCACGCCGATTTCGTTGTTGAAGTTGCCCGGCGTGGCATGCGTGTGGGCAATCTGCGTGAGGATTGCCGCGGTCAGTGCCTTGGTGGTGGTCTTGCCGTTGCTGCCGGTCAGCGCGACGCGCCGGGCATCGAGCGTGTCCAGCCAGGCGCGCGCCAGCTTCTGCAATGCGGCCAGCGCATCCGCGACCACGATCTGCGGGAGCGCCAGCGGCAGTTCGCGCTCGACCAGCGCTGCGCCAGCACGACCGACCACGGCGGCAACGTAGTCATGACCATCGCCATGCTCACCACGCAGGGCGACGAACAGCGCACCCGGCTGCAGCGTGCGCGAGTCCTGGCCGACGCCGACCAGCAGCGCATCGGCGCCGATCAGGCGACCGCCGCACCATGCTGCGACCTGCGAGGCGAGCGCGTTCATGCCGCCCTCCGGAGCAGGCACTGTTCGGCCACGACACGGTCATCGAAGGGCAACTGGCGTCCGCCGACTTCCTGGTAGGGCTCATGGCCCTTGCCGGCGATCAGTACGATGTCGCCGCTGCTGGCGGCAGCGAGTGCGAGCTCGATGGCACTGCGGCGATCGCGCTCGACGATCACCGCCTGCGGCCGTTCGAACCCGGCCACGATCTCGGCGACGATGGCATCGCCGTCTTCACCGCGCGGATTGTCGTCAGTGACCAAGACCCGGTCGGCGCCAGCCTCTGCCGCAGCCGCCATCTGCGGGCGCTTGCCGCGGTCGCGCTCGCCACCGCAGCCGAACACGATGCTGAGCTGGCGCGGCGCGTGTTCGCGCAGCGCGGCGAGCGCCTTGGCGATCGCATCGGGGGTATGCGCATAGTCGACCACCACCAGCGGCTGGTCGGCACCGCCGAGGCGATTCATGCGACCCGGCACCGGCTGCAACTGCGGCAACACGGCAGCGAGCTGCGCCAGGTCGGCACCGAGGGCGTGCAAGGCGCCACAGGCGGCCAGCAGGTTGTCGATATTGAAGCGTCCGATCAGGCCGGTGGCAACGGCATGGCGTTGGCCACCAAGGCGCAGCGTGAAGCGCAGCCCGGCGTGATCGAGCACGATGTCCTCGGCGGCCAGCATGGCATCGCCGGCGCCATTGGCGCTGGTGCTGATCACCGGCGCATGGGTCCGCGTCAGCAGCTTGCGTCCCCAGGGGCAATCGATATTGATCACCGCGGCGCGCAGTCCGGGCCACTGGAACAAACGCGTCTTCGCCTCGAAATAGGCGGTCATGCTGCCGTGGTAGTCGAGGTGGTCGCGACTGAGCTGGGTGAACACGGCGACATCGAAGCGCACGCTGTCCACGCGCCCCTGATCGAGCGCGTGGCTGGACACTTCCATCGCCACCAGATCGCAGCCCGCGGCGCGCATCTCGCCGAGGAAGCGCTGCGTGCTGCAGACATCCGGCGTGGTGCGCTGTCCCGCGCGCAAGGCACCGACCGGACCCGCGCCCAGAGTGCCCTGGGTGGCCGGGCGCCGATCCAGCCGCGCCGCCGCCTGGGCGATGAACTGCACGGTCGAGGTCTTGCCGTTGGTACCGGTGACGCCGATGACGTCCATGGCGTGGCTGGGCGAACCGTAGACGCGGTCGGCGAGGACGCCGGCATAGCTGCGCAGATCCGCCACGGGCAGCACGGGAGCACCGACGTCGACGGCTGCAGCATCAGGCATTGGCAACTCTGCCAGGATCGCCACGGCGCCGGCGGCGACCGCGGCCGGCGCATGGCGCAGCCCATGGTCGCTGCCGCCACGCAGCGCCAGGAAGACATCGCCGGCACGCAGTTCGCGCGTGTCCAGCGCGATGCCGGACACCGGCAGTTGCGCCCCACCCGCGGCGATGCCAGCCACCCCGTCGAGGCCCACCTGGCGCAGCAGTTCATCGAGCATGAGCGCGCTGGTCATGGCGGCGTCGGCTCCCCGACGGCTTCGGCGGCAGCCTCGATCTCCTCGGCCTCGCTGCGCGCCGCAGTCTGCAGCAGCGGGCTGTCGGGCGGCACGTCCATCAGCCGCAGCGCACCGCCAATGACGCGACCGAAGACCGGCGCGGCCACCGCGCCGCCGTAGAAGACCCCGCCCTGCGGGTCGTTGATGACGATCACGCAAGCCAGCCGCGGCGCCGACACCGGGGCCAGACCGGCGAACAGCGACAGATAACGTGCCTGCTGGTAGCTGCCGCCACCGACCTTGCGCGAAGTCCCGGTCTTGCCGGCCACTCGATAGTAAGGAATGGCGGCTTTGCCGGCGGTACCACCGGCGTTGGTCACCGTCTCCAGCATGTCGAGCAGGGTCTGCGCCAACGCCGGATCGATGATCGCGGTGTCCGGATTGGCGCCGCCCTTGACGAAGGTCGGCGCGCGCATGCGGCCACCGTTGGCCAGCGCGGTGTAGGCCGTCGCCAGCTGCAGCGCGGTCACCGACAGGCCGTAGCCGTAGGACATGCTGAGCTTTTCCACCGGGCGCCAGCGCTTGAAGTCCGGCAGCACGCCGGGAGACTCGCCGGGAAAGCCCGAGCCGGTGATCTGGCCGAAGCCAAAGCGGCTGAACACGTCGTAGAGGTACTCATCGGGCACCTGCAGCGCCAGCTTGATGGCGCCGACATTGCTCGACTTGGTCAGGATGCCGGTGACGGTCAGCGTGCCGTAGCTGTGGATGTCCTTGATGGTGTAGCCGCCGGGCACCTGGATCTGGCCCGGCGAGGTGTCGATCAGGGTTTCCGGCGTCACCTTGCCGCTTTCCAGCGCAGCGGCCACGGTGAAGGTCTTGATCACCGAACCGGGCTCGAACACATCGGTGGCGGAGCGGTTGCGCACGTTCGATCCGCGCTGGCGATCGCGCTGGTTCGGGTTGTAGCTCGGCTGGTTGACCATCGCCAGGATCTCGCCGGTGGGCACGTCCATCACCACCACCGAGCCGCCGGAAGCCTGATGCTCGAGGATCGACGCTTTCAGTTCACGGTAGGCCAGGTACTGGATGCGGCGATCGATCGACAGCACCAGATCCTTGCCCGGCTGCTCGGTTTCGAGCAGGTCGACATCCTCGACGCGATGACCGCGGCGATCCTGCAGCACGCGTTTGCTGCCCGGCTTGCCGGCCAGCCAGTCCTCGAAAGCCAGTTCCAGGCCTTCCTGGCCGCGATCGTCGATATCGGTGTAGCCGATCACGTGCGCCAGCGCTTCGCCGGCCGGGTAATAGCGGCGGAATTCGCGCTGCGCATGCACGCCGGGGATGTTCAGGCCGGTGACTTCGGCGGCTTCGTCCGGGCTGATGTGGCGCTTCAGGTAGACGAATTCCTTGTCGGCGCGCTGCACCAGTCGCTGCATCAGCGGCTCTTCGCCGATACCCAGCGCCTGCGCCAGCGCCGGGATGCGATCACGGCCCTCGCCCAGTACCGCGGCCGGCTCGGCCCACAGCGAGGCCACCGGCGTCGACACCGCCAGCGGCTCACCATTGCGGTCGGAGATCATGCCGCGGTAGGCGGGGATGGACACATTGCGCAGATGCCGCGCATCGCCCTCGCGCTGGTAGAAGTCCTTGCCGAGGATCTGCACGGCGACTGCCTTGCCGATCAGGCCGGTCGCCGCCAGCACCAGCACCATCAGTACGGCATGCAGGCGCAGGCGATAGTTGGGTTGGCGCAGGCGCGGCTTCACGGCGCGATCACCACGATGTCCTGCGGCGCCGGGAACACCATGCCCAGCTCGCGCGTGGCCACCTGTTCGACGCGATTGGCATCCGACCAGGTCGACTGCTCCAGCTGCAGCTGGCCCCACTCGATGTTCAGCTCGTCGCGCTCCGCATTGAGTCGCTCCAGTGCGAAGAACAGCTGGCGGTTCTCGTGGCGCGCGTAGACCAGCGCGATGGCGCTGCCGACCACTGCCGCCAGCATCAGGCCGAGCAGAATGCGGGCGATCATCATGCCAGGCGCTCCGCCACGCGCATCACGGCGCTGCGCGAGCGCGGGTTGGCCGCCACTTCCTCATCGCTGGCGCGTTGCTTGCCCAGATCGCGCAGCGTCAAAGCCGCCGACGCGGCCGGCGGCAGCCGCCGCGAGCCCTGCGGGGCGCGCGAATGCCGGGCGATGAACTGCTTGACCAGCCGGTCTTCCAGGGAGTGAAAACTGATCGTCACCAAGCGTCCTTGTGCGGCCAGCAAAACGTGCGCGGCGTCCATGCCGCGCTCAATGGCCTGTAGTTCACTGTTGATGGCGATGCGAATCGCCTGGAATGCCCGGGTAGCCGGGTGAATGCCATCGTGGCTGCGCGGCAGCACGCTGGCGATGAATTCGGCCAATTCGACGGTGCGCGTGAATGGTTCTTCACTGCGCCGGGCGACGATGGCACGGGCGATGCGGCGCGAGTATTTCTCGTCGCCATAGGTGTAGATCACATCGGCCAGTTCGGTCTCGGACACCTGCGCCAACCATTCGGCGGCACTCTGCCCGCCGTCCGGGTCCATGCGCATGTCGAGCGGGCCATCGCGCAGGAAGGAAAAGCCGCGCTCGGCCTGATCCAGCTGCGGCGAAGACACGCCGAAATCGAACAGGATGCCGTTGACGCTGGCGGCCGGCAGTTCGTCGGCGATGTCGGCGAAGTTGCCGCGACGCATCTGGAAACGGCTGTCGGCTGCGGCCAGTTGCATGCCCGCGGCCACCGCTTCCGGATCGCGATCGAATGCCACCAGTCGCCCCTCCCCGCCCAGACGCGCCAACAGCGCCCGGCTATGCCCACCACGACCGAAAGTGGCATCGACGTAATGCCCTTCGGGTTGCACGTTCAGGGCATCCAGCGCTGCATCCAGCATCACCGGCCGATGGCCAGTGCTCACGCTTGCCGCCCTGTTCAATTGCTGCGCCATCGTCGGTCACCCTCAGAAGCGCAGTTGCCGCATGTCGTCGCTGATGTCCTTCTCTTCGATCGGCAGCTCCAGGCGCGCCCGCTGCGCCGCTTCGCTCCACAATTCGAACTTGGCACCAATGCCGAGCAGCACGCCCTGCTTCTGCAAGGTCGCCACCTGACGCGCGGTGTGCGGCAGCAGGATGCGACCGTTGCTGTCGAGTTCGACGCGCGCCGCCGCGCCCACCAGCTTGCGCTGCAGGTCGCGATGCGCGGTATTGAAGCTCGACAGCTGCATCACCTGATCGCGCATGCGCTCCCACTCCGGCAGCGGAAACAGCCACAGACACTCGCGCTCGAAGGGGTTGTAGGTCACCACCAGGCGATTGGCGCACAAGGCCGACAGCTGCTCACGGTAAGACGTCGGGATGGCAAGCCGCCCCTTGTCGTCAATTGCCACCGTGGACTCGCCGTAGAACACCCGCCACTTCTCCCCACAAAAACCCACATTTCACCAAGTGCCGCCACTCTACGGTCGGCTCTCGGGCGGGTCAAGGAAAAATCCTTGCAGGACAAGGACTTAACAATCATGAAGTGAATTCTAGGAGTTGGCGGTAAGTATTTGAATTGACGGAAGACACACGAAGTTACACCCGTGATTGCGGCGCAACCAAAGGAGAACTTCGCGACGAATGGTAGGGGGCGCCCTCAGGGCGAATCGGGCGCTTGTCGGGCAGAGACTTGTCGCCAACCTCGCGATGGTGAATCAGCCTCCCTCGCTACGCGTGTGGCATCCCCTTCACATCTGGATTGGCTAGATTGTGAACGCCGTGTAAACTTTATAATTCTTTGCGATTGGTGCCGACGCAATGGGCGGGAGCAAGACGCGCAACAAATCGCCGGCCAGTTCGAAGGCCGCGTCATCCTCCGAAACGACGTTCAAGGACCTGCTGTCGCCACGGATACTGGGATTCAAGCTACCCTGGTATTGGACGCTCATCGCGCTAGCCTTGTTCGTCTTCTTGATCGACATGCAGACACGCATGGCGATCAAGTCGACCGCCTATTCGGTGCTCGCGCCGCTGGCCTACTCGGGCGAAACCAAACTGCGCAATGCTGGTTACGGTTTCGACGGCGCCCTGCACGTCTACGATATTTCCTACGCGCCAGAAGACGGCAGCGCGCCGATCCGGGTCGGACAGGTTGATGTGGAAACACCTGGATTCTGGTGGGTGGTGCAACAGGTGTTACCCGACTCCAAGCCCAGTCGCAGTGAGCGCATGCTGGACGAACTTGCCGGCAGCGACGACAGCTGGTACTACCCGGCCACGCCGCGACTGGTGCTGCACTTGCGCAATCTCGACTGGGGCGACTATGGACTTGGGTGGCTGGTGCCAGCGCTCAATTGGGTTGGTCCATATACCGGCGCGCTGTTCGAGGCCGAGGGATGTCCGGAGGACAGTTGGTGGACTCGGGGCGATCTGAGCGACCGCATCGGCATGGACCCCGGCGGCGGCGACCTGCGCATCATCTATGAGGTCACTGGCGAGACTTCATTGCGCCGCACCCTGGAATTCGGCAATCCCGGACTGTCCGAGCTGACCATCCGATCGGACTACGAACTGCCCGGCCCGGCCGAGCATTTCCTCGATCAACTCGGCGAAGAATGGCGCACGACGGCTGTCGAATGGACCGTGCAGGACCATGGCTTCGTTGCCAAGCGCAATCAGTTTTGCGCAGATGTCGCAAAGGTCGATGTGGCCACGTTGATCGAGCGGCACCTGCAGTCGGTGCAACGGTTGCTAGCGGTCAATGGCATCCGGGCGGCTCCAGAGGTGATGGCGACCTACGCGCGTTATGCTCGCGATGGGGAAACGCTGGTTTGGCGCACCAACCTGCCCAACGGCCGCGCATTCGAGGACTACGCTGACCTCAGCGTGGATGCCGCGATCAGCGGCCTGGCGCCGACATTGACGGCGGGCGATGCCGCCGTGGCCTACGTCATCACCGAGATCCCTGAGCGCCCGTTCCCCGAGAACCTGATCGCATCGACCTGGGAAGTCATCGAGCACGAAACGGGCTCGGCCACAGCACCGGCCGCTGCCGGGCACGCCACAACGGCGGCGACTGCCGCCGAGGCCAGCTCCCCTGCGGTGCCGACGCCGGCGTCCGCCTCCGCGCCGGCTGTTCGATCTGCAGTGGAACAGCTCAAGTACGACGATCTACTCGGCGCGGTTGGCAGCCAAGTCGAGCTGACGCTTGAAGGCGATCGCCGGCTGCGCGGCCTGATCGAATCCGCGACCGCACAACAGATCGAGCTGCGCATCCGCATGGCCGGTGGTTATGCGCGAATGGCCATCCAGCGACATCGGGTAGTCGGAGCGCGGCGGATCTGAGTCGGCACGAGCGGCCGGAAATCCGCACGCCGAATACGCGGTGCTCCAGGCGTCAACCGAAAACCGTGGATCAAGCTCCCTTCCAAGAATCCACATACCCCGCCCACTCGATGGTCTCCGCCACCTCGCTGACGATCAACTCGTCGCGGGTGTCGATCATCACCGCGTATTCGTCGGTGGCGTCCTTGGTCTGTTTCAGCGCTCGCGTCAGCGCCTTCGGATGCGGGCCGTGGGTGAAGCCGCAGGGGTGCAGCGTGATCATCCCGGGGTGGATGTTGTCGCGGCTGAAGAAATCGCCGCGGTGGTAGAAGATCACTTCGTCGTAGTCGTCGTTGTTGTGGAAGAACGGGATTTTCAGCGCGCCGGGATCGGTCTCGAAGGGGCGCGGCACGAAGGTGCAGACGACGAAGCGGTTGGCGACGAAGGTAGTGTGCGCGCTGGGCGGCAGGTGGTAACGGTGGCTCATCAACGGCCGGATGTCCTTGACGTTGATGCGCACCGGAAACAGATCGCCGTGCCAGCCCACCGCATCGAGCGGATTGAACGGGAAGGTGATCGTGGTCAGCGCATTGCGGCGCTTGACCAGCACGCGCCATTCGCCCTGCACCTGGCGCTTGAACAACGGGTCGATCTGCGGCGCATCGAGCATGGCCTGGTCGAAGATCGCGTGCGGGCCAACGAGGCCCTTGTCCGGCAGCATGTAGCTGGAATTGGTGGCCTCGATCAGCATCAAATCCAGCGGGCTGGTGACTTCCAGCCGCCATGAAGTCGAGCGCGGCAGCACGATGTAGTCGCCCGCCTCGATCGCCATGTGGCCATAGTCGCAGAACAGATGCCCGGCACCGTTGTGCACGAAAATCAGCTCGTCGCCGTCGGCATTGCGCACCAGATGGTCCATCGAACTGCTGCAGCGCCAGGCGCGCAAACGGCAGTGCGCGTTGTGCATCAACTCGTGCGCGCGCCAGGGCGAATCACCATGGCCGGCGAACTTGTTGGTGTCGAAGGCGCGTGGACGCAGCGGGCCCTCGAAGCTGGACCAGGCCGTGGGCGGGTGCGCGTGGTACATGTGGCAGGCGGGGCCGAAGAAGCCCTCCTTGCCCATTTCGCGCTCGTAAGTGCCCTCCGGCAGGTCGCAGTGCGCCTGGCGCGAAGCCTTGCCTTCGATCTTGGAAACTCCGATCCAGCGTTTGGACATGTGAACTACTCCTGCAAAGCGGGTCAGGGGGCAGGGGGCAGGGACGCGAGTTCTTCGCTTTTCCCGAGCCGCGACGAGGTGCGAGCGAGCCAAAAGATTGGTCCCCTGCCCCCTTTCGCCTGCCCCGCCTTTTAAAGCACGCCCCTGCGCATCTGATCAGCCTCGATCGACTCGAACAGGGCCTTGAAGTTGCCCTCGCCGAAGCCCTCGTTGCCCTTGCGCTGGATGATCTCGAAGAAGATCGGGCCGATGTTGGTTTCGGTGAAGATCTGCAGCAGCTTCTTCGTCTTGGTTTCCGGATCGGCATCGATCAGGATGCGGTTTCTTGCCATCCGCGCGACATCCTCGCCGTGATTCGGCACGCGCTGGTCGATGACATCGAAGTAGGTGTCCGGCGTGTGCAGGAAACTCACGCCGGCGGCGCGCATGGCCTCGACGGTGTCGTAGATGTTGTCGGTGAAACAGGCGATGTGCTGGATGCCCTCGCCATGGTACTGGTCGAGGTACTCGTTGATCTGCGACTTCGGATCGCTCGACTCGTTGAGCGGAATGCGCACGATGCCGTCCGGCGCGGTCATCGCCTTGGACACCAGGCCAGTCTTGGCGCCCTTGATGTCGAAATAGCGAATCTCGCGGAAGCCGAACAGCTTCTCGTAGTAGGTCGCCCACTTCTCCATGTTGCCGAAATACAGATTGTGGGTCAGATGGTCGATGAAGCTCAGGCCGAAACCGACCGGTTCGCGATCGACGCCTTCGAAGAACTCGTAGTCTTCTGCGAAGGGATCGACGCCATCGGTCACCAGGTACAGCATGCAGTCGCCGATGCCGCGGATGACCGGCGCATCCACCGCGCGCGCCGCGCCACGGTCGGCGAAATCGTCGGCGCCGCGGCTCACCACCTCGGCATGCACCTCATCCCCATCGCGCACGCGGATCGCAAAGCCGCAGGCGCACGGGCCATGCTGCGCAGCAAACGCCGATGCAAAGGAATCCGCTTCTTCGTTGATCAGGAAATTGACGCCGCCCTGGCGATACAGGGTGATCGCACGATTGCGATGACGCGCCACCGCGGTGAAGCCCATGTTGCGGAACAGCGCGTGCACGCCGCTGGCGTCTGGCGCAGCAAATTCGACAAACTCGAAACCGTGGATGCCCAGCGGATTGGGCATGCCGGTGGGCGTGGCGGGTTGGGCTGCGGTCATCGGATCCTCGGGACGTTTGTGCTGCACTGCAGATTGCCAGCGCGGAGAGCGCATTATAGTTTCATCTGAAACTTTTGCATCTGGCGCTGCACAGCAGGAGAGCAGTGAAAAGTGAAACGTAAAACGTCATTGAGCGCGGCTTCACTTGACGTTTTACGTTTACGTTTCACCCAGGCCGCCGACCATGTCCGCCCGAAGCAAGGCACCTCCCCCCACCCTCGACCTCGACCGCTTCCTGCCCTACCGGTTGTCGGTGCTGTCGAATACCGTCAGCCAGGCGATCGCGGCGATGTATGGCGAGCGTTTCGATCTGAACGTCACCCAGTGGCGGGTGATCGCCGTGCTTGGACGCTATCCGGACCTGTCCGCGGTCGAGGTGGCCGAGCGCACCCGAATGGACAAGGTCGCGGTCAGTCGCGCGGTCGCTGAATTGATTGCAGCGGGACGACTCGATCGCAGCACGGATCGTGGCGACCGCCGACGTTCGGTGCTCAACCTGAGCCAGGCCGGGCGGTCGGTCTACAACGAGGTCGCGCCGCTGGCACTGGCCTGCGAGGCGCGCCTGCAGTCGGTGCTGACTGCTGCCGAACGGGCTACGCTGGAGACCATTCTCGACAAGCTGACCACGGCAGGCGTGGGGATGCTGTTGACGGGGAAGGATCTGGGGATGAAGCAGTGCGGAGCAGTGAATAGTAAATAGTGAGTAGTGAGTAAAACCCGGCAGTGACTCTGCTCTGTCGGAATTGAAAAGTTCGCGACCGAGGCACCTGCATCAAGTCGTCCGCTGTTCGCGCGTGGTTTGCGCGCTCCCATGCCCCGGAACCGCCGGATTTTACTCACCACTCACCACTCACTACTCACCGCTTCACTTCACCCCATGCATCAACCGATTCACCAACGGCGCGCCAAACAGCAATACCGCCCCCAGGCCGAAACCGGCGTACGCGATCAGGGTGTAGGTCGATGCATATTGGTCCAGCCCCGTGGTGCCGCTGCCACTGACCGCCACCGCAGCAATGTGGCCGGCGGTGGAATTGCCGATCGCGGTGCACATGAACCACGCGCCCATGGCCATGCCGACATCCTTGGGCGCCGCCAGCTTGGTCACCATCGACAGGCCGATCGGCGACAGGCACAGCTCGCCCATGGTGTTGATCAGATAGGCCAGCGCCAGCATCTGCCACGGCAGCTTGCCATCGGGGCCCTGCAGGTTGCCGATGGTCCACACCAGCGTGGTGAAGCCGACCGCGACCAGAATCAGCGCCAGCGCGAACTTGCGCGGGATCGACGGGTTCATTCCGCGCGCTTCCAGGCGCGGCCAGGCCCAGGCGAATAGCGGACCGAGCAGCAGGATGAACAGCGGGTTGAAGGACTGGAACGCCGAGAAATCGAACGGCGCGTTGACGTGGTCCTTGGCGAAGAAGTTCAGCGAGGAACCGGCCTGCTCGAACATGCCCCAGAACACGATCTTGGCCAGGAACAGCAGCAACATCGCGATGTAGCGATCCAGTTGCACGCGATCGCCGCTCTTGACGCCGCTGCCGACGAAATAAACGGTCAGCAGTACGAATAGACCCATCAGGATGAAGCTGACCAGCTTGGCCTGGCTCAGCATCAGGTAGATCACCGGCACCGCCGCAGCGCAGCCCAGAGCCACCTTCAGCAGTCGATTCAGGCTCTCCGCCGGCTGCAGTGCGGCGCCGATATGGCCGAGCCAGCCGCTCAGCCAGTGGAACACCACCAGGCCCAGGATCATGCCCAGGCCAGCCGCGCAGAAGCCCCACTTCAGGCCAAAGTACTTGCCGATCAATGAGCCACAGATCAGCGGCGCCACCATCGCGCCCGCGTTGATGCCCATGTAGAAGATGGTGAAGCCGGAGTCGCGACGGGCGTCGTCGGGCGCATACAACTGGCCGACCATCGCCGAGATGTTCGGCTTGAACAGACCGTTGCCGACGACGATCACACTCAGACCGATCAGGAACCAGTGCAACTCCGGAATCAGCAGCAGGAACAGGCCCAGCGCCATCAACGCGCCACCGAGCAGGATCGAGGGCCGGTAGCCCAGGTAGCGGTCGGCAACGAATCCACCGAACAGGCCGGTGGCGTAGATCAGCGCGGTGTAGGCGCCATAGGTCAGGCTGGCCTGCGCCTTCGCCTCACCTTCCGGGAGCAGAGGAGAAGAAGGTCGTCGCCACGTACACGGCGAGCAGCGCGCGCATGCCGTAGTACGAAAAGCGCTCCCAGAACTCGGCGCCGAACAGCATCCACAGCGGGCGCGGATGGCCGAGGAATTCACCGGGCGGGGGTGGGACGAAGTTCGAGTTTTGCGACACTGAGGTCATCGACAGTCTCGTGGCCCGAACGAGTTCGGGCCGGTTGTTGGTTGTTGGTTGCTGGTTGTTGGCAGCGGAGCCAGTCGCCGAGTCCCAGGCTTTCTCAGGTACGACCTCGGCCTTGGCTGTCGGCTCCTGGCATGTGCCGCCAACAACCAACGACCCATAACCAGCAACCCGCCACTCAGGTCGTGGCAGTTGGCTGCTGGCTTCTGCTGCCAGCAACCAACAACCAGCAACCAGAAACCCGCTACTTCACGCCATGCATCAACTTGTTGATCAACGGCGCCGCCAGGAAGAACACCGCGGCGATAATGATGCCGGTGAAGAACATGCTGTCGAACACGCTGACGTACTGCATCAGCGAGCCGGCTTCCTCACCGCCACCGGCAGCCTTGGCGGCCAGCAGGCCGGCGACATAGTTGGCCATCGCGATCGACAGGAACCAGCCGCCCATGGCCATGCCGGTTTCCTTCGGTGCCGCCAGCTTGGTGACCATGGCCAGGCCGATCGGCGACAGGCACAACTCGCCGATGGTGTGGATCAGGTAGGTCAGCGTCAGCCAGGTCCAGCTGATGTGCCCGGCTTCAGTGGCCATCTTGGTGATCGCGAACACCAGCACGTAGAAGCCGATCGCAGCGCCGGACAGGCCGAGCGCGAACTTGCGCGGGATCGACGGATTGAAATCCTTCTTGTCCAGCCACGGCCACAGCGCCGCAAACATCGGCGCCAACAGGATGATGAAGACCGGATTCACCGACTGGAAGATGGTGAAGTGGAAGGTGTAGCCGAAGACTGTCGGCATGTCGACATAGTCGCGCGCCAGGAAGTTCAGCGAGGAACCGGCCTGTTCGAACAGCGCCCAGAACAGGATGTTGGCGGCGAACAGGATCAGCATCGCGATGTAGCGCTGCATCTGCACGGTGTCCTTGCTGCGCACGCCGCTCATGATGAAATAGGTGGCGAGGCCGAACATCAGCAGCACCAGCAGCATGCCGAGCACGCCGAGCGAATCGAACAGCCAGAACATCATCGAGCCTTCGGCGAAATTCGCCGCAAGGCCGTTCTGCCACGACTTGTCGAGCAGGAAGAAAGCCGGGATCGCCAGCAGGAACGCGCCGATGGTCACCTTGATCACCGGGCCCGCACCCTCCTGCCCCTGCGGCGTACTGCCGACATGGCCGAGCCAGGACTTGAACGCCTGGAACACCATCATGCCGAGGATCATGCCGAGGCCGGCGGTGAAGAAGCCCCAGCGATAGCCGTACTTGGCGCCGATCCACGAGGCACAGATGATCGGCGCCACCAGCGCACCGGCGTTGATGCCCATGTAGAAGATGGTGAAACCGGAATCGCGACGGGCATCGCCCGGCTTGTAGAGCTTGCCGACCATGGTCGAGATGTTCGGCTTGAACAGGCCATTGCCGATCACCAGCACTGCCAGGCCCATCAGGAAGGTGGTCAGGTCGGGCGCCATCAGCATGAAACTGCCGACCGCCATCAGCGCGCCGCCGAGCATGATCGAGCGCTGGTAACCGAGGATGCGATCGGCGATGAAGCCGCCGAGGATGCCGGTCATGTACACCAGCGAGGTAAAGCCGCCGTAGGTAACGCTGGCCTGGGCATCGGCGCCCGGACCGAGATGCGCGAAGAACGCGGCGGCGACGTGCACCGCGAGCATCGCGCGCATGCCGTAGTACATGAAGCGTTCCCAGAACTCGCTGCCGAACAGGTTCCACAGCGCCTTGGGATGACCGAGGAATTCGCCCGGCGGTGGCGGCAGCCAGTCTGGATTGTTGGAAGCGCTCATCGACGATCTCCGGTGTTTAGGTTTTGTGCAGACGCATCACGCGCCCGCACGTGAGGCGCGAACATCTAGCGGTTCGCTTGATCCACGTCAAATAGTCAGTGTGCTGCGCTGCAGCAGGGCGCGGGCGACGATCGCCGGCCAGTCGGCCGATCGGTCGCAGATGGTAATATGACCATGTCCATGGTCACGAGCATTGCCGATGCCAACCGTCACCGCAGCCGAATTCAAGGCCAAATGCCTCAGCCTGATGGACCAGGTCCAGCAGGGCGGCGAGGACATCACCATCACCAAACGCGGCAAACCGGTGGCGCGGCTGGTGGCAGTGTCGGCGCCAAAGCCTGAATTTCTGTTCGGGTGCATGAAGGGTTCGGTCGAGATCCTCGGCGACATCATCACGCCGGTGCTGACGCCTGAAGAATGGGGCGTACCCAGGGAGTTGCAGAAGTGATCCTGCTCGACACCCATGTATTGATCTGGCACGCACTGGGAGATCGGCGGCTGGGAGCCAGGACCCGGAAGCTGATCGAAGCCAAATCGAGCGCCAGCGAGGTCAGCTTTTCCGCATTGTCGATGTGGGAACTGGAATTGTTGTCCGCTGCGCAGCGCATCCGGCTCGATCTGCCTTGCGAGCCATGGCGCATGCGGTTGCTGGGACGCGGGCTCCGTGAAGTGCCGATCGACGGCGAGATTGCGTTGATCGCAGCGCGCTACCGGAGCGCACTGATTGACCCGCTCGATTGTCTGTTGGCAGCGGCGGCGGTGCGCACCGGGGCCGTTTTCGTCACCGCCGACGCCCGCATCCTCGAATGGGATCTGGGGCCGCGGCTGCACGACGCCAGCCGCTGAACCGGTGTTGGTTCCTGGTGTTGGTGTTGGAAAAGCGGGCTTTGGCAGGCCGGTGTACCGCGCCTGGTTCACCGCTCGGACGCCAGGAGACCCGGTGAACGCGCCGGTGGCGCGTACACCGGGCTACTGGATTTCGGCCTTGACCCACTCGACAAAACCCTCGATCGGCTTCATCTCGTTGGCCGGCGCTCGGCGCGAACGATACTCGTACTGACCTGCATCCAGGCCGCGCTCGCCAACAACCACGCGATGCGGAATGCCGATCAGTTCCTGGTCGGCGAACATCGCGCCCGGGCGCACGCCCTTGCGGTCGTCGAGCAGCACGTCGAGGCCGGCCGCCGTCAGTTCGGCGTAGAGCTTCTCGGCGGCTTCGCGCACGCGCTCGCTGCGGTCGGCGCCGAGCGGCAGCACGGCGATATGAAACGGCGCGATCGCTTCGGGCCAGATGATCCCGGCACCATCGTGGTTCTGCTCGATCGCCGCGGCGACGATGCGGCTGACGCCGATGCCATAGCAGCCCATGTACATGGTGCGCGCCTTGCCGTCGGCGTCGAGCACTTGCGCGCCCATCGCCTCGGCATATTTCTGGCCCAGCTGGAACACGTGACCGACCTCGATACCGCGCGCGATCGACCAGGTGCCCATGCCGTTCGGCGCCACTTCGCCCTCGACCACATTGCGCACGTCGGCGACCACATCAGGCTCCGGCAGATCGCGGACCCAGTTGACGCCGCGCGTATGGAAACCGGCCTGGTTGGCGCCAACGACGAAATCGGCCATCGCCGCGACGCTGCGATCGGCGACCACGGTGATCGCCTTGACCGGCGCGACCGGGCCGATGAAACCCGGCACCGAGCCGAGGTGCTCGACGATCTCGTCCTCGCTGGCCAGCCGATACTCGGCAAGACCGGCAAGCTTCTGCAGCTTGATCTCGTTGACCATGTGATCGCCGCGCACCAGCACCAGCACGAAGCCCTGGTCGCCGACCACGGCGAACGACTTGACCGTGCGCTCCAGCGGCAAGCCGAGCAGCGCCGCCACTTCCTCGCAGGTCTTTTGCTTCGGCGTGGCGACCTTTTCCATCGTTTCGCTTGCAGCAGGGCGCGGAGCAGCGGGCGCGGCCGCTTCGGCCAGTTCGACATTCGCGGCGTAGTTACCTTCGCTGGTGAAGGCGATGGCATCTTCGCCGGAATCGGCGAGCACGTGGAATTCGTGCGATCCGGAGCCGCCGATGGCGCCGGTGTCGGCCGCCACCGCGCGGAACTTCAAGCCCAATCGGGTGAAGATGCGCGTGTAGGCGTCGTACATGTTCTGGTACTCGCGCTGCATGCACTCGGTATCCAGATGGAAGGAATAGGCGTCCTTCATCAGGAACTCGCGCGCGCGCATCACGCCGAAACGCGGGCGGATCTCGTCGCGGAACTTGGTCTGGATCTGGTAGAAATTGATCGGCAACTGCTTGTACGAACGCAGCTCGTTGCGCGCGAAGTCGGTGACCACTTCCTCGTGCGTCGGGCCGTAGCAGAACTCGCCGTCCTTGCGGTCCTTGATCTTCAGCAGCTGCCCGCCGAACTTGGCCCAGCGCTCGGTCTCTTCCCACAGTTCGCGCGGCTGGATCGACGGCATCAACAGCTCCAGCGCTCCGGCGCGATTCATTTCCTCGCGCACGATCGCCTCGACCTTGCGCAGCGCGCGCAGACCCAGCGGCGTCCAGGTGTAGATGCCGGCGGCGAGCTTGCGGATCATGCCGGCGCGCAGCATCAGCTGCTGGCTGACGACATCGGCGTCGGCAGGAGTTTCCTTGACCGTGGCCAGGTGGAATTTGGAAATACGCATGGGAATGGCCTGGAGGGCGAAAAGCCGGCGATTGTAGGCTGGCGCGTCCCCCATGGCGAGTTTAGTCCGTAGGTCACGTTGGCCGCGCTTCATGGCCTACGTGACAATGCATCACCGTTGTCAGGTAGCCCGCTCCGCGGGCAACCTGACCTACGTCCGATGCGAGGTCGACGCCGCCCGGTTAGCCATCCACCGCGCCAGTCCCACCGCCGACACCAGCGCCCAGGTGCCTTCCAGGATTACGAAGGGCCAGAAGTGGATCAGGTACGCCGAGGTGCTGGCAAGCCCGGCGCCGACCGAGTTGATCGCAAGCGAGACCGGCGTGCCATTCGGCAGGCGGTTGGTCAGATCGAGCAGGTAGGCGAGCAGCAGCAAGGCCACGCCGATCGAGCCGATCAGTTCGGCGAAAGTCATGGGGTTCTCCAGTGGTTTGGGGACGAGGCAAAGCTCGCGGGATAAACCCGCACCCACGGAAAGCAAAAGCCCGGCCCTCTCGCGAGGGCCGGGCCGGGTTCGGCTTGGGAGCGGGTCCCGGCGATCCTGCGAGCTGACGGTCGCGACGTGCACGTCGCTCCTACAACAAACGGCTCAATCCAGATCGAGGAAGCTGCGCAGTTGTTCGCTGCGGCTCGGGTGGCGCAGCTTGCGCAGCGCCTTGGCTTCGATCTGGCGGATGCGCTCGCGGGTGACGTCGAACTGCTTGCCGACTTCTTCCAGCGTGTGGTCGGTGTTGAGATCGATGCCAAAACGCATGCGCAGCACCTTGGCTTCGCGCGGCGTCAGGCCGGACAGCACGTCCTTGACCGTTTCCGACAGGCCGAGGTTGGTGGCTTCCTCGATCGGTGAGACGATGCTGATGTCTTCGATGAAATCACCCAGGTGCGAGTCTTCGTCGTCACCGATCGGCGTCTCCATCGAGATCGGCTCTTTGGCGATCTTCAGGACCTTGCGGATCTTGTCTTCCGGCATGTCCATCTTGACCGCCAGTTCTTCCGGCGTCGGCTCGCGACCCATCTCCTGCAGCATCTGCCGGGAAATGCGGTTGAGCTTGTTGATGGTCTCGATCATGTGCACCGGGATGCGGATGGTGCGCGCCTGGTCGGCGATCGAACGCGTGATCGCCTGGCGGATCCACCAGGTGGCGTAGGTCGAGAACTTGTAGCCGCGGCGGTATTCGAACTTGTCGACCGCCTTCATCAGGCCGATGTTGCCTTCCTGGATCAGATCGAGGAACTGCAGGCCGCGGTTGGTGTACTTCTTGGCGATCGAGATCACCAGGCGCAGATTGGCCTCGACCATTTCCTTCTTCGCCTTGCGCGCCTTGGCCTCGCCGATGGCCACGGCGCGATTGATTTCCTTGATCTCGCCGCTCGACAGGTTCAGCGAGCCTTCCAGCGCAACGCGCCGTTCCTGCTCGATGATCACCTGGTCGCGCACGGTCTTCAGGCCCGGCGTCCACTTCTGCTTCTGCTGCAGCTGGTCGTCGATCCAGCCGAGATTGGTCTCGTTGCCGATGAAACTGCGCACGAACTGCGCCTGCGGCATCTTGGCGCGATGCACGCACAGGTCACGGATGGCACGCTCGTGCTGGCGGATGCTCGCCACCACTTCGCGCAGCTTGCGCGTGAAGCTCTCGATGATCGCCGGCGGCAGCTTGAGCTTGAGGAACTCGGCGCTCATTTCTTCGCGCACGGCCAGCGTGGCCTGATGGTGCGGACCGTACTTGACGTGCGCCTGCTGGAACTTGGAATACAGCTCGCGCAGCAGGTTCATGCGCCGCGCGACTTCTTCCGGATCCGGGCCAGTATCCGGCGTGGTGGCTTCCTCGTCCTCGGCGACTTCGCCGGCGACCGCGACCTCTTCGTCCCCGACCTCGACTTCCTCTTCGAGCACTTCCTCGGCAATTTCGTCGAGGTTGGCCGCTTCGATGTCGGCGAAACCGATGACGATCTCGGCCAGGCGCTTGCCGCCCTCCAGGTGCGAATCGTAATCGTCGAGCAGGATCTGCACCGACCACGGGAAACTGGCCAGCGCCTGCTGCACCTGGACCAGGCCTTCCTCGATGCGCTTGGCGATGGCGATCTCGCCCTCGCGGGTCAGCAGCTCGACCGTACCCATCTCGCGCATGTACATGCGCACCGGGTCGGTGGTGCGGCCGACATCGCCATCGAGCGCACTCAATGCGGCGACAGCTTCCTCGGTGGTGTCTTCCTCCGGCGCCGGTGCCGGCGTCTCGGGCACGATCGTGTTATCGGTATCCGGCGCAACTTCGTGCACCTCGATACCCATGTCATTGATCATGTTGATGATGTCTTCGATCTGCTCGGGATCGACGATGTCGTCCGGCAGGATATCGTTGACTTCAGCGTAGGTCAGAAAGCCCTGTTCCTTGCCCTTGACGATCAGCAGTTTGAGTTCGGACTGCTGGTCCTGGGGCGGAGTGGCTTGATCAGGATTTTCCATGCGCTCGGGGCCCCGGGGACAGGATTAGGAAGAAGAACCCAGCAGTATAACGAAAGACAGCGCCCACGCCTAGCAAGTTTCCCGGATGCATGCAAGCGTTCAGCGCACGTGGTGGAACGGGGCTTGCTTGGGCGAAGAGCAGTAAGTAGTGAATGGTGAGTAGTGAGTAAAAACCGGCAGGACTGCCGTTTTGCTGCGGGGCGGGGCTTGCGCCCGGTGGGGCAACAACCTTGCCGAAAGTCTGCTGAGAATTTGTAGGAGTCACGGTCGCCCCTGCCGGTGCGCTTATTCGCGCAACGAACTGACTCACTTCCACCACACCGTTCGCCCTGAGCAACGCGTCCCAAAGCTTTACCGGGACGCGTAGTCGAAGGGTGACGGTGCGCGGGACCCTTCGACTACGCGTCCTGATGAAGCGCCGGACGCTTTGCTCAGGGCGAACGGATTCATGAAAGTTTTAGCCATCAAATTCAATGGATTACCTTATGTTCGGTGAGGGCGACCCTGGTCGAGAGCCTTTCGCGCGCAAGAGCGCTCCTACAGCCAGACCGAGGCTTCGCGCCTGCCGGTTTTTACTCACTACTCACTACTCATTATTCACTGGCTTCGAATGAAGCCAGAACGTCACCGGCCCGTCATTGACCAGATGCACCTGCATATGGGCGCCAAAGCGGCCGGTTGCAACGACCGCGTGTCGGGAACGGGCGCGTTCGACCAGGTAGTCGAACCAGCGCCTGCCCTCTTCAGGACTGGCGGCCGGCGTGAAACTGGCGCGCATCCCCTTTTGCGTGTCGGCGGCCAGGGTGAACTGCGAGACCAGCAACAGATCGCCAGCGATATCGCTCAGCGAGCGGTTCATCTTGCCCTCGCTGTCTTCGAAGATCCGATAGCCGAGGATGCGTTCGAGCAAGCGATCGGCTTGCGCCGCGCCGTCGCCGCGTTCCACTGCAACCAGCGCAAGGATGCCGCGATCGATCGAGCCGACCCTTTCGCCATCGACTTCGACGCGGGCAGAGGAGACGCGCTGGATCAGGGAGATCATGGGGAGCGGTTGTTGGTTGTTGGTGTTGGTGTTGGTGTTGGTGTTGGTGTTGGTGTTGGATCGAGAGCATCGCGCGCAAGCGCGCTCCTGCGACTCCGTAGCGGGTACATGCAGGATCTGCAGGAGCGCGCTTGCGCGCGATCGGGCCCTCACGGTGGCACAGACTACCAGCGCCGCCGCGATATGCTCGCGCGGTCACCACCCGACGCCCGAACGCTTGCCTTTCTCTGCTCGCCTGACCTACGCCGCCCTCTGGCTGCTCGGCCGCCTGCCACTGCGCGCACTCCACGCACTTGGTGACGCGATCGGCTGGCTGTGGCTGCGCGCCCGGCTGCGCGAGGCGCGCGTGGCTGACGTCAACTTGCACCTGTGCTTTGCCGAACTCGATGACCCGCAGCGACTGTTGTTGTTGCGTCAAACCTTGGCGCAGACCGGCCGCACCGCGACTGAACTGTGCTGGCTGTGGACGCGCGCAGCGGCAATCGTCAATGCCCGCATCCGGGTGGTCGAAGGTGAGCCGTTGTTTCTCGACGCCATCGCCGCCGGCCGCGGCGTGATGATCGCAGCGCCGCATCTGGGTGCCTGGGAGGCGCTGAACCTGTACTTGAGCCGCACCGCGCCGGTGGCCATCCTCTACCGGCCGCCGCGCCAGGCCTGGGTGGAATCATTGATCAACCGCTGCCGTGGGCGCTTCGGCGCCGAACCGGTGCGTGCCGAAGCCGCTGGCGTGCGCACCCTGCTCAAACGTCTGAAGGACGGCGGCGTGGTGGGGATCTTGCCGGATCAGCTACCCAAGGTCGGTGAGGGCGAGTTCGCGCCGTTTTTCGGACGCCCGGCGCTGACCATGTCGCTGTTTCCCAAGCTGGCGCAGCGCACCGGCGCCAGGGTGTTGTTCGCGTGGGTCGAGCGACTGCCGGCTGGCGCGGGTTTTGCCGTGAGATTTTTTGATCGGGGCCAGATTCACGACAGCGCCACCATGAATGCCGCCATCGAAGGTCTGGCGCGGCAAATGCCGGCGCAATATCAGTGGACGTACAAGCGCTTCGGCATCCAGCCCGAGGGGATGCAGTCGCCGTATCGGCGCGGGTAGCGCGGGGCACAGGACGAGGCTCGGAGATCTTGGCTTGTGGTGCGTCCGAACCTTGTTCGAAGGCACTTGGCGCGAAACAGGTGGAAAGCGTCCGGACAGGGTCCGGACCCACAGAAGCCCGCACCGCGCGCGCCACGCCCGATTCCCGAGTCGAGTCCCGAGTCCCGAGTCCCGCTTCCCGAGTCTCGAGTCCCGAGTCCCGTAATATCCCCACCATCCGCACCGCCCCGGCCGCCCTTATGCACGACGACCACACATTCTTGCTGTACGCGGTGATCTTCCTGGCGGCCACCGTGTTCGCCGTTCCCTTGAGCAAGCGCGCGCGACTCGGCGCCGTACTCGGCTATCTGGTGGCGGGGGTGGTCATCGGTCCGCAGGTGCTGGGTCTGGTGGCCGACCCGGAACTGGTGCTGACCTTCTCCGAGATCGGTGTGGTCATGCTGCTGTTCCTGCTCGGGCTGGAGTTGTCGCCGCAGCGCCTGTGGGTGATGCGCCGACTGCTGTTTGGCCTCGGCGCCGCGCAGATGGGGCTGGTGACTGCACTGCTGGCCGGCGCCGGACTGGCGCTCGGATTGCCGACTGCGGCTGCCTTGATCGCCGGATTCGGCCTCGCCCTGTCGTCGACCGCCTTTGGCGTGCAGATCCTGTCGGAGCGTTCCGAGCTGACCGCCGACCACGGCCGCGCCTCCTTCGGTGTGTTCCTGTTCCAGGATCTGGTCGCGGTGCCGGTGCTGGCGCTGATTCCGCTGCTGGCAGCTGGCGAGGTGATCGAGGCCGCGCGCCCGGTCTGGCAATCGGTGCTGATCGTCATCGGCAGCATCGTGCTGGTGGTGGTCGCCGGGCGCTACCTGCTGCGACCGGTGTTTCGCATCGTCGCCGCGACCAAGCTGGTCGAGGTGTTCACTGCGACCTCGTTGCTGGTGGTGCTGGGTACGGCACTGTTGATGCAGATGGCCGGCCTGTCTATGGGCCTCGGCGCCTTCCTCGCCGGCGTGCTGCTGGCCGATTCCGAATACCGCCACGAACTGGAATCGCATATCGAGCCGTTCAAGGGCCTGTTGCTGGGCCTGTTCTTCATGGGCGTCGGCATGAACCTCGATCTGCCCTTGCTGGTTGCGCGCCCGCTGATCGTGATTGGCCTGGTGCTCGGCGTGCTGGCGCTGCAAGTCAGCGTGATGTGGGCAGTCGGGCGAGCCTTCCGTTACAGCGAGCGCGCCAGCCTGTTGCTGGCAGCGCTGCTGGCTTCGGGCGGCGAATTTGCCTTCGTGGTCTTTGCCAGCGCCGAACGCTCGCATCTGCTGACCGCGGAACTGGCCGCCATGCTCAATCTGGTGGTGGCGCTGGCGATGGCGCTGACACCCTTCCTGGTGCTGGGGCTGGCGGCCTTTGCCGACCGGCGTGCCGAACGTGGGACACCGCAGCGCGAGGCCGACGCCATTCCCGACGAGCGCGTCGATGTCGTCATCGCCGGTTTCGGCCGCGTCGGCCAGATTCCCGGCCGCGTGCTGGCGGCGCAGCAGATTCCGTTCACCGTGATCGAGCCATCCTCCGAGCAGGTCGACTTCAGCCGCCGCTTCGGCACCAAACTGTATTACGGCGATCCAGCGCGTCCGGAGATCCTGCGCGCGGCGCGGGTTGGCGATGCCAAGGTCTTCATCCTGGCACTCGACGACCCCGAGCACTCGCTGCGCGTCGCCCGTGCCATGCGTCGCCTGTATCCGCACGTACGGGTGCTGGCGCGGGCGCGCAATCGCCAGCACGCGTTCAAGCTGATGGACATGGGCGTCGACGACATCGTCCGCGAGACCCTGCATTCCAGCCTGCTGATGACGCGACAGATGCTCGAGCACATCGGCTTCGACGCGCACACCGCGGCCGAACGCGTCGAACGCTTTGTCGATTTCGACGAGCAACTGTTGCGCGAACAGCACCTGGTCTACGACGACGAATCGGCGCTGATCCAGAGCACCGAACAGTCGCGCAAGGATCTGGTGGCGTTGTTCGAGGCGGGGAGTAGTGGGTTGCAGAAGCGGTGAGTGGTGAGTGGTGAGTAGTGAGTGGTGAGTGGTGAGTAGTGAGTAAAACCCGTCACTTTCGTTGAGTTGAGGGGATTCGCAACGCGGGAGCATCGGCCATCCTTGCCGATTCCGGACCTTTTCGTCCACAAGGCTCCTGCCACTCGACGCTCGCGTCGCCACGGAACTCCCACTCGATCAGGCGGTCTGTGAGATTCAGTCGCAAGTCATCCATCTCGCGCCAGCCGCTTCTACCACTCACCACCACTACTCACCACTCACCACTCACACCACTACCACCACCACCACTCCACCATCCATGAAAGACCTGCTGGCCAAGACCTGGTTCTACCGTTTTCCGCTGCCGGGTGGCGCGGTGACACCGAGCTATCACGACGGCGCGCTGGACGCCGTGCACACCACCCGTGTCGACATGATGGGCCGCGCCTTGCGCGAGCATTTCGGCAACGCACCGATCGCCAGCGCGGTGGACCTGGCCTGTCACCAAGGCTGGTTTTCCTGGCAGTTGACCGAACACGGCGTCGACCGCGTGACGGGAATCGAACCGCGCGACGAGCACGTCGCCGATGCGCGGGCGGTGATCGCGGCAATGGGCCTGTCCGAACGCATCAAGATCAAGCAGTGCGATGTGCATGACACCACGCCGGAACGCTTCGGCGTGCATCCGCTGGTGCTCTGCTTCGGGCTGATCTACCACCTGGAGAACCCGATCGGCGCGCTGCGCCGGGCGCGCGCGCTGACCGCCAAAGGCGGCTTGTGCCTGGTCGAAACCCAGGTGGTGCCGGGCATGCGCGGCTTTGTCGACTGGGGCAATTACCGCTTCGTGCGACCGCTGAAAGGCAGTTTCGGCATCATCGACGAAATGGAGGAAACCCACGCCGCGGAGGCCTCCACCACCGGCATCTGCCTGGCGCCCGACACCGAGGGCCTCATGTGGATCATGCGTCAGATCGGCTTTACCGACGTCGCCTTGGTGCCACCGCCGGCAGACGGCTACGAGCAGCACCTGTACGGCAAGCGCGTGATGGTGCGTGGCGTGGCGGTGTAGCGGACGCGATACGACAAGAGTATCGCAGCGCAAGCGCATGCAACCTCGATGGAGGTCCACGCAGAAATTGTAGGAGCGCGCTTGCGCGCGATGCTCTTTCAGCAGCTTGCGCGGATCGTCGGCCCCAGGCCGGCCATCCGGCGCGACTACACCAGCCGCGCCTCGAACCAGCGCGTCAGGTCGCGGATTTCCTCGGCGCACACCGAATGCGGCATCGGGTAGGACTTCCATTCGATCGGGCAGCCGAGGGCTTTCAGCCAGTCGCGGCTCATGATCCCGAGCGACTCGGGCACCACCGGGTCGAAATGGCCGTGGCCCATGAAGATCGGCACTTTCAAGCTTTCCGGCGCGGCCTCGGCTGGAAATGTCTCGTGCAGCGGCAGATAGGTCGACAGTGCGACCAGGCCGAGCAGCGGTCGCTGGCGCCGCAGGCCAGTCGCCAAAGTGATCGCCCCGCCCTGCGAGAAGCCGGCCAGGATGATGCGTTCGGAGGGAATGCCACGCGCATTTTCCCGATCGATCAGGTGCTCGATCGCCACGATCGAACCGCGCACGCCGACTTCGTCCTGCTTGTGCGCGATGTCGGCGCCGCCGATGTCGTACCAGCCGCGCATGCGCATGCCGCCGTTGACCGTGATCGGGCGCATCGGGGCATTGGGGAAGACAAAGCGCAGCGCCGGCCAATGCCGCAGCACCAGTTCCGGCACGATGGGTTCGAAATCGTGGCCGTCGGCGCCCAAGCCATGCAGCCAGATGACCGCATGGCGCGGATTGGCGCCGGTTTCGACTTCGATGGTTTCCAAAAGATGCGACACGGTTGAATCCTGGGCGACAAGCGAAGCCTGCGATTCTGCCGGAAAAGCCCCCGGCCTTTGTGGGAGCGGGTTTATCCCGCGATGCTCTGACTTCACCCACAGTGAAGCCAAGCTATCGCGCCGACCCCGAGATCCCGGTCTCTCCGCCTCTATACTGCTGCCAACTGCCATCAGGCCGACCCCATGCGCACAACCCTCGCCCGCCTCGCCGTGCTTTGCGCACTGCTCGCCACGCTCGCCGCCTGCGGCGCCAAGGGGCCGCTGACCATGCCGTCGGAGGAGCCGGCGAAGCCGGAGCAGCCCGCCCAGTGAGCGCGTTGCGCTTTACCAAGATGCAAGGCGCCGGCAACGACTTCGTGATCCTCGACCGGATCGCGGGCGCGCCCTTCCCTGATGCCGCGCTGGCCAGACGCCTGGCGGATCGGCATTTTGGCGTCGGTTGCGACCAAATCATGGTGATCGAGGCCGCACCCGCCGGCGGCTACGCCTATCGCATCGTCAACGCGGACGGCAGCGCAGCCGGTCAGTGCGGCAACGGCGCGCGTTGCGTGTCGCGCTATCTGCGCGAGCGCCACGGGCTGGCCGACGGCGCGGTACTGGACAGTCCGGGCGGCCCGGTGGTGGTGCATTTCCTCGATGGCGGCGAGGTCGAACTGGCGCTGGGCGTGCCTCGCCTGGAACCCGCCGACATCCCGTTCCTGGCGCCGCGGTGCCAGGCGCGCTACCTGATCGACCTGGGCGACGCGCAATACCCGATTGCCGCGCTGTCGCTGGGTAACCCGCACGCGGTACTGACCGTCGACTCGGTGGCGCTGGCACCGGTGGCGCAAGTCGGCGCGCAGATCGAGTGCCACGCACGTTTCCCCGACCGCGCCAATGTGGGATTCGTCGAAATCGTCGATCGCAGCCACCTGCGGCTGCGCGTCTGGGAACGCGGCGTCGGCGAAACCCTCGCCTGCGGCAGCGGTGCCTGCGCCGCGATGGTTGCGCTGCGGCTGACCGACGAGATCGACGCCGCGGTGGCCATCGACCTGCCGGGCGGGCGCTTGCGCGTGCGCTGGGCCGGCAACGGCCAGCCCGTTTACCTGGCCGGACCGGCCACCTTCGTTTTCGACGGGGAGTTCTATCCTTGATCCCGAAAACCTCAGTTGACCGCTTTTCGAGACCCACAGAGCGAAAATTCTCGTGACCGATTACCTAGACCTGAATCCCGACCACATTGCCGGGTACCTGCGCCGCCATCCGAACTTCCTGTCCGATTACCCGGATCTGGCGCTGGCCCTGGTGATGCCGCGCGAGGCTGGCGCTGCAACCTCGTTGACCAACTACCAGCTGGAAGTGCTGCGTGAGAAGAACCGCTCATTGAGCATGCGACTGCGCGATCTGGTGACCGTGGCCGAGGAGAACCAGACGCTGGTTGGCCGCGTCCATCAGTTGGCTCTGCGACTGCTGCGCGCCGCCAGCTTTCGCGATACCGTCCTGGCGATTGCTGCGAGCTTGCGCGAGGACTTTCACACCGACCTGGTCCGCGTGTGCCTGGTCGGACTGCCGCGATTGATGATCGACGAGGCGTGGCTGATCGAAGTCGACTCAGCCGAGGAATCGCTGCACACCTTTGCCGAACTGCGTGCGCGCCACGATCCGCTGTGCGGTCGACTGCGCCAGGACAAGCTCGATTTCCTGTTTGGCGATCTGTCCGGCGAAGTGACGTCCGCCGTGGTCCTGCCCTTCGGCAGCGTCGGCTTCCTCGGCATTGGCAGCGCCGACCCGAATCGCTTCCATCCAGGCATGGGCACGGTCTTTCTGCGGCAGATCGCCGAGTTGATCGAGACGGCGCTGCTGGCGGCGGCGGCGCGGCCGTAACCCGATCAAATGCATCGCGCGCGAGCGCGCTCCTACAATTTCTCCGTGAATCCACGCAAGATTTGTAGGAGCGCGCTTGCGCGCGATCTGTCGCATGCGACTATCGCGAAATGAGTGACGAGACGACGCCCGCCCCCATCGAGCTGCCGCCCGCCTGGCAACAGCCGATCGACGATTTCCTCGCGCATCTGTCGGTCGAACGCCGGCTGTCGCCACGCACCACGGGCACCTATCGACGGCAACTGGACGAACTGGCACGCGCCTTTGCCGACGCTGGCGTCGCTGGCTGGCCGGGTGTGCGTCGCGATCAGGTGCGTGCGGCAATTGCCCACGCGCACCGGCGCGGCCTGGCGCCGCGCAGCCTGGCGCTGATGCTGGCCGCACTGCGCAGCTTCTATCGCTGGCTGCGCCAGGCGCGTCATCCGGAACTGGTCAATCCGGCGCACGGTATCAAGCCGCCCAAATCCGGCAAGCGTCTGCCTGCCGTGCTGGATGCCGACGCAGTGACGCGATTGGTCGAGATTCCCGAAGGCGAGGCGCTGTCGACACGCGATCGCGCTTTGCTGGAGCTGTTCTATTCGAGTGGCTTGCGCCTGTCGGAAGTGGCCGCGCTGCACTGGAGCGAGCTCGATCTTGCCGACGGCAGCGTGCGGGTGCTGGGCAAGGGCAGCAAGACGCGCATCGTGCCGGTCGGTTCGCTGGCGCTGACCGCGCTACGCGAACTCGCCGCGGAACACGGACAGGCGCCGCAGCAGCCGGTGTTCGGCAATGGCCGCGGCGGCGCCCTGAGTCCACGTGCGATCCAGGCCCGGGTCAAGTACTGGGCGCAACGCCAGGGCATCTGGCAGCGCGTGCATCCGCACCTCTTGCGGCATTCCTTTGCCAGCCATCTGCTCGAATCGAGCGGCGACCTGCGCGCGGTGCAGGAGTTGCTCGGCCATGCCGACATCGGCACCACGCAGGTGTACACGCACCTCAATTTCCAGCATCTGGCCGAGGTCTACGACCGCGCGCACCCGCGCGCCCGGCGCCGCTGAACACGCCGGCCCGCCCCCGGCGATCCCAGCATCTTGTGGGGACCGACCCCGCCCCCCAGCCCCCTCCCCCCCCCCCCGCCCGCCTCCCCCCCCCGGCGCCCCCCCCCCCCCCCCCCTATCCCCCCCCCCCGGAGCCCCCCCCCCGGGAACCCCACCCCCCCCCCCCCTCCCCCCAGTTCAGGCCGGCGTCGCTCGACAGGTAGAGCTGCTTGAAGTCGCGGTTGGACTCGTTGCTGATGAGCAGGCTGGCTTCAGCGCTCTGGGCATGAAGCGGGCCGCTGCAAAACACCAGTAGGCTCGCCGCGATGGCGGCGCTGAGAATGAATCGCTGAGTCATGGCTCGGTCACCTTTTTTGCGTCTGCCGGTTGCTGCCACCATGCGGCCCGTTCGGGTGCACGCATGGATTCGCGCCAAGAATACAACCGCGCGGCGCCGTCCGACGTGAACGCCCGCGCACTTCGATGGCGCACGGGCGACCCGGGACCCGCTCAGGCTTCCGGGAACGCGGCCTTCATGAATTCCGGCATGGCGAGGCCGGCGCGGTGGATATCGACGTTGTAATAGCGGGTTTCGAACTTCTTGGTCGCCGCACCACGTTCGCGGAAGCTGTTGAGATCGATGCCCTTGCGCGCCATGGTGCAGCTCCACCAGCCCGACGGGTAGCACGGCTGCGGGAAACACAGCGTGCGCAGGAAGCCGAATCCAGCGCCCTTCATCTGCGTGCGCATCGCGGTGATCAACGGCAGGTGAATCAGCGGCGACTCGCTTTGCTGCACCAGGATGCCACCGGGGCGCAGCGCCTTCAGACAGGACTGGTAAAAGGCGCGGTTGAACAGGCCCTCGGCCGGGCCCACCGGATCGGTGGAGTCGACGATGATGACATCGAGCGTGTCCGGCTCGTGTTCGGCCATGAACTTGATGCCGTCGCCGAACATCAGCTTGGCGCGCGGGTCGTGGTTGTTTTCGCACAATTCCGGGAAATACTGCTCGGCGAGCCGCGTCACGCGCTCGTCGATATCGCACTGGACCGCCTCTTCGACTTCCTCGTGCTTGAGCACTTCGCGCAAGGTGCCGCAGTCGCCGCCGCCGATGATGACCACGCGCTTGGCGCGCGGATGGGTGAACAGCGCCGGGTGCGACATCATCTCGTGATAGAGGAAGTTGTCGCGCGTGGTCAGCATCACGCACTGGTCGATCACCATCAGGTTGCCCCAATCGGTGGTCTCGTAGATGTCGATGGTCTGGTACGGCGTCTTCTCAGAGTGCAGCAAGCGCTTGATCTTGAAGGAAATCGCCGAATTCGACCCGGCATGGGCCTCGGAGTACCAGTTTTGATCCAGGGTGTGCATCGGGGCGCTTGCCTCTTCCAACTAGACGACATCGTGAACTGCGCATTCTAGCCGGGAATGGGGGCGAAGGCGGGAAGTGGTGAGAGCAGTAAGTGGTGAATGGTAAGTGGTAAGTGGCAAGAGGCAGACGAGGCAAGGGTCGGCGCGCAACGCCGGCACCGAGGCCATGCTCCCCGACTTGATCGGCTTCTGCCGCTCCCCAGGTTCCCCGCGGCTTCGCCACTTGCCACTCACCACTCACTACTCACTACTCACTGTCATCCCCCTTCCAGCACGGTCAAAGCGCCGCGCCGACGCCTATCCTCCAAGCCCCCCGCGTCCGTCCCGGAACCCAACCGATGATCCGAACCGCCCTCGGCCTGGCCCTTGCCGCCGCGCTTGCGCCGTCCGCCCATGCCGACACCCGCTTGCTGCGCTACCCCGACGTGTCGGCGACGCACATCGCCTTCGTGCATGCCGGCGACATCTACACCGTGCCGCGCGCGGGCGGGACGGCGACGCGGCTGACCTCGCATGAAGGTCTGGAGCTGTTTCCCAAGTTCTCGCCGGATGGCCGCTGGATCGCGTTCTCGGCGCAGTACTCGGGTACACGCCAGGTGTGGGTGATGCCGGCCGATGGATCGGCTCCGCCGAAACAGCTGACCTGGTATTCGGATTTCGGCCCGCAGCCGCCGCGCGGCGGCTTCGACTATCGCGTGCTCGACTGGACGCCGGACGGCCAGAACATCGTCGTGCGCATGAATCGTTTCCCGCTCGATGATCGCGCCGGCATCCCCTATCTGGTGCCGGTCGCCGGTGGCATGGAAAAACGCCTGCCGGTGCCGGAAACCGGCGGCGGCATGTTGTCGCCCGATGGCCAGAACTATGTCTACACGCCGATCGATCGCGAATTCCGCACCTGGAAACGCACCCGCGGCGGGCGCGCACAGGAGGTCTGGATCTATGACCTGAAGCACAACGATTCGCGCCAGCTCACGCACCATCGCGGCACCGACAACCAGCCGACCTGGGTCGGCGACAGCGTCTATTTCACCTCCGACCGCGAGTACACGTTGAATCTGTGGAAGGTATCGCCGCAGGGTGGCGAGCCGACCAAGGTCACCGATTTCCGCGACTACGACGTGCTCTGGCCCAGCGCCGGCGCGGATGCCATCGTCTTCGAACAGGCCGGCGCGCTGTGGCTGTACACGCCCGCCAACAACCAGACGAAACAGCTGTCGATCACGGTAACCGGCGATCTGCCGGATCTCTTGCCGGTGATCAAGAATGTCGCCGGCCAGATCGAAAGCATCGATCTGTCGCCCAAAGGCGAGCGCGCGCTGCTGGGCGCGCGCGGCGAGTTGTACACGGTGCCGGCCAAAGACGGCGAGATCCGCAACATCAGCAATACGCCGGCCGCGCGCGAGGTCAGCGCCAGCTTTTCGCCAGATGGCCAGCAGGTGGCCTATCTGTCCGACGCCAGCGGTGAATACGAGGTCTACGTGCGCCCCTCGGACGGCACGGGTGCGGCCCGCCGGATCACCACCGATGGCGAGATCTGGCGCTTCCCGCCGCTGTGGTCGCCCGACGGCAAGCGCCTCGCTTACGGCGACAAGAAGAACCGGCTGCGCGTGGTCGATGTGGCGTCGGGACGCACCACCGATGTCGATACCGCCACGGTGGGCAACGAGATCACCACCTACGTGTGGTCGCCGGATGGTCAGCACCTGGTGTGGGTGAAGACCGATGCGAGCGGCCTGCAGCGGTTGTGGCACTACCCGATCGGCGGCAGCGCCGCGCAGCTGACCTTCGGCGATTTCGACGCGCAGAACCCGGCTTTCGATCCCAAGGGTCGATACCTGTATTTCCTCTCCAATCGCGATCACAACCTGAGCTTTTCCAGTTACGAGTTCAATTACCTGTACACCAACGCCACGCGCATCTACGCGGTCACGCTGGCAAGCGATGGCCCGGCGCTGGGGCGGCCGAAGAGCGACGAGATCGCCCTGTCGCTGAGGCGACAGCGGGTAGTGAAAAGCCCAAAGTGGAAGAGAAGAAGCCGATTCGCTTCGACACCGCCGATTTTGATGCACGTATCAGCGTGCTGGGCGTAGCGGCGGGCACTTATGGCGGATTGACAGCCAATGCCAGCGGCGTGCTGTACGTCGCTGTCAGCGATCCGCAGAGCGGCGCGGGCGATCTCAAGCACTTCGATATCGATGCGGGCAAGGAAACCACCATCGTCAAGGGCATCGGCGGCTACACGCTGTCGGCCACTGGCGAGAAGATCCTGTTCCGCGCCGGTCCGGACAAGCTCGGCATCGCCGAGGCCAAGCCGGACCAGGACGCCAGCAAGACATTGAACCTGAGCAAGCTGGAACAGCGCATCGACCCGAAGATCGAGTGGGCGCAGATCCTGCGCGACGGCTGGCGCACCTGGCGCGACTGGTTCTACGACCCGGACATGCATGGCAACGACTGGGAGGCGATCTACCAGAAGTACGCCGCCCTGCTGCCGAGCGTCGCCCATCGCAACGATCTGGATTACCTGATCAACGAGATGGCCGGCGAACTGAATGCCGGCCATGTCTATGTCGAGCGCGGCGACGAGCCGCAGGTGCCGCGCAAGGCCGGTGGCTTCCTCGGCGCCGAGATCGTCGCCGGCGACGACGGCTATTTCCGCATCGACAAGATCTTCCCCGGCCAGAACTGGTCCGATCCCTTCCGTTCGCCGCTGACCGAGGCCGGCGTCAACGTGAAGGAGGGCGACTACATCATCGCGGTCGATGGCGTTGCGGCCAATTCGGTGCAGAACTTCTACCAGTTGCTGGAGAACAAGGCCGGCCGCGTGGTGCGCCTCAGCGTCAATTCCAAGGCCAGCGCCAGCGGCGCGCGCACGGTCGATGTGAAGACCCAGGGCAGCGAGGAAGGCCTGCGTTACCTGGACTGGGTGCAGCAGCGCCGCGCCATGGTCGACAAGCTCTCCGGCGGGCGGATCGGCTACATCCACCTGCCCAATACGCTGCTCGAAGGCAATCGCGAGTTGTTCAAGCAGTTCCCGGCGCAGATCACCAAGGAAGCGCTGATCGTCGACGATCGCTACAACGGCGGCGGTTTCATTCCTGATCGCATGATCGAGATCCTGGCGCGCCAGCCGCTGAACTACTGGAAGCGCCGCGGCCTGGAACCGCAGGCGCAGCCCTTCCTGTCGCACCGCGGCCCCAAGGCCATGCTGATCAACGGCCTGTCCTCATCCGGCGGCGACGCACTGCCCTTCTACTTCCGCGAACTCAAGCTCGGCACGCTGATCGGCACGCGCACCTGGGGCGGCCTGATCGGTCTGTCCGGCAACCCGGGACTGGTCGACGGCGGCACGGTGTCGGCCCCGACCTTCCGCTTCATGGACAAGGACGGTAACTGGGCAGTCGAAAACGAGGGCGTCAGCCCGGACATCGAGGTCGTCGACACGCCACACCTGGTCGCGCAGGGGCGCGATCCGAGCCTGGAGAAGGCTGTCGAGGTGCTGTTGGCGGAATTGGCGGAAAACCCGGTCAAGCCGATCAACGCGCCGCCGGCGCCGAGCGATTTCGGCAAGCCGGGGGAACCGCTGAACTGAAGCCCGGTTGCTGGTTGTCGGTTGAAGAGCATCGCGCGCGAGCGCGCTCCTACAACTCCGTAGCGAATCCACGCAGGAATTGTAGGAGCGCGCTTGCGCGCGATGCTTTGGTGAACGCGATCGATGCGGTTCGCTGCGCTCACCACATCCTACTCGGGCTCAGGCCACCCGCCATGGGTCACGTTGCCCGCTTGCGGCCACAAGGGCGCGCTGTCACGTAGGCCAGAGCGCGGCCAACGTGACCGCATTCCGGCAACCGACCGACTGCCCACAACCGGCGTCAAGGGCATCCCGCTCCCAACGGCGCTGTCAGCCGGGTGAAATCGATGCGGCCCTGGCCATAGCCGGGCTGCGACGAGGCGTAGGAGATCGCCAGATTGCCGCAGCCGTTGCCGGACAGCCGCGCCGTGCCCCAGGGCTCGCGGCGTACATCGGCCGGATTGAAGGCGGCGCCGTAGCGCGCGCCGACCGGTCGCGTCAGCGCATCGAAGACCAGGTCCGCGCCGTCCGCTCGGCCCTCGCCGATGATCCAGGCGGGTTCGCCATCCGGGCGGAAACTGAACCAGACCAGGAATGCGCGGCCGTCGTCCTGAACCTGCAGGAACAAGCCGCGACCGGGCTTGTCGGCCTCGAACCAGGCGCCGCTCCAGCGCACGAAGGGCGAAACCGTGGTCGTGATGCCCTCGCCTGGGCAACGCGCCGCACCCACGCGCGAGAGGCGCTGCAGCGGGCGGCGCGAGGAATCGTAGGGCGCCAGGGCCTGAACGCGCTGTTCCCCGACGCCGCAGTTGCTCAAGGCGGCATCGAAGCGACCGAGGTCGAGCGTGAGCAGCACCGACGGATCGAAAACCGGCCCGAAGCTGCCACGACGCCGGCCCTGGAACTGATCGACGACAATGTTGTTGTCGATGATCCGGCCCAAACCGGTGAACCAGGCCTGGTCGGCGCCGCTGCCGACGGCGGGGAAGGTGAAGGCGGTGACGGTGACCCGGTTGTCGCCGAGCGCCTCGACCAGATAGCCCTCGCCGGAGCGTGCCGGGTCGTACCACAAGCCACTGACGCGCTCATCCATCACCGCGCCCGCATCGTTGCGCGGCTTGACCGCCTGCGCCAGCGCGGGCGGCTGGTAGTTGGCGTCGTAGCGACACGCGCCCAGCGCAGGGTTGGCCAGGCGCTCGCGCTCGCAGGCCGCCTGGATGGCGGCTGTGCCGGGCTGCGCACCGCCGTCGACCCAGGTCGTCAGGGCCTCGAAGCCGCCGATCAGTTCAGCGTCGGTGTATTCGCAATGGCCGGGGCTGGAATCGGCGACAAAGGCCCGGCTCCATTGCGCGGCCGGGACCCGACCTTCGAGCGCCCGCGCGTGCGCCGGAACCACCAGACCATCGCGCGTGGTGTGCGTGGTCAACAACTTGGCGTTGCCGATGCGCCCCTGCGGCTGGAAATAGCGCTTCAGGTCGAGACTGGCAAAGGCGTCCGCGTCGACGCGGCGGATATCGCGCTCGATCCGCTCATCGGGATAGATCACGTTGCGCGTCGAAATGGCCGCCCGATTGTTGATCTTCAGCGGATCGCGATAGAGATCGCCCAAGCCATAGGTCGCGTAGAACATGTTTTCGAGGAAGAACTCGGGATCGACGCTGGTGGCCCGCTGGATGCGATCGAAGCGTTCACGCATGCCGCTGGTGACCAGAAAGCTCGGCAAGCCATAGCCGGTGCACTTGGCGATGCGCAGCGCCAGCTCGCCGCCGCCGCTGAGCTCGGCGTAATCGTCGAGATCACTGGCGTCGAGGATGTAGGGCAGGTCATCGTGGCCGCGCGGCAGCTCGCCCGCGGTGACGTTGTCGCAGGCCGCGTCGTAGCTCAGGCGGATATCCAGCGCCTGCTCCCAGACGCGGCTGCCCGCCAGCGGCGCACAGATCGCGTAGATGCCGGTCACCGGGGCGCCAAGATCGCCCTGCTCGGCCTGCTGCAGCGACACCACGCCGCCAAACGAGCCGCCACTGGCGATGATCGACCCCGGCGCACCGAAGCGGGCGGTGAAAGCCGCGACCAGCTGCCGATGATCGGCGGCGGTCTGGAACAGAGCCCAGCCGCGCTGGCTGTAGCTCGACGCGGCAATCGCATAACCCTTGGCGAGCATGCGCTCGCGCAACGGCACTGGACCCAGGCTCGGGCTGGAATCGATCGGCTCGATGTCGTAGCCGTGATTGATCAGCACCAGACGCTGCCCGGCACGCCAGCCATCCGGCGCCTGGGCAATGAAGTAGGCGCCGCTGGCTGTCTGGCCGCGCAATTCGGTAACGGCACCCGCGCTGTTTGACATCAGCAGCGCAAAGAGCAGCCCAAAGCAAGAGAGTCGGGTCATGTGCAGGCCAATTGGAACAATGGGTTCAGCATAGGCGCTGGCTCTGAGGATCGCGCTGAACGGGCACCGGTGGCGCCCCTGCTGCTGCCTTCAGCTTGTAACGTATCTGCCACCGAGGCGCACTTCAAGCTTGCGCTCCATGCTTCCGAGGCTATAACTTCCCCCTCCTCTGTCTCCGGCTACTCCCCAGCATGCGTTTTCAGCACGTCGCCATCGCCTCCGTCGCCCATGTCGACGCTCCAAATCGCGTGTCTTCGGCCGAGATCGTCGCGCGGCTGCTGCCGTCGATGGAGCGCCTCGGCGTGCGCACAGACCTGCTCGAGGGCGTGGCCGGCATCGATGCACGGCGCGTATGGGACGAAGGCATGGTGCCCTCGGACGCCGCCGCCCTGGCTGCGGAAAAAGTGTTGGCCGATACCGGCGTTTCGCGCGACAAGGTCGGAATCCTGGTGAACACCTCGGTGTGCCGCGATTTCCTCGAACCGTCGACGGCGAGCATCGTCGCCGGCAAGCTCAAGCTTCCCGAGCAGTGTCAGAACTTCGATGTCGGCAACGCCTGCCTGGCGTTTCTGAACGGCATGGACATCGCCGCGCACATGATCGAGCGCGGCGACATCGAGTACGCGCTGATCGTCGACGGCGAGTGCAGCCGTTACATCACCGAGCAGACCATCCAGAGACTGAGCGGCCCGAATGTCACCGCCGAGCAGTTCCGCGACGAGTTCGCCTCGTTGACCCTGGGCTCCGGTGGCGTCGCCATGCTGCTGGCCAATGCCGACCTGTATCCGGATGGCCACCGCTATCTCGGCAGCGTGTCGCGTTCGGCGACGCAGTTCTCGAAGCTGTGTTCGGGCAACATCGACCGCATGGTCACCGACACCAAGACGCTGCTGATCGAGGGCCTGAAGCTCGCCGGCAAGACTTTCGTTGCAGCGCGCCAGATGTTCGGCTGGGCGGTTGGCGAGATCGACGAATTCGTCATCCACCAGGTCAGCCGCGTGCACACCGAGGAACTGGTCAAGGTGCTCGGCATCGATCCGCGCAAGGTGCTGACCATCTTCCCGGAGTTCGGCAACATCGGCCCGGCCTCGCTGCCGACCGCGCTCTCCAAGCTCAACGAGTCCGGCCGCCTGGTCAAAGGCAAGCGCGTGGCGCTGCTCGGGATCGGGTCGGGGCTGAATTGCTCGATGGCCGAGGTGGTGTGGTAGGAGAAGCGGTAAGGAAGTGGGAGTGTGAGGGAAACCCGGCGAAGGCGCTCAGACCGGCTTTCCACTTTTTTCCACTTACCACTTACTTCACCGACTTCACACGACGCCCCATCGGGTCTAGCGTTAGCACCTCGCACCGCGAGGAATCCCCATGCCCGTCACCATCACCGAACACACCTCCTGGTGGAGCCGGCTGAAGTCGTCGTTCTTCGGCTTTCTGTTCTCCTTTGTCCTGGTCATCGCGGCGCTGTTCCTGCTGGCGTGGAACGAGCACCGCACGCTGAAGACCTACAAGGGGCTGAAAGCGGCGGGTGACACGGTGCAGGTGACGCCGGCCGAGAGCATCGACCCGGCGATCAACGGCAAGCTGGTGTATGTCAGCGGCGAGGTGACCAGCGAGGAAAGTGCGCGCGATCCGGATTTCGAGATCGAGGCGCCGGCACTGGTGCTGCGCCGCTCGGTCGAGATGTACCAGTGGAAGGAAAACAAGAAGACCGAATCGCGCGACAAGCTCGGTGGTGGCAAGGAAACCATCACTACCTACACCTATGAGAAGCGTTGGGACGACGAGCCGATCGACTCCGGCAGCTTCCAGGAGGGCGGTCACAACAATCCGGGCTCGATGCCCTACCGCGACCAGAACTTCGCGGTTTCGGATGCCCGCATCGGCGCCTGGCGCGCCGACGACACCGTCCTGTCGGCGCTCGATGGCAAGCCGTTGACGCTGGCCGAGGACGGCAGCTTTCCGGATGGCTTCTGGCTGGCGGATGCCACGACGCTGTACAGCGGCGAAGACCCGAAATCGCCGCAGATCGGCGATCTACGCGTCAAATATAGTGCCGTGGCGCCGCAGCCCGCCTCGCTGATCGCGCAGGCGGATGGCGAGGGCTTCAAGGAATGGACCAGCCCTGCGGATACCGCAATCTATCTGGTCGAGGCCGGCAGCGTCGACGCGACCGTGCTGGTGGCGCATGCGCAATCAACCAACAGCATGTGGGGCTGGATCCTGCGCGCGGTCGGCTTCGTGCTGCTGTGGATCGCCTTCTCGATGATGCTCGGTCCGCTCAGCACACTGGCCGCCGTGCTGCCGCCGCTCGGACGCATGGTCGGCATGTTCACCGGCGGCGTGGCCTTCGTGCTGGCGCTGGTAATGGCCAGCGTGACCATCGTGCTGAGCTGGATTCTGGTACGGCCGCTGTGGGCCGTGGTCATCGTGCTCGGCATCGTCGCCGCCATCGCTCTGTGGTCGCGCAAGAGCGCGCGCAATGCGCCGGCCGCGCCCGCCGGCGTGATGGGCCCGCCGCCGATGCCGCCGCCACCGCCGCGGTGAGGGCTCGGGACCCGGGACCCGGGACCCGGGACCCGCAAAGGCTCGCTCACTTGAGAATTGGGTCACTTGGTCAAATGATCGAAGCTGTCGCCTTTTTGCGCAGGGACCTGCATTGCGCGGGTCCCGCTCCTGACGGGTCCCGGGTCCCGGGTCCCGTGGTCCCGGCTCTTGAAGGGTCCCGGGTCCCGTGCTCTCGCCCCTTCCCCGCTCTACCAACTTCGGCCATGCTGCGCGCCCCGTTCCCGCGGCTGACCTGACCCCGTGCCCAATGCCCAAGCCCAGGCCCTGATCGAGGGGCTCGGTTTCACCCCGCGCTTTTTCACGCGCGACGGCCTGTCGATGCACTATCTCGACGAAGGTCAGGGCGATCCACTGGTGATGGTGCACGGCAATCCGAGCTGGTGTTGGCTGTATCGCGATCTGGTCGCCAGCCTGAAATCGCGCTATCGCTGCCTGGTTCCGGACCACATCGGCATGGGTCTTTCGGACAAGCCGGACGATGCGCGCTACCGCTACACACTCGACAGCCGCGTCGACGACTTCAGCGCCTTCATGGACAAGATGCTGCCCAGCGGGCCGGTGACGCTGCTGGTGCACGACTGGGGCGGGGCGATTGCCAGCGCCTGGGCGGTGCGCAACCCGGATCGGGTGCGCCGCATGGTGGTGTTCAACACCGCCGCCTTCCCCATGCTGGTGGACAAGAAGCTGCCGGCGACGCTGCGACTGGTGCGCAATACCCGATTCGGCGCGATGCTGGTCGAGCGCTTCAATGCTTTCGCGGCGGGCGCCACCCACATGGGAACGGTGCGCTCACTCAGTCGCGATGAGCGCGCCGCCTATGTCGCCCCTTACGACACGCCTTTGGCGCGTCGGGCGACATTGCGTTTCGTGCAGGACATTCCGCTGGTCGAGGCAGACGCTGCCTACGCCACGATCGCCGCCACCGGCAAGGGGCTGCAGAAGCTGGCGGACAAGCCGATGCTGATCCTCTGGGGCCTGCGCGACTTTGTCTTCGACCGCGATTATTTCGACGAGTGGTGCGCGCGTTTTCCGCGCGCCGAAGCGATCGGTTTTGCCGACGCCGGCCATTACGTGATCGAAGATGCGCGCGCCACCATCCTGCCCAAGGTCGACGAGTTTCTGGCGCGGACGTAGGGGTTTTCGCCGTCGGGTCTGGCCAGCGAGGCTCTTGTGGGAGCGGATTTATTCCGCGAGCTTTCGCTGTTTGTCGCCAAAAGCTCGCGGAATGAATCCGCTCCCACAAAAAGCAGCCGGCAAAACCCGCAGCATCAGACCGCGAGCTGTTCCCCTGCCCCGCCCCCCCCCCCCCCCCCCCCCCCCCCCCCCCCCCCCTCGCCCCGTGCCGCGTGCCCCGCTTTTCCCGTTTCCGCGCTTCAGATGCACCAACAACAAGGACAGCGCCGCCGGCGTCACACCGGGGATACGTCCGGCCTGCCCGAGCGTGGCCGGGCGCACGCGGGTCAGTTTCTGCAGCACTTCAGCCGACAGGCCGGTGACCACCTGGTAATCGAAACCGTCGGGAATCCGCGCTTCTTCATGGCGCCGCGCGCGCTCGATCTCGTCGCGCTGCCGATCCACATAGCCCGAATACTTGGCCTCGATTTCGACCTGTTCGGCGACCGCCGGGTCGTCCACCGGCGGCCCGAAGGCAGCCACCGACGTCAGCGTCGCGTAATTGAGATCGGGTCGCTTCAGCAAGTCGATGCCGTGGGTCTCGCGGGAAATCGGCGCGCCGGTCGTCGCCGCAAATTGCTGCCCCAGGGCATTGCCCGGCGTCGCCCAGATTCCGCGCAGGCGTTCGCTTTCACGCAGCACCGCCTCGTGTTTGCGGCTGTACGCTTCCCAGCGGATATCGTCGACCAAACCCAGCTCGCGGCCGATCGGCGTCAGCCGTGCGTCGGCATTGTCTTCGCGCAGCTGCAGCCGGTACTCGGCGCGCGAGGTGAACATCCGGTAGGGCTCGGTGGTGCCGTGAGTGATCAGATCGTCCACCAGTACGCCAAGGTAAGCCTCATCCCGCCGTGGACACCAGGCCTCGCGCGCTTGCACCCGACGTGCCGCATTGATGCCGGCGAGCAGGCCCTGCGCGGCGGCTTCTTCGTAACCGGTGGTGCCGTTGATCTGCCCGGCGAAGAACAGGCCGCCGATGGCCCGGGTCTCCAGCGACGGTTTCAGACCGCGCGGATCGAAATAGTCGTATTCGATGGCGTAGCCGGGCCGCGTGATGTGCGCCCGCTCGAAGCCCTTGATCGAGCGCACCAGCGCCAGTTGCACATCGAAGGGCAGGCTGGTCGAGATGCCATTGGGATAGATCTCGTGGGTGGACAGGCCTTCGGGCTCGATGAAGATCTGGTGCGCGTTCTTGTCGGCGAAGCGCACCACCTTGTCTTCGATCGACGGGCAATAGCGCGGGCCGATGCCCTCGATCTTGCCGCTGTACATCGGCGAGCGATGCAAGGCGCCGCGAATCAACTCATGCGTGCGCTCGCTGGTATGCGTGATCCAGCACGAGAGCTGACGCGGATGGTCAGCCGTACTGCCGAGAAAGGAGAATACCGGCGCGGGTTGGTCGCCCGGCTGCTCCGCCAACTGGCTGTAGTCGATGCTGCGGCCGTCGATCCGCGGCGGCGTGCCGGTCTTCAATCGGCCCTGACCGAGAGGCAGTTCGCGCAGTCGGTCACCCAATCTCTGCGCGGGCGGATCGCCGGCGCGACCGCCGCGATAGTTGACCTCGCCGATGTGAATCAAACCGGACAGAAAGGTCCCGGCGGTCAGCACGACGGTGTCGGCGGCGAAGCTCAGGCCCATCTGCGTGAGCACGCCGCAAACGCGATCGCCTTCCAGCAGCAGATCGTCGACTGCCTGCTGGAACAGCGTCAGATTGGGCTGATTCTCGACGGCCGAACGGATTGCCGCGCGATACAGCGCGCGGTCGGCCTGGCAGCGCGTCGCGCGCACCGCCGGGCCTTTGCTGCCATTGAGCGTGCGCCACTGGATGCCGGCGCGATCGGCCGCCCAGGCCATGACACCGCCGAGCGCATCGATTTCACGCACCAGATGTCCCTTGCCGATGCCGCCGATGGCCGGGTTGCAGCTCATCTGGCCGATGGTTTCGATCTGGTGCGTCAGCAGCAGCGTGCGCGCACCCATGCGCGCAGCCGCCAGCGCGGCCTCGGTGCCGGCATGGCCGCCGCCGACGACGATGACTTCGAAGCGGGTGTCGTAACGCATGAACAGATTTTGGAAGCGATTGCCGAACAGGCGTGCATGGTAACCGAGCGGCAGCAATCGGCGCGCTTGGCGATCTGGAGTGCGCCGGCTTGCCGGCGCGCTGCTGTCGGCGCGTGGAAAACCGGGATCGAGAGCAAGCCACGCACCCAGAGGCTCGGCGCTTTGGACGCTGCTGGCAAGTTTCCTGCATCGCTCCCCATCGTCTCAGGGGGAGTCACGGCCGCCACCCGCATTCGCTGTGGCGGCCGTTTTTTGATGGAGGCTTCGACGCCCGGGTGCCCAACTGGAACAGGGGGAATCCGGATGAACGATGGCCGGACGTCGAAGCCGTCGAACCCATGCGTAGATGAGCTTACAGCGCGCCCGCGTTCTCAGAATGAGACATCAGTCACTGATTGCGCCGCAACGGGCGTTCGGCTTGGGTTGCCTTAACAAACCAGGTCCCTCACTCCTCTTGCTGCGGCGCGTCACGACTGATCGACCGGGCCTGGCCTGCCGCGCTGCTGCGTGCGGGTTCGGAAAAACGCGCCGATCCGGACGCTGAAGGGCCGCGATCGCCAAAGCCTGAGCGCGGGCCGAAGTCCACGCGCGAACTGTCCGGCATCGATTGCGAACCACGACCCAAGCCGCCCGACAATCCGGACGACCCGCCGCGGCGGACCTCGCCCGACAGGCCCGACGGCGCTGAAGTGCCGTAGCGCGAGCCGCCCAGACCCTGGTAGTAGCTGGGGTAGCTGTAGCGCGGCGCCATGCTCGCCCCTGCGCGGCCGCCACCGCCGCTGTCGCGACCACGCTCGGGGGCGAGATCGTCATAGCGCGGAAACTCGGGGTATTCCCCGACCGACTCACCGGCCATCTGGCGCGCGCGTTGGCCGGCAGTTGGCCCGTTCGGAGTCTGCGCAGGATGCCAGCCACCCGACCAATATGGATAACCCCAATAGCCACCGCCATACCAGCCGCCGTAGCCGTAGCCATAGCCATAGCCAAAGCCGTAGCCGCAGCCATAGGCTGGCCGGTAGCCGTAACCGTAGTAGGGGTAGCCATAGGGCTGGCCCCAGGAATAGCAGGTGCTGAAGCTGCCGGAGAAGACCAACGCACGTGAGGGCTCGCGCTCGGCGGCGTAGTAGCCGTCGTCGTAATAGCGATAACTGTTGCTGGCGCAGCCGGTCAGTGCCAGCGCTGCCACGATCAAGAACAAGCGACTCATGCGCCTTCCCCCGGCACCCACATGCCTTGGAGCGTAGCCCCAGCGAAGTAAACATGCACTGAATTTTGCGCGCTGCGCGCGGCCCCGACCGGCCCTTCGGGACTGGACCGACGGCACTCGATCCCTGGATTACGGTTCTATACTCTCCAAATCCGGTGCGTCACAGGTGTAGACATGATCCGCGTCGTTTTCAACCAGAAAGGTGGTGTCGGCAAATCGACCATCGTCTGCAACCTGGCCGCGATTGCGGCCAGCCATGGCCAGCGCACGCTGATCGTCGATCTCGACGCCCAGGGCAATTCCTCACGCTACGTGCTCGGCGACGCGGTAAGCAGCGCCGAGCTCGGCGTCGCCGATTTCTTCGAGGAGACGCTGTCCTATCGCCTGCGAACCCGCGATCCGGCGGAATACGTGACGCCGACGCCGTTCGAAAACCTGGCGGTGATGACCGCCGACGCACGCCTGTCGGACCTGCAGACCAAGCTCGAAACCAAGCTGAAGATCTACAAGCTCGGCGAAATGCTGGCCAAGCTGCGCAAGGAGTTCACGCAGATCTTCATCGACACCCCGCCGGCGCTGAATTTTTACACGCTGTCGGCACTGATCGCCGCCGACCGCTGCCTGATCCCCTTCGATTGCGATGACTTCTCGCGCCAGGCGCTGTACCGGCTGCTGGAAAATGTCGACGAGATCAAGAGCGACCACAACAAGAAGCTGAAAGTGGAAGGTATCGTCGTCAACCAGTTCAACGCGCGCTCGAACCTGCCCACGCGCGTGGTCGAAGAATTGATCGCCGAGAAGCTGCCGGTCATTCCGCAGTACATTTCGACCAGCATCAAGATCAAGGAAAGCCATGAAGCGGCCAAGCCGTTGATCTACATGGAGCCCGGGCACAAGGTAGCGCAGGAATATCGCGCGCTGTACGAGTTGCTGGACCACAAGAAGCGCTGAGAGGCGACGGCGTTTATGCTTTACGCTTACTTTGCCGAGACAGATCTTGATTGGACCCGCGTGTTGACCGGATTGAAGGCTGAAGATCGCGCGCAAGCGCGCTCCTACAAGGTGCCGGGAGTTCTGGGCCAATGTGTAGGAGCGCGCTGGCGCGCGATCAGGCCAACCCGATTGCCGCAAAGCCAGATCAGGCGCTGCGGTCGCGCCATGAGCTTTGATCTACGCCCACCACGAGCTCTTCCTGCACCCACTTTTTGACGTCCCACGACCACTGTTGCACCCTGGAGCGCCCACATGATTTTTCAAAAGTTCTTCTCGGCCATGCGCGCGCAGCTGAACAAGCTCGCCAACTTCTTCTGGGAGGCCGATCCGATTGCCCAGATGCAATACGAGTACGACAAGTCGGTCGAAGAGCTCAAGTCCGGCCGCGTGGGCCTGGAGCAGTACCGCGGGCTGGTCGAACGCGTGTCGCGCCAGGTCAAGGAAGGCGAGCGACATATCGCCCAGTTGGAGGCGCAGGCCAAGGCCTACCTCAAGGCCGGCGACCGCGCCACCGCGGCGAAGTTCGCGCTGGAAATGGAAAAGGCCAAGAAGGACCTGGTGACCAACCAGGAACAGTTGGCGATGCACGAGGCTTCGTACAACAACAATCTGCAGAAGATCCAGCACGCCACCAAGAAGCTCGGCGAAGTGCGCGCGAAGATCCAGAAGTACGACGCCGAGATCAAGATGAGCGAGGCCGAGGCCGAAGTCGCCAAGCTCTCCGAGAGCTTCAACTTCAACGTGACCACCGACTTTGGCCAGTTGGAGCAGGTGGTGCAGGAGCGCATCGACAAGAACCGCGGCGCCGTGCGCGTTGCCGCCGATCTGTCCAACCGCGGCGTCGCCGAAATCGAAGCCGAGCAGAACATGGAGAAGTTCATGGCCGAGGACGCGCTCAAGCGCATGGAAATGGACATGGGCATCATCACCCCCGAGACCGCCCAGCCGGCACCGGCGCAGAAGGAACTCGGGCCGGCGCAGTCGAATTGAGATTTTGCACCAGGCGTTGGCCTTTTCTCGCACTTTGCCGTCTTTCCTTTTCTGCACGATTGAGGTTTCACCTTTCACTTTTCACTGGACCACTCATGAACGGCCAACCCAAACCAGGTTTTTATTTCGTCGTCCTGCTGGTGATCCTGAGCCTGGTCGGCTACGGGCTCTATCGGCTGAAGACGCCTTCGGGCAGCGATACACCGCCGGTTGTCGTCGACGCCGGTGATCAATCCGACCAGGGGGGCGATCAAGCGCCGCCAGCCACCGACGCCGGGGCCGAAGCGCCGGATGCCGCGGGCATCACCACGGTGAAGGAATACGCCTACGTTCCCAGCCAGAAGCTGCCGGACGTCAAGGGCGTGTCCAATTACAAGGCCCTGGACGATCGCACGGTACGCTTTGCCATCAACGTGTGGGCTGGCTGGGCGCCAATCGTGCACGCCAATGGCGGCTTCCGCCCCGGCAAGGTGTGGCAGACGCCGGGCGGCCAGCCGTTCAAGGTCGAGTTGGTGCTGATCGACGATCCGGTGGCGATGCGTGACGCCTATGCCGCCGGCGACGTGCAGATCGGCTGGGCCACCGTCGACATGCTGCCGCTGCTGCTGGAGAGCCTGCAGAAAGACAGCCGCGTGATGCCGCGCATCTACCAGCAGATCGACTGGTCCAACGGCGGCGACGGTATCGTGGTGCGTTCGGGCATCAAGACGGCGTCTGATCTGCGTGGCAAGACCGTGGTGCTGGCGCAGAACAGCCCGAGCCACTTCTTCGCGCTGAACACGCTGATCAATTCCGGCGTGGAACCGGCCGAAGTCGATTTCCGCTTCACCAACACCGCCTTCGAAGCGGCCGCCGCGTTCAACGCCGACAAGAAGGTCGCCGGCGTGGTCAGCTGGGCACCGGACATCTACAACCTGTCGGACGTCAAGGGCAACAAGCTTCTGGTCTCCACCGCGACCGCCAACAAGCTGATCGCCGACGTCTGGTTCGCGCGCGCCGACTTTGCCAAGGACCATCCGGACATCATGGAAGGCCTGGTGCGCGGCATCTTCGACTCGATGGTGGCGCTGGATGCACAGGACGCCAAGCAGCAGGTCGCCACGCTGATGGCCGAGGGCTTCTCGCTGCCCGCGCCCGACGCGCTGGCGATGCTGCCGGATGCGCATTGGACGAATTACGCCGAGAACCGCGAGTTCTTCCTCAATCGCAACAACCCGACCAACTTCGAGCGTACCTTCAACACAGCGTATGTGATGTACCGCAAGATCGGCGCGGTGTCTTCGCGCGTGCCCTTCGATCAGCTGGTCGATTTCAGCGTGCTGCAGAAACTCAACAGCGAGCCCAAGTACGCCAACCAGAAGTCCAGCTACGGCATCAACTTCGCGCCGATGAGCGCCAGCGCGATCCAGTCGGAAAGCCCGGAGATTCTGACCAAGACCGTGGTCATCCACTTCTTCCCCAATTCCTGGGATCTGTACAAGAAGGTGGTCAAGGACCAGAACGGCAAGGCGGTCGAGGAACAGTACGACCCGAACGTCGATTTCGTGCTGGAAGAGATCGGCAAGCTGGCCGGTTCCTACGGCGCCGCGCGCATCGTGATCGAAGGCCACACCGACGGCTCGATGCGCGGCCAGGTGCCGGATTCGGCAGTGCGAGAGCTCTCCAGCAACCGCGCCAATGCGGTCAAGCAGGAATTGCTGCGCAAATTCCCGACGATGGACCCGAACCAGTTCTCCGCACAGGGCATGGGTTGGGCACGTCCGGGCGATGCCAGCGATCCGGAGAACCACGCCAAGAACCGCCGCGTCGAAGTGAAGGTGTATCCGCTCGAAGCGCAGTAGATGCATTAAGTGGTGAGTAGTGAATGGTGAGTGACAAGAGCCCGCGAGGCCCCAGGCTTCGCGGGCTTTTTTGTGGGCCGCCTATCGCTCGCGAGCGCGCTCCTACAAATCCTGCGTGGACTTTCGGTACTTTGTAGGAGCGCGCTCGCGCGCGATTGCCTCTGATCCTGGGCCTCACGGCGCCAGCAAGCGCGCCAGCTTGACCAGCCGCTCGCTGGCCAATCCGCCCCATGCAATATCGGCCGTGCCCAGCAACTCACCCGCACGGGTCTTGTCGCCCGCCGCAAACGCTGCCTCCGCCGCTGACAGATCGGCCTCGACCTGCGCCAGCAGACCCGGCATGCAGCGCGCCTGCTCGGCCAGTTCGGCCGCCGACAGCGGCGTATCCAGCCGTTCGATCGCCTTGCGCATGGTGCGCGCCAGCGGCACCCAGTGATCCAGCCGCCGTTGAGATACATCGTAGACCCCGGCCACGCAACGCCGCCGCATCTCCTGGCGCCCGCGCGCGTCGAGCACCCGGTTGGGTGTGTCATTGCCGCCCGTCGAGTACACCAGGCGCATGCGCCGTTGCAGCAGGTTCATCAATTCGGCCGGCGGCGGTGCGAAATCCTCCTCACCGATGACCTTGGCACCGCCGACCAGCAGGGCACCCCGGAAGATGTCGGCATAGGCCGCCGCGATGCGCACCGCGGTGCGCGAGCCGCCGGAAAAACCACTGACGTAGACGCGTTCGGCATCGACCGGATAGCGCGCGATGATGTTCTCGTAGGCATGCAGGGCCAGCGGGATGCGCCGCTCATAGACATTCTCGGTGTTGCCCGAACGCCGCGCGGCAACGTAGATGATGCCGGCGCGATCGAATTCCTTCTTCCAGTCGCGCGTCAGCTCCCAGCGCGGCATCGGCGACACGAACACCAGCAGGCCGTAGCCGCGTTCGGGCTGGTTTTCCGGCACCCAGACGTCGTAGCGCTCAGCGGCCAGATCGACGGTTTGCTCCATCGGTCGTTGTCCGATGTGTTGCTCGTAGCGCAGCAATCGATCGTAGGTCGTGGGCGAAAACACCCGGCGCGAGAACTCGTCGGCGGCGGCCAGCGGCGAGTAGCGGTCGAAGGTCTGCTTCTCCAGCAATTCACCCGCGGCGGCAGCGGCGCCATAGCCGCAAGGGTGAGCAGCAGGAGCCATCGATGCAGCATGTTGTTCTCCTGCTTGGCGCAGCCCCGCCCCGCGCGGCCGCGAAGCGGGCCAACGTGACCTGCGACCGCTGTTTCCTGCCAGGATGCCGGCCACCCTTTGCGCCTTTGCGCAAGCTTTGCGTTTGCAAATGCCCCTGGACGCGTTCTGGCCTTCCGGGTCTCTAGCTTGGTTCTTCGACAGCCCTTGGCTACCATCGGAAGTTTCCCGGGCTCGAGGCAATGCGGCAGCCATGAAGATTCTGGTCGGTTTGAAGCGAGTGGTCGATTACACGGTGCGCGTGCAGGTCAAGCCGGATGGCAGCGGCGTGGCCATCGACGGCGTCAAGATGAGCATCAATCCTTTCGACGAAATCGCGCTGGAGGAAGCGCTGCGCTTGCGCGAAGCGGGCAAGGCGACCGAGGTGATCGTGGTGTCGATCGGTCAGCAGACTTCGATGCAGCAGATCGACACCGGTCTGGCGATGGGCGCCAATCGCGGCATCCTGGTGAAGACCGACAAGCCGATCCAGCCGCTGACCGCTGCCCGCGTACTCGCCAAGCTGGTCGAGAAGGAACAGCCGGGCCTGGTGATCCTCGGCAAGCAGGCGATCGACGACGACAACAGCCAGACCGCGCAGATGCTGGCGGCGCTGATCGACCGGCCGCAGGCGACCTTCGCCAGCAAGGTCGAGGTCGATGGCAATGTCGCCCGCGTCACCCGCGAGGTCGACGTCGGCCTGGAAACGCTGGAAGTCGATCTGCCGGCGGTGATCAGCGTCGATCTGCGCCTGAACACGCCGCGCTTCATCAAGCTGCCCGACATCATGAAGGCCAAGGCCAAGCCGCGCGAGACGCTGGAGCTGGCCAGCCTGGGCGTGGAGTCCGGCGATCACCTGGCAGCCACCCACTACGCACCGCCGGCGAAGCGCCAGAAGGGCGTGGTGGTGAAGGATGTGCCGGAGCTGATCGGGGCGCTGAAGGCGAAGGGATTGTTGTGACGAGCAGTGAAACGTGAAATGTAAAACGTCAACGAAAGCGTCGCGGCCTGAGGCCGATTGACGTTTCACGTTTGACGTTTTACCCGGATTGCCGCGAGCTTCGGCGCAGCGCCAGCCACCCAAGAACCCTGAGGTACACCATGTCCAAGATCCTCATCATCGCCGAACACCTGAACGGTCAGCTCAACCAGAGCACGGCCAAGTGCGTTTCCTGCGCCAGCAAGATTGCCGGCGCCAGCATCGATATCGTCGTGCTCGCCGCCGATCCGGCGCCGATCGCCGCGCAGGCCGCGGCGATTGCCGGCGTCAGCCGTGTGCGCACCATCGCCAACGCCGCCAACGCCAATGCCATCGCCGCGATCTACGCGCCGCAGGTGGTTGCCATCGCCAGTGACTACACCCACGTCTTCGGTGCCTCGACCACCGTCGGCAAGGATCTGATGCCACGTATCGCCGCCCTGCTTGGCGTCAGCCAGCTGAGCGACATCATGGCCGCCGACGACGCGCATACGTTCAAGCGCCCGATCTACGCCGGCAACGCCATCGTCACGGTCAAGGCACCGGCCGGGCAGATCGTTGTCGCAACGGTACGCGCCGCCTCCTTCGCGGCTGCCGGTGGTGGCGGTAACGCGACCATCGAGGCGGCGGCCGTCGCCGTCGCGCTGCCGACGCACACCCGCTACGTCAACCTGCAGCAAGGCGGTGGTGATCGACCGGACCTGCAAACCGCACGCATCGTCGTTTCCGGCGGCCGTGCGCTGGGCAGCGCCGATGCCTTCAAGCTGATCTACGACTTCGCCGACAAACTGAAAGCCGGCGTCGGCGCCTCGCGCGCCGCGGTCGATTCGGGCTACGCACCGAACGACATGCAGGTCGGCCAGACCGGCAAGATCATCGCACCCGAACTGTACGTGGCGGTCGGCATTTCCGGCGCCATCCAGCACCTCACCGGCATCAAGGACGCCGGCACCATCGTCGCCATCAACAAGGACGCCGAGGCGCCGATCTTCGAGGTTGCCGATATCGGCCTGGTCGCCGATCTGTTCAAGGCGGTGCCGGAGATCATGGCGGCGCTGTAACGCGCTCCTGTCTGCAGGCCGTTGTGCGGCGCAGCCGTTCAGCGGCCGAGACTTGCGGCAAGCACCCGGTGAACGCGCCGGCGGCGCGCACACCGGGCTGACGGAGCGTGCGCTACACTGCCGCGCTTTCGAAATATGGGCCAACCGTGCGTCTATTGACCTCCTTGATCCTCGGCGCCCTGGCATTGCCGGCGCTCGCCACTGACAAGGTCGCCGACAATGTCGAGGCCGCGCTGTCGCGTGGCGGCAAGGCTGCCGTTCTGGTCTCGCTGGGCGAACAGGCCAGGGTCGGGAAGATCGCCGAGAAGCACTCGGGCGACGACCGGCTGATCGCCAGCGTCGCCGGCGCTGCGCGAGACCGCGGCGCGGACGCAGGCGCCCCTGCGCGCGTGGCTGGATGCGCGC
>JADKFD010000004.1:65000-183079 GCA_016717705.1 Rhodanobacteraceae bacterium | reverse complement strand
AAAGACCGACCCCGCACCAGGCGGGGTCGGTTGGGAGCTGCCTCAGAACTGGTACGAGGCGGTCAGCGCCACCGTGCGCGGCGGGCCGTAGAAGCCGGTCAGGATGCCCAGGGCTGCGATGTTGTAGCCGGTGGTGCGGTATTCCTCGTCGGCCAGGTTGTTGCCTTCCAGCGCCACCCGCCACTGGTCGTTGACCTGCCAGATCACGCTGCCGCTCCACAGGCCGTAGCCGTCCTGGGCGATGGCTTCGGACAGATCGGTGGTCGGGTAGACCTTGTCCTGATAGCTGTAGCCGAGGCGGCTGCGGATCTCGCCGCCATTGGCCAGCGGGTGAATGTACTGGATCGACAGTGCGCCCGAGAACTCCGGTGCGTTGGTGAACTTCTGCTGGTCGGCGACGTTGACGCCGGCGGTGATGTACTCGTCGTACTCGGCATCCAGAAAACCGAGGTTGCCCTGCAGCACCCAGCGCTCGCTGAGCTGGCCGAAGAGTTCCAGTTCGACACCCTGTACCGTTGCGGCACCCGCATTGGTGAAGTCGCCGAAGAAAGCCGGTGGATTGCTGTTCGGAATGGTGGTGAAGATCGACAGCTGGATGTCCTTGTAGTCGCTGTAGAAATAGGCGGCGTTCAGGAACCAGCTCTGGTCGGCGAAGGCCATCTTGGCGCCAAGTTCGTAGGTCGTCAGCGTCTCGTCGTCGAACGGCTCGCCCGAGGCCGGCACCGCCGAAATGTTGGCGCGGATGTTGAAGCCACCGCTCTTGAAGCCGCGCGAGATCAGGCCGTAGAGCAGCGTGTCCTCGGTGGCCTGATAGTCGAGCGAGATCTTCGGCGAGAAGTTGTCGAAACTGACTTCGTCCTCGAGGTCGGAAACCGTCGCCCGCGGCACGGTGAAAGTGGCATCGGTGAAGGTCTGGTTGAAGATGTCGACCGCCTTGTCCTCGCTGGTCCAGCGGCCACCCAGGGTCAACGCCCACTGCTCATTGAAGTGGTAGGTGCCTTCGCCGTAGAAGGCGATCGAATCGGTGTCCACCTGGCCGTTGGTGTTGCCGAAGGACAGGTTGAAGAAGTTGTTGAGCACCGTGCCGCCGGCCTCGGCCTTGAAGTAGTACATGCCGCCGACCGCGGTGAAATTGCCGCCATTGTCGTAGTTGACCTGGAACTCCTGGCTGAACTGCTCGTCGCTGTAGAAGGCTTTGACGTCGGCGATGATGTTCGGGAGCGTGTCGAAATCGATGTTGGTCTCGGTGTCGGATTGACGCTGCGCGGTGACCGACTTGAAACTCCAGTCGTCATTGATCTTGTAGTTGAAGGTCAGGCCGTAGCCTTCCATGGTCGTGTCATTGATGTTGGGCATGCCGTTGCGGACGTCGTAGCGATCGTCCAGCGGCAACACGGTAGGCGCGAAACGATTCGCCGCCAGCATCTTGGCGCCGCGCACCGCAGACGCATCGTCGATGCTGTCGGCGGTGAACTGCAGATTCCAGACGTCGCTGCCGATGTAGCCCAGGGTGAAGCGGCCGGCGACGATTTCCTTGTCGCTGACATCCTGGCCGGTGCGGATGTTTTCGCCATAGCCATCTCGCGTCAGGTTGGCGCCGGCAAAGCGCGCCACCCAGCCGGACTCGCCGAGCGGCACGTTGACGCCGACCTTGAGGTCCTGCTGGTTGTCGGTGCCCAGGGTGAGGCTGGCGCTGCCGCCCAGATCCGGATCGAGCGCGCGCGACACATATTTGATCGCGCCGCCGATGGTGTTCTTGCCGTACAGCGAACCCTGCGGACCACGCAGCACTTCGATGCGCTCGACGTCGAAGATGTCGAGCAGGGCGCCCTGCGGACGGGCGATGTAGACGTCGTCCATGTAGAGGCCGACCCCCGGGTCGACGCCCCAGAGCGGATCGGCCTGGCCGACGCCGCGGATGTAGGCGGTGATCGTGCTCGATGAGCCGCGCGCGGCGTAGACGGTCAGGTTGGGTACCTGCGCATCGAGATCCGACAGGTCCTCGACGTTGAAATCATCGAGCTTCTGCGCGCTGAATGCGGTGACCGCAATGGGCACTTCCTGCAAGGTCTCCTCGCGTTTGCGCGCGGTGACGGTGATGGTGCCGAGCTGGGCAGCCTCTGACTTGTCCGCCTCCGCAGAGTCGGCCGTGTCCTGCGCCAGGACCTGCCCGGCGGGCAGCGTGGCCAGGGCCAGCGTGAGCGCGAACGCGAGACGGTTGGGCTTGAGCAACATGGTGACGATCCTCCCCTTGAAGACGGCGATGCGGCGATGGGGGTGAAGGCTAAGCGCGTGCATGCCAATGCACAGTTGTCCATTCGTACATGGGATGAGTCGGTTGACGCTTGCGGTTTTCGGTTGTCGGTGAAAGGGCATCGCGCGCAAGCGCGCTCCTACAAATCCTGCGTGGACTTTCGGCAAAGTCGTAGGAGCGCGCTTGCGCGCGATGCTTTTCGCCTCTGTCCCTTCTGAAATCCGAATACCGAAATCTGACAAGCGATTGACGCCGCGCGTAACCTTTTGCCCTCCCGCCCCGTCCAAGCCCGCATGTCACCCGAATCGGACTCCGCCCTGGTCGACCGCGCACGCTCCGGCGATGTGCGCGCCTTCCAGCGCCTGTTCGAACGCCATGCGCGGCCGATGCACGCGGTGTGCGCGCGGCTGTTGGGCGATTCGATTGCGGCGGAGGATGCGGTGCAGGAGGCTTTCCTGAAGGCGCATCGACGGCTGGACCAATTCGACGGGCGCGCCGCGTTTTCGACCTGGCTGCACCGGATCGCGGTCAACACCTCGATCGAGATGTTGCGCCGCCGGCAATCGGCAACGGACGACAGCGAGGAAGTGCTGGCCGAGGCCGTCGATGTGCATGCCGATCCGAGTCTCGGCGTCAGCCAGTCGGAACTGGTGCGCGGGGTCGGCGCCGCGCTGCAGCAACTGACTACGCTGGAGCGCAGCGTGTTCGTGCTGCGCCACCTGGAACAGCGCAGCCTGCATGAAATCGCGCTGCTGTTGTCGAGCAACGTCAATGCCTGCAAGCAGGCGATTTTCCGCGCCGTGCGCAAACTGCGTGCGCAACTGGCGCACCTGGAAGCGAGCGTCCCATGATCACGAGCGGCCCGCATTTCCAGCGACGACGAACTGGTGATGTTCCACTTCGGCGAGGACCTCGGTCCGGAGCGGATGGAAGCGATTGCCATGGCGATTACCGAGGATCCACGGATTTCCCGGCGTTACCACGACCTGCGGCGCATGCTGGGTGCCAGCAGCGAGGCTCTGGCCGTCGCCGAGCCGGGAGCGGACTTCGAGCAGCGCCTGTGGCGGCGACTGGCGCCGCAACTGGAACCCGCAGCGAAGCGCAGGCCGATCTGGCTGGAATGGCTGGTCCCCTGCCTGGCGCTTGCGGCCAGTCTTGGACTCGGCATCGTCGTCGGCCGGCAATGGCAGCCGCCGGCGCCGCCGCCGACCGCGAAGGATGCGCCGATCGCACTCGACGCCGCAGCCCAGGATCGCGTGCTGGCGGCGCATCTGGTGCGCCACCTGGGTCAGGCCGAGCGCCTGCTGCGTGCCGCCGAGAACACCGATGCCGGCACTGCCGATCCGCTGGCGGCGGCACTGATCGAGAGCAACCGGCTCTATGCAAACGCCGCCGAACGCGCCGGCAAACCGGCATTGGCGCAGTTTCTGACCGAACTCGAACCGATTCTGCGCGAACTCGCCAATGGCGATGACGCCGCCCTCGGCGGCGCCGCGCTGGCCCGCGAGCAGATTCGCTCGCGCGACCTGGTGTATCGGCTGCGCGCGCTGGAAACCCTGCATGCGGCACCCACCCAAACCCTTTGAGCCCCGATCCGCCATGAAACCGCTGCTCCGATCTTGTTTCGCCTTGTGGTTCCTGCTCGTCGCGGACCAGGCGGTCGCCGCAGTCGACCTGCCACCCGCCGCGCCGGAGCCGGCGCGGGCGCTGTACCGGCAAGGCCATGCCGCGCTCGACCGACAGGACTGGCTTGGCGCGGTGCAGCGCTTCCGCGCGCTGGAAGCGGAACTGGCGCGTTCGCGCTCGCCGGGTCGTGACGCCGCCCTGTATTGGCAGGCGTACGCGCTGGATCGCTCCGGCGATCGCGCCGGCGCCGTCGGTCTCAGTCAGAAGCTGCTGGCCGACTTTCCGGACAGCGTATGGGCCGATGACGCCAATGAACTGCTCGGCAGCGATGGCGGTGGCGACAGCGAGGCGGATCGCAGCATGGCGCTCGACGCGTTGATGCTGAGCACGCCGGAACAGGCGGTGCCGATCCTCGTCCGCGTACTCGCCGGCGAGCACAGCGATCGCCTGAAGAAGCGCGCCTTGTTCATCCTGGTGCAGATCTCGCCCAAGGATGCCGCCGCGGCCATCGAGACCATCCTCGCCGGCAACGGCTCGCCGGCACTCAAGCGCGAGGCGATCCAGACCCTGGCGCTGGCCGGCGACCCCGACGTCATCCCGCGCCTGATCGACTACTACGGGCGTGAACCGGATGCCGCCCTGAAGCGCGCGGTGATTGACGCCGGGCTGGTCGGCGGCCACGCCGAACTGGTGCTGGCCATCGCCAGGAGCGAGCGCGATGCGGAGCTGCAAAGCCATGCCATTCGCGCGCTCGGGGCGATGGGGCAGTCGGCCAAGGTGGTCGAACTGCTGCCGCAGCTCACCGATGTCGACGCCCAGCGCAGCGCCATCGACGCCCTGGCGATTGCCGGCAATGGCGAGGCGCTGGCGCAACTGGTGCGCGGCAGTTCGTCGGCAGCGCTGCGCCTGCACGCGATCCGCGCACTCAGCATCGTCCCCGCCGAGCGCAGCGTGCCACTGCTGATCGCACTGTACCGCGAACAGCGCGACCCGGCATTGCGCCGCGCGCTGTTGCACGCGCTCGGCAGCAGCGGCGACGATGCCGCGCTGAAGGCGATCGGAGAGACCCTGGAGTAACCGGGACGGGGCACACGGGTGGGCCCCCAGGCTCGGGGCCTTTGCCGAACGCCTGAGTACATGGCTTGGAAGGGCACGCAGTGGGCGCGATATCCTTCACCGCACCGGACGCCGCGAGGTGGTAGTGACCACGCCTGAAGCAAGTCATCCATCACGGCTGCAAGCGGTCGTGACCGCTCTGCAGGACTGGGCGGCGGGCGGTGTCGGCGCGCTGGGGACACAAATCTGGGTCGCCGACGATCTTGGCTTCCACTTGCGCGCCTGGTGCGGCCGCGCCAGCGAAGCGGCGGATCGGCATTGCGCGCTGCGCTGTTGTCTGGAGGGCGAGCCGCAAATCAGCGAAAACGCGCTGGCCCTGCCCGTCGTCCTGCACGGCCGGCACAGCGCAGCCTGCGTGTTTGCCACATCGTCGACCATTGCATTCGATGCTCTGGCGGCATGCCGGCAGCAGTTGGCAAGCGCGGCCAGCGCACTGGACGCGGCTCTGCAGCGCGAGCGTATCGCCCGGCTGTCGGGAGCCGCCCGGTTGAGCGATGGACTGCGCAACTGCCTGGCCCTGGCGCACGCCCTGGAGCACTGCACGCAACTGCGTCCGGGGCTGGCGCAATTGCATCAGGCGCTGGGCGAACTGCTGCCGGCGGAGAACTTCTTCGTGGTACTGCTCGACGAGGCGCGGCACTGGCTGCATTTCGAGTATTTCGCCGACCAGTACGATCGGGATGAAAGTCCGATTGCCTTCCATGCGGGGCGCCTGCAGGGTTCGCTGGCGGCGATCGTGGTCGCTGGCGGTCGGCTGGTGCGCGGCTCGTCCGCGGAGTTGCTGGCCCAGGCGGGCATGGCAGACGCCACGGAGAGTCAACAGTTCGGCCCGAATGCCCACGACTGGCTGGGCGTGCCGATCGTGATGGCTGGCGAATCGCTGGGTGCTCTGGTGGTGCAAAGCTACCAGCCCGGGCAGATCTTCGACGACAGCACACCCGGCGTGCTCTCGATGATCGCCGAGGCGCTGGCGGCCGCCCTGCATCGCCGCCGCCTGCGCGAAGCGCTGGAACGAACGGTGCAGGAACGCACCGCCGCGCTGAGCCGTTCGCTGGATGCGTTGCAGGCCACCCAGCGGCAACTGGTGGAGGCGGAAAAGCACGCGGCACTGGGGCGTCTGGTCAGTGGCGTCGCCCACGAACTGAATACGCCGCTGGGCACGGCGCTTACCGCTTCCACCCACATCGACGAAGCGCTCGCACGCTTCGAGGGACAGTTTAGGCAAGGCAAGCTGCAAGCTTCGGATCTGGCCGCCTTGGTCGACGCGGCGCGCGCCGGCAACGATCTGCAACTGCGCAGTCTGAAGCGCGCGATCGACCTGGTGCATCGATTCAAGCAGATCGCCACCGGCAACCGCATGGAGGCGGCTCAGCCATTCGAGCTCAAGTCGCTGTTGCAGGAGCTGATCGCGCTGCTGCAGCCGCGAGTTCTTGCCGCGGGCCACCAGCTGCATTGGGACTGCCCAGCCGGAGTGGTTCTGATGTGCGCCCGCGACAGCTGGCTGGAGCTGCTGCAGCAGCTGATCGACAATGCACTGCATCACGCCTTCGTGGCGGGCTGTCGTGGCACGCTTCGCCTGCGTATCGATCTGGCTGGCAACGCCGTGGTCTGCCGCTTCAGCGACGACGGTCGTGGCTTCGACGCAGACGCCGTTGCGCGCGCGCATTCGATGCGTTTTACACCACGGCGCGTCAGCGCGGCCATGTCGGCCTTGGCCTGCACCTGGTGCACAACATCGTCACCCAGGTACTTGGCGGCAGCATTCAACTCGACAGCAGCCCGGGGACGGGCAGCGAACTGGTCTGGACGGTGCCGCTGGATTGACCTGCCGGGTCTGCCGCCAAGGCGTTGCGGCGAAACGCAGACCCGCCGTTCGTGCGCCCACAGCGCCCAGTCATGCCATCATCCGCGCATGAGCGCCGACCATGTTCCCGAAATCCCGGGTTACCGAGTTCTGCGACCGTTGGGTCGCGGCGGCATGGCGTCGGTGTACCTGGCACTGCAGGAGTCGGTCGAGCGCGAGGTGGCGCTGAAGATCATGGCGCCGCAGCTGTCGGCAGACCCGACTTTCGGCGATCGCTTCCTGCGCGAGGCGCGCATCGCGGCGAAACTGCACCACCGCCATGTCGTCGGCATCTACGACGTCGGCGTCTACATGGGTTTCCATTACTGCACCATGGAATACCTGCCGGGCGGGCCGGTGATGCGTCGCGGCTCGCCGCCGCTGGCGCTGAAGCCGGCGCTGCGCTGCATCCGCGAGATCTCGCTGGCGCTGCACTATGCGCAGGAAAAGGGCTTCATCCACCGCGATGTGAAGCCCGACAACATCCTGCTGCGCGAGGATGGCTCCTGCGTGCTGGGCGATTTCGGCATCGCCCGCGCGGCCGATTCCGGCACGCTGATGACCAAGACCGGCTCGGTGGTCGGCACACCTCACTACATGAGTCCGGAGCAGTTGCGCGGCCGCGCCATCGACGGACGCGCCGATTTGTACAGCCTCGGCGTGGTGTTCTTCCAGCTGGTCACCGGCAAGGTGCCCTACGAAGCCAGCGACTCGCTGGCGATCGGCATCATGCACATGACCGCGCCGCTGCCGCAGCTGCCGGCCGAATACCGCATGCTGCAGCCTATCCTGGACAAGATGCTGGCCAAGGAGCCGGGCGACCGCTACCAGACGGGCGCCGAGATCGACGCCGCGCTGGCCGAGGTCGAAAAACAGATCAGTGCGGGAACCGCCAACACGGCCCCACCCGCCGGCACCGCGCCCACCAAACCGCTGCCGCCGCTGCGTGCCGAACGCAAATCCGGTTACGACCCGCAGGGCGCCATCCGCACCGAGCCGCAGCTTGGACGCATGGACGGGGTCGACGATGAAAACCTGCGAGCCGAGCCGCGCCATACCCAGTTCACCCGCGCGCACCAGGCGGCGCCGCCGTCCCGCGGCGGCATCTGGTGGATCCTGCTGGCACTGGTCCTGGTGGCCGGCCTGGCCTTCTGGCAGCGTCCGCTGATTACCAGCTGGGTGCATTCGCAGTCAGCGCCAAACCAGGCTTCCGACCTGGATCGCGCCGATGCAGCGCTCGCCGCCGGTCGACTCGACGGCAGCGAGGGTAGCGACGCGCTGTCGCTGTATGCGGCGGCTTTGGCCCTCGACAGCGACAACCTGCGTGCGCGAAACGGCCTGACGCAGACGCTCGATCAGTTGTATGCCAGCGCCGCCTCGGTGCAGCCGGCCGACCGCACGCGGATCGAGGCCATCGCGCGACGATTGACCGGCGTGCGCGGCTTTGACGGCCAGCCCGCGCGCTTCAAGGCGCTGTTGCCGCCGATCGAAGTCACGCCCGACCCGCAGCCGGTCGCTCCGGGGGCCGCCGACATGGCAGCGGCGCAGAGCGCGGAAGCGGAGGGACGGCTGGATGGTCCCTCCGGCGCGCTGGCGCGCTTTGCCGCGGCACATTCGCTGGATGCCACCAACCAGCAGGCCAGGAGCGGCATCGAGCGGGTTGCCGTCGCGCTCGCCGGCCAGGCGCGCTCCTACCTCGCCGGCGGCGACCTGGCCACGGCCGAACGCCTGCAGCGGGAATTGGCCGTCGTACCGGCCGCGGCGGCCACCGCCAGCGCACTCGACGCCGAGATTCAGAAGCGACGTCAGACGCTCGACCAGAGCAGCAAGATTCCCAATCTGCTCGCAGAGGCGGCAAAGCTCAGCCAGCAGGGTCGCTTGTTCGAGCCCGCCAACGCCAGCGCGGCGGATCGATACGTCGCCGTGCTCGCCGTCGATGCCAAGAATGCGGATGCCAGAAACGGCCTGGCGCGGATCGCTGGCGCGGCCTTGCCGCAGATCGAGGCAGCAATCGATGGCAAGGATTATGAGCGCGCCCGCCGTCTGCTGCAGCGCGTGCAGAAGCTGGCACCCAACACGCGCGGCCTGACCGACGTGCGCGAGCGGCTGGATGACGCCGTGGCCGCGTCCAAGGGCCCCACGCCCGAGCAACAGGCAGCGCTGGACAAGCTGATCCGCGAAGGCGAAATCGCGCTGGGCAGCGAGCAGTTTCTGGAGCCGCCGGGCGATTCCGCCTACGACAAGTTCCGCAGCGCGCTGGCCATCAATCCGCGCAGCGAACAGGCCAGGTCGGGCATGCAGGCGATCGGCCAGGCGCTGCGCCTGCGCATCAACCAGAGCCTCGTTGCCGGCCGCGCGACGCGTGCCGACGCCGATCTGGCGGCACTCGAGATGGTCGATCCGCGCTACACCGACGGCCCCGAACTCAAGCGTCGCATCGCCAAGGCCTATGCCGACAATGGCCTGCGCTCGCTGGAGCGCAACGCCGTCGAGCAGGCACGTGCCGACCTTGCGGCCGCCGAGCGCCTGGATGCCAACGAGCCCACGGTGACGTCGCTGCGGACGGCGCTGGTCGGGCGCTGAGCGCCTTTCTTCGCGCGAGTTCGCCGCCTGGAATGGCGGCGGATGGATCGACCGGGAATTTAGCGACAATTCCTGAGCAAAAGCTCAGCTTTGTAGTCTAAGTGGCCGTCCCTGCAATGTTCTTGCGCCTTATCCACACGGCTTGTGGATAACTCTGTGGACGAGCTCTGGACGGAGCCTGCGCGAGCGCGCCAGGACGCCATTGCAAGCCCTCTGGGCAGACTCTCGCCAATAGGGAAAAATTCATACAAAACAAGTGTTTGAAAAAAGCTCCCAGACGCGTGTCCAAAATCGCATGGGAGCCGGCCGGCGCACCTGGCAGCTGTGCAAAACCGCATTGGGCGCAGCGGCCTGACGACTTCGGTCAAGCGCAAAAGTCAAGGGCAGTGACCCACAAAAGTGCACGAAATATTTTCAGATCAGTTAGCGCGCTTTCCTCAACTCCGCCTCAGCAAGCCACGCTAAGTCATTGCCCCGCCAGCGTTCGAACAGATTATCCACATGGCCTGTGGATAAGCTTGTGGATGACCTTGTGCGGACACCCCGAAAAGCCCGTCAGGACGCGCTGACTGGCCCCTTGACCAGTCTCTCGCCGCTTGCACTAAATACTTATGAATCAATACGATATATAAAACACACCGGTCCCTATTGACAATCCTGAAACAAATTTGCAACGCCGTGGCGCCCTGTGCAAAACCAGCAACGCCGCGGCTCGTTGCGACCGCGCCCAATGCGCTGTCAACCGTTGGCGGGCCCTTGCGTTGAGGACCATGTGAAATCTGCGACCGGATCGACGATGATCGTGCTGGAGTACAGCAACTTACGGCCCATGACCGACCACGCCAACGCCGCCATCGCCTTGCGTGGTCGCCTCGACGGCTTTCTGCGCACGATCGAGCGACGCGCGTTGCGCATGGCGCAGCTCGCGGTCGGCAATGTCGACGATGCCCTGGAGCTGGTGCAGGACAGCATGCTGGGATTCGTGAAGAGCTATGGCCACAAGCCGGAAAGCGATTGGTCACCTCTGTACTGGCGGGTACTCGACAGCCGCATTCAGGACCACCATCGGCGACAGGCGGTGCGTCGACGCTGGCGCGTGTTCTTCAAGGCCGATGCCGATGCCGATGGCGAAGACGAACGCGACCCGTTGGCAGAAGTGGCTGATCCGGTGACCGCCGGCCCGCTCGACCGCATGCATGGCAGCGAAGCCGCGCACGCCATCGACGCCGCGTTGCGGGCTCTGCCCGACCGCCAACGCCAAGCCTTCCTGCTGCGCATCTGGGAAGGATTCGATGTCGCCGCGACCGCACAAGTCATGGGATGCTCGGAAGGCAGCGTCAAGACGCACCTGTTCCGGGCCATGGATGCGCTGAAGAAGCGCCTGGAGGATCACCGATGAACGACCACAGCGAAGCTGCCTGGCTGACTCAGCTCCGCGAGCAGCTGGACCAGGATGCGCGCGATCTCGATGCCGCGACTGCGTCGCGACTGAACCGGGCACGCCAGCAGGCGCTTGATGCCGGGCTGCGCAAGGGGCACGGGCGCTGGATCTGGCTGCCCATGGCAATGGCCACCACCGCGGCGGCGATACTGGCGTTGACGGTCATGTTGCGTAGCAGCGAGCCCGTGCTGCAGCCGCCGACGCTGGCAGCAGCCTCTGCGGCTGACGATCTGGAATTGCTGGCCAGCAGCGAAGAACTCGAAATGATCGAAAACCTGGAGTTCTACGCGTGGCTGGAACAGCAATCCTTGGATGGCTGATGTTGAGCGCGGTCGCGGCTCAGCCCGATGCACCGGAGCAGCCGCCGAGCGCCGAGCTGTTGCTGTACCTGGGCGAATTCGAGGATGCCAACGGCGATTTCGTCGATCCGATGGCCATCGATGCAGCCGCAACCGAGCCGACAGCCGACCCGCCGTCGGCCGCGCCGCGCGATGTCGAGGACGAGGACGAGGACGAGGATGACGATGAACCAGCACCGCACTCCGCTTGAGGCAGGCCCGCGCTGCGCGCGCTGGCTGCGGCTGGCGCTGTGGATGCTGCTGTCGCTGACCAGTTGCCTGGCGCTGGCACAGGACCCGGTGCAGTGGAATGAGCTGGGCAAGGACGAGCAGCGTGTGCTGGCGGCACATGCCGAAAGCTGGCAGCAGTTGGACGCGCAAACGCAGGATCGCCTGCTGCGCGGGGCGCGCCGCTGGCTGTCGTTGACGCCGGAGCAGCGCGCGGCTGCCGCCAAGCGATTTACCACCTGGCAGAGCTTGCCGGACGAGCGCCGCCAGCAGATCCGCAATCGCTACCAGGCTTTCCGCAATCTGCCGCCGGAGCAGCAGCAGCAACTCAAACGCCAGTTCGAACGCTTTCGCTACCTGCCGCCGGAGCAGCGCGAGGAATTGAAGCGGCGCTTCGAGAGCATGACGCCGCAAGAGCGCCGCGGCTTTCTGACCGCGCTGCGCGCCACCCAGCAGGCGGAGAACGCGCGCAACAACTGGAATCGCCTACCCGAACCCGAGCGCGCCGCCACCCGCGCCATGCTCGAGTCGCTGACGCCAGCGGAACGCCAGAAACTGCGGCGCATGATGCAGGCATCGACGCCGGAGCAGCGCCGGGCGTTGCACCAGCGCGTCATGGCGATGAGCGCCGCCGAGCGCAGCAAGTGGCTGGCGGAGCAGCCTTAGTTCGCGCACTGGGGTAGCCCGGTGTACGCGCGCAGCGCGTTCACCGGTTGCTTGCGGCGAGTACCCGGTGAGCGGCTGACGCCGCACACCGGGCTACGCTCCCGCAAAGCTCGCGACGCAAGGTCGCTCCCACCCAGTTCGCTGCGCGAATAGCGCTTGAAGCTGAACAGCCCTCGCCAATCTGCCTGTTCTGCGGCATTTGCCCGCAACTTGCGAGCATTTAGCTTGTTCGCTCAGCCTCGCACTTGTTAGATTTCGCGACTTCTTCCGAATCACTGCCCGCGCGCCCTTAGCCAGGGCCGACGCGCCCGCGACTTTTGCGACGGCTGCCCGCCCGGGCCTTTGACCACGGGCGTCCCGTATCGATCAGGTCCCCTACCCCATGTTTGGTTTCAAGCAACTCCGCGGTCTGTTTTCGACCGATTTGTCCATCGACCTTGGCACCGCGAACACGCTGGTGTACGTGCGCGGCCAGGGCATCGTATTGAATGAGCCCTCGGTAGTCTCGATCCGCCAGGATCGCGGTCCCGGCGGCCCGCGTTCGGTCGCCGCAGTCGGCGCCGAGGCCAAGCGCATGCTCGGGCGCACGCCCGGCAACATCATGACCGTGCGCCCGTTGAAGGACGGCGTGATCGCCGACTTCACCATGACCGAGGCGATGCTGCAGCACTTCATCCGCAAGGTGCACCCGAATCGATTGTTCCGTCCCAGCCCGCGCGTGCTGGTGTGCGTGCCGTGCGGCTCGACCCAGGTCGAGCGGCGTGCCATCCGCGACTCGGCCGAAGCGGCCGGCGCGCGTGATGTGTTCCTGATCGAGGAACCGATGGCGGCGGCGATCGGCGCCGGCATCCCGATCCATGAGGCGCGCGGCGCGATGGTCATCGACATCGGCGGCGGCACCTCGGAAGTCGCGGTGATCTCGCTCAACGGCATCGTCTATTCGAACTCGGCGCGCATCGGCGGCGACAAGTTCGACGAGGCGATCATCAACTACGTGCGCCGCAACCACGGCACACTGATTGGCGAATCGACCGCCGAGCGCATCAAGATCGAAGTCGGCTGCGCCTACCCGTCCAGTGAAGTGCGCGAGCTGCAGGTGTCCGGCCGCAATCTCGCCGAGGGCGTGCCGCGCAACGTGATCATCAATTCCAACGAGATGCTCGAAGCGCTGCACGAGCCGCTTTCGGGCATCTGCAGCGCGGTCAAGATCGCGCTGGAACAGACCCCGCCGGAACTGTGCTCGGACGTCGCCGAACGCGGCATCGTGCTCACCGGCGGCGGCGCCCTGCTGCGCGACATCGACAAGCTGATCGCCGAAGTCACCGGCCTGCACGTGCACATCGCCGACGACCCGCTCACCTGCGTCGCCCGCGGCGGCGGCCGCGCGCTGGAACTGATCGACGAACACGGGCCGGATTTGTTTGCGAACGATTGAGCCGCGGGCGTGCCCTCGGGCCGGAATTCGGCGCCTATGAGCCGGGACCCGGGACCCGGGACCCGGGACCCGAACGCGCCGTGATCTGGAAGGGACCTCAGCGGATGCGTGCAATCCGTATTGGCAAGCAATCGATCCGCAGCGCGGATAGCCGCGTTTTGGCACTTGCGGGTCCCGGGTCCCGTGTCCCGGGTCCCGAATTCCTGCGCCGCGCGCCGAAACTGCGCCCGCCCAACCGTCGCGTGGGCGGCAGCCCCATGATGCCCCCCGGCACCAATGCCCAGGCGCCGCTGTTTGCCGGCGGGCGGCCGGGGACGCTGAAGCTGGTGGTGCTGCTGGCGCTGGCGATCATGCTGATGCTGGCCGACCGCCAGCGCGGATTCCTGGTGTCAGTGCGCGAGCGCGCGCTGGTGCTGACCGCTCCGGTGTACTGGTTGGCTTCGTTGCCGGCCACCATCGTGGAGGTCGGGGAGCTGGCCGTCAGTGATCGTCAGGCCCTCGCCGCGGAAAACCAGCAGTTGCGCGAGGAGTTGCTGACCACCCAGATCGAACTGCAGCAACGCCGCGCCGAGGGTGAGGCGCACGCGCGCGTGCTGGCGCTGGTCGAGGCCACCGAGCGGGAGGCAGTAACCGGCACCCTGGTGCGCATCGTCGATCTCGATCTCGACCCTTTCCGCCACCGCCTGCTGCTCGACCGCGGCAGCAATGCCGGTCTGGCGCGCGGCGATGGCCTGATCGATGCCCTCGGGGTGGTCGGCCAGGTCAGCGCCGCCGGACCGAACACCGCGTTCGCCATCCTGATCACCGACCCCAACCACGCATTGCCGGTGGAGGTTTCGCGCAACGGGGTGAAGTCGATCGCCTATGGCACCGGTGATGCCACCTGGCTGGCGCTGCCGAATCTGCCGCTCAGCGTCGACCTCAGCGTCGGCGACCGCCTGTTGACGACCGCCGTCGGTGGGCGCTTTCCCGCGGGCATTCCAGTTGCGGAAATCAGCGCGATCGAGCGACCCACCGACGCCGCATTCGCCATCGCCTATGCCCGGCCCTTGTCCGCGCTGGGCCGCAACCGCGAGTTGCTGGCGGTCAAACCGATTGCCTGGCTCGGCCCGCCCGATCCAACCGCCAGCGCCCGCGCGCCCGAATCCGACGCGACGCCCGGCCACGTGCAGCCGCCGCCGAGCACCGGCGAGGAGCCCTGAGCATGCGCCCCCTGCGCGGCACCTATCGCTTGTTCCTGCTTGCCGCGGCGATCGCCCTGCTGTTGACGCTGGTGCCGATGCCAACCTGGCTGGCGGTGATGAAACCGATGGGCCTGGCCCTGGTACTCGCCTACTTTGCGCTGGAAGCGCCGGAGGTCGCCGGCCTTGGCCATGCCTTCCTGCTCGGGCTGGTGGCCGACGTGCTGTATGGCGGCCTGCTCGGCGAGCACGCACTGCGCATGGTCATCCTGGTGTTCCTGACCTTGCGCTTTCGCCATCGACTGCGCTTTTTTCCGATCTGGCAGCAGGCTGGCGCGGTGTTCGCGCTGTTGCTCAACGATCGCGTACTCGACCTGTGGATCCGCATGATGAGCGGCTCGACCTGGCCGCCGCTGCTGTTCTGGCTGTCGCCGGTGGTCGGCATGGCCGTGTGGCCCTGGGTATTCCTGCTGCTCGATGGCCTGCGCCTGCGCCGGCGTCAAGCGCAGCGCGACCGCGGCCCCTGAGCCATGCACGGTCTGCGCCGCCGCACGCCGATCAAGGACCAGCAGGTCGAGGCACTGCTGTTCCAGCGCCGCGCGGTGCTCGCCTTCGTCGTCATTCTGGTCGTGTTCGCGGTGCTGCTGGCGCGCTTTGGCGAACTGATGATCGTGCACCACAGCGAGTACGCCGCGCGCTCGGAGCGCAACCGCGTCAAGCTGCAACCGCTGCCGCCCGCACGCGGACTGATCCTCGACCGCAACGGCGAGATCATCGCCGACAATCGGCTGGCCTACCGCCTGGAACTGGTGCCCGAGCGTGCCGGCAACATCGATCAGACACTCGACGAACTGGCGCAGGTGATCGCCTTCGACGACGACGAGCGCAAGCGCTTCCTCGAACTGGTCGCCGCACGCCGCCGTTTCCAGAGCCTGCCATTGCGACTGCGCCTGAGCGACGACGAGGTGGCGCGCTTTGCTCTCGAGCGCTATCGCTTCCCGGGGGTCGACGTGGTGCCCTACCTGACTCGCCATTACCCGGAGGGCGAGTTGTTCGCGCACGTGGTCGGTTACGTCGGGCGCATCGATCCGGCGGACCTGGGAGAACTCGATGCGCAGCGCTACGCCGGCACCACGCACGTCGGCAAGATCGGCATCGAACGATTCTACGAATCGCAGTTGCATGGCGAGGTCGGCCACGAGCGCGTCGAAACCAATGCCGAGGGTCGCGTGCTGCGCGTGCTCGAACGCTCGCCGCCGCGCGCTGGCGACAACGTCTACCTGTCGATCGATGCGCGGCTGCAGCGGGCGACCGCTGCGGCGATGGCCGGATCGGCCGGCGCCGCGGTGGCCATCGATCCGGCCACCGGCGAAGTGCTGGCCTTCGTCAGCGTGCCGTCCTACGACGTCAACCTGTTCGTCAATGGCATTTCCAGAACCGACTACCAGACTCTGCTGAACGCGCCAGGCCGGCCGCTGTTCAACCGTGCGCTGCAGGGCGGTTACGAACCGGGCTCGACGCTGAAACCGTTCATGGCACTGGCCGGACTGGAATTGGGCGTGCGCGATGCCAACTACACGATCTTCTCCACCGGCGTGTTCCAGATTCCCGGTCAGTCGATCATGTTTCGCGACTGGAAACGCGGCGGTCACGGCCGCATCGACGTGGTCGAATCGCTGGCACAGTCGGTCAACAGCTTTTACTACCAGCTCGCGCTGGACCTGGGCATCGACCGCATGCACGATTTCCTGAGCCGCTTTGGTTTCGGCGCGCCGACCGGGGTCGATCTGTATGGCGAGTCGGCGGGCATCCTGCCCTCGCGCGAGTGGAAGCGCGAGCGCTTCAAGCAGCCCTGGTGGCCGGGGGAGACGGTGATCGCCGGCATCGGCCAGGGCTACAACGTCGCCACCCTGCTGCAACTGGCGAACGCCACCGCCTCGATCGCCGCCGGCGGACGTCGCTACCAGCCGCGCCTGGTGCACGCGCTGCGCGCCAGCTTCGACGAGCCACCGCGGCCGTTGCCATCTACAGTGATCAGCGCCGATGCGGTGCGAAATCCGGCCAATCTCGCGCTGGTTCAGCGCGGCATGGAAGCCGTGTTGAACAGCCCCACCGGTACCGCGCGCGCCGTCGCCAAGGGCGCCAGCTACCGCATGGCCGGCAAGACCGGCACCGCCCAGCGTGTCAGCCGCAACCGCGACAGCGACGCCCCGGTGACCTTGCGCGAAGGCCAGAAGAACCAGGCCCTGTTCATCGGCTATGCGCCGGCCGAGGCCCCGCGCATCGCCATCGCAGTAGTCGTCGAACAGGGCGGCTCCGGCTCCCAGTCCGCCGCGCCGGTGGCGCGGAAGATTTTTGATGCGTGGCTGGGGGCGAGCGGCACGCAGGACGTCGACGGAGCCGGGAATCTGCCCTCCGGTCTGACTGAAGCCGGGACGCGGGACCCGGGACCCGGGACCCGACGAAGCAGGCACCGACGCGGCACTGCGCGAGGATGCAGAGCGACGTTACCCGATGACGTCGAAACGGAGGATTCTGGCAGTCCGACGACGGCAACCGGGCCGCTGCACCCTCAGCAGCTCCCGACAATCCCAATCTGGCCGGCCGGGTCCCGGGTCCCGCGTCCCGGGTCCCGCCATTCCCGCCTTCCCCGGCCCCGGTCGCTTCGGACCAACGCTCATGAGCCTCGAAGCCCACTTCAACTACTGGACCCGGCGCGCGCTGCAGTGGCTGGTGCCGACCGCGGTGGACGTGCCGCTGCTGGTGGCACTGCTGCTGTTGTCGGGCATGAGCCTGGCGGTGGTCTGGAGTGCCGGCGCGCAGAATGTCGACATGGTCTACAAGCAGGGCATGCGCTTTGTGCTCGGCTTTGCCCTGCTGGCGGTCTGCATGCGTATTCCGCCGTCGACCTGGCGGCGTTGGACACCCTGGTTCTATGCCGTCTGCATTGGCCTGCTGGTCGCGGTGGTGGCCCTCGGCGAGGGCAAGGGCGCGCAGCGCTGGCTGGATCTGGGCGTGGTGCGTTTCCAGCCCTCGGAACTGCTCAAGCTCGGCTTGCCGATGATGCTGGCGTGGTATTTCCATGACCGCGTGCTGCCGCCCAATTGGGTGGCGCTGGTCACGGCGCTGGCATTGATCGCGTTGCCGGCCGGCCTGATCGTGATCCAGCCGGACCTCGGCACCGCAGTTTTGGTGATCGGCAGCGGGCTGTTCGTGATCTTTCTCGCCGGCATCTCCTGGTGGTGGATCGCCGGCATCGCGCTGACCGGCGCCGCCAGCCTGCCGATCGTCTGGCAGTTCATGCGCGACTATCAGAAGAACCGCGTCTATCAGTTCCTCAGCCCGGACTCGGACCCGCTGGGCAGCGGCTGGCAGACCATCCAGTCGAAGATCGCCGTCGGCTCCGGCGGCTGGAGCGGCAAGGGCTGGACCCACGGCACCCAGTCGCAACTGGAGTTTCTGCCCGAACGTCACACCGATTTCGTGCTCGCGGTATTCAGCGAGGAATTCGGCTGGATCGGGGTCACCGTGCTGATGCTGATCTACGCCTTCGTCGTCGGCCGCGCGCTGTGGATCGCCGCCAACGCCCGCGACAGCTACGGCCGCCTTCTCGGCGGCGCCATCGCCATGACCTTCTTTGTCTACATCCTGGTCAACAGCGCGATGATCACCGGGATGATGCCGGTCAAGGGCGTGCCGCTGCCGCTGATCAGCTACGGCGGCACCTCGGCGGTGTCCTTGCTGGTGGCGTTCGGAATCTTGATGTCGATACACGCGCATCGACGCGGGTGAGGAAGGCCGGTTATTGGTTTTGGTGTTGGTTTTGGTTTTCGGCTTCGGTTTTCGGTCCAGGCAAACCGACTTGACCAGGAACCAACAACCGCTGCCTGGGGTGACTTCCGCCCGGTTGAATCGCCACGCGCCCGCCCCCATTCTCTGCCCATGACTGCATTCTTGCTCTGGCTGCTGCTGTTCGTGTTCTGCTGGCCGCTGGCGCTGCTCGCGCTGGTGCTCTATCCGTTGATCTGGCTGATCTTGCTGCCCTTCCGCCTGCTCGGATTCGCCGTCGAAGGCGTGTTCAGCTTCCTGCACGCGCTGCTGATGTTGCCAGCGCGGGCGCTGCGCGGTCCGAAGGGCTGAGAAGCAGCAGCGCCCGGGTAGGCCGCCGTCCAAAGCGAGCTTGCGCGGCGTGCCATCCCGTCCGCAGCTCTTGCCTTGAGGACCCTCTGAACAAGTCTGCGAGCCGCAGAACTTGTTCAGAGGGCCCTTAACCGACAACCGCTTCAACAGCCATCGGGTTAGCATCGCGCCCCTATGGCCAGAATCATCGCGGTTACCAATCAGAAAGGCGGGGTCGGCAAGACCACCACCTGTGTCAACCTTGCGGCGGCATTGGCCGAGGCGCGGCGACGCGTGCTGTTGATCGATTTCGATCCGCAAGGCCACGCCACCATGGGCTCCGGCGTCGCCAAGAAGGATGCCAAGCCCACCGGCTGCGAGGTGCTGCTGCACGAGGTCACCATCGAGCAGGCGATCCGCAAGGTCGAAGCCGGCTACGACCTGTTGCCCGCCAACGGCGATCTGACGGCAGCGGAAGTGCGCCTGATGCCGCTGCCCGGGCGCGAAATGCGCCTGAAGCAGTTACTGGCGCCGCTGCAGGACAAGTACCACTTCGTGCTGATCGATTGCCCACCGTCGCTTGGCGTATTGACACTGAACGCATTGACCGCGGCCGACAGTGTGCTGATCCCGATCCAGTGCGAGTTCTACGCGCTCGATGGTCTGACCGCATTGCTCGACACGATCAAGGCGGTCAAGGCCAGCGTCAACCCGGCGCTGCAGATCGAAGGCCTGCTGCGCACCATGTTCGACGTGCGCAACAACCTCGGCAACGAAGTCTCCGGACAGCTGCTCAAGCACTTCGGCGACCAGGTCTTTCGCACCATCGTGCCGCGCAATGTGCGCCTCGCCGAGGCACCCAGCCACGGCCAGGCGATCACCCAGTACGATCGTGAATCGCGTGGCGCCGTAGCCTATCTGGGCCTCGCCGGCGAAATCCTGCGCCACGAACGCGAACACGCGACGCGGCGCGCTGCAACCTGAGGAAACCAAGATCCATGTCGACCAAGAAACGCGGGCTCGGCCGTGGCCTCGATGCCCTGCTGGGCGATGCCGCCCAGGCCGAAGCCGTCACCTCGGATAGTCAGAACGCGCTGCCGGTCGAGGCATTGCAGCCGGGTCGCTACCAGCCGCGTACCGGCATGGATCCGGATCGGCTGGCCGAACTTGCCGCCTCGATCCGCGCGCACGGCGTGGTGCAGCCGGTGGTGGTGCGCCGCATCGGCGCCGAGCGCTACGAGATCATCGCCGGCGAACGCCGCTGGCGCGCTGCACAACAGGCTGGTCTGCGCGAGATTCCGGTGGTCATCCGCGACATTCCCGACCAATCGGCGATCGCGATTGCACTGATCGAGAACATCCAGCGCGAGGACCTCAATCCGCTGGAAGAAGCGCAGGCGCTGAAGCGGCTGATCGACGAATTCGATCTGACCCATCAGATCGCCGCTGATGCCGTCGGGCGCTCGCGCGCCGCGGTCAGCAACCTCTTGCGCCTGCTGGAACTGGCGCCGGAGGCGCGCAAGCTGCTGGAAGCGCACAAGATCGACATGGGCCACGCCCGTTGCCTGCTGACCCTGCCAACCATGCTGCAGGTGCGCCTGGCGGCGCTGGCAGCGGAGAACGGTTGGAGCGTGCGCGAGCTGGAAGCCGAGGCGCGCAAGGCACAGGCGCAACCCAAACCGAAGGCGGCGCCGCGGCGCGATGCCAATGTGCACAGCCTGGAAACCGAGCTGTCCGAACGCCTGGCCGCGCGCGTGGCAATCCAGCAGGGCCGCGGCGGACGCGGCAAACTGGTGATCGCCTACAACAGCCTCGATGAGCTCGACGGGATCCTGTCGCGGATCAAGTAGTTGGTTTTGGTTGTCGGTGTTGGTTGTTGGTTGAAGAGCATCGCGCGCGAGCGCGCTCCTACAAATCCTGCGTGGATTCGCTACGAAGTTGTAGGAGCGCGCTCGCGCGCGAACGCAGCTTCGCCATCTCGCTGAGCTCGTCCAATTTCCTTAGTCCTGAGCGTCCACATGTCGAACAAGGTCACCCACCAACCCGAACGCCAGCGCTTCGTGATCGTCGAGGACGGCGCCGAAGCGCTGCTCGAATACCGCATGCTGGCGCCGGACGTCATCGATTTCGTGCACACCTTCACGCCTGCATCCTTGCGCGGTCGCGGCCTGGCCGCACAACTGGTCGAAGCCGGCGTGGGCTACGCCCGCGAGCGCGGTTGGCGCGTCATCGGCAGTTGCAGCTATGTGGCGGCGTGGCTGGAAAAGCACGCGGGCTGAGCCGGTAGGATGTGGTGTGCGCAGCGAACCGCATCGATAGCGTGATGCTCGCCCGCGAAATCCGCTGAGCTCGGCGGTGACGAGGAGAAGCGTCGCGCGCGAGCGCGCTCCTACGAGTCCTGCGTGGATTTGCTACGCAGTTGCAGGAGCGCGCTCGCGCGCGATGCTGTTGCCCTACCGCTCGTCGCGCCGGATCACCACATATTCGGCGTCGATGATGGTCTCGCCCGTGCGTGGCGGCGGCGCCGAGGCCCTCGGCGGCACTTGCCCGGGGAAGATCGGCTTGCCCCAGCGCAGACGTGCCCAGGTCACAACGCCGACGATCGCCGTGACACCCAGCAACGCCGCGCCGACGAAGAAGCCGAATACCAGCAACGCAGCGACCAGGGCCAGGCCGATCAGCCATACCAGCACGGCAGCGATGCGCTGGCCCCACGGGATCCGGCCCGACAACAGCAGGCGATTCAAGGTGGTACCACTCCACGTTTGAGATGACGACGTACGGGCTAGCATGCGACATCACGCTTTAAGCGGAGGTGAAGCCGGATGACTACGCGACTTTGCGCGCAGGACGAGGTGCACGAAGGACAGGCCATCGAATGCCCCGATCCACGCGATCCCGAAGGCGCCAGCCTGATCGTGCTGCGCAGCGGCGGGCGCGTGCACGCCTTTCTCAACATCTGTCCGCACGCCGGGCGACCACTGAACTGGGCGCCGGGCCGCTTCCTGTATTCCCTCGGCCAACTGGTGTGCGCGGCGCACGGCGCCTCGTTCCGGCCGGAAGATGGCTACTGCATCGGTGGACCCTGCCGTGGCGAGTCGTTGAAGGCGGTGGCCATTCGCGAGGTTGATGGAGCAGTCTGCCTCTGGCGCGCGCGCCCCTCACCAAATACGCGTAGGGCCCGAGCGAGGCAGAGCCTTCGCGCGCAGGCGCGCACCGTCCAAATCTTCCTGCGCCTGATCCACGCAACGTTCGCGGATCTCCCGCTACACCGGGTTTACTCACCACTCACTACTCACTACTCACCGCTCTTCAAAACACCCAATTGACCGCCGCCACCGACAGCAGCGCAAACAGCAAGGTCAGCGGCACGCCGATGCGCACGAAATCGCGGGTGCGATAGCCGCCCGGGCCGCTGATCAGGGAGTTGACGGCGTTGCTGGCGGTGAGGAAGTTGTTCGAGGCGCCGAGCGCGGCGATCAGGGCGAAATCGATCGGGCTGGCATTGGCGGCGAGCGCCAGGTTGATCGCCATCGGCACCATCAGCACGGTGGCGCCGATCTGCGAGATGGCCATCGCCGCCAGCGCCGACAGCAGCGCCAGCGCCAGTTGCAGCGCCCAGATCGGCCAATCGCCGAGGTAGGCGAAAGCTTCCTGCGAGATCCACGCCGCGGCGCCGGTATTGTCGATGGCGGCGCCCAGCGGGATCAGGCAGGCGAGCACGAAGATGGTCTTCCAGCTGATCGCCTTGTAGGCCTCGTCCATGCTGATCACGCCGGTCAGCAGCATGCCGACAGCACCGGCCAGCAGGGCCACCGGCAGCGGAAAATGGCCAAACAAGGCGAGCAGGAAGCCAATCCCGAAGAAAATGACGGCGTACCACAGCTTCTGCGGCCGCTGCTCGTCCTTCGGGTAGTCGGTGACCACCACGAAGTCCTTTTCGTGGGCGTGCTCCGCCAGTTCCGGCCAGCCGCCGTGAAATACCAGACAATCGCCCGGCTGCACCTCGATGCGCCGGATGTCCTCGCGATAGACCTCTTCGCCGCGGGTCAGCGCCAACGGGCTGATGCCGTAGCGCTTGCGCAGCCGCAATTCGCCGATGGTCTTGCCGACGAAGCGCGAGCCCGGCGGCACCACGGCTTCGGAAATGCCCGAACGCGCCGGATTGAAGGCCTCCTCCAGTTGCCGCAGTTGCGGCGCCAGCGTCAGGCCCTGGCCGCGCGCATAGTGTTCGACAGCGTCGGTCGGTCCGAGCGCGCCGATGACCGTGCTCTGCGCCAGCAACTGATCGCCGGGCGGGGCCACGCGCACGCCCTGATTGTCCTTGATCGCCAGGATCAGCGGCGCGCCGGGCAGCGTCTCGGCCTCCTGGATGCTGTGCCCGATCAGCGAACTACCGGCTTCCACGGTCAATTCGAAGACCTCGCCGCGGATGCCGTAAACCTGCTCGAAGTAGCTCTCGGTGGTGCCCGGCGTGACCGGCAAACGATCGTCCTGCGCCGACAGGATCTTGCTGCCGTAAAAGCGGAAGTAGCCGATGCCCATCATGAACAGGGCAAGGCCGACCGGAAGCACCGCGAACAGGGGCAGTGGTTTGAGCGATTCGGCGCCCGAGGGCAGGTTGCGATTGGCGGCCAGCAACAGATCGTTGAGCAGGATCATCGGCGAGTTGCCGACCATGCTCATGGTGCCGCCCAGCACCACGCAAAACCCCATCGGCATCAACAGGTGCGACAGCGGATAACCGGTGCGCGCGGCGATGCGGCTGGCCACCGGCAGGAACAGCGCAACCACCGCCGGATTCTGCATGAAGGCACTGACCGTCCCGGCCACCAGCGACAGCGCCACCACCAGGCGTGTTTCTTCGCCTTGCGACAGGCGCAGCACGAAGCTCGCCGCATGGCCCATGACGCCAGTGCGGTCGAGCCCGGCGCCGAGCACCATGACCGCGAGGATCGACATCACGGCGTTCGAGGCAAAACCATCGAACAGACGATCGACCGGGACCAGCTGCGTGAGGCCAAGAACCACCAGGACCACCAACGCAGCGACATCCGCCGACACCCATTCGCGCACGAACAGGATCACGGTGAGGCCGAGAATGACCAGCACCAGACCCATGTCGAAGGAAAGCGTCAGCGCACCATCCATCTCGCGTGCAGCATCCTTGGGCGCAACGCCCGCTGACTTCGATATTAAAAGGATGTTAAGCGGGTTGGCAGCATAAATTTGCGGACTGTTGCGGTTTGTTCAGGCCGGGAGGCTGGTGTTGGTTGTTGGTTGATGGTGTTGGTTGTTGGTTGCGCGAGCGCGCTCCTACAAATCCTGCGTGGATTCGCTACGAAGTTGTAGGAGCGCGCTTGCGCGCGATGCTTCTCGACCAGCGACTGAATCACACTCGCTGGTAAACCATATCCCACACCCCGTGTCCGAGCTTGCGTCCGCGGCGTTCGAAATGGGTTTCGATGCGCCCGGGCGGGCGCTCGACGAAGCCGCTTTCGCCGCCCGTGTTGCGGAACAGCGGACTGGGATCGAGCACTTCGCGCATCCACAGCGCATATGCCTCCCAATCGGTGGCGAGATGGAAGATCCCACCCGGACGCAAACGACTGGCGACCAGTTCAACAAACGGCGTCTGCACGATGCGCCGCTTGTTGTGGCGCGCCTTGTGCCAGGGATCGGGGAAATACAGGCGAACCTCATCCAGGCTGCCCGGCGCGATGCCCTCGCGCAGGACTTCGACGGCGTCCGCCGAAATCACCCGGACGTTGTCCAGACCGCGCGCCGCGATATCACGCAACACACGACCGACGCCCGGACGATGCACTTCGATGCCGAGGTAACTGCGTGCCGGATCGGCTGCGGCGGCCGCAGCGAGCGCCTCGCCATTGCCGAAGCCGATCTCGACCACCACCGGTCGCGCGGAACCGAACCACATCGCCGGCGCGGCCTGCGGCTGCGGCCAGTCGATCCCGAAACGCGGCCAGTCGCGCGCCAGCGCCTCGCGCTGCGCGTCGGTGGTGCGGCCCTGGCGCAACACGTAACTTTTGATGGCGCGGTGGGGCTTGTCGTTGGGAGCATCGGAATTCGACATGGTCAAGAAACCGGGACCGGGGACCCGGGACCCGGGACCCGGAACGCGGTCCCGTGGGGCGATTGCGGTGCGCTCGGCATGCAAATTCCTATTCAAAACAACGAACAAGCAACACTTTTCCGCGTCCTCTGGGTCCCGCGTCCCGGGTCCCGGTGGTCCCGGTTGCCGGCCTACTCGATCATCCCCGACATCGGCGAGGAGGCGTTGGCGAAGCGCTTGCGCGGGATGCGGCCGGCGAGGAAGGCCTCGCGGCCGGCTTCGATGGCCTTTTTCATCGCCGAGGCCATCAGCATCGGGTCGCGCGCGCCGGCGATGGCGGTGTTCATCAGCACGCCGTCGCAGCCGAGTTCCATCGCCACTGCGGCGTCCGAGGCCGTGCCGACGCCGGCATCGACCAGGATCGGCACCGTGCGTTCCTCGACGATGGTCAGGATGTTGTACGGATTGCGTATCCCCAGGCCGGAGCCGATCGGCGCCGCCAGCGGCATCACCGCGACGCAACCGCGTTTGGCCAGTTCGCGCGCGACGATCGGATCGTCGTTGGTGTAGACCATCACCTGGAAACCCTCGCGCACCAGGATGTCGGTGGCCTTGAGCGTCTCGACGACATCCGGGAACAAGGTCTTGATGTCGGCCAGCACCTCCAGCTTGACCAGCGGCGCGCCGTCGAGCAGTTCGCGCGCGAGGCGGCAGGTGCGCACCGCTTCGTCGGCGCTGAAACAGCCGGCGGTGTTGGGCAATATCGTGTAGCGGTCCAGCGGCAGCACGTCGAGCAAATTCGGCTGGCCCTTGTCCTGGCCGATATTGGTGCGGCGAATCGCCACGGTGACGATCTGCGCGCCGGCCGCTTCGGTCGCCAGACGGGTTTCTTCCAGGTCCTTGAACTTGCCGGTGCCGGTCAACAGGCGCGAATGGTAGGACTTGCCGGCGATCAGCAATGGGTCGTTGATGGATGTGCTCACGGGTGGGCGGCGCAATCGGAGAAAGGCGGAAGATTACGCGAGCGCGGAGTGCGAGGCCATGGAAAGGGATGCGCCTTGAGCGGCCTAAGTAGGTCACGTTGGCCGTGCTTCTCGGCCTACGTGACATCGGCGCACCCTTGTCACGTAGCCCGTTCCGGGCAACGTGACCTACTCGAAACCGTTGGCCAGCAACACGTCCGCGCCGACGCCGAAGACGCGCTGCTGGCGCTGCCGGTTGCCTTGGCTGTCGGCGATGCTGATGGTCAGCACTCCGCGGACAAGCGTGGGAATGGTCGGGCTGAGCACGATCCGCCGGCGGCCGTCGCCGAGGTCCTGCGCCAGATCGGCCAACTGGCTCCCCGCGGCGCGTCCGTTGACGACGAAGTCAGCTCGCACATCCAGGCTCGCGGCATTGATGCCGCTGTAGGCATCGGCAACACCGAAGCGGATCTCCGCCAGCGGCCCCGGGTTGGCACCCGCGCGCGGCGCCGAGATGGTCAATGTGGGCCGGAGATCATCGAGCAGCCAGCCGAGTGCGGCGGCGCTGCCGCTGCCGGTGTCGATCGGCGCACCGAGATCGATCCAGCGCACGAACTTGAGCTTCTCCTCGTCGCTGAGCGGTGTCGCCCCCGAACCCGGCGGCGGCATCGGCGTACCGCTGTAATCCAGATCAGCCAGCGAGGGATTGGCGCCCGGCGGCAGCGTCGCCGCGTTGCCCGGCGTGGTTTCGGTCGGATGGTCGGCATTGGTGAAGCCATCCAGGCGCTGGCCAAAGAGCTTCCAGATCAACAGGCTGCGGCGGCTCTGGAACTGGCGGATGTAGCGGCTGGCATTGGTCTGGCGCCAGCTGCCGATCAACGGCGGATAGCCGAACTGGCCGGCGCTGTCGGCTGCCAGCCGGTAGTAGTCGCCGGGTACGCCGTCGATCGCGCTCAAGTTGCCGAGGTTGAGGTTGCCGGCCGGCGCGGCGCCGCTGTGGCAACTGACGCAGGAGCGCTGCAGCAGCGGACGGATATCGCGCAGGAACTCGACATTCACCGCGCCGACCGGCTCGACGCGCAGACCCGGATCGCCACTGGCCGCCAGCGTCAGCAGCGGCGTGCTCGCGCCGAGATCGTGAATCGGAAAGTCCGCCGCAGCGGCGGCGGTCTGTTCGAACTGCAGCGGCTGCTGTGAATGCGCATGGCAACCGCCGCAGTCGACGCGTTTCTCGCCGGGGCGCACCTGGTGCCAGGTCTGCGAGGCGGTCAGCAGCATGCCGCGGCGATCGATCAACTGGAAGGTGAATGGCGTGTCGGCCGGCAGCTTGAACAGGAAACTGGTGTCCGGATTGCCCTCGGGATCGAGCACGGTTTGGCCCTGACCATTGAGCTTTCGCAGCGGAATCTCGCCGAGGATGCGCAGTCGCTCGTTGGCATGCGAGCGGTAATGCTGGCCTTCATTGGGGCCATAGGAGCGGTGCGTGTTTGGCTCCATCGCCACCACCCGTAGCGCCCAGATGTCGGCATTGCTGTAACGCCCGGCATCGGCACCTTGCGTGAACCAGTTCGGGCTCTGCCCGTTCTCGGTCGTGTTGAAGGCATCCAGACCGAAATAGGACTCGTAGCCAGCACGCGTGTAGCCGGGAAAACTCTCGCGCTTGTACACACTGCTCGATCCGACCAGCCCGTGCGGCGTGCCCGCCGGCAGGCGCGCATCGACACTGCCGTCATTGGGCAGCCATGGTCGGCTGGCCGGCGCGGCCACGCCATGCACCGCCGCGTACGGCACCAGCGCGCGCGGCCAGGCTTCGTTGTAGTTCGGGCTGTTTTTGATCAGCACCAGTTGGTTGGGATTGGTGATCGTCTGCATCTGGTCGATCAGATAGATGCCGCTGTCGATGCGCGGGATCTGCACCGGGCGATCCAGATGGTTGACCGGACCGGCGCTGTACGCCACCAGGAGGTCATTGCCGGGCGCGCCGGACGGATGCGTCAGCTTGCCGACGCGCACGCCGCCGGCGCCGATCGGCGCGGCCTCGTCTTCCGGGTGGGTGAACGGCGTCAGCACCTGCATCCCGCGCGGCGTGAAGTGCATCTGGAACTGATAGGCGCCAAACGACAGCGTTTCCGGCAGATCCGGATTGTTGGCCAGAAATGCGGGGTAGAACGGCGGCTGGCCTGCGGTGGGCGTCTCGGGCACGGTCAACAGCGTGCCGAAACCGGAATTGTTGAGGTTGTAGTAATCGACCACGACGATGCGGCCGTCGCTGGCCTGGGTCATGAAGTGGAAGGCGCGCGCATCGTGGAAAGCGCTGACGATCGGCCGCCACGCGCGCCCGTCGGGCTGAATGCCCCAGATCCCCCACATGCGCTGGTCGCGCAGACCCTGCGCCTCGTGGCTGGAGAACATCAGCTCGCCGTTCTTCAGGATGGTCGGATGCAGCGCCGAGGAGATCGACATCGGCGCGATCGCCTCGACGTTGTCACCGTTGGCATCCATCACGAAAAGCTGCAGCGTCGGCATCGTGTAGCCCTTCGGCGGCAGATAGGCATTGCGATTGCTGGTGAAAGCGATGCGTCCGTCCGGCAGCGGCATCGGCCCGAGATTCAGGATGCCGTAGCCGAGGCGGTTGTATTGCGCCGGCGGATCGAGCGGATTGGTGGGATGCCAGTTGCCGGCACCGGTGTTGGGCGTGAACTCGCCGTGCGTCAACTGCGTCAGCTGGCGCGTCGGCACGTGCATGCGCCAGATGTCGGCGCCGGCTTCGGGCAGGAATTCGCGCTGATAGTTGAGCGAATCGGTGCGCAGGTCCGGAAAGCGCGCGAAATACACCGACTGGCCGTCGAAAGACACCACCGGATCGGTGACGCCGCCGATGCCGCCATCGACCAGCACCTCCTCGCTGCCGTCCGCGTGCAGCAGCATCAGGTCGGCGCCCGCATCCAGCCGCGCCGGATGGAACACCTCCGGCCACCAGGTGAAGGTCTGGTCGCCCAGGCGCTCCTGGCGCACGTAGACGATGTCGTAGTTCACCTGCGGCGTTTGCGCCGTGGCGCAGGAGGAGGCAAGCAACAGGGCAATCGCGGTTCGCATGGCCGACACCTGTGAAACCTGCGTGCAGTTTCGAGCACGCCGCAGTGTGCGACTGCGAACGGGTTGGCGGCAATTGGTGGCGGGGCGCAGTCTGATCAAGAGCATTCCGGTCCGCAGGGGACGACGGGCTGGGGCGCGGGCGTCAGAGAACTGGCCTCGCCGGGCCGTTACGCGAACGCCAAGGGCCGCTCTGATGCGCCGGTCTGGCCCACGACATCGACCCGGGCCCGCCCCTTGCTCCTTTGCGCCTTTGCAAACTGCACGGCGGCGCCGCGACCGCGATGCGGTCGCTGCGCTCACCAGCACCATGCCGCCAGACACGCCTCAGCATCACCACAAAGCGCCAGTTGAGCAGGATGGCGGCCATGGTCAGGCCGGCGATGAAGCCGATCCACAGCCCGGGTGCGCCAAGGCCGGTGCCGAAGCCGAGGCCCCAGGCGAGCGGGAAGCCGATGCCCCAGTAGGACAAGGCGGTGATGTACATCGGCAACTGGGTGTCCTTGAGTCCGCGCAGCGCGCCGGCGGCGACCACCTGGATGCCGTCGGACATCTGGAAGATGCCGGCCAGGAACATCAGTTGCACCGCCAGTGGCACCAGTTGCTCGGCGCCGGGCGCGTACAGGCGAGTGAGTTGCGCGGCGAAGATCAGCATCACCGCGGCCGAAAAGGTCTGCGTGGCGAGCGCCAGCATGAGACCGGTGACGCCGGCGCGGCGCACGCCGACGATGTCCTCGGCGCCGCGCGCATGGCCGACACGCACGGTCACCGCCTGCGCCAGGCCCAAGGGCACCATGAAGGCCACCGAGGCCACGCTGATGGCGATCTGGTGCGCCGCCGCCCAGTCGCCGCCGATGCGGCCCATCAGCAGCGCGACGACGAAGAACAGCCCGCCCTCCATCTCCCAGGCGAAGGCCATCGGCAAGCCGAGCGCCAGCAAAGCGCGGATCGGTTCGCGCTGCGGCCGATCAATCTTGAGGATGCTGCCGAAGCGCTTGAACCAGCTGGCGCGTTGCAGATACCAGGCCAGACCGATCACCTCGCAGCTCAGCACGATGGCCGTCGCCAGGCCGAGCCCAAAGGTGCCTAGCGCTGGAATGGGCCCGGCGCCAAAAGCCAGCAAGATGGCCAGCGGCACCAACAGAACCAGGCCCAGGTCGAGGCCACCATGCCCGGCTTGGTGCGACCGAGGCCGTCGGCGTAACCGCGCAGCGTGAAAAATGCCGCCAGCGCCGGTCCACCGCAGCCCACCCCGCGCAGGAACTCGCTGGCGTACGGATAAAGCTGCGGATCGACGCCGATCGCGCGCAGCATCGGCGCGGCATTGAAGCAGATCAGCATGACCGTCAGACCCAACACCAGCGCCAGCCACCAGGCCTGGCGCGCGCGCGGCGCGATCTCGTCGAAGCGCTTCGCGCCGAACAGTTGGGCGACGGTCGGCGTAACCGAGCCGAGCACGCCAATGGTCAGCAGCAAGGAGAAGCTGTAGACCGCGCCGCCGACGGCCACGCCACCGAGCGCCGCCGGACCGAGGCGACCGGCAATCACGCTGTCGACCACGCTCAGGCCCATCGCCGACAGCTGGCCGACGACCAGCGGCGCGGCCAGGCGCAATGTGGACTTCAGGTGCGTCGGGTAAGACTCGGTCTGCATATCTCGATTCGATTGATCGACAACAGGAGAAAGCGGGGCAAGGGTCAGGGGGCAGGGGACCAACCTCGCGGCACACTCCAAGCATGGCGCGAACTGGGTCCCCTGCCCCCTGCCCCGCCTTTGATTCGGCCACAGACGCAACAGATCACCGATCACCCTCGCGACGCATTCGCGGCGGTCAAGCGGGCCGCGTATCTTACGGGGCTGACAGCGAATGAGGGGAAGGTCATGCCGACGGCCGTGGTGACCGGTGCAACGGGCTTCCTGGGCGGCCATCTGGTGCGCCTCTTGTGCGATCGCGGCTATCAGGTGCGCGCGCTGTATCGCTCCGAGAGCACGCTGGCGACGCTGCGCGGCCTGCCTGTCGAGACCTTTCGCGGCGATATCAGCGATGTCCCATCGCTGGACGCGGCGCTCCAGGGCAAGCCCGAATTACTGTTCCATGTCGCCGCCAGCACGGCGTCATGGAAACCCAAGTTCGCCGAGCAGACGCGCATCAATGTCGGCGGCACGCGCAATGTGGTGCAGGCGGCGCTGCGCGCCGGCGTCGGCCGCATGGTGCACACCTCCAGTGTCGCCGTGTACGGGCTGACCGACGAGGTCATCAGCGAGACCTCGCCGCAACTGGGGCGCGGCTCCTGGATCAACTATTCGGACACCAAGGCGCGCGGCGAGGACGAGGTGCGCGCCGGCATCAAGGCTGGCCTCGACGCGGTGATCTGCAATCCCACGCATATCTTCGGGCCCGGCGACACGCACAACTGGGCGCGTTTGATCCTGATGGTCGACCAGCAGAAGCTGCCCGGCGTGCCGCCCGGCAGCGGCGCCTTCGTCGATGTGCGCGAGGCGGCGCTGGCGCACATCCACGCCGCCGAGCGCGGCGTGTGCGGCGAGAACTATCTGCTGGGCGGCGAGGAAACGACATTTCTTGACCTGGTCCAACGCATCGGCCGACAACTGGGCAAACCGACGCCGGCCCGGTCGATCCCGGCGTTTGCGTTGAAAGCGGTGGCCCAGGCCAAGGACTGGCTCAGCCGGCTGACTGGTCGCGAGCCGGACCTGACGCCCGAATCGGTGGCTTTTGTCTGCCATCACATGCATTGCGACATCCGCAAGGCCAAGACGCAGCTCGACCTCAAGGTCACGCCGCTCGATCATTTGCTCGCCGACACGGTGCAATGGCTGCGCGAACAAAAGCTGGTGGCGGCACGATGAGCGAAGCGCTGGCGACGCCGACGGCGCAGCCCACTGCGCCCACGACGCCGCGCAGTCGTCGCGAGCGCAAGGCGCTGGCGTGGCAGGGTCGCCATTGCGAGAACTGCGGCGTCGCGCTGCAGGGGCCGTTCTGTCATCAATGCGGGCAGCCGGAGAAAACGCCGATCCGCAACCTGCTGGCACTCACGAGCGATGCGGTCGATTACCTGTTCGATGTCGATGCGCGCGTCTGGCGCACGCTGGTCAGCCTGTTCTTCCGGCCGGGGCGGCTGACCGAGCTGTACCTGCTCGGCAAGCGCATGAGCTTCGTGCGGCCGCTGCGCGTCTACCTGGTGGTGAGTGCCTTGCTGTTCCTGATCGTCAACGCGACCAGCGAACTCGACGGCATGCAGGTCTCGGAGAGCGGCGACATCAAGGTTCTCGACGGCAACCCGGGAAAATCGGACAGCGATCCGGGCAATGCAGAGCCGGTGGATGCAGCGAAGGAACTGCCGCCCGCTGCCGCTCCTGCATCATCGGGTCAAGCAGCCGGTCTTGAACCGGCGACGCCCGGCGCGGACGCCATCGGGGCCGAGGACAGCGAGTCCGACGGCATCGAAGGCACGAAAGGCAAAGACGGCAAGAAGAGACCGATGACCCTCACCATCTTCGGCGATCAGCCGTGGCACCCCACCGAAAATCCAGTGACCATCGACTGGTTGCCTGCCAGCGGCAACCAGTGGCTCAACGACTACATCGGCATCATGAAATCCAACATGGAACTCGCGCGCGAAGACCCCAAGCGCCTGGGGCATGCCTTCCTGCGCGTGCTGCCGCAGAGCCTGTTCGTGCTGCTGCCGATCTTTGCGCTGCTGCTGAAACTGGTGCTGGTGTTCAAGCGCCGCATGTACATGGAACACCTGATGGTGGCGATCCACAGCCACACCTTCATCTACATGGGCATCCTGGTGGCAGTCGGACTGGCATGGATCGCCGAGCACTGGCCCGCCGGCTGGACCAATCCCTGGTGGGTGCTGATGGGTCTGGCCATCGCCTGGATACCGCTGAACCTGTTCCTGACGCAAAAACGTGTGTATCGACAGCGCTGGTGGGGGGCACCGATCGCCTTTTTCACCATCGGTACCCTGTATCTTTGCCTGGTCAGCTTCACCGCGGTCGGCGCGCTGGTGGCCAGCCTGGTCAGTCTGTAGGGCGCAATCGTGGGTAGGATGCGCTGAGCGCAGCGATGCGCATCGATCGCGCGGTGTTTGCTCATGCGTTCCGCGATCGATGCGGTTCGCTGCGCTCACCACATCCTGCGCGTTGCTGGTCGGCCGGCGGCGCCCAGTGATTGCCGTTGGCACTGGTTTCACCCTACTCCTGAAAGGATCTCTGGTACCCGCATGATCGTCTACGAAGTCAACATCAAGGTCTTGGAAGCGGTGGCCGACGACTACCGCGCCTGGCTCGGCGATCACATGCGCGAGTTGCTCACGCTGCCGGGTTTCGTCAGTGCCGAGGTGCTGATCGTCGAGCCGGAAGTGGCGACCCCGGAACATCAGGAGATCGTCGTCCACTACCGGATGGACAGCCATCACGCGCTGATCCAATACCTCCGGGACCACGCGCCGCGCATGCGCGCGAAGGTCGGCGAACGCTTCGCCGGTCAGTTCGAGATCCACCGCCGGGTGCTGGCGCCGCTGGTCGAGATGTTGCCGGTGTAGGGTGCGACGTGCGCGCCCTTTCACCGGACATGCCGTACGTCTTTGAGACGGGACATCCCCGAGCTTGTCGCGGCCCGCCCCGGTCTGCGCGGCAGGCGCACCGGCAGGGGCGACCGGAAATGCTTGAAGAGCACGCGTGACCATCCGCCTCCGTATCGCCGTCCCGGTCCCCTTGCCGCGCCTCTTCGACTACGCACTGGCCGATGGCATGGCGACGCCGCAGCCGGGCGCCCGCGTGGCGATCGAATTTGGCCGTCGCCGGGTGGTCGGCGTCGTCATCGATGTCGAACCCGGCCCTATCGACGATCTGAAGCCGATCCTGGCGGTGCTCGACGATCCGCCGCTCATCGATCCGGCGCTGTGGGCGCTGATTCCGCGCGTGGCGCGCTATTACCTGGCGCCACTGGGCGAGACGCTGGCCACTGCATTGCCGGTCGGACTGCGCCGCAGCGAGCCGATGGTGCTGCCGCAGCGACGGCTGTATGCACTGACCGCGCTGGGGCGTGAGCAAGTGCTGGTGACCCGTGGCGCCGCCAAGAAGCGACTGTGGGAACGCCTGCTGCAAGCGCCGGCGAGCGAACCGGAACTGGCGCAGTTGCATCCACGTTGGCGCCCGGTGCTGGCGCCCTGGGTAGAGGCGGGCTGGGTCGATGCCATCGCCATGTCGCCCTACGCGCCGCCGCCGATTCTCGCGGCAGCCCCGACACTGAGCGTCGCCCAGAGCGAGGTGCTGGCGCAGATCGCCGCGCATGGCGCGGGCTTTTCGGTGTTCGTGCTCGACGGCGTCACCGGCAGCGGCAAGACCGAGGTCTACCTGCGCCTGATCGCCGATGCCCTGGCGCGCGGGCAGCAGGCCCTGCTGCTGGTGCCGGAGATCGGGCTGACGCCGCAACTGGTCGCCCGCGTGCGCGAGCGCCTGCCCGGCCGGGTGGCCGCGATGCATTCGGAGCTGTCGGAGGGTGAGCGTGTCGAGGCTTATGCGGCGGCGGCGCGCGGCGAGGTCGACGTGGTCATCGGCACGCGCTCGGCGGTGTGGACGCCGTTGCCGCGGCTGGGCCTGGTGCTGGTCGACGAGGAGCACGACGCCTCCTACAAGCAGCAGGATGGCATCCGCTACCACGCCCGCGACGTCGCGCTGCTGCGCGCCCAGGGCCTGGGTGTGCCGGTGCTGCTGGGCAGCGCCACCCCCAGCCTGGAGAGCCTGCGCAATATCGAACTCGGTCGCTACCGGCGGCTGTCGATGCCGGCGCGCATCGGCGCCGCGAAGCCGCCACGCTGGCGCCTGGTGGATGTGCGCGGGCAACGGCTCAAGGATGGCCTGGCCGACGCCACGCTGAGCGTCATCGGCGAGCACCTGGCTGCCGGCGGCCAGGTGCTGGTATTCAAGAATCGACGTGGTTTTGCGCCGGCGCTGTTGTGCCACGACTGCGGCTGGCACGCCGAATGTCCGGATTGCGATATCGCGCTGACATTTCATCGCGGCGCGGCCTGGCTGCGCTGCCACCAGTGCGGCTTCCAGCAACGCCCGCCGCAATCCTGCCCCAACTGCAGCAGCCTCGCCCTGGTGCCGCAGGGCGCCGGCACCGAGCGACTGGAGGCGGCGCTGGCACTGGCTTTTCCGGGCACACCGCTGGTGCGCCTGGATCGCGACACCACCAGCAGGAAATCCAGTTTCGCCGCCGCGATCGACGAGTTGCTGCGCGGCGAGCCGACATTGATCGTCGGCACCCAGATGCTGGCCAAGGGCCATCACCTGCCGGCGGTGACGCTGGCGGTGATCGTCGGTGTCGACGAGGGCCTGATGAGCGCCGATTTCCGCGCCAGCGAGCGCCTGGCGCAGCTGATCGTGCAGGTTGCCGGCCGCGCCGGGCGGGCCGAGCGCGCCGGCGAAGTGCTGCTGCAGACGCATCTGCCCGAGCACCCCTTGCTGGCGACGTTGTTGCGCCACGGCTACGGCGAATACGCGCGCCTGGCCCTGCTCGAACGCGCCGACAGCGGCTTGCCGCCGGTGGGCCATGCCGCCCTGTTGCGCGCCGAACACGTCGATGGCGGCAAGGCGGACCGCTTCCTCGCCGACGTGCTCGCCGCCTGCCCGGCCGCGCTGCGCAACGCGGTCGAGATCAGCGGACCGCTGCCGGCGCCGCAGCCGCGCAGGCAGGCGCGCTGGCGTTTCCAACTGGTCGTGATGTCAGCCGAACGCGGGCCGCTGCATGCCTTTCTGACCGCCGCCGTCGAAGCGGCTCATGCCCACGCGCGTGATCGCAATCTGCGCTGGAGCATCGACGTCGACCCGCTGGATTTTGCCTGAGCGAACCAAGGCAGCTCGCGAGCTGCAGCCGATTCCTTTCAAGTCCAACCTAGAGCCGGTTCAGGGCCCACCGGCGCTATAGTCGGAGCTTTCCACTCGCCATCGCAAGGACCGGCCATGAGCCAAAATCTCCCCGAATTCATCTGGTTCAACGGCAAATTGGTGCCGTGGGCGCAAGCCACCGTCCATGTGATGTCGCATGCGCTGCACTACGGCTCGTCGGTGTTCGAGGGCATCCGCTCATACCAGACGCCCAAGGGCCCGGCGATCTTTCGCTACACCGACCACATGAAGCGGCTGTATGCCTCGGCCAGCATCTACGATCTGGATACCGAATACGATCTGCCGACGCTGCTGGCTGCCGGTCGCGAGGTGATCACCTCCAACAAGCTCACCGCCGCTTACCTGCGCCCGCTGATCTGGCGCGGCTCCGGTGGTTTTGGCCTCGGCGCCGACAACCCGACCGGCTGCATGATCGCCGCCTGGGTGTGGGGCCCCTACCTTGGCGCGCAAGCGGTGCACGATGGCATCGATGCCTGCATCTCGACCTGGCGCCGTGTCGCACCGGACACCCTGCCCGCAACGGCGAAGGCCGGCGGCAACTATCTGTCCTCGATCCTGGTGTCGCGCGAAGCCAAGCGTCTGGGCTTCCATGAAGGCATCGCGCTGACCCACGACGGCTACCTCGCCGAAGGTGCCGGCGAGAACATCTTCCTGGTGTTCGACAAGGTGATCTACACGCCGCCGATGGGCGCCTCGATCCTGCAGGGCATCACCCGCGACACCGCGATCGTGATCGCCAAGGAACTCGGCTACGAAATCCGCGAGCAGAACCTGCCGCGCGAGATGATCTATCTCGCCAACGAAGTGTTCATGACCGGTACCGCCGCCGAGATCACGCCGATCCGCAGCATCGACGGCAAGAAGATCGGCGGCGGCAAGCCGGGCCCGGTCACGCGCGCAGTGCAGAAGCAGTTCTTCGGCACCTTCGACGGCAGCGTGGAAGACACCCACGGCTGGCTGGAATACGTCTGAGGTCGTTCTCGTAGGAGCGACGTGTACGTCGCGACCGGTCAATCCGCTGGAAACCGCTGTCGTGACGTGCACGCCGCTCCTGCATGTTCACGCCATGTCCACGTGCCGTCGCACAAGCTGCGCCGATGTCGCGACGTGCGCCGCTCCTCCAGCCCCACACCTTGCGCCCATCGACCCAGGTCGACTTGACCTTGATGGCGAGCAGCGCGCGGCCACGGACCTGGTGCGGATCCATCGACAGGACCACGAAATCGGCACGCCGCCCGACTTCCAGCGTGCCGACCTCGGTTTCGGCGTGACCGGCAAACGCGGCGCCGCGCGTGAAGCCATCGAGCGCTTCCGCCAGCGTCAGGCGCTGATCGGGCAGCCAGCCACCTGCGGGTTCGCCGCTGGCGTCCTGGCGCGTGACTGCGGCATGGATGCCGAGCAGCGGATCGACGCGCTCCACCGGAAAATCCGATCCCAGCGCGAGCCGCGCACCCGAATCGAGCAAGCGCCGCCAGGCGTAGGCACCGCGTAGACGCTCAGCGCCCACGCGCGCCTGTGCCCAGGGCATGTCGCTGGTGGCGTGCGTCGGCTGCATCGAGGCAATCACGCCGAGTTGCGCAAAGCGCGGAATATCGGGCAGATCGATCACCTGGGCGTGCTCGATGCGCGGCCGCAACCGCGCGCGCTGCTCGGCGCCGAGTGCCGCGTACGCATCCAGCGTCGCGCGGTTTGCGCGGTCGCCGATCGCATGAACCGCAGGCTGCACGCCACAATCAGCGGCCCGCTTGACCACCTGCGCCAGTTTCTCCGGCGTCTCGATCATCAGGCCGCGGTTGCCGGGATCGTCTGCGTAGTCCGCCAGCAATGCCGCGCCGCGACTGCCGAGCGCGCCATCGGCATACAGTTTGACCGCGCGCATGCCCAGTCGCCCGCCCGGGGTGTGCGTATGCTCCCTTGCGACAGAGCCAGTCCAGCGCCGCGGCATCGCCGTCGGCCATCGCGTAGACGCGCAAGGGCAGCGCGTCGTCGTCGGCCAACTCGCGGTAGAGGGCCAGATCGTCGCGCGAGACACCGGCGTCGTGGACGCCGGTCAGTCCAGCGGCGACCGCCGACTGCAGCGCCAGTCGCAAGGCGCGCCGGCTCAGGTCAGCACTGGGCTTGGGTACCTGGCGCTGCACCAGATCCATCGCGGTATCGACGAACACCCCGGTCGGCGCGCCGTTTGCCCCGCGCTCGATGCGACCACCCGCGGGATCGGGCGTGTCGGCGGCCAGCTTTGCCGTCCGCAGCGCCATCGAGTTGGCCCAGCCAGCATGGCCGTCCACGCGTTCCAGCCATACCGGGCGGTCCGGAAACGCATGGTCGAGGTCGGCGGCGCTGGGAAACTGCTGCTCTTGCCAGTCGTTCTGGTCCCAGCCGCGCCCGAGCAGCCATTCCCCCGGCGCCAGCGCATCGACCTTGGCGCGCAGGCGTTCGATGACATCGGCCTTGCTGCGGGTGCCGACCAGGTCCGCCTGCAACAAGGAAAAACCCAGATTCAGCATGTGCCCGTGGGCATCGATCAGCCCGGGAATGACGCTGCCAGCGACCACGATCTCGTTCACCACTCCCTTGCGCGCCTCCAGCAGCTTGCGCACGTCCTGGCTGCTGCCATGCGCCAGCACGCGACCGTCGCGGTCGTAGGCCAGTGCCGCAACGGGTTCGGTGCTCAGTGCGGTCGGGTAGATGCGACCGATCAGCAGCGTGTCGGAGGGGCGCTCGGCGGCGGCCGGCGTGGCGAGCAACAACCCCAGAACGGCAATGGCAAGATGCTTCAAGGGACTCTCCGGCGGGCAATGGCGCGCGCGGGCAGCGATGGCCCTTCGAGCGATGAATAGTCGTTATACCAGTGCCGGTTGCGCCGATATTGCCTGGGAACTGCGGCGCCGGCCGGAGAGCTCGACATCGGCTCCGTGCCAGCAAAACTCCCTGAATCGTGATCACCGCCACCCTACAATGCGGCACCGCAACATCAATTCCTGCCGATGAACGACGCCCTGATCTCAAGACGCGCCCAGATCGCCGATGCCAGCGTGATCGCCGCATTCAACCAGGCCATGGCGCTGGAGACCGAGCACAAATCGCTCGATCCGGCGGTTGTCGGGGCGGGGGTGCTGGCGGTGCTGGACGACGATCGCCGTGGCTTCTACCTGGTGGCCGAGCGCGCTGGCGTCGTCGTCGGTTGCCTGATGGTGACCTATGAATGGAGCGACTGGCGCAACGCCGATTTCTGGTGGATCCAGAGTGTCTACGTGCGCCCCGAGGCGCGCCGGCAGGGCGTGTACGCGATGCTCTATCGGCAAATCGAGCAACAGGCGCGCGCCGCCGGCGCCTGCGGCCTGCGCCTGTATGTCGAAAACGACAATCAGGCGGCGATGGCCACCTACCAGCGCCTGGGCATGGCGGATGCCCGCTACCGCGTCATGGAACAGAGCCTGCGATGAGTGTTCGCCGATCCGGTCGGTTTTGCCGCTGTCTGGCGTTGCTGGCCGGCTTGGCGACGACTGCGGCGCCGGCTGCCGATGCGCTGGTGGTTCTGACCGTCGACGTCGAGTATCTGGAGTCGGGCATGCCGTTGTACGCCGCGATCGCCACTCAGGCCGAGCGGGCGCAGCAGGGCGTCGAGAGCACGCGTCGCAGCGAGATCGAACTGGCGCGCGATCTGCGCCAGAGTGAAGTGCTGACCGCGCTGCCCGAGGCGATCAGTGAAGTGGCGCTGGCCGCCAATGCCGATCTGGTGCTCGATCGCGAAGTTGCCCAACGCGTCGGCGCCAGCGCTGCAGACGACGTGACCGAGGAGGTCGAGCGCATCCTGGTGTCGCAGTTTTCGCAGTTGCCACTGGAGCCCGGCACATGAGTCGATTGCTGGTCCTGCTCTGCGCGTGCTGGCTGCCATGGGTCGCGCAGGCCACAGCGCGAATGCTGGTGGTCGACCTCAGCGAGGCCTATACGCGCTCGACCGCGCTAGCCGGCCTGCTCGCCGATATCGACGCCGAACTCAAGGCGCTGGCACAACGCCACCGCCCCACCCTGGAACGCCTGCGCAGCGAACTGCAGCAACTCAAGCAGCAGGCTCCCGCCGATCGCGACCAGCAACTGGCGATCGCGCGCAAGATCAGCGATGTCGAAGCGGCCGCCGAACTCGAGGAAGAGCGTCTGGCGCAGGCCAACCAGGCGGCCATCGAGCAGGTCGATCAGGCGATCACCGAGGTCAAGGGCATGCTGAAGAAAGAAACCGGTGCGCGTGCCGTACTCGACATCCAGGAAACCCAATACGTGCGCCCCGATTGCCCTTGCCTGGCGACCGAGCGGCTCTACGAACTGCTCAACCAACGCCTGCCGAAGGTCGAGTTGCGGCTGGCGGACGCCGAGTCGTAGCCACGTTGCCAGCGCAACGGGCCTCAGGGGGTCAACGTGACCTGCACGCCCCCGGGCCTCACCCCTTTCCCTGGCCCGCTTCCCCTTTTCCCTTTCCGATCCCCGCATGCTGCACCGCAGCTTGATGTCGCTTGTGTTCTGAATACACAATGCTGGCATCCCGGCGCAGCAACCGGCTAGTCGGGGAGGGGGCAAACCCGTGGCGATCCGACAGGACCGCCGCGGGTTTCTTTTTTGCAGGATCGCCGATGCCCGCGCGCCTTTGGGATGACCCCGATGCCTTCGCCGCCACGCTGCGCGCCCTGCCCGTGCGCAGACCGGGCGTGCCGCGCGGCGTGTTCCTGGTCGCCCCCGCGGATTTTCGCCTGGCCGGAGAATCGGCCAGCGACAATGCCTACATGCAGATGGCGCAGACCGTCGATGCGCAGCGGGCGGCCGCGCAGCACCAGGCGCTGGCCAGTGCACTGGCGCGGGCGGGGATTCCGACGCACATTTTTCCCGGCGATCCGGACACGCCCGATGCGGTGTTCCCGAACAACGTCTTTGCCACCGCGCCAGGGCGACTGATCGTTGGCGCCATGCGTCATGCGGTGCGCCAGCGCGAGGCTGATCGCGCCGATATCCGCGCCTGGTTTCGCGATCTTCTCGGCTATCGGCAAATCGATCTGTCTGCGCAACCGCTGGTGGCCGAACTCACCGGCAGCCTGGTCATCGATCGCGCACGCGGCATCGGCTACTGCGGATTGAGCGAACGCTGCGATCGTGCCGGCGCAGCGGCGATGGCGCGGGCCTTCGACCTCGACCATGTGCTGGTGTTCGAACTCGCCACCGGCGAGTACCACACCAATGTGGTGATGTCGGCGCTGGCCGGTCGCGGCCTGCTGCTGTGCCCGGATGGTTTCGCCGATGCGGCCGTGGCCGCTGCCCTGGCAAGGCTCGACGGCAGCGTGGTCATCGACGGCGAGGAAAAGGCCGGCTACGTGGGCAACTGCATTGCTTTGGGCGAGCGTGGCTTGTGGATGTCGGCATGTGCGCTGGGCGCACTGCGGTCGGCAACACGCAGGGCCATCGAGGCACACGGCCTTGCCATCCACAGCGTCGAACTCGATGAACTGGAAAAAGCCGGCGGCAGCCTGCGCTGCATGATCGGCGAGGTCTATTGAGCCCCGCGGGGTTCCGATTGCGGCGCACGCGTCACCGTCCGGGTGGCGCAACACCCATCAGGCCACGCGCGCGCCGCGAGCGGATGCTGTATGGATCAGAGTCCGATCCGCTGTTTCATCACGTCGGCGTCGATGCCGAGGCTCTTGCCGACGCGGGTCAACCAGGACTTCTCCGGGATGCGCATGCGGCCGTCGGACCTGGCCAGCGTCAGCAAGGCCTCCAGCAACTGCTCGGAGTGCGTCGAACTGCTGCGATAGACCGCCAGGAAACGCCTGATTTCCGCGTCGACATCGAGTCCACCGGCGCGGCCGCGTTCGAAACTGTGCACGGCGAGCTTGCGACCCACCTTCGGCAGTTCCATGCGATCGATCAGTTCCTCGCCGTGCGCCGCCTCTTCGGCGCTGACCACGCCATCGGCGCGCGCCAGTGAACCGAGCAGGCAGAACAACACACCTGATGAAGACTTCTTCCTTGGGATCGAGCGTCTCGGTCTTGAACAAACTGCCGAGCGTTTCGCTGACCCAGCGCAATGGGCCTGAAGAACGGACTTCCGACATGACAAACCCCCCGTGGTCGTACTGATCGGTGCCAGGATGACGATGTTATCAGCGCTGGCGGACGAAACCGCCAAGCACAACACGATTGGGTAAACGCGAAGACCTGGGGAAAGGGGACTTGCGCAGCCGCGAAGAGCGCCAGAGTGTCCGGAAATGGACAGTGACGGGTGCGGAATCGGTATACGGAAGGGCAAAGGCAACAGCATGCGCGCGCTCCCACCCTGCCGGAGATCCACGCAGGATGTGCAGGCGCGCGCACGCGCGCGATGCCGTTGATCCTGCGTTTCTGTGCCGACCGAATTGCGACAACCGACAACCGATTTCATCGCTGGCACGTAAACTGCCTAGGCTGTTGCCAACTCCCACCGACGCGCGCAAACCATGACCGATCTGCCGATCCTGATTGCCGACGATCAACGCGATGTGCTCGAAGCGCTGCGCTTCCTGCTCAAGGCCGAGGGCATGCCCTCGCTGCAGGCGATGCATCCGGATGCAGTCATCGAAACGCTGAGAAAACAACCGGTCGCCGTGGTGCTGATGGACCTCAACTACACCCGCGACACCACCTCGGGCCAGGAGGGGCTGGATCTGCTCGAACGCATCCGCGCGCTCGATGCCGAACTGCCGGTGGTGGTGATGACCGCCTGGGGCACCATCGACATCGCGGTGGAAGCGATGCGCCGCGGCGCCAACGACTTCGTCGAGAAGCCGTGGGACAACACGCGCCTGATCGCGATCCTGCGCAACCAGGCGGCGCTGGGCGCCAGTCGTCGGCGCAACCGGCGCCTGGAACGCGAGATCGAGATTCTGCGCGGCACCGAAGACGGCGAATTCGTCGCCGAATCGGCGGCGATGCGTCCGGTGCTGGACATGATCCAGCGGGTCGGGCCGACCGAAGCCAACATCCTGATCCTCGGCGAAAACGGCACCGGCAAGGGCCTGATCGCCGATCTGATCCACCGCAACTCGCGGCGCGCCGACAAGACGCTGATCAAGGTCAACATGGGTGGCATCGCCGAGAGCGTGTTCGAATCCGAGATGTTCGGCCATGTGCGCGGCGCCTTCACCGACGCCAAGCAGGACCGCATCGGCCGCTTCGAGCTCGCCGACGGCGGCACGCTGTTTCTCGACGAGGTCGGCAACATCCCGGTCTCGCAGCAACCGAAACTGCTCAGGGTGCTGGAAGACGGCGAGTTCGAGCGCCTGGGTTCCTCGCGCACGTCCAGAGCCAACGTGCGGCTGATCTCGGCGACCAATGCCGATCTCGCCGACGACGTCGCCAAAGGCCGCTTTCGCAAGGACCTGATGTTCCGTCTGAACACGGTGGAACTGCGCCTGCCGGCCTTGCGCGAGCGTCGCGAGGACATCCTGCCGCTGGCGCGGCGCCTGCTCACCCGCTTCGGCCAGCGCTACCAGCGGGAAAGCGTGCGCCTGTCCGCCGCGGCCGAACGCGCGCTGCTGGGCTACGCCTGGCCGGGCAATGTACGCGAGCTGTCGCACGTGATCGAGCGCGCCGTGTTGATGTCGCGTGCCGACGAGATCGGCGATCTCGATTTCAGCTTCGCGCCGACGCGCCAGAGCGACAGCGAACTCGATCACCTGACGCTGGACGCCGCCGAGGAAATGCTGGTGCGCCGGGCGATGATCCGCGCCGAGGGCAATGTGCAGCGGGCCTCGGACCTGCTCGGCCTGAGCCGCGCCGCGCTCTACCGCCGGCTGGAGAAGTACGGCATCCGCAGCCCCGGCGAAAGCGAGGGCGAGTGAAGCCCGCGGCTGCGGCCTGCCCTGGATGTAGGTCACGTTGGCCGCGCTCTTTGGCCTACGTGACGGCGTCGCCAAAGCCCCCCCCCCCCCCCCCCCCCCCCCAGCCGGGTCCCATGAGCGATGACGCCGCCCCCCCGAGACCCAAGCACGCGCCACCGTCGCGCCCAGCGCCTCGGCTACGAGCTCAAGGTCGGCCTGTGCGCGATTGCGCTGAGTCTGCCGGGCCTGCTGGCCGCCGGCTGGCTGCTGTGGCAGCAGGACTGGCCAGCGTCTACACGCATCGCCGCCGTCGCAGGATTGCTGGTGACCAGCGGGTGGCTTTGGCGACGCCTTCAGCGAGCGGTGGTGCACCCGCTGCTGACGCTGGCCAACTTGCTCGACTCGCTGCGCGCCGGCGACTACAGCCTGCGCAGTATCTCGGCGCGCCGCGGCGATGCCCTGGGCGAGGTGCTGTTCGAAGTCAACGCGCTGGCCAGCACGCTGCGTGAGGACCGTTTGCGCGTGCAGGAGACCGGTGCGCTGCTGTCGAAGATCCTGGCCAATGTCGAGATCGCGATCTTCGCCTTCGACGACCAGCGCCGCCTGATGCTGATCAATCCAGCGGGTGAACGCCTGCTGTCGCTGCCCTGCGCCGCGGCGCTCGGCAGGAGCGCGATCGAACTCGGGCTGGAAGCCTGTTGCGACACCGACACGCCAGCCACGCTGAAGCGCGCCTTTCCTGGCGGCACCGGCAGTTTCGAGGTGCGCCGCGCCTCCTTTCGCGAAGGTGGCAAGCCGCACGAACTCCTGGCGATCAGCGATCTGTCGCGCGCGCTGCGCGAAGAGGAGCGCCAGGCCTGGCAGCGCCTGATTCGCGTGCTCGGCCATGAGTTGAACAATTCACTGGCGCCGATCCGCTCGATGGCGGCGACGCTGGCGATGCTGATCGCGCGCGAGCCGCTGCCGTGCGACTGGCGCGAGGACGTGCAGGGCGCGCTCGGCGTGATCGGCGACCGTGCCGAGTCGCTGACGCGCTTCATGTCCTCGTACACGCGCCTCGCGCGGCTGCCGCCGCCGAACAAACGCCGCGTGGCGCTGGCCGCGCTACTGCGCCGCGCGGCCCGCCTGGAACAACGCCTGGCCATCGAAGTCTGTGAACTCGCGGAAATCGACGTCGACGCCGATGCCGACCAGCTGGAGCAGGCCTTGATCAACCTTGGCAAGAACGCCGCCGAGGCCGCGCTGGAAACCGGCGGCGGCGTGCGCATGCGCCTCACACTGGAACCAGGCCATGCGTTGATCGAAATCGAGGACGACGGCCCGGGCCTGGCCAAGACCGAGAATCTGTTCGTGCCCTTCTTCACCACCAAACCGGGTGGCAGCGGCGTCGGCCTGGTGCTGGCCAGGCAGATCGTCGAGAACCACGGCGGCAGTCTCAGCCTGGGCAATCGCGAGGATGCGCGGGGCTGCGTGGTGAGGATGACCTTGCCGCTCTGATCGTTGTGGAATCAACGGCATCGCGCGCAAGCGCGCTCCTACAAATTCACCGTGGATTTTCGGCACCGTTGTAGGAGCGCGCTCGCGCGCGACGCTTTGCGCCCTACGCCAGCAACTGCCCGAGCAAGCCCGCTTGCCGCGGCGCCTGGATACGCATCGACAGGCGCACCGCGCGGATGATGGCCGTCAGGTCCGCCAGCGCGATGTCGAAGCGGTCATTGACGATCAGGTAATCGAATTCGGTCGCGTGCTCGATCTCGCCGCGCGCATTGGCGATGCGCCGTTCGATCACCTCGGCGCTGTCCTGCCCGCGCTTCTTCAGTCGCTGGTAGAGCGCATCGCGTGACGGCGGCAGGATGAAGATCCTGATACAAGCCGGGAAGCGCTCGCGGATCTGCCGTGCGCCCTGCCAGTCGATTTCCAGAATCACATCGCGCCCGTGCGCGAAGGCCGCCTCGACCTGATCGCGCCCGGTGCCGTAGCAGTTCCCGTGCACTTCGGCGTGTTCGAGCAGTCGGTCCTGCGCGATCAATTCGCGAAAATGCGCCATGTCGGTGAAATGGTAATGCTCGCCATCGACTTCACCGGGGCGCGGCGCGCGCGTGGTGTTCGACACCGACAGTTGCAGGCGTGGGTCGTCGCTGACCAGTGCCCGGACCAACGAGGTCTTGCCGGCACCGGAGGGTGCGGCGATGACGAACAGATTGCCGATGGGATTGGTCATTCGTTGCGGTTCCTGGGTGGCCGGGTCGTCCATCGGCCGCAGGCCTGTGCCAAGCGGAACCGGTCCGATCGGCGTTGGCCGTCCGGGATCGCCCGCGCCCGAGTGGCCGCGAGACGCTGGCACGGCGCGGCTCGCCATGCCCGGATTCAGCCAGATGCGTTGTCGCTGCACTGGCCAAGCCCTCGTCGCGGCATTCCCGGCAACGCGTGGCCGGTGCGATGGGCTCGCTGCGCGCGGCCATCTGCACGGCCGGCGGCGCCCTGGCCGGCTGGCAAGCGGGCCCCTTCGGCCGGGGGCCCCCCCCCGCCTCCAATCAGGCGTGGATGGCGTGCCCCAGCGCCGCCAGCGCCGCTTCGGGTAGCGTCTCGGTCATCGTCGGATGCACATGGATGGTGCCGGACAGATCTTCCAGGCGCGCGCCCATTTCCAGCGCCAGCGCGAACTCGCCTGACAATTCAGATACATGCGCGCCGACCGCGTGGATGCCGAGCACCAGATGGTTGTCGGCGCGCGCGGTGACGCGCACGAAACCGCCGTCGGTGCCGGCCTGCATCGCCAGCGAGCGGCCATTGGCGGCGAACGGGAACTGGCCGACGACGATGTCGATGCCCTTGGCCTTGGCCTCGTCCGGCGACAGGCCGGCGCCGACCAGCTCCGGCTCGGTAAAGCACACTGCGGCGATCGCCACCGGATTGAAGGAGCGACGCTTGCCGGCAATGATCTCGGCGACCATTTCGCCCTGCGCCGAGGCCTTGTGCGCCAGCATCGGCTCGCCGACCAGGTCGCCGATCGCCCACACATTGCGCATCGAGGTGCGGCACTGGTCGTCGACCTTGACGAAGGCGCCGTTCATGTCGATGGCCATCTTGTCCAGGCCCCAGCCCTGGGTTGCCGGGCGCCGGCCGACCGCCACCAGCACCTTGTCGCAGGGCAGCAGCTTGCGCTCGCCCTCGGCGGTTTCCACTTCCAGCGCGCGGCCGTCGGCGGTCTCGACCACGGCCATCGCCTTGGTCTTCAGGTGCACGTCGATCTGGTGATGCTTGAGCCAGGCCTCGACCGGCTTCAGCAGCGGGCGGTCGAACAGCGTCAGGATGCGATCGAGCGCCTCGACGAACACCACCTGGCTGCCCATGCGCGCATAGGCCATGCCCAGCTCCATGCCGATGTAGCCGGCGCCGATCACCACCAGGCGCTTGGGGACTTCGCGCTGCAGCAGGGCTTCGGTGGACGACAGCACATGCTCGCCGTAGGGAATCGAGGGGATGCCGGCGACCGTCGAACCGGTGGCCAGGATCACGTGCTCGGCGCTGATCTGGACCTCGCCGTCGGCGGTCTGCACCGTGCAGTTCTTGGCGTCGACGAACACCGCCTTGCCATGCACCGCGCGCACCTTGGCCTTTTTCAGCAGCGCAGTCACGCCACCGTTCAAGCGATCGACCACGGTTTCCTTCCAGTCGATGGCGCCGCCCAGATCGAACTGCGGCGCAGCGTCGAGGCGGATGCCGAGCTTGCCGGCGCCGACGTGTTCCTTCATCGCCTCGAACTTGCCGGCGACATGGATCAGCGCCTTGGACGGAATGCAGCCACGGATCAGGCAGGTGCCGCCCAGCCGATCAGCCTCGACGATGGTGGTCTTCAGGCCCAGTTGCCCGCAGCGGATCGCGGCGACATAGCCGCCGGGACCACCGCCGACGACGAGGACCTGGGTTTGGATGGATTCGGCCATGGCGAGTAGTCGGCGTGTGGAGGGGGGTAGGAGTGAGTGAAACGTGTGAATGGAGTGGTAGAAACGCGCCGGAGGGGGCGCTCTCCGACCGATCAGACGACTTTCACGTCAATAATGAACCCAGGCTGCCGAGCAAGTTACCGCCGCTCCATCACTACCACTCACCAGCCGCACCGCTCCTTCAATCGATGAACAACGTCGCCGGATTCTCCAGTTGCGCGCGCACGAACTGGATGAACTCGGCGGCGTCATAGCCGTCGACCATGCGGTGATCGAAGCACGAGGACAGGTTCATCATCGAGCGGATGACGATCTGGCCGGAGCGCACCATCGGCCGTTCGATCATCTTGTTGACGCCGATGATCGCCACCTCTGGCGCGTTGATCACCGGCGTGGTGACGATGCCGCCGAGCGCGCCGAGGCTGGTGATGGTCATCGTCGATCCGGTCAGCTCTTCGCGCTTGGCCTTGCCCTCGCGCGCGGCGTTGGCCAGGCGCTTGATCTCGGCACTGGTTTCCCAGAGGTCGAGCGCTTCGGCGTTGCGCACCACCGGCACAACGAGACCATTCGGCGTCTGCGTGGCGATGCCGACGTGCAGCGCGGCGTGGCGGTAGGCGATGCCGGCTTCATCGTCGTAGGTGACGTTGACCTGCGGGAACTTGACGATGCCGTTGGCCAGGGCGCGCACCAGGAAGGGCAGCAGGGTCAGCTTGCCGCGCTTGGCGTGCTCGGTGTTGAGGTGCTTGCGCAGGCTTTCCAGCTCGGTGACGTCGACTTCCTCGACGTAGGCGAAATGCGGAATGCGCTGTTTGGCGCGTTGCATCGCCTCGGCGATCTTGCGCCGCACGCCGATCACCTTGATCGCTTCGACGCCGTCGCGCTTGCTACGTCCAGCCGGCGCGGCGCCGGCGGGCGCGGCGCTGCCACGGGCGATGAAGGCGTCGAGGTCCGCGTGGCTGATTTGTCCGGCTGGTCCGGTGCCGGCCACGTACTGCAGCTGAATGCCGAGCTCCTGCGCGCGGCGACGCACCGCGGGTGAGGCGAGGGGCTTTTCGCCGGGGGGGCGCGGGATTGAAGCGGCGGGACCCGGGACGCGGGACCCGGGACCCGGGGAAGCGGCGACTGGCGCGGGTGTGGGCGCCGGAGCAGGCGCGGGGCTCGGAGTAGCCGGAGCAGGCTTTTCCGCGGGTCCCGGGTCCCGGGTCCCGGGTCCCGGCTTCTCCGCGGGTCCCGATCCCGCCGCCAAAGCCGCCCGCTTCGCCACCACATCATCGGCCCCCGGCGTACCGGCGCCCTCGACTTCGAGGATCACCAGCGGTCCGCCGACGGCGGCCATGTCGCCGGCATTGCCGCACAGCTCGATGATCTTGCCGGACACCGGCGAGGAAATCTCCACCGAGGCCTTGTCGGTGAGCATGTCGACCAGCGGCTGGTCTTCCTTGACCACATCGCCGACCTTGACCCGCCATTCGGCGATCTCGCTCTCGGCGATGCCTTCGCCCACGTCCGGCAGCTTGAATACGTAGCGTCCCATTGTTCGATCCTTTCAACTGCAACCCAGGTTGCCGTGAATGAGCCGTTGGCCGTGCTCTTTGCCTCGTGCCGTCCAGCCCCCTGTCGCCCCAGTTCTCCATCACCGTCATGATCGCTCGTTTGACCCGTTCCGGCCCGGGGAAATATTCCCACTCGAAGGCATGCGGATACGGCGTGTCCCAGCCGGCCACACGCACGATCTGTGCTTCCAGGTGCATGAAGCAGTTTTCTTGCACCTGCGCCGACAACTCGGCGCCGAAACCGCCGGTGCGGGTGGCTTCGTGGACGATCACGCAGCGGCCGGTCTTCTTGACCGAGGCGACGATGCAATCGATATCCAGCGGCGCCAGAGAGCGCAGGTCGATCACTTCGGCGTCCACGCCGGCCTCGGCGACACCCGCCAGAGCCACGTGGACCATGGTGCCGTAGGCGAGCACGGTGACCTCAGAGCCGGCACGCACGATGTTGGCCTTGCCCAGGTCGATGCGGTAATAGCCTTCCGGCACCTCGCCCAGATCATGCTTGGACCACGGCACCAGCGGGCGGTCGTGATAGCCCTCGAAGGGGCCGTTGTAGATGCGCTTGGGCTCGAAGAACACCACCGGGTCATCGTCTTCGATGGCGGCGATCAGCAGGCCCTTGGCGTCATACGGGTTCGACGGGATCACCGTCTTCAGGCCGCAGACGTGGGTGAAGATCGCCTCCGGGCTCTGGCTGTGGGTCTGACCGCCGAAAATGCCGCCGCCGCACGGCGAGCGCACCGTGATCGGCGCCCAGAATTCGCCGCCGGAGCGGTAACGCAGGCGCGCCGCTTCCGAGACCAGCTGGTCGAAGGCCGGGTAGATGTAGTCGGCGAACTGGATCTCGACCACCGGGCGCAGGCCGTAGACGCCCATGCCGACGGCCGTCGCCAGGATGCCGCCCTCGGCAATCGGCGAGTCGAACACCCGATGGGTGCCGTATTTCTTCTGCAAGCCCGCCGTACAGCGGAAAACACCGCCGAAATAGCCGACATCTTCGCCGAACACGACGGTGTTGCTGTCGCGCTCCAGCATGATGTCCATGGCCGACTGGATTGCCTGGAATCATGTTCATGCGGGCCATGGTCAGACTCCCAGTTCCTGGCGTTGACGGATCAGGTGCTGCGGCACCTCCTTGAACACATCCTCGAACATGCTCGCCGCGCTGGCCGGCTTGACGCCGAGGGTGCCGTAGCTCTCGGCCTCCTTCTGCGCGGCGCGCACGAATTCGTCGAGTTCGGCGGCCAGCGCCGTGTGTTTCTCTTCGTCCCAGATGCCGATCGCGATCAGGTGCTGCTTCAGCCGATTGATCGGATCACCAAGCGGCCAACGTGCGCTTTCCTCTTCCGGCCGGTAGGCGGAGGGATCGTCGCTGGTCGAATGCGGCGCCGCGCGGTAGGTGTAGAACTCGATCAGCGTCGGCCCGTTGTTGCTGCGGGCGCGCTCGGCGGCCCACTGGGTGGCCGCGTAGACGGCGAGGAAATCATTGCCGTCGACGCGCAGGCCCGGCAAACCGTAGCCGACCGCGCGCGCGGCAAAGGTGGTCTGCTCGCCGCCGGCGAAGCCCTGGAAACTGGAGATCGCCCACTGGTTGTTGACCACATTCAAGATCACCGGCGCCTGATAGACGGTGGCGAAAGTCAGCGCGTAGTGGAAATCGGCCTCCGCCGTGGTGCCGTCGCCAACCCAGCTCGCCGCGATACGGGTGTCGCCCTTGAGCGCCGAGGCCATCGCCCAGCCCACCGCCTGCGGAAACTGGGTGCCGAGATTGCCGGAGATCGAGAAGAAGCCGGCTTCCTTGACCGAGTACATGATCGGCAACTGGCGGCCTTTCAGGCGATCCTTGGTGTTGTTGTAGACCTGACACATCATGTCGACCAGCGACCAGTCGCGCGCAATCAGCAGACCCTGCTGGCGATAGCTGGGAAACAGCATGTCGCCATCATCCAGCGCCAGGGCCTGGGCCACTGCGACCGCCTCCTCGCCGGTGCACTTCATGTAGAACGAGGTCTTGCCCTGGCGCTGCACGCGCATCATGCGTTCGTCATAGATGCGCGTCAGCAGCATCGCGCGCAGACCCTTGATCAGCGTCTCCGGCGGCAGTTTCGGGTCCCATTCGCCCACCGCCACGCCGTTCTCGTCGAGCACGCGGATCATGCCGAAGGCGTGCTCGCGCATGCTGTGATCGGGCTCGTCGCTGGGCGGCCGGCGCAAGCTGCCGACCGGCGGGATCACGATGTCGGAAAAGTCCGGACTCTCACCGGGCCGCGCCTTGGGCTCTGGCACGTGAAGTCGTAACGGCTGCTTGCTGCTCATGTGCATCCCTCCAGGCAACGGACCGGCACCCGAATCGGCCGGGTATCGAAGATGCGGAGTCTGCGCATTAAGGACCCTCCGAACAAGTTCTGCAGAACTTGTTCGGAGGGTCCTTGACAGGCAATCGCGAAGAGGGAAATTGATCCCGGGACGCCGTGTACATGTCTTTCGGGCGCACGCCACGCGTGCGGTGTCCGCAAACGGTCGGACCGCGTTCCCGGCAGCCCGCTCGGGACGCACCCGCGCGATCCATTAGCATAGCGGCATGGAAGCTCAGCCCACCCAGGAATGTCGACCAGAGGCGCTTGCCTGCGCGGATGGTGCCGCCCGCCTTCTCGCGCATGACCGGGCCGCCTACCTCGACGAGCCTTGCGGCGCCGACGCCGCCCTGCGTGCGCAAGTCGAGCAGTTGTTGGCGGCGCGCAACCGTGCCGGCGGCGACGCCACCGCGGCGCCCGGCAACAGCACGCAAGCCTGGAGCGGCTCCGGCGAGGCCAGCGACGGGCTGATCGGCGTGCGCCTGGGGCATTGGATGGTGCTCGATGCACTCGGCAGCGGCGGCATGGGCACGGTCTATCTCGGCCGCCGCGTCGCTGGCGACTTCGCCCAGGATGTCGCGATCAAGGTGCTGCACCTGGGTGTCGGCATGGACCAGCAACTGGCGGCGCGCTTCCGCTCCGAGCGGCAGATCCTGGCGCAACTCGACCACCCCTACATCGCGCGCCTGCTCGACGGCGGCACGCTGCCCGGCGGCGCCCCGTACCTGGTGATGGAACTGGTCGAGGGCCAGCGTCTCAGCTACTACTGCGAGGCCAACGGTCTCGGGCTGGCGGCGCGCCTGGAGCTGATGGTCAAGGTCTGCCGCGCGGTGCAGGCGGCGCATCGGGCGCTGGTGGTGCATCGCGACCTCAAGCCCGACAATATTCTGGTCGACAGCCATGGCGAGCCCAAGCTGCTCGATTTCGGCATCGCCAAGGTCCTCGATGCCGTCGACGGCGTGCAGACCCGCGCCGACCAGCGCCTGCTGACGCCGCGCTACGCCGCCCCGGAGCAGTTCACCGGCGCCACCATCACCACCGCCACCGATATCTACGCGCTCGGCGTGATCCTCTACGAACTGCTGGCCGGGCAATCCCCGTACCCGGAAAATACGGGGGACGTGCTCAGCCTGATCCGCGTCGTCTGCGAGATTGAACCCGATCCGCCGAGCCGACGGCGTGCGCTGTCGACGCGCAGTGGCAGCCGCCTGGCCAGCGAGCGCCTGCGTGGCGATCTGGACGCCATCGTCCTCAAGGCCATGCGCAAGCAGCCGGGCGATCGCTACGGCAGCGTCGACGCGCTGATCGACGATCTGCAGCGCTATCAACGCAACGAGCCGGTCGCCGCGCGCCAGGGTAGCCGCGGCTACCGGGCGCGCAAGTTCGCGGCGCGCCACAAACTGGCGCTGGGTCTGGCCGGGACGCTCGCCATCGGCGTGCTGGCGACCGCGCTGACCTGGCGCCACCAGCGCGATGCCGTGATCCACGAGCGCGACAAGTCGCGCCAGGTGACGGCCTTCCTGATCGAGCTGTTCGACCAGGCCGATCCCTATCTCAATCTGGGCAAGCCGCCCAACGTCAACGACATCATCCGGCTGGGTGCCGCGCGGCTGACACCCGCCGAGGTGGCCGATCCCGAACTGCGCGCGGAACTGGCGCTGACGCTGTCGCGCGTGATGCACCGGCTGGGCGCCTACGAGCGCGCGCTGGCAATGGCGGAAATGGCCAGGAGCGCGCTGACCGACAAGCGCAACGCAGACCCGGCGCTGCAGGCCGCTGTCGAGATTCGCCTCGGCGAAGCACTGCGCGAGAAGGACCGCAACGTCGAAGCGCAGGCGGCGCTGCAACGTGCACTCGAATGGGCCGATCGCAGTGACGATGCCAGCGTCGATCTGCGCGCGCTGGCGCTGACCGAACTCGGCGACCTGCAGCGCAGCGAGCGCAACTACAAGACCGCGGTGCAGACCTTGCAGCAAGCCGTGGCCGACCGATTGCAGCTGGCGGGCTGGCCAGACCTGGAAACGGCGGCCCGCGCTACCGGTAACCAGCCGCAGTCGCGCGCGTTGGCTCTGAGCGCGCACGATCTGTGCCGCGCGCTGGCCGAGCGCGGCCCCACCGCCGCGGCAGAACCGGTCTGCGCGCAGACCCTGGCACTCAAGCAGCGCGTGTTCGGGCCGCAGCACCCGGCGCTGGCGTCGACCTTGACGCAGATGGCGAACATCCGCCTGGCGGCCGGTGACACCAATGCATCGCTCGCCTTGAGCCGGCAGATGCTCGATCTGACCATCAACGTACTGGGGCCCGACCACGCCGACGTCGGCGTCGGACACCTGAACCTGGGTGCCGACCTGCGCGCGGTCGGCCGTTTCGACGAAGCCGAGATCGAAGCCCGCGAGGCCCTGCGCATCTTCCGCCTGGTGCGCGGCCCGGATCATCCGCACAGCTTGCTGGCCATGAATAATCTGGCCAACTTGCTGTATTCGCAGACGCGCTTCGACGAGGCGCTGAGCATGCACCGCGACGTCGCCGCGCGCCGCGCCGGCGCTCTGGCGGCGGATGATCCGCAACTGGCGCAATCGCAGTACAACATCGGCAAGTGCCTGTATCGACTGGGCCAGACCGAGGCCGCAGTTCAGGCCTGGCAACGGGCGCTGGCGATTTTCGAGCACTCCGACGACCCGGCAGGCGACGGCCTGATGCCGCAGCTCGGGTTGGCGCTGATCGAGTTCGATCGCGGCCATTTCGACAGCGCGCGCCGACAGGCCGAAAGCCTGCGCGCGCTGATCGAGAGCTCGGCCGACGGCAGCCTGGGCCTCGCCACCGTGCTGTTCCTGGAAGCGCGCGCACGCCGACAGATCGACGCACACGACCCGCGGGCCCTGGAGCGCGCCCGCGCCGCGCAGGCGGCCCTGGTCAACGACAGCAGTCGTGATCTGATCGATCCGGTGGAACTGCAGCGCTGGATTGCCGCGGTTGGCGGCTAGGCCTGACCCGCACTACATCCGTGCGACTCGCCCGGCAAAGTCCGCGACCGCCTGCCAGTCGGTGAAGTCGACGCAGGCGTCGGGCTGGGTGGGACCCTTGGTCAACCACATGATGAAGCGAATCATCAGGCGATCGACCATTCCGTACCTGCGGTAGTCGATCTTGCCGGCGAACACCGCCAGTTCGGTCGGCTTCCAGAGGATCGTTTTCAGGAATTTCTGCAGGTAGGGATTCCCCGCCACCGTGTCCTTCCCCGGCTTGCGCGCGACCACGTTGACGCTGAAGAAGGCGCTCGGACGCTGCTGCAGGCGTTCCAGGTGGCGGTCGATGAAAGCCCGTACATCGGGATGATGCTTGCCATAGCGGATGCGCGCGCCGATCACGATCTTGTCGCAGCGCGTCCAGTCGATGCCCGACGCTTGCTCGATGGCCATCAGTTCGATCCAATGCGCCTCATGTTCGAGGACCTGCTGGATGCGCGGGCAGATCTCCAGCGTGTGGCCGTCGGTTGTTGAATAGACGATGCAGATGCGCGACATGGTGGCTACTTTGATGCGTCAGTGGCGGCGGCGGGGCTTTGGGCAGCGCGGCTCCGGCGCGCGGAAAACCCGATTGTGCCAGCAGGTCACGCCGGGCCGCGGCTTGGCCACGCGACGACGCGTCCGCTGGCCGTGTCTTTCGGTCTACATGACGGCTCTCGCCCGCTTGTCACGTAGCCCGCTGCACGGGCAACGTGACCTGCGTCCCTCGCTGTGGGGCCTACACGACCGCGCCTACGCCGGAAACCACGGCGTCGCGTCGCGCGCTTCTTCCGGATGCACCACCATCAGCGTCGATGTACATGCGGCGCAATGGAAAAAAGCGGTCTTCGGGTCGAGGTAGGAACGGTCGATTTCGTGGCGCTCGTCGTACATCGCCGCGATGTCGGCGCCAAACTCGTCGATCAAATGCGGCTGGCTGATGCGGCAGTTCGCGCTGACGAACAGCGGGCGGCTGACCCGCATCGTGATGCCATCGCCGGCCATCGCCTGTTCCAGCGGCACCAGGTGCACGCAACTGGCCAGGGTGCGCGGATTCACCCACGCGCGCGGCGGCAGCGGCCGCGGCAGGGGCGTCGGGTTGGCGGTTTCGAACGGGCCCTTGACGGCAACCGCGGTCGCGACCGCCGCTTGCGGCAGCGCCGAAGCGGTCCGGGCGGCGGGCTTGCGCGGCCACCAGTGCACGATCGCGGCCACCATCAGGTACACCAGCAGCGCCGCAGCGCCGGCCACCAGGCCGTCGGACAGCTCGCGCGGCGGCGTTTGGTCGTGGATCAGAAAGCCGACGCGAATCACCACGACGAAGCCGGCGCCGACCCCCGCAATCACCAGCAGCAGGGCAGACTTGCCTTTGAATGGATTGCGCCGCAGCCATTGACCGCCGTAACGCAAGGCCACGCCGAGCAGCAGCGCCGGAATCAGCAGGAATATGCTGGCCAGCCAGAAGATGCCACCGATCACATGCCCGGCGCCGCTGTCGGCGCGATCGCTGGACTGCACCGCCATCAGGAACAGCGCCAGTCCACAGACCAGCCCGCCTCCGCCGAAGGCAATCAACCAGGCACCCAGGGTCCGCATGGGCCGATTCACCAGAACACTAGTCCTTCGGCCGCTCAGCCGTTTCCCCGCGCACACAAAGCGCGCGGATGAAGAAAGGATTGATCACCGCCATCGACTGCCGTGCGCCGTTGGCGAAGTCGACCACCCAGGCGCGCGATTCCTCGGCCGGAATGCGCGACCAGTGGTATCCGGCGGTCACTGTTATCGCTGGCGTGACCTTGCAGATCGATTCGCCGCAGTTGCGCGTGAATGTCCCGGTCTCGTCGTAAAGGCTCATCAAGTCCGGTAGCGACGGCAACTGCCAGCCGGCCCCCAGGCTCGCACAGTATTTGCCCGCGTCGAGCCAGTCGATGTCGGCGCCGTTGTCGCTGGCGGCCCAGAGCAATCCGGTCTTGTGGTCGCGCACGCTGTCCAGGTCGGCGGCAATGTAGCGATTGCGCAGTTCCAGAGCGGCGACGGCGCGCTCGGCCTCGGCCATGGCGGCGGCAGTTTCTGCTGCGGAGCTTGCCGCTGAGGCAACGGCTTCCGTCTTATCCGGCGACCCGGTGACGATCGGCCCTGTAGCGTCAACGCTGGTGCCCGCTGTCGTCGGTGTGTCGGGTGCCGGCATCACGAACGGCGGACTGGCCGGCGTCGCGCCGCTGCCTGACTCGGCTCTGCCCGGGTCTGCCGCCAGGGGTTCGCGCTGACTCCACCACCAGCCGCCGCCGAGCACGGCAGCCAGCGCGAGCGCGGCGATCAACGCCAGCGGCGACCGCGCAGGCGCCTGCACCAGGGGCTCGACCGGCGCCGTTGCGGCCGGCGAACGGTGGGCACCAGCCGCCGGCGTGGGCGTGGGCGCCTGCGCCGTCGCAAGCTTGGTCGCAGCATCCTGCTCGCGCAGATACTCGCCCTGCGCGCGGCGGACCTCGACCTTCTGTTCCCGATCGAGCACAAAGCCGAGCGCGCGCAGTTGACTCGACCAGGCCATGCTGGTGCCGGCATACCCGACCTGCAGTCGCAGCGCCTCGTCGTGGATGAATACCGCGCGCAGATCGTCGACAAAAGCCTGTGCGCTGGGATAACGCTCCTCGGGTTTCTTCGCCAGCAGGCGCTCCAGCACCGGCTGCAGCATGGCGATGGGCGCCGGCAGCTGCGGAATCGGCGCGTACAGGTGCTGCGCGGCAATCTCCGGAAAACTGACCCCGGGGAATGGCCGATCGCCGGTCAGCAACTCGAAGAACAGGATGCCCAGCGCATACAGATCGCTGCTGCCGCTCAAGGTCTGGCCCTGAACCTGTTCCGGGCTCATGTAGATCGGCGTGCCGACGATCATGCCGTCGCGGCCGTAGATGGTGCTGCGATCGAGCAGTCGCGAGGCGCCAAAATCGGTCAGCACCGGCGTGGTTTCGTCGCGCAGCATGATGTTGGCGGGTTTGAGATCGCGATGGATCACCTGCTGCCGGTGCGCCGCCTCCAGTCCGCCGGCGATCTGCGCCACCAATCCCAGCGCCTCGCCGATGCTGATCGGCGCGCGCTGCATGCGCTCCAGCAGCGTGCCGCCCGACAGATGTTCCATCACCAGATAGGCAAGGTCGCCGACGCGATCGTTGTCGTAGATCTTGACGATATTCGGGTGATCGAAACCCGCCAGCACCTGGCCCTCGCGCAGAAACAGCTTCTCGGCGTCGCCGTCAGCCAGCGCCGAAGGCTTGAGCACCTTGATCGCCGCCTTGCGCCCATTGCGCTTGTGCTCGCCCAGCCAGACCTCGGCCATCGCGCCTTCGCCGAGCTTGCTGAGCAGCGTGTAGTTGGGGATTTCGAAAGGCACGCACAGGTCCGGGGCGCAGGGTGCAGCCGCGGACTGTAGCGAGTCGATCCGGCAAGAGGCAATGCCGGCAGGCCTGGATGTCTTTACGCGCTCCCGGCCGGGATTGCCGCGAGCCCCCGCGGCCGTCGGCGCGAACAAGCCCGTCGCTCACCCGAGCACCCCGCGCGCCGTGGCCGCGCTACCGGAGCCGCGGCGACGCACTTCGCAGGCCGGGTGCGCGTCCGACAGGCTGCTAGAGCTGCGACAACAGCTCGAGAATCCTGCCGGTCACCGATTGCACGTTGAACTGATCGATGCCGCCGGTGTTGGAGTTGGACATCGCAACCACGACATAGGGGTCCTGACCCGCGTCTTCCAGCAACCACGCGTGCACCAGCACATGGAATCCGGCTCCGCTGGAAAGGCTGCCGCCCTTGTACCAGACCCGGTCCCAATCGCCGCGCACATCCGGCTGGGCCGCGCTGGCGCTCAAGGCGCGATCGGCCATGCGCATGGCCTCGGAGCCGCGCGGCAGACGCCGCAGCGCGGAAAACGCTGCGCAGATATCCAGTGGACTGGCGCGCCAGCTCCCATCGACCAGCAGCGATGAATGGAAGAACGGGGTGGTGGTGACCGGCCCCAACGGCACGATGCGCGTGTTGAGGAAGTTGTTCTGGAAGGCATCGTCGCCAGCGATATAACTTTGCGAATCCACCAACGGGAACGAATAGAACAAGTGGAACTGCTCGTTGATCCCGAGAAACGGCGTCAGCAGCGTAGGCTGTGCCATACCAAAAGCCGCCGGCATCTGGTTCATCAGCGTGCGCCCGACGCGCTCGTGCAGCAGATCGGTCGCGGTGTTGTCGCTGATCCCCAGCATCAGCGTGGCCAGATCCTTGACCGGAAACAGGGTTCCAAGCGGCTCGGAATTGATCACGCCCCCCTGGGCCAGTTCGGACGCCACCAGCGGCAAGGTATCGAATTCGCTCAGCGTTCCATCGACCACGGCGCGCGCGGCCCCACCCAGCACCCACAGCTTGAACACCGATCCAGTCGCGCGCACGGTGCTGGCGCCGCGATCAACCGTCACCGAGCAGCTGCCATTGGCGCCGATGCGTCCCACCATCAAACTGGGCAGCGCCGAAAGCGTGGTGAACTTGTCGGCGGCCTGAGTCAGCGTCAGGCTCTGGTCGGCCGGAAACTGCACCGATCCGCCATATCCGCTGACGCCAAACTGGACGATTTTCTGGCCTGCGGCGTAGCGCGTGCCAAATACCATGTACCCCGACGGCGGTGGGCTGCCCGGCGAGTCGATCACCAGCACCAGACGGTGTGGCGTAAACGTAACGACATCGGTCACGCTCGCGTTGGGGTAACTGGTGCGCACCGAGTTGATGAAAGTCTGCGTCTGGGCTGCGTTGTTTTGCGCCAGCCAGGCGGCATCGAAGTGTGCGTTGATCTCATCGATCGTGGTGGTCTCGCCCGCGGCGAGTTCCGCCAGCACCCAGTTGAGCTGGGTCGTCGCCGGCCCCGGCGGCAGCTGAAAAACGCCGCCCACCAGCGGAAACTGCGGCGCAATGCCGCTCTCGAAATTGTCGACGAACATCTGCTGTGCGTCGGCCGCAAAAGCCAACAGCAAGGCACAACACGCCACACCGGCTTGACGTTTCATGTTGTTACCCCTGGCAGTCTGTCGAACTTGAAAGATCGACGCGAACGGTCGACCACGCCAAAACCTATTCTGGTCATTTTCGAGCGCTGCGCAACCGCTGTTCGATAGCCGCAAGCGCGCGTTGGATGCGGTGAGCGGGACCAACCTCATCCAACGCGGGCAGGAGCTTTCCGAATGTCGCGGAGCGCTACTCCAGATTCTGCACCTGCTCGCGAATCTGCTCGATCAGCACCTTCATGTCGACGGCGAGCTGGCTGGTGCGGGCGTCGGTGGATTTGCTGCCGAAGGTATTGGCTTCGCGGTGCAGTTCCTGGGTGAGGAAATCCAGGCGCCGGCCGACCGGTTCGCTGCGGCTCAGGTTGCGCGCCATTTCTTCCAGGTGCACGCCGAGGCGGTCGAGTTCTTCGTCGACGTCCATTTTCTGCAGCGCGAACACGATTTCCTGCTCGATGCGCTGCGGGTCGACACTGGCGGCGATCTCGGCGAGCTTGGCATTGAGCTTGTCGCGCAGGCCAGCGCGGATGGTCGGCAGCAGTTCGATGGCGGCTTCGCGCGAGGCGCGCAGCCCGGCGACGCGCTCGCCCATGATCTCGGCCAGGCGCTTGCCTTCGCGTTCGCGTTGGGCTTCCAGCGAATCCAGCGCGCGATCGACCAGCACCAGCACCTGCTTGGCGAGTTCCTCGACGTCGAATTCGCCGGTGACCACCAGGCCCGGCCACGACAACAGATCGCTGGCGTGGCCGGCGGTCAGTCCAAGGTTGCGGTGGGTCAGCTCGTCGATCAGATGGGTCAGCTGGTCGAGCAGCGCATGGTTGATGGTCAGCGTGGTCGGCCGCTCAGCGTCGCTGCGCAGGCGTGCCGACAGATCCAGCTTGCCGCGCGACAGTCGCTGTCCGATGCGCTCGCGCATCAGCGGCTCCAGTGAACGCAGTTCCTCAGGCAATTTGGTCGAAATTTCCAGGAAACGATGATTGACGGTGCGCATTTCCAGGCGCAGGTGGCCAATGGCGGTCGGGCCTTCGGCGCTGCCATAGGCGGTCATGCTCTTCGGCATTCGTGGGCTCCGGGTCATTTGGGGATGGCGGATGCTATCGGAATCGGGGGATGACGGTTTTGCGGAGTCTGATCGGGGCCGGTGGATCAAGGGCATCACCCGCGAGCGCGCTCCAACAAATCCTGCGTTGAATCACGGCAAGCTTGCAGGAGCGCGCTCGCGCGCGATGCTCCTTTGCCACGTGCAAAGCCCTGTCCAAGGGATCCGCGTTGCGCAACTTCGGAAATACCCTCGCTCTAGCACGACCGAGCTATCCTCCGCGGCCTTACCTGCCGCCTCGACGCAACCCAACCCGTGACCGCCACCGCCGCGCCGCGCAAAGCTGCGCTGATCTTCATCTTTGTCACCGTGGCGCTGGATATCCTGGCGATCGGCCTGATCATCCCGGTGCTGCCGCCGCTGATCGCCGGCTTCTTCCCGAATGCGTCGGAAGGTGCGTCGGTTTACGGCTGGTTCGTCACCGTGTTCGCGCTGATGCAGTTTCTCGCCTCGCCGCTGCTCGGCGCGCTGTCGGACCGCTTCGGGCGGCGGCCGGTGATCCTGCTGTCGAACCTCGGCCTGGGGCTCGACTACATCTTCATGGCGGTGGCGCAAACGCTGCCGCTGTTGTTCCTCGGCCGCGTCATCGGCGGATTTACCTCGGCCAGCATCGCCACCGCCAATGCCTATATCGCCGATGTCACGCCGCCGGAGAAGCGCGCCGCCAGTTTCGGCATGCTTGGCGCCGCCTTTGGCCTCGGCTTCGTCATCGGGCCGGCGGTTGGTGGCCTGCTCGGCAGCATCGATGCGCGCCTGCCGTTCTGGGTGGCTGCGGGCCTGAGTCTGAGCAACTTCTGCTACGGGCTGTTCGTGTTGCCCGAATCGCTGGTCGAGGGGCGCCATCACCGCTTCGAATGGAAGCGCGCCAATCCGATCGGCGCGCTGCTGTGGTTGAAGGACTTCCCGCAGGTCTTCGGCCTGGCGGGCGCCAGCTTCCTGTCGGTGCTGGCGCACACCGTGTTCCCGGCCACCTTCGTGCTTTACGCGGCGCACCGCTATGGCTGGAGCGAACGCGACATCGGCTTCACGCTGGCTTTTGTCGGCGTGCTCTCGGCGTTGGTGCAGGGCGGATTGGTGCGCCGTGTGATTCCCTGGATTGGCGAGCGCCGCGCACTGCTGGCCGGTTTTGGCTTCGCCGTGCTCGGTTTCATCGGCTACGGCTGGGCGCCGACCGGGCCCTGGTTGTGGGTGGTGATGCCGCTGCTGTCATTGTGGGGACTGGCCGGCCCGTCCCTGCAGTCCTTGATGACGCGCCAGATCGACCCCACCGAACAGGGCCGGCTGCAGGGCGCCGTCGCCAGCATGGGCGCCATCGCTGGCGTCCTCGGGCCGTATCTGTTCACCCACGTCTATGCCGCCGGCATCGATCCGGCGCGCGGTGGCCAACTGCCAGGTGCGCCGTATTACCTGGCTGCCCTGGTGGTCGCGCTGGCCCTGGGGCTGGGTTATCTGGCGAGTCGGGAGCGGAAGGCTTGAAACTCGTCGCCAACCGGCCCGGCGCAAACTGGGTAGGTCACGTTGGCCGCGCAGCGGGCTACGTGACAGCCGGGCACCTCTGTCACGTAGCTCAAAAAGCGAGCAACGTGACCTACAACCGCGGACTGATTGACACCTGATGGCCGCAGAAACCGCCAGACAACTGCTCCGCCGCGTCTTCGGCTTCGACGATTTCCGCGGTTTGCAGCAGCCGATCATCGAGCACATTGTTTCCGGTGGCGACGCGCTGGTGCTGATGCCGACCGGCGGTGGCAAATCGCTCTGCTACCAGGTGCCGGCGCTGCTGCGGCCGGGCACGGCGATCGTGATTTCCCCGCTGATCGCGTTGATGCAGGACCAGGTCGCGGCGCTGACCCAGCTCGGCGTGCGCGCGGCCTTCCTGAATTCGACGCTGGATGCGGCCAGCGCCAATGCCATCGAGCGGCAGCTGGTCGACGGCGAACTGGATCTCCTCTACGTCGCACCCGAACGCCTGCTGTCGCCGCGCTTTCTGGAAAACCTGCTGCCGCGCACGCAGATTGCGCTGTTTGCCATCGACGAGGCGCACTGTGTCTCGCAATGGGGCCACGATTTCCGCCGCGAGTACCGCGAGCTGACGGTGCTGCACGAGCGCTGGCCGCAGGTGCCGCGCATCGCCCTGACCGCCACCGCCGACACGCCGACGCGCGCCGAGATCGTCGAGCGCCTGAACCTCGGCGAAGCGCGCCAGTTCGTCAGTTCCTTCGACCGGCCCAACATCCGCTACCGGGTCGAGGAAAAGCACGATCCGCGCAAGCAGTTGCTGAACTTCCTGCGTGGGCGGCCGAATCAGGCCGGCATCGTCTATGCGCTGTCGCGCAAGAAGGTCGACGAGACCGCCGAGTTCCTGCGCGGCGAGGGCATCCACGCGCTGGCCTACCACGCCGGCCTGGATTCCTCGGTGCGCGCGCATCACCAGACGCGTTTCCTGCGCGAGGATGGCGTGGTGATGGTCGCCACCATCGCCTTCGGCATGGGCATCGACAAGCCGGACGTGCGCTTCGTTGCGCACCTGGATCTGCCCAAGTCGATGGAGGGCTATTACCAGGAGACGGGTCGTGGCGGTCGCGACGGTGATCCAGCCGAGGCCTGGATGGTCTATGGGCTGGGCGATGTGGTGCTGCTGCGGCAGATGATCGACGGCTCCGAGGCCGGCGACGAACGCAAGCGGCTGGAGCGCAGCAAGCTGGATGCCCTGCTCGCCTATTGCGAAAGCGTGCGCTGCCGCCGGCAGACGCTGCTCGCGTACTTCGCCGAGGACTATCCCCAGCCCTGCGGCAACTGCGACAACTGCCTGGAACCGCCACAGACCTGGGACGCGACGCTGGCGGCGCAGAAGGCGCTGTCTTGCGTCTATCGCACCGGTCAGCGTTTCGGCGTCGGTCACTTGACCGATGTGCTCGCCGGCAACGCCACCGTGCGCGTGGTGGAACTCGGCCACGACAAGCTGAGTACCTTTGGCGTCGGCGCCGATCTGAGCGAGCGCCAGTGGAAGGGCGTGTTCCGGCAACTGGTGGCGGGCGGCTATCTGGATGTGGAACTCGGCAGTTATGGCTCGCTGCGCTTGAGCGAGGCCGCGCGACCGCTGCTGCGCGGCGAAGTCGAGATCGCGCTGCGCCAGGAACGCGAGCGCAAGCGCGCGCCGAAGACGCGCTTCTCGGTGGCCGCGCATCCGGCCGACGACGGCCTGTTCGAGCAGTTGCGCGAACTGCGTGCCAAGCTGGCACGCGAGCAGAACGTGCCGGCTTACGTGATCTTCCACGACGCCACCCTGCGCGCCATCGCCAGCGAGCGCCCGCACAGCCTGGCGCAGCTGGGCGAGGTGCAGGGCGTCGGCGCGCGCAAGCTGGAGCGTTATGGCGAGGCCTTCCTGGCGCTGGTGAGGGCGGCGGATTGAGAAGCATCGCGCGCAAGCGCGCTCCTACAACTTTGCCGTAGATCCACGCAGGATTTGTAGGAGCGCGCTTGCGCGCGATGCTCTTGCCCAACAACTGCGCCCCACTCCCCGTGACTTCCGCGCAATGATCAAGTACAGTCGCGGCCGTTCACGCTGAAAGCTGGTCGGGGTACCCCGATCTCACGGGTTCTGGATGAAGGGTGCTGCACCCTTGCGAACCGTGTGCCGCCTGACTGCGTGCGTGAATCGGATCGAAATGCGTCGCGACGGCGCCATCCGCCAGACCTGAAGAATAAGAAGCAAGCACGGAGCGCGGTGGTTCGGGGCCGCTCCACGCTGACCCGCATTGGCACGCGTGTTGCGCGCCTTGAGGACCAAAGGAGTTTTTGTATACATGAGTTCCGGCAAGCTCGGGCGTAGGCCTGCGTCGTTGTCCACTGTGGCCGAAGCGGCCCCCGCTGATCCTGTTTCGCTGGAGGCCGTCAGCGTCGCTGCTGCGCTGCCAGCGGATGCGCCGCCGGCGAAGAAGCCGCGCAAGCCGGCGGTACGCAAACCCAAGGTGGTCGCCGAGCCGATCCCGGTGACGGCGGAACTGGAGTTTCCAGAACCGGCGCCGATCGCCGTCGCCGACGCGCCGGAACCCGGTCCAACGCCAACTGACGCAGAAGCAACGCTGGCAGTCGCGGTCGCAGCAGAGCCGCCTGCGAAGCCGGCGCCACTGCGGATTCGCAAGAAACTGTCGCTGCCGGTCGTCGAGGCGGCGCCTGTCGTGGCCGCACCGGTGGCGGTCATCGAGGCGACGCCTGTCGCGGCCGCACCAGTGGCGGTCATCGAGGCGACGCCTGTCGCGGTTGCACCAGTGGCCATCATCGACGCAGAGCCTGTCGCAACACTGACCGCGGCAGCCAGCCCGCCCGCCAGTCAGGCGTCGGTCGAGTCCGAGCCCAGCCCGGTGCCGTTGCCGGTGTCGGATGCCACAGCTGCCGTCGCGCCAGCTGCGCCGGCAGAACCGACGCGGGTGCCGGTGTTGAGCTTGGCAACCAGCGCCGCGCCCACGCTGCCCGGCACGGTGATTCATCGCATCCATGCGGTGGCGCTCGGCCGCAAGCGCGATGTGCTGCAACATTTGCTGGCGCAACTGCCGGAGCAATCGACACTGGTCTACACGCGCACCAAGCACGGCGCCGACAAGATCGCGCGCTTCCTCGAACGCTGCGGCTTCAAGGCGGCGGCGATCCACGGCGACAAGAGCCAGGGCGCGCGCAATCGTGCGCTGGCCGGCTTCAAGAGCGGCGAACTCAAGGCGCTGGTGATCACCGACATCGCCGCGCGGCTGCTCGATTTCGAAGGCCTGCCGATGGTGCTGAGCTATGACCTGCCGCACATCGCCGAGGACTACGCGCAGCGCGTGCGCCGCACCGGCACGCCGGAATCGACGGGCCTGGCGGTGACCATCATCACCCAGGAAGAATCGCCGCAGTTCCGCGCCGTGCGCGACTACATGCAGTGCCCGCTGGAACTGGTCCCGCTACCCGGGTTCGAGGCCGCCGAGGCCTTTGATCCGGAGCGCGACCCGGCGCCGCAACGGGGCGGCAACGATAGCGACGGCGAATCCGCGTCAGCGCCGGAAGCGGCGCCTGCCGAGCCTCGTCGCGAAGCACCGGTCAGCCGCGATGCGCCAGCGGGCCGCGGTCGACGCGATCGCCGTGGTCGCCAGGGACGCAACGAGAACCGTCCGCGCGACACCGTCCACGCGCCGGTTGCGGCTGCGGCGGTGATCGACGCCGAAGCCGCGGAAGACGCCGAACAGCCGGGCGACCGCCAGCCCACCAGCAACGCCAACAACAGCGCGCGCCATGCACGTCCGAGCAACGGCGATCGACCCGTGCGCAGCGATCGTCCCGCACGTGGCGACCGCCATGCGCGCCGCGAACGCCCGCTGCGCGGCGATCGTCAGCCCGGCGCCGATACGCCGCCGCGCGCGGCGCATGTCGACGACGACGGCAACGATGACAGCCCGGGGCGCGGCAACTCGCTGGCTGCGCCACCGCCGGCGCAGATGATTGCCGGCAACCCGGGTCGACGACGCGGGCGCAAGGATCCTTTTGCGACGGTGGTGGTCGATGAGGATCGTGCCAATATTTACGACGAGCGCCAGCCCGACACTTACCGTGACCAGTGGAGCGTGCTCGGCCCCGACACCGGCCGGCCGGCCTGGACTTATGCGGACAATCAGCCGCCGCTGGTCGAGGCGCCGCGAGCCGCGCGTCCCGCCGGCCCGTCCGGCCCGCGACGCAGTGGACCGGGCGGCCCGGGCGGTGGCGGGGCGCGGGGGCCGCAGCAAGGCCAGCCGCGCGGCCAGCAACGCCACGGCCGGCCGCGCCGCGCCGAAGGTCGCTGATCGCGATGCAGACGCGACCACCGTGATCTACACCCCGATCCTGGCGACGCTCGGCTATGTGCTGTCGGCGGACCGCCGCAAGGTATTGCTGGTGCACCGCAATGCGCGCGCCGACGACGCCCACCTGGGCAAGTACAACGGCCTTGGTGGCAAGCTGGAGCCACTCGAAGACGTCGTGGCGGGCATGCGCCGCGAGCTTTTCGAGGAGGCCGGCATCGAGTGCACCGAACTTGGCCTGCGCGGAACCATCTCCTGGCCCGGCTTCGGCAAGCACGGCGAGGATTGGTTCGGTTTCATCTTCATCGTCAGCGCGTTCCGGGGTATGCCACCGGCGAGCAATGCCGAAGGCGTACTGCAATGGATCGACATAGAGCGCATCGCCGAACTGCCGCTGTGGGAGGGGGACCGCCATTTCCTGCCGCTGGTCTTCGACAACGATCCGCGCCCCTTTCATGGGGTGATGCCGTATCGCGATGGGCGGTTGGTTTCTTGGAGCTACTCGCGGGTGTGAGCAGGTGAGGCAAGTAAAGTGAAAGGTGAAACGTAAAACGTAAAACGTCAATTCACAGCGTGGGCCAATTGACGTTTTACATTTCACGTTTCACCCATGCCTTTCGACTTTCGAGCACCGTGATGCAACCTCCCACCCCGCGCCCCCTGCCCCCTCCCACGCTGGCCGCGCTGTATCCGCCGATTCGTGGCTATCGTTACTTCGATGCGGCCGAAGGCTGGGCGTTCAGGCCCAAGGCCAGTGTCGACGAAGTGCAACAGGCCTGGTGGCTGGCCGAGCACGCGCTGCTCGCCTATGAGCGCTCCGCCAAGGTGGCCTCGACGCTGAGCAGCACTGGCTACCGCGCGCAGATCGCGCGCGACCGCGCCAGCAGCAGCTTCGCTTACGCCGCAATCGGCGCCGATCACGGCGTTCTTGCCTTTCGCGGCACCGAGGCGCTGACACCCGGCGACTCCTGGCGCAAGCTGGCATCGGTGGCGCGCGATTGGTGGATCGATGCGCGCGTGCAACGCGTGCCCGGCGCGCACGGCGGCCACGTGCATGGTGGCTTCCAGCACGCACTGGATGCGATCTGGCCGCAGTTGCAGGGCGTACTCGATCAGGCGCCGCTGTGGTGGTGCTGCGGCCACAGCCTCGGCGGCGCCCTGGCCGCGCTGGCCGCGGCGCGACTGCAGGACGCTGGCGTCCCGCTGGCCGGGGCGATCAGCTTCGGACAGCCGCGCGTCGGCGATGCCGCCAGCGCGGCGCGCCTGGCGCAGCTGCCGCTGTTGCGTGTGGTCAATGCCTGCGACGTGGTTCCCGAACTGCCACCGGAGGCGCTGGGCTACCAGCACGCCGGCCAGTTGCGCCACCTGGACGCCAATCGCCGCGAGAATTATGGACGCAGCGTGCGCAGCTACTGGTCGCGCCTGCCCGGCAACCTGCGCCACGGCATCGGCGCACTGACGCCGATCGAACTCATCGACCACGCCCCGCTGCACTATGTGGTCAAGTGCTACAACGCGGCTTTGCAGCCGGAAAGTGCAGACCAACGAACAATATGCGACGACGACGGGTGACGCGTATTGTCAATTTTGGGCCATTCTGCGACAGTCGGATGAGAGACTTGGACACTGCCGCGGACCATCAGGTGGACCGGCAATTTTCTGGCAAGGCCGACTGAGCATCACGGAGAGCGAGACCCACGCATGATTGAGGCCATCTTGGGGTTTGTGTGCCTGGCGCTGGGTGGCTTTGCCTGGTACAGCAAACAGCGCGCGGACAAGGCCCAGGCACGTCTGGCCGAGCTCGCCGCCGATCTCGAGCGGATCCAGCAAACGCAATCGCAGGTGATCCACACCACCAAGCTGGCCTCGCTGGGGCAGATGATTGCCGGCGTCGCCCATGAGATGAACACGCCGATCGGCTTCGTCAAGAGTAATGTCGAAGTCGTCCGTGAACTAGTCACCGAGCACCGCGAACTGATCAAGAAGTGCCTGCACGGCTTCGATTTGATGCTCGCCGCCGACCTCAGCAATCCGCAGATGATCGAGCCGATGCGCCGCGCGATGACCAAGGTGCGCGCGGCACTGGCCGGCGACGAGCGTCTCAACGATGGCGACGATCTGCTCAAGGATGCGGTCGATGGCCTGGTGCAGATCGCCAATCTGGTGAAGAACCTGAAGGGCTTCGCCCGCGTCGACCGCGACGGCATGGACGCGCTCAACCTCAACGAGTGCATCGAGAGCGCGCTGACCATCGCCGCCCATCAACTGCGCGATCGGGTCGAGGTGGTCAAGGAATATGCGCAACTGCCGAAGATCAACGGCGTCGCCTCGCAGATCAACCAGGTGCTGCTGAACCTGATCACCAATGCCGCCCAGGCGATGGAAGAAGGTGGCACGCTGACGCTGGTCTCGCGCCGCTCCGGCGACCAGGTCGAAATCGACGTCACCGACACCGGCGCCGGCATACCCGACAACGTGATGCCGAAGATCTTTGACCCGTTCTTCACGACCAAGCCGGTTGGCGAGGGCACCGGCCTTGGCCTGTCCATCGTGCACAAGATCGTGCAAAGTCACGGCGGCAGCATCAAGGTGCGAACTGCGCCAAAGAAAGGCAGCACGTTTACGATTAGCTTCCCAGTCGACCATGCGTTGTTGAAGCAGTCAGCCGAGCCCAAATGACCGAGCCGCGAATCAGAGTCCTGTGCATCGACGACGAAGCCCGCATCCTGCGCGCTTTGAAGGCGCTGTTTCGGGACATGGATGTGCGCACCACGGTCGATCCGGCCGAGGCTATTCGCTGGGCGTCGGAGTTCGATGTCGACGTCATCGTCTGCGACCAGCGCATGCCGAAGATGCAGGGGATCGAGGTTCTGCGCGAAATCCGCATGGCCCACCCGCGCGCCATGCGCATATTGCTGACCGGCTACGCCGACTTGAGCGCGGTGCTGGGATCGGTCAACGAAGGCGAGGTGTTCCGCTACATCAACAAGCCGTGGGACAACAATGACCTGCGGCAGACGGTACAGCTGGCGGCGAAGATCGCACGCGACACGCCGGTGGTGCTGGACAAGGGTATCGACGATTTCAGTCGCGATCAGGCACGCCGCGAAGTTGGCATCCTGGTGATCGAGGACGATCCGGAAACCCAGCAGCGCATGCGCGAAATCCTGCAGCCGCATTACCAGGTGCGCTTTGCATCGAATCCCGATCGCGCCCTGCAGGTGCTGGAGCAGCACGAGACCGGCGTGGTGATTTCCGAGACCGCTGGCCAGCACGGCGATTTCACCGCGCTGATCAAGGCGCTCAAGCAGTACCACCCGCACATCGCCACGGTGGTGGTCACCGACCGCGCCAACGCGCAAACGGCAATCGACCTGATCAACGAAGGTCAGGTGTTCCGCCTGCTGCTCAAACCGGTGCGCATGGGCTCCTGCCGCCTGAGCGTGGACGCCGCGGTCGGTCGTTACTGGCAGCTCAAGCAGAACCCACAGGCCTCACGCCGCTTCCTGGTGGCACCGCGACCGGATGCATTGATCCCGTCCTGGCTCGCTGGCAGCCTGATGCAGCGCATCCGTCTGCTGCCGTCGCGCTTGTTGGGGATGGCGCGGGCGCACTGAGAGACGTGAGTGGCAGCCAGCGGGTTCGCCACGCGCAGACCTTCGTCGAAGTTGTAGGAGCGCGCTCGCGCGCGATGCTTCCGAGATCGACCAAAGCTCGCGCCACGACCCATCCGACCGACGGCAGTTCGTAGGTTGGGCACAGCTCCATCGTGCCCAACATCGTCGCGGCGTTGGGCACGATGGAGCTGTGCCCAACCTACATCGCTACATCGCGCGCGAGCGGGCGTCTACAACAGTTTCCAGCGCGCCCCCTGCGGCGTGTCCTCGATAGTCACGCCGAGCGCGGTGAACTCGTTGCGGATCTGGTCGGCGCGGGCGAAATCCCGGCGTTGACGGGCTTCCTGGCGCTCTGCCATCAGCGCCTCGATGCGCGCGACGTCGACGCTGGCGCCGCCGGTCTGGAACCAGGCCTGCGGATCCTGTTGCAGCAAACCCAGCCACTCGCCAGCGGCAAGCAGGCGCGACTTGGCCAGGGCCTTCGCCGCCGGGCCCTGCGCCTTCTGCGCATCACGCGAGAGTTCGCTCAGGGCCGCCAGCGCCTGCGGCGTACCCAGGTCATCGGCCAGCGCCGCCTTGACCGCGTCGGCCGAGGCGGGCTGCGCCGAGGCATCGACATCGGCCAGATCGCGCAGCGCGCTGTACAGGCGATCGAGCGTGGTCTTGGCCTGCTTGAGACCGGCCTCGGACCAGTCCAGCGGCTGCCGGTAATGCGCGTTGAGCAGCAGGTAGCGCAGCGCCTCGGGCGGCGCCAATGTGCGCAACTCCTTGATCAGCAGCACATTGCCGAGTGATTTCGACATCTTGCGGCCTTCGATGGTGACGAAGCCGTTGTGCATCCACAGATTGGCGAACTCGGCGCCACCGTGGGCGCACACGCTCTGCGCGATCTCGTTCTCGTGATGCGGAAACTTGAGATCGGCGCCGCCGGCGTGGATGTCGATGGTGTTGCCCAGGTGCTCCTCGGCCATCGCCGAGCACTCGATGTGCCAGCCGGGGCGACCGCGGCCCCAGGGACTGGCCCAGCCCGGCAGATCCGGCGTCGACGGCTTCCACAGCACGAAATCGGCCGGATTGCGCTTGTACGGCGCCACGTCGACGCGCGCACCGGCGATCATCTCCTTGACCGTGCGCCGTGACAGGCGGCCGTAGCCTTCGTAGGTGTCGACACTGAACAGCACATGGCCTTCGGCCACATAGGCGTGGCCGGATGCGATCAGCCGCTCGCACATGCGCACGATGCCGGGAATGTGCGCGGTGGCGCGCGGCTCGATGTTCGGCGCGAAGTCACCGACATTGCCGATCGCGGTCATGTCGTCGAGAAAAGCCTCGGTGAACTGTCCGGTGACCACGTCGATCGGCACACCGCGTTCGCTGGCGGCTGCGTTGATCTTGTCGTCGACGTCGGTGATGTTGCGCGCGTAGCTCAAGTTCCCGAACTGGTCGCGCAGCAGCTTCGCCAGCACGCCGAACAGCGTGTACGGGCGCGCGTTGCCGATGTGCGGGTAGTTGTAGACCGTCGGTCCGCACACGTACATCGTGACCCGATCCGGCTGTGCCGGCACGAAGCGCTCCTGCTGGCGGGTCAGCGTGTTGTAGAGGTGCAGATCCATGACGACGAGTTACCGATGCGGGGATTCACGAATCTAGCAGCGCCCGATGGTGCATTGCACCAGCGAATGTTTGTCGGATTTCGCCCGCAGCAGGTCCTGATCGGCCATTGCCGCAATTCGGCTGCGGTTGCAGACTGCGCCTGCACTGAACTCAAGGAACTTGCAGATGATCGGCTACGTCACCCTCGGCACCAACGACATCGCCCGCGCGGCGGCTTTCTACGACGCTCTGCTCGGCACACTCGGCGCCAAGCGGTTCATGGACTACGAAGGATTCATTGCCTGGACGGTATCGCCGACGCAACCGGCCATCAGCGTGATCAAGCCTTATGACGGCCAACCGGCGACCGTCGGCAATGGCGTCATGGTCGCCATCGTGGTGGACAGCAAGGAAAAGGTCGACATGGTCTACAACAAGGCCATCGAACTCGGATCCAAGGACGAGGGTCCCGCCGGCCCGCGCGGCGACAACTTCTACGCCGGCTATTTCCGCGATCTCGACGGCAACAAGCTCAACGTGTTCTGCATGTCCTGACGCCGCAGCCCATTTGGAGTGCGGTGGCTTGCCACCGCTCTGGATGCTCTTGCAGCACACCAGGCACGAGCATCCAGAGCGCCGGCGAGCCGGCGCACTCCAGATTCAACGCGACCGCGCCTAATCCAGCTCCGGCAACCCGCTCTGCAGCCACCAGGTCGGTCCCGCCGGGTCGAAGCGCCAGACCTGGTGATCGACGACGGTGCGCACCGATTGCGTTGCGCGATCGATCACTTCGATCTGCACGGTCTGCAGGAATCGGCCCTGCGCATCATAGGAACTCGGGCCTTCCAGATAGCGCGAAACCTGCACCTTGGCCCAACGATCGCGCAGTTCCGCGGTAAACGGTTTGGCGGCCTGCGTTTCCGGATCGACAAAACCTGCGGCCTGGGTGATTTCATTCCAGCGCACCGCAGCCGAGTAGTTGTAGAGGTTCACGCGCAAGCTCTCGTCGCGCGTGATGCTGGCGCAAGCGCCGAGCGTGCCGATCAGGATCAGCATCCACAGCACTCGCATGGTGATCGATTTCATCAGTTCGTCTCCTTTCGCTGCTTGGCCACGAAACGGGCAGTCAGCCGTGCCGCGGGCTGATCGTCTCCGGCGATGCTGGCACAAAGCGTCACGCGCGCCTTCCCTCGTTCCCGGAACATCGCCACGAAATCGGCCATCGAGTGCCCTTCTGCTGCGCTGGCATGCACTTTCAGGTCACCCCATACCGGCGCCAGATACTCGATCTTCGAATCCTGCACGTAGATGTCCGGAGCCAGGCCATGGGCGCGCAGCGCCAGGCGTGCCAGGCCCCAGCTCGCCAGCGTCATCAGGCTCGCCATGCTGCCGCCGAAGGCGCAGCCCTTGTCGTTGACGTTCGGCGCCAGCGGCGCTTGCAGTTCGACACTGTCGCCATCGTAAGCGGTGACGCGCAGTTGCATTGCGCGGGTCAATGGGATGGTGGTCAGCAGCTCGTTCTCGAGAAACTGTGCGGCCTGTTCACTGCTGGAGCTCATGCGCGGTGGGTCGTCGTCGTGGGTGGCGGCCATCAAGCCGGCTGCGCGGCGGTCGCAGGCTGTGCCCGCAACAAGCTTTGTGCGTCGGCGGCGACAGCATGCCGGCTCTGCGCGATGTGCGCCAGCGCCGCACGCGCGCGCGGCGGATCGATCACCAGCATCGACCGCGCCAGCGCCAGTGCGACGATCGGACTGCGCTCGCGGGCATAGGCCTCGCGGTACAGCGGATAGGCGGCACGTCCGCCGGCCAGGGCCTCGACGCACTCGCCCAGTTCGATCAGGTGCAAGAGCTCGATACTGCCCTGGCGACGCAATTCGCTGAGTTCGCGCGCGCGTTCCCGCGCCCCCGCCCAGGCTTGGTGGCAGTGCTGCCACGGCGCCGTGAGCAATGCTTCGAATGGGCCTTCCAGCGCGGTCCACAGCCGGCCGACCAGGCCTTCCCACAACAGCGCCGAGGCGGCACTGCGGTGGCTGCCGCCGCTGAGCTCGGCGCCGCCGAGCGCCTGCAATCGGCCCGCCACTTCGGCGTCGCGCAGTCCCAGCTCCAGGGCCGCCTGCCAGTCGCCACGTCCGCGGCTGACCATGTTGCGACGCAACTCGTCGAAAGCGCCGGCGGGTGGCAGCGGCTCGCGCCGCGCGCGCAGATTCCAGTCGGCCCACCAATGCTGCGCGCCGACGCCCTGTGCAGCGACCAGGCGCGTCAGGGTTCGGCGCAGCAGAGGCCCACCGAGCAGATCGAGCAGGCGCGTATCCAGGTCCACCGCAGGCAGAGCGCCTGGCGCAACCACGGCGCCCGACATGGCCAGCGCGATCGCCACGCGCAATTCGTCGGCGTCCAGCACCTGCAGCATCGGCCAGCCGATGACCAGCGTGGTGCGGCGCGCACGCAGCAAGCCGCTCTTTTCGCTGTGCAACCGGATCGCAAGATCGGCGCCATAGACGATCTGGCCGGGACGCCCGCAGCGCAGCTTGTCGCACAGCGCGTAGAGATCGCGCGCCAGGTTCGGCGCATCGGCGCGATCGAAGGGCACGCCATCGCCGGCGTTGCCGATCAGCTGGCTGGCGTCGATCAGGGCCGCGCCTGATAGCTGCCACGCACCTTGCATGCTCGATGTCCTTGCGGTTGTGCTGTGGCCCGAGTCGAACCGTGGGCGCGCACGCTACCTGTGCGGGCTGCGGCTGCGCAAGGCGCATCTGCGACCATCGTTGAGTAACGCCTAGGCTCAAGTGCGCGAGAATTACCGGTCTTCACTGCCGGTTCGATCTGCGCAAGCTAATCTTGCGGATTGCTCGGACCGCTGTGTCCCCGCCTTCTTGTTTCTCCAGGACTGTATCCATGACCATCGAAACGGATGTCGTAATCGTCGGAGCCGGCCCGGTCGGCCTGTTCCAGGTGTTCGAACTTGGCCTGCTCGGCATCAAGGCGCATGTCGTCGACGCCTTGCCGGTGGCCGGCGGCCAGTGCATCGAGCTGTATCCGGACAAGCCGATCTACGACATTCCGGCAATTCCGATGTGCACCGGCAAGGAGCTCACCGACAACCTGATGCAGCAGATCGCGCCGTTTCATCCGGAGTTCCATCTGGACCAGGAAGTCGCTGCGGTCACCAAGCTCGATGAGGGCCATTTCCAGGTCGTCACCAGCAAGGGCACCGAATTCAACGCCAAGGCGGTGATCGTGGCCGCGGGCCTCGGCGCCTTCCAGCCGCGCAAGGTCCCGGTCGCCGGATCGGAGGCCTTCGAAGGCAAGCAGATCCACTATTCGGTCAAGAACCCGGAGCAGTTCCGCGGCAAGGACCTGGTGATCCTCGGTGGCGGCGATTCGGCGCTGGACTGGGCGGTGGCGCTGCAGCCGATCGCGCACAGCATCGTGCTGATCCATCGCTCCAACGAATTCCGCGCGGCGCCGGCGACGGTCGCCAAGATGCGCGCGATGTGCGACGAGCACCAGATGCAGCTGCTGATCGGCAACGTCACCGGCATCAAAACGGACGGCGAGCAGCTCAAGGCGATCACCGTGATCGGCGCCGATACGGTCACCCGAGTGGTCGAGTTCGATCATTTGCTGGCCTTCTATGGCCTGTCGCCCAAGCTCGGCCCGATCGCCAACTGGGGTCTGGGCATCGACAAGAACCAGATCCAGGTCGACACCGAGCGCTTCGAGACCAATGTGCCGGGCATCTACGCGGTGGGCGACATCAACGTCTATCCGGGCAAGAAAAAGCTGATCCTGTGCGGCTTCCACGAAGCCGCGCTGGCCGCATTCGCGATCAAGGCGCGCATGAACCCGGGCGCCAAGGTGCATCTGCAATACACCACCACCAGCCCGATCATGCACCAGCGCCTGGGCGTGTCGCCGTCGGTGGAACTGTCGGCGATTTGAGGCAGCGAGATTGCAACACCGTTTCGGATTCGTATAGGTCACGTTGGCCGCGCATGGCCGCGTGACGATGTCACGTAGGCCGCGGCGCCAAGAGCGGCTAGCGCTCGCGTGCTCTCCTTGTCTGCCGGCTGGCAAGCCGCCGCCCCGCCCCAGGCGCCCGTGCATTCCGTCTGGGCGCCCCGGGCCAGGGCCGCCGGGCGCCACCCGCCCCGCAAAGGGCAGGCGTATAGAGTGGGCGCGGCCGCCGCCCGGCCGCGCCGCCATGCGGGTGATGGGTGGTCGAGTGCCGGACGCATGAGTGCGCTCTCAGTCTCCCCAGTTGTTCGGGCGGCAAGGATCGCACGACTGCCGGTGGAGATTGGTGAGCTAGACTCCGCCACTCATGGCAAATACCCCCGACATCGAACGGCTCTCGCACATCGGCTTTTCCGCCGAGCACTGGCCCGACCTTTCCATTCCCGTCGACAGCATCGTCGCGCGCATCATCGAGCAGCATCGCTCCGGCTACGTGATCCATGACGGCGTCGACATCTGGCCGGCCAAATCGCTGCCGCGCCTGCGTCATCGGGTGGAACAGGCGAGCCAGCGGCCGTGCGTAGGCGACTGGTGCATCGCTGCGCTGCGCCATGGCGGCGAGTGGATGATCGAGGAATTGCTGCCGCGCTTTTCGACATTGGAGCGCGGCGCCGCTGGCGAGACTCAGGCGCGCCAGGCGATCGCCACCAACATCGATCACGTGCTGATCGTCACCGGCATGGACCGCGACTTCAATCTGCGCCGTATCGAACGTTATCTGACGCTGGTCAGCAACTCGGGCGCGCGCCCCAGCCTGATCCTGACCAAGGCCGATCGCACCGAGGACTTCGAAACGCTGCGCGCCGACGTGGCGGCCATCGCGCCCACCACGGCGCTTTACGCGATCAACGCCAAGTCCGCGGAGAGTTGCGCTGAGTTGATGGCGTCCCTGTTGCCCGGCCAGACCGCGGTGCTGATCGGCTCCTCCGGCGCCGGCAAATCGACCCTGACCAACACCCTGCTCGGCAGCGAAATCCAGGCCACCGGCACGGTGCGCGAGAACGACGGCCGCGGTCGCCACACCACGGTGTCGCGTGCGCTGAAGTCGCTGCCGGGCGGCGCCTGCCTGATCGATACGCCCGGACTGCGCGAAATCAAGCTGACCGGCGACGAAGACCTCAAGGAAGCCGGCTTCGACGACATCGACGCGCTCGCGGCCAGTTGCCGTTTTCGCGACTGCGGCCATGAAAAGGAACCCGGCTGCAAAGTGCGCGAAGCGGTCGAAACAGGACAGCTGGAACCCGCGCGCCTGGCCAGCTGGAGCAAGCTCAGCGGTGAGATCGCCCGCGCCGGCGAAGGTGCGGTCGCCCGCCGCGAGCGCAAGCTGCACGACGCGGCGATGGCTCGTGCCTTGCGCGATGTGTTGAAGAAGAAGGAAAGGTAGCCGAGGGCAGCGGGCGTGAAACGAGGCTTCACTACGCCTGCCAAATTGCCGTTTCACGTTTCGCTTCGCGCGGCCCAGCCGCGTGCCCCCTAAGCCGCCCTCCTGCGCTGAAATCGCCAGATGCTCGCGGTGATACAGGCGCGCCGCGATCAGCGCGATGACCACGCCGATGGCCAGCGTGGCGCTGATCGATGCGGCCACCTGCCAGGCCACCAGCGACTCGCCACGCACGGTCTGCTCGATCAGCAGCTGGTGGCTGAGCAAGGGCACCGTGTACATCCAGTCGGCCGGCTTGACCGGGTTCAGCGCCATCAGCATCGACGGGATCGCCGGCAGGATGATCAGCAGCGTGTTGTAGGTCTGCGCCTCGCGGAAACCCTTGGCGAAGGCCGACACGCTGGTCAAAAGGCCGGCGCCGATCAGGCCGAGCGGCGCCACCACCAGGAACAGCAGCGCGCATTCGCTGGGGCCCATCTTGACCACCATGCCGATCTTCTCGACCGGCACCAGCTTCGCCGTCAACGAGAAGGCCACCAGCGAGATCGCCAGCGAGACCACGGCGAAAGCAAAGGTGGCGATCAGCTTGCCGCCCATGATCTGGCCGCGACTGACCGGGTTGATCAGCAGCGGTTCCAGCGACTGGCGTTCGCGCTCACCGGCGGTGGCGTCGGTGGCGAGATAGTTGCCGCCGGCGAACACGGTGAGGATCAGCAAGTACGGCAACATCGACAGCAACATGCCGCCGCGGCTCTGCGGTGTCGATTGATCGACATCGGCGATCAGCACCGGCTGCACCACCTCCGGGCTGATGCCGCGCATGACCAGGCGCAAGGACGCCGTCTGCCCGCTGTATTCGGCCAGCAGCCGCTCGGCGCGGCCGACCGTCTGCTCGGCCTTCTGCTGCGAGCGGTCGACGATCAGCTCCACGGTCGCCGCGCGTCCTTCGCGCCACGCTGCGCAAATTCCGGCGGGGATGCGCAGGATGACGTCCTTGTCGCGCTTGCGGATCACGGCTTCCGGATCGGCCGGCGCGTCTTCAATCTCGACGCCATGGTTTTTCAGCCAGGCGACCAGATTGGGCGCATGTTCGGCGCCGACTACCGGCAGCTCCAACGGCTTTTCACCGCGCTCCAGCATGATCGAGATCATCAGCGCGATCAGTCCGGCGAACAGCACCGGACCCATCAAGGTGCCGAGCACGAAGGTGCTGAACATGGTGCGCTTGTCGCGCATGTTTTCGCGCACTTCCTTGAGAAAGACCACCTTCCACGGGCTCATAGCGACAGTCCTTCTTCCGAACCAATGACTTTGACGAAGGCGTCTTCGAGATTCGCCTCACCGGTCAACGCGCGCAGTTCATCCGCCGTGCCCTGCGCCACGACGCGGCCCTTGGCGATGACCACGATGCGGTCACACAGCGCGGCGACCTCCTGCATGATGTGACTGCTGAACAACACGCAACGGCCCTCGGCGCGCAGCTGCAACATGAATTTGCGCAGGGCCCGCGTGGCCATCACATCGAGCCCGTTGGTGGGCTCGTCGAGCAGCACATTGCGCGGGTCGTGCACCAGCGCACGGGCGATGGCGGTCTTCACGCGCTGCCCGTTGGAGAAGCCCTCGGTGCGCCGGCCGGCGATGTCCTCGATGGCCAGCGAACGGATCAGCGCATCGGTGCGCTGCTTCAGCGTCGCCTCGTCGAGCCCGTGCAGGCGCCCGAAGTACTCGATGTTCTCGCGCGCCGTCAGCCGCTTGTACAGGCCGCGCGCATCGGGCAGCACGCCGAGCTTGCGCCGGGCGCTGTCGGGATCCCTGGTGATGTCGACACCATCGACGCTGATATGCCCGGTTTCCGGCTTCATCAGCGTGTACAGCATGCGCAGCGTGGTGGTCTTGCCGGCGCCGTTGGGGCCGAGCAGACCGGTGATTTCGCCGTCTCTGGCGGTAAAGCTGACACCGTCGACTGCCTTGACGGTGCCGAAGGTCTTGCGCAGGTCGGTTAGTTCGATCACGGCGCACTCCCGAGAAATTCAAAAAGAACGGCGCCGGCGTCTGCTCCTTGAGGCAGTCGGCTTCCAGCGATCTGGCGTCGGCGCTGTCGATGAAGGCGTCCACCAGCTTCGGCCCGCAGCCGCGGCTCATCACGCTGTGGCCCTGGCCGGGCACGATCAGATGGCGACCATTGGGCAGGTTCTTCACCACCTGCTCGCCGTAGCGCGGCGGCGTGACCGGATCGAATTCACCAGACAGGATCAGCGTTGGCGTGGCCCCGGACATCGGCGCGTGGAAGTCCGCAGGCACCTCGCGCTTGGGCCATTCCCTGCACCAGTTGATGGTCATGACGATGAAGTCCTGGCCCATCAGCAAGCCGTCGTCCTGCGGCCTGGGCGCGAACTGCGCGGCGTCCTCGGCGCACACCACCGACCAGTTGACGCCGGTGGCGATCTGCGCGCCCATGTCCTCGGACATCATCGCCGCCTGCGCCAGCATCGGCTCGAAGCGACCTGCTTTGGCCTCGGCCAGTGTCAACGGCAACAGGCCGGCCGTCTCGCTCGAATACATGAACATCCGGGCGATCGCGACCAGGGAGCCGCTGGTCAGTGCCTGTTCCTCGGCCTCGCCGCTGCGCGGATTGCGACCGGGCGCCATGCGTGGACTGGCGCGCAGCTGCGCTGCAAGTTCGCGCAGGCTGGCATAGGGATCGCCGAAGGCCTTGCCGCATTGCGCATCCTCGCGGCAGCGACCCAACTGCGCCTTGAGCGTGTCCTCGAGATTGACCGCGTGCTCGGTGCCGAGAATCAGTTCATTGGGAATCACGCTGTCCAGCAACAGGCTGCGCACCCGCTGCGGGTAGCGCTTGGTGTAGATCTGGCCCATGCGCGTGCCGTAGGAGATGCCAACCAGGTTGAGCTGTTCCGCACCCAGTGCCTGGCGCGCGCGGTCGAGATCGCGGGCGGCGTCCTCGGTGCCGTAGTAGCGCACATCGTGCGTGTCCTTGACCGCCGCCACGCAGGCTCGCGCCAGTTCGGCGGCCTGCTGCGGGTCGACATCGGTGGCGAGCAGATCGATGTTCTCCGGCGTCGGACAATCAAAGCGGTTGGACGCGCCGGTGCCACGCTGATCGAGCAGCACCACGTGGCGATCGGCGAGCACCGCCTTGAAAGTCCCGGCCAGCATGCGCCAGGACTCGCGCGCCGACTGGCCCGGACCGCCGGCGAGGATGAACACCGGGTCCGGTTTGGGCTTGGGCGAGCGCGAGGGCACCAGCGCAATGGCCAACTTGATCTTGCGCGAAGCGGCGTCGTCCCAGTTTTCCGGCACTTCGAGCGTGGTGCACTCGGCGTTCAACGGATTGCTCGGTCGTGTGCCGACCACCGGCAGTTCGCATTTCTCGAAGCTAAGTTCGCCGACCTGGCGCGCCAGCGCCTGCGGAGCGGGCGCTCCGGCGGCGACAGCGATCAGGAGCGGCAGGATCAGGCGTCTCATGGCGCAGTCGACTCCTCGTCGGGTGTGAAAATGGTTTCGATCGCCGTCGCAAAGACATGCGCGATCTTGAATGCGAGCGGCAAGCTCGGGTCGTACTTGCCGGTCTCGATGGCGTTGATGGTCTGGCGCGACACGCCCAGCGCGTCGGCCAGATCGGCCTGCGACCAGTTGCGTTGCGCGCGCAGGATACGCAGACGATTGTTCATGGCGTGGCAATCCGGGCGGCGCGCATCACTGGTACTTCCGCGTCGCGCGCCACACACCGAAGCCATAGCTGGCGCTGAACAGCGGCGTCACCAGCACGATCGGCAGCTTCGGCAAACCCGCCATTTCGAGCATTCCCCAGGCGAAACTCAGCATGCAGGTGAGCACGCCAGCGGTGGCCACCGCCTCGAACTGCACGCGGCGCTGCAGCTCGTCGAGACTGGCGACAAAACGCAGCAACTCGCTGAGGGCGACGCCGATCGGGATGATCGGCAACAATGACAACAACACCTTGGCCCAGGTCGGATCCACATGGCGGATGGTTCGACCGGTAATCATGATGAGAACCGAATAGACCATCATCGCGCCGAGGAAACGAATCATGTAGCGACGCTTGGCGGTGTGATGTTCGGCAGTCATGACGGGCTCCTGAAGTCGATGCGCTCAGGCTAGTAAAGCAAACTTGTCATGTCAAGTGCGCTTTACCTATAGCAAAGGACACTTGACGCGGAACTCCGCCCGGGATATCGCGAGGGCGATCGCGCGCAAGCGCGCCCCTACAAGTTCTCGGTGAATCTTCGGCAAATTGCAGGAGCGCGCTTGCGCGCGATGCCTTTCGTCCAGACCCCGATACCCCACCCTTCGCTGCACCTGCGACTTCCGCTAACCTTGCGCCATGACTGATCGTGACCGCGACATCGATACCGAAGACCTCCCGCCCAGCCGCAGCCAGCGCCGCCGCGAGGCTTGGGATGTGCTGGAACTGGCCGAGCGCATCGTGGCGCTGACGCCCTCGCAGATGCGCGAGGTACCGCTGCCCGAGACCGTGCTCGACGCCGTGCACATGGCGCAGAAGATCACTTCGCACATCGCGCACAAGCGCCAGGTGCACTTCCTCGCCAAGCTGATGCGCAAGCAGATCGACGATCTGGAGCCGATCCGCCTCGCCGTCGACAAGCCGCTCGAAGTGCGCCGCCGCGAAACCGCCCAGCTGCACCTGATCGAGCGCTGGCGCGAGCGTCTGATCGAAGGTGGCGACGAGGTCCTCGGCGAACTGCTGGAGAGCTATCCGCAGGCCGACCGCCAGCGCTTGCGCCAGCTGGTGCGCCAGGCCGGAATCGAGATCCGCGAAAACCGCGCGCCGGCCGCGCAACGGGCAATTTTCCAGGCGCTCAAGGCGCTGATCCGCGGTGACGGCGCGGGCGACGTCGAGGATGCGGCGGATGCCGCTGACGGCGACGCGGAATCGTCGGCGCAGCAACTACGGCGGCCGGAACGGTAGCTCTCACCGAACATGCCGTAAGTCTTTGATTCTTATGTGGGAGCGGATTTACTCCGCGAGAGCTTTCGCGGGATAAACCCGCTCCCACAGGTTCGATGCGCGAATAAGCGCACCGCCAGGGGCGACCGGGACTCTCCCGAGACTAACGCCCTTCGCGTACCCGCCCCACGCGCTCGGGCACTGCGGCGAAACGCTGCTCGATCTTGATGCCGATCTGGGTCATGCCGGCATTGACGTGCAGCGGCACCAGCAAGGTGGCCACGCATCCGACCTCGGTATCACTGCATTCGCGCAACTTGCGGCCGTAGGCGGCCACCACGCCATCCGGGTTGTCTTCCAGCGGGTAAGCGGCCAGGTAGTAGTCGGCGCTGCTGAGATCGGCGATGTAGAACTTCTTCAGCCGCACCGGCAACTCCACGCAGCGCATCGGCAGGGCGGTATCGACCGGAATCGCGCACACGCGGGTCGGCACCTTGGCGGCACCTTCATAGGCCAATCGACCCTGGATGGCGGCCATCAGCCGCGTGTCGGGCTCGCCGGTCACTTCACAGGCCAGTTGGGTGGCGCCATCGTCGCGCAGGGCCACGCGGTAGCGCCGCTGCACGTCGTCCGCGGAAATGGCCAGATAGCCGCCGATGTCCGGCTCGAAGCTGACCAGCAGGCGGCGCTCGACCGCCTGGCGCACGCGCTCGTCGCCCGCCTTGAAGATCAGCGACAGCCGCCGCGTTCCGCCCTGCTGGATGCTGGCCGAGACCTCGATGGCGCTCATGCCAAAGGCGGCGCGCGGCCTGGACAGTTCGCAATTGAGCGTGTCGACGCCGCGCACGCTGGTGCGCCGGCAACGATCGGCCTCGGCGCCGAGAATCTCCGCCAGCGCATCGGGGCCGCGGCGGATGGCTTCGACATCCTCACATTGCCAGTAATTGGCTGCGCCGGCGGTCGATGCCGACATCCACAGAATCAACGGGAGCATCCAGCGCGTCATGAAGTCGCTCCTTGTCGCCAATCAGACCCGATGAGGATTGCGCAGTGTCGCCAAATGCCGCCTGACTCGCGTCAGCGGGCAGGGCAAACCGCGACTACTTCCTGGACTTGCTCGACTTGCTCTTGGCCTTGCTCGCCGGCGGCGGCGGCTCGGCCGATTTGGACGGCTGGTCGCCGATCAGCGATTTGGCCGGGCAGATGCTGAAGATCGGGCATTTCTTGCAACCGACGGCGAGGGCAACGGGGCAGATGGTCATCGGTGTGACTCCGGACAAAGTGAGCCTGCAGCTTAGGCCTCGACGCCTGAGTGGTCCATCGGTATTGGCCGCGAGTGGCGTGTGGTGGGCAGAGCATCGCGCGCAAGCGCGCTCCTACAAGTCCTCCGCGGAACTACAGCAAATTGTAGGAGCGCGCTTGCGCGCGATGCTCTTGAAAGCCCCGAACCGCCCAACCGGTCAAACCTCGGCCGCCGGCAAGCGCAGCTCGACCCAGTACCCAGCATTCGCGCAGCCGTTTTCCAGGCTGCCGCCGTGGGCCAAGGCAATATGCCGGCACAAGGCCAACCCGAAACCGCGATGAGCCGGCGTGCCCGGTTTGTCGGCGCTGCCCGAGTCGGCAAGCTGGTTGTCGAGCCGCAGGCACCACGTCGCACCGACTGGACCCACCGCAGGCCGCTGATCGAGGGCAATCCGAAAGGGTTGCGCGCCATGTTGCTCGGCATTGTCGAGCAGATTGGCAAGCAGGCGTGCGAGCACGCCGGGTTGGCCGCGCAGTCGGGCGTGATCGGGTAGTTCGACCTGCCAGCGGTGCCCGCGTTCGCGGCTGGCAGCTATACCAGCGCGCAGCAGCGAAACCAGATCCAGCGCGATCATCGGCTCTTCGGCGCCAGTGCGCGCGTGTTCGATGAAGCGGTCGATGCGCCGGTCGAGCTCGCCGACATCCGCATTCAGCGCCGCGCGTTCTTCCTCGGGGATGGCATCTTGCAGGTCGATGCGCAGCATCAGACGCATCAGCGGCGTGCGCAGATCGTGACTGAGGCCGGCGAGCATCAGATCGCGCTCGCGCCGTTGCGTCTCGATGCGCCCCAGTGCTTCGGCCAGACGATCGCCGAGCAGGCGCACCTCGCGCGGCCCGCTGACGCGAAAGTCGGCCACGTCGACCGGTTCCGGCAGGCGCGCGGCGATCCGCGCCAGGCGTTCCAGTGGGGCGGCCAGACGTCGCGCCAACCACCACGCCGACAGTACTGCCAACAGCGTGGCGATCAGCACGATCACCAGCGCGAAGCGCGCCACCAGCGAGCGCAGCGGTTCCAGCGGTACGCCGATCCAGTCGCCGCGCGCGCTGCTGATCCACAGGCGCGTGCCGCCATCGACGGCGCGCTCGATCTGCACCTGGCGCCGCGTCTGCTCGCGCAGATGGCTCGCCAGCGCATCGAGAAACGGAATCGGCACCAGGGCTGATGGCGCCGGCGGCGTCGGCGCGCGCAAGATGTTCTGGCGTGCCAGGGCCAGCGTGGCCAGTTGGTCGTTGCCGGCATCGCTGGCGTCGATCAGATCGACGACTGCGGTCAGCGGCAGCGCCAGTTGTCGCACCGAGGGCTGCAACGCCGAGTAGCGCAGCAACACCGTCGCGGTGACGCCGAGCACCAGCAGGAAACCGAGCAGCGCGGCCAGCAGCAGGTGCACCGTGCGCCAGCCGGCGCCGCGATTGCGGCGCGGCCGTGGACCCTCCGCGACCGCTGCGGATTCAATCGGGGACGAAGACATAACCATGCCCCCAGACCGTCTGGATGTGGCGCGGCGCCTTGGGGTCGTCCTCGATCAGCCGGCGCAGCTTGGAGATGGCGACATCGATCGAGCGTTCGAAGGGATCGCTGTCGCGCCCGCGCGCCAGGCTGATCAAGCGATCGCGCGTCAACGGCACCCGCGGATGGCGCACCATCGCGCTCAGCAAGGCGAACTCGCCGCTGGTCAGGCGGTGTCTTTCGCCATCCCGGCTGAGCGTGCGCGCGGCAGGATCCAGGCTGCAGCGGCCAAAATTCACCATGGCCTCGACCTCGCCGGGCGTCCCCGGCACCCCGACACTGGCGGCGCGTCGCAGCACCGCACGAATCCGCGCCAGCAATTCGCGCGGGTTGCACGGCTTGGGCAGGTAGTCGTCGGCACCCAGTTCCAGGCCGACGATGCGATCGACCTCGTCACCCTTGGCGGTCAGCATGATCACCGGCGTCGGCACGCCTTCGACGCGCCAGCGCTTGAGCAGGCTGAGCCCGTCCTCGCCGGGCAGCATCAGATCGAGCACGATCAGGTCGAAGTGCCCCTGATCGAGCGCCCGCCGCGCGGCAACACCCTCCGCCGCCGCCTTGACCTCAAAACCCTCGCGGCCGAGATAACGCGACAGCAGATCGCGCAGGCCCGCGTCGTCGTCCACCAGCAAGATGCGTTCCGTGTTCATGGGTGCTTTGTAGCCGGGCGCGGGTCTGCGCGGCAAGCGCGCAAGTGAGCAGATGTGCGCAATCGCATCGCTGGAAACATCTGCTTACACCTGGATCGTTTCCTCACATAGATCGCTTACCGACCGGCGCGATGCTGACCCTGCCGCCAATCGGGCGGCGCCCCCGAGGATGCACCCATGATCCGCAAGTTGCTGCTCGCCCTGGCGCTGGTCGCCGGCCTCTCCGGCACCGGCAACGCCGTAGCCGGTCCCTTCTTCAATCGCCCGACGCCGCCGACCCCCAGCGAGTTGGGTCTCGATGCAACACAAGCCGCTCAGTGGCAGACCATCCAGGCCGACGCCCAGGCGCTGCGCCAGGACACCCTGATGCACATCAAGCTGGAACTCGCCCAGACCCGCGAAGCGCTGGCCGAGCCGAATGCGGACCTGCGGGCACTCGGCCAGGACTACCAGGCGATCGCCCTGACGGCGTTGATGGAACAGCGCCAGCTGCGCGAACGCCGCCTGGCCTTCTACGCCAGCCTCGATCCGCAACAGCAGGCCAAGGTGCGCGAGTTCCTGATCGAGGTCACCGAGCGCGCCGAGCGCGCCATCCGCGCTTTCGAGGTGCTGCAGGGCGAGGGTTGAACGCCCTTTTCCTCACGTAGGTCACGTTGCTGGCGAAGCCAGCTACGTGACGAAGGAACACCGATGTCACGTGGTCCGCTGCGCGGACAACCTGACCTACACGACTTTCAATTGCCACGTCCCGAGGAATCCACCATGAACAAACTGATCCAATCCACCTTGCTTGCACTCGCCACCCTCACCGCCCTGTCGCTGTCGCTGCCCGCCGATGCCGCCGGACGCGTCAAGGCGCGCGGCGCCACCGAGAATGCGGCAGGCGGTGTCACTGCCGGCAGCGCCGCCGCCGGCAGCGGCCCGAATGGCGGTCGCTACGCGCGTGGCGCCGGTGTCGCCACCGACGGCGCGGGTAACGCCGTCGGTGGCAGCGCAGGCGCCGTCGAAACTGCCGCCGGTGGGCGCGCCGCGCGCGCTGGCCAATTCAGCGCCAATGCCGACGGCAGCTTCAATCGCCAGGGCGGCGCCGCCGCGCAGAGCGCCGCAGGCGGACGCCTGCAGACCAGCGGCTCGGCCAGTGGCGACGGCAACGGCAACCTGAGCGGCGTGCGCAACACCAGCGCCACCAGCGCCGCCGGCAACAGCTACCAGGGACAGACCACCGCAGCCACCGGCCAGGGCGTGCAGCACAGCGGTGCGTGTTATGACGCGAGCGGTGTTGAGGTGGCTTGTCCGCGTTGAGCTTTGCGACGGCACGAGGGCACGAGGGCACGAGGGCACGAGGGCACGAGGGCACGAAAAGGCTCGCACGAAGCGGCGTCGCTTGGTCAACCCAGCTCGATATCCGTTCGCTTGCCTGAAGTCTTGGCGTGCCCTCGTGCCCTCTTGCCCTCGTGCCCTCGACACAACTCGCGATATCTTCGCACCATCGCCGCAAAGCCCGAGCCCCCCATGCGCTTCTCCGGTACCGATCGCTACGTCGCCCCACGCGAGCTGCAACTCGCGGTGAATGCCGCCATCACGCTGGAACGCCCGCTGCTGGTCAAGGGCGAGCCCGGCACCGGCAAGACGCTGCTGGCGCAGGAGATCGCGCGCTCGGTCGGCGCACCGCTGGTCGAGTGGCATATCAAGAGCACCACCAAGGCGCAGCACGGCCTCTACGAATACGATGCCGTCAACCGCTTGCGCGACGCCCAGCTTGGCGATCCGCGCGCCAGCCAGATCAAGAACTACGTGGTGCCGGGCAAATTGTGGGAGGCTTTCGTCAGTGATCAGCGCCTGGTGCTGCTGATCGACGAGATCGACAAGGCCGACATCGAATTCCCCAACGATCTGTTGCGCGAACTCGACCGCATGGAGTTCTACGTCTACGAGACCCAGGAACTGGTGCGCGCGCGCACGCGGCCGATCGTCATCATCACCAGCAACAACGAAAAGGAACTGCCCGACGCCTTTTTGCGTCGCTGTTTCTTCCATTACATCCGCTTCCCCGACGAGGAAACCCTGCGCCAGATCGTCGACGTGCACTTTCCGGGTCTGAAGCAGGATCTGCTGCGCGAAGCGCTGGCCGCCTTCTTCCAGCTGCGCGAGACCCCGGGTCTGCGCAAGAAGCCATCGACCAGCGAACTGCTCGACTGGCTCAAGCTCTTGCTGGCCGAGGACATCCCGGTCGAGACCCTGCGCGAGAAGAACCAGCGCAAGGTCATCCCGCCGCTCTACGGCGCGCTGCTGAAAAACGAGCAGGACGTGCAGCTGTTCGAGAAGATCGCGTTCATGGCGCGGCGCGGCAGCTGAGCTTCCTGTGGGGGTTTATCCCGCGAGCTTTTCGCTTCCTCTGGGAGCGGGTTTATCCCGCGAGCTCTTCGCTTTCTGTGGGAGCGGGTTTATCCCGCGAGCTTTTGCTCAAAAGGCAAGCGCTCGCGGGATAAACCCGCTCCCACAGGTGAAGCCACCTATCGCCCGGCCGCATACCCCGTCAGCGCCAGCGTCAGCAACTGCTTCATCTCCTCGCGCAAAGACACCGGCGCGATGACTTCGGCATCAGGGCCGTAGCGCAACACATCCATCAGCAGTTCGCGCGCGTTGCCGAAGGGCAACTGCAGCTCGAAGCGACCGTCGGGCAGGAAGCGGCCCTTCTGCTGCGAATGCCAGCGCTCGTCGGCCACCCAGCGCGCGGCGTGCGGCGAGAAGCGGATCGTCGCCCAGGCGCGCGCCGGTCCGGAGAAGATGCCGTAGCTCGACGCAAAATGCGCATCGAGATCGGCTTCCGGCCAGTCCTCGGCACTGGCTTCCAGCATGCGCGCGGCGGTCACCCGGTCCAGCGCGAAGCTGCGCAGGCCGCGCTTGTCGTGGTCGAAAGCGTCCAGGTACCAGTTGTCGCGATAGTGCGTCAGCCGCTGCGGCGAGGTGGTGCGCACGCTGCCCTCGCCGGTCGAGCGCGCGCGGTAGCTGAAGCTCAGCCGCTTGCGTTCGAGCACTGCTCCGGTGACCGTGCGGAAAGTCGCATCGTCGAGCTTGCGGCTGGCCTGGCGCAACACGCGGATGCGTCCCAGGTGATCGACGCGTTCACCGACCAGTCCCTTCAGCCGTGGGCCCAGATCGCCCAGCGCTTCGGCCAGCGCGCCATCGGTCTGCGCGGTCAGCGCCTGTCGCGCGACCAGCAGCGCGTAGACCTCGTCCGGAGACAACCACAGACCCGGCAGCTCGAACACCTGATCGGCGTCCGGCACGTACTTGAAGCGGTGCGACTCCAGATCGCTTTCGATCGGTGCGCCGAGCGCATCGCGCAGGAATGCGACGTCGCGGTAGACCGTAGCCCGCGAGGCCTCGATCTCCTCCATCAGACGCTCCAGCGACACGCCCGTGCGGTTGTGCTTGAGCAATCGATGCAGGCGGACGATGCGTTCGTAGCGGTCCATGATCGCGGTCCATGAAATTGGCGGTGCCCGGGGCTGATGTTAGCCGGTGAATCGACCGCCGTTGTAGGAGCGACGCGTGCGTCGCGACCATCAGCTTCGTCGCATCGCCGGTCGCGACGCACGCGTCGCTCCTACCCGAATCCACCGTAGCGGAAGCTCGGCCCGATGGCGGCCGCTACCAGTGCCAGCAGGGCGAGCAGCGCGAAGACCAGCCCGAGGCGCGCGACGCGATCCGGCGTCAATGCGGTCAGCACCCGCAGACGCAGGTAGGCCAGCAGCAGCAAGGTCAGCACCAGCAGCAGCAGTTTGGCCAGGATCACCAAGGCGATCGGCATCGACGGCTCGAACCACAGCCCGATCTGCGGCAACCAGTTCAACGCCAGCCATAAACCGCTGACGGTCACCACCAGCAAGGCCGGCAGCGCAATCCGGTTCAGGCGCTGGTAGTTGTCGAGCAATGCGCGCGGGTCGCGACTGCGGATGGCCTCCGGCACGTAACCCAGCACCAATACCACGTGCCCGCCAACCCAAACCGCAGCGGCGAGCAGATGCAGGATAAGGAGGACGTGGTGGGACATTCGATGCTTATATCGGAATGTAAGTGACTCGGGACTCGGAACTCGGGCCATGCTCGCACCACGGCGGCGCGACCCCTGCCCTGGCTTGACGCGGTTCATCCCGCCGACAACGCTGGCCCTATACTCGCGCCCCTTCCATTTTCTGAACGAGGCGCGCCATGTACGCGCTCGATGTAGTTGATCTCAAGAAGACCTATGGCACGCGGGTCGAGGCACTCAAGGGCATCTCGCTGACCGTCGAGGAGGGCGATTTCTTCGCACTGCTCGGGCCCAACGGCGCTGGCAAGTCGACGCTGATCGGTATTGCCGCCTCGCTGGTGCGGCCGAGTTCGGGCGACATCAAGGTTTTTGGCAAGAGTGTGGTGACCGAGCGCAGCGCTGCCGTGGCGCACATCGGCCTGGTGCCGCAGGAATTCAACTTCAACCAGTTCGAAAAGCCTTTCGAGATTCTGGTCAATCAAGCCGGTTACTACGGCGTGCCGCGCGAACTGGCCAAGACCCGCGCCGAGCAGTACCTGAAGCAGCTGTCGCTGTGGGACAAGCGTGATGTCGCCTCACGCACGCTGTCCGGGGGCATGAAGCGCCGGCTGATGATTGCCCGCGCGATGATGCACACGCCCAAGCTCTTGATTCTCGACGAGCCCACAGCGGGCGTGGACATCGAGATCCGGCGTTCGATGTGGACCTATCTGAAAGACATCAACCGCGCCGGCACCACGGTGATCCTGACCACGCATTACCTGGAAGAAGCCGAGAGCCTGTGCCGCAACATCGCGATCATCGACCACGGGATGATCGTCAAGAACACCACGGTCAAGGCGCTGCTGGGCACGCTCGATCGCGAGACCTTTGTTTTTGATTTGTCGCAGCCGCTGGCCGTCGCGCCGGACCTGCCCGATTGCCTGGTGCATCGGGTCGATGACACCACCATCGAAGTCGATGTCCCGCGCGGCACCGAACTCAATGGCCTGTTCGCCATCCTCAGCGCCGCCGGCATCGGCGTGCGCTCGATGCGCAACAAGGCCAATCGCCTGGAGGAACTGTTCGTGCGCCTGCTGGAAAAACCGAAGGACGCCGCATGAGCGCCGCCGTACGCTGGGTTCCGTTCAAGACCATCGTCATCAAGGAAATCAATCGCATCCTGCGCATCTGGGGACAGACCCTGGTGCCGCCGGCGATCACGATGACGCTGTATTTCCTGATCTTCGGGCAACTGGTCGGCAGCCGCATCGGCGAAATGGGCGGCCACCGCTACATGGACTTCATCGTGCCTGGCCTGGTGATGATGAGCGTTATCCAGAACGCCTATGCCAATGTCGTCAGTTCTTTCTTCGGCAGCAAGTTCGGCCGCTATGTCGAGGAACTGCTGGTGTCGCCAACGCCCAATTGGGTGATCCTCGCCGGCTACGTGTCCGGCGGCGTGCTGCGCGGCTGCATGGTCGGCGGCATCGTGCTGATCGTCTCGTTGCTGTTCACCGATCTGTCGATTGCACACCCGCTGGTGATGCTGGCCAGCGTGATCCTGGCCGCGGTGCTGTTCGCGCTGGCCGGCTTCGTCAATGCCGTCTACGCCAAGAAATTCGACGACATCTCGATCATCCCGACCTTCATCCTGACCCCGCTGACCTATCTAGGCGGCGTGTTCTATTCAGTCAGCCTGCTGCCGGAATTCTGGCGCAACGTGTCGCTGGCCAATCCCATCCTGTACACCGTCAACGCCTTCCGTTTTGGCGTGCTCGGCGAGAGCGATGTGCCGGTGGGCACCGCCTTCGCGATCATGCTGGTGTCGATACTGGTGCTCGGGGCGTATTGCCTGCGGTTGCTCGACAAGGGTGTGGGGCTCAGGGCGTGATCTGGAGTGCGCCGGCTTGCCGGCGCTCTGGATGCTCTGGTCTGCTTGCCGTCAACAGCATCCAGAGCGGTGGCAAGCCACCGCACTCCAGATTCACGGCAAGCGAAAGAACGCTCGCGCCGTCGCGGCCGTGCTTGCCGCCAACTGCTCGGACGTCTCACCGCGCGCCGCGGCCACCGCATCCAGCACCCACGGCAGGTACTTCGGCTCATTGCGGTGGGTCTTGGGCTTCGGCTTGAGCGTGCGCGGCAACAGATAGGGCGCGTCGGTCTCGATCATCAGGCGATTGGCCGGGATGGACTTCACCAGCGGCAGCAGGTGCGCGCCGCGGCGCTCGTCGCAGATCCAGCCGGTGATGCCGATGTGGCAATCGAGATCCAGGCACTCGTAGAGCTCGCGCTTGTCGGCGGTGAAGCAGTGCACGACACAGGCGCTCAAGCGATCGCGCACCTGGCGCAGGATGGCGATGAAATCGTCGTGCGCGTCGCGCTGGTGCAGGAACAGCGGCTTGCCGCAGGCCAGGCCAAGTTCCAGTTGCTGCTCGAAGCAGAACTGCTGGGTCGGCCGCGGCGACAGATCGCGGAAATAGTCGAGCCCGGTCTCGCCGACCGCCACCACGTCGGCATGCTGGTGCAGCGCACGCAGGGTTTCGTGCGTCTCGGAGGTGTAATCGCCCGCATGGTGCGGATGCACGCCAGCCGTGGCGTACAAGTACTTCGGCCAGCGCTGCGCCAGCGCGTGGGCATCGATGCTGCCCTTTTCACTGGCACCGGTGACGATGATCTGGGCGACGCCCGCCGCGCGCGCGTGGTCGAGCACGCTCGACAGATCATGGGCGAAGGATTCATGGCTGAGATTGGCGCCGATGTCGATCAGTTGCACGGTAGGGACTCGGCCATCAGGAACGGGCCGCGGAGTATAGAAGCGCCTGTCCCTCGCGGGTCTGCGGCCGTCGTCAACAGAGGCGTCCGGACAGGGTCCGGACCCACCGAAGCGAGGACGTCGTGGGTCCGGACCTTGTCCGGACGCCTTTCCCTCCACAACTGGACGACCTCCACGCATCTGAACCGCGCGGCACATCGCATGCGATGCAATCTTGAAATCCCGCTCGCCAGCCACATTTTTTGTCCACGAGCGACGCAGGTGTCGCGATCCAAATGAGGAGATTTTGATCATGGCCATTACCCGCTACAGCCCGTGGAACCTGCCGGTCAATGCACCGAACGACCTGCGCGAACTGATGGAAAAACTCTTCAATGGCGACAATCAGGATCAGTCCAATGTGGTCACCAGCCAGTGGGCGCCGCATGTGGACATCAAGGAGGAACCGAGCCGCTTCGTGATCCAGGCGGACATCCCGGGCGTCGATCCGAACGCCATCGAGATCCACATGGAGAAGGGCATTCTGTCGATCAAGGGCGAGCGCAAGCACGAGACCAAGGAAGAGAACGAGAAGTACACGCGCGTCGAGCGCTCGCATGGCGTCTTCTATCGCCGCTTCGCGCTGCCGGACAGCGCCGACGCCGAAGGCATCACCGCCAGCGGCAAGCACGGTGTGCTCGAGATCGTCATCCCGAAGCGCCCGGAAACCACGCCGCGCCGGATCAACATCAATCACTGAGTGACCCGGAAAGTAGGCCGCGTGTGCCGCGCAGCGGCTCACCGGCGCTCTTGGTCCCTGGGCCACCAGAGCGCCGGTGAGCGCGATGAAGCCGCGCACACGCGGCCTACGATTGCCACAAACCCAAATTCCTGCGGTCAACCGAAGCCCGTATCCTCGACCCCATTCCCTCTTCCTGGTTCAGGCATGCGATTCAAGGACTACTACGAGGTACTCGGCGTGAAGCCGGATGCGTCGGCCGACGAGATCAAGTCGGTCTACCGCAAGCTTGCGCGCAAGTTTCATCCGGACGTCAGCAAGGAAAAAAACGCCGAGGAACGTTTCAAGGACATCAATGAGGCCTTCGAGGCGCTCAAGGAGCCGGAACGGCGGGCGGCCTACGATCAGGCGCGCGCCAATGGATTCCGCGCGGGCGATGAATTCCGGCCCAGCGGTGGCCACGGCGGCTTCGATTTCGGTGACGCCGGCAACGGCCAGTTCAGCGATTTTTTCGAATCCCTGTTTGGCCGCATGCGTGGCGGACCGGGAGGCGCTGGCACCAGCGGCGGACGTCGCGCTCGGGCGGAGGGCGCCGCTGAGGTGCGCGCCGAACTGGAGGTGGATCTGGCGACCGCTTACGCTGGCGGCAAGCAACGATTCAGCCTGCAGGGCCCTCGCGGTACGCGCACTCTGGAGGTGAAAATTCCCAAAGGCATCCAGTCGGGGCAGTCGATCCGCCTGTCCGGGCAGGGTCATGTCGGTCCCGATGGGACGCCGGGCGATCTTCTGCTGCAGATCAAGTTGCGCGGCGACGAGCGCTTCGCGGTCGACGGGCGCAATATCACGGTCAACGTACCGATCGCGCCATGGGAAGCGGCGCTCGGGGCGCGTATTCCGATCCCGACCCTGGGTGGCGATGTGGAGATGGCCATCCCCGCCGGTTCGCAAAGCGGTCGACGCCTGCGGCTCAAGGGTCGCGGACTGCCAGGGGAGCCTTCCGGCGACCAGTTCGTGGTGCTGCAGATTCAGGTGCCGGCAGCCAGGACCGATGCCGATCGCGCGGCTTACGAAGGGCTGCGCAACCACTACGCGGACTTCAATCCGCGCGGGCGTTGAGCTGGCAGAGCGGCGCCGCAGGGGCGCAGCTCGTCAAGGGACTTTGCCCATCCCGACCCCAGCAAACAAACAGAACGGGGCGCCGCGGCGCCCCGTTTCGTGCCGCCGTGCCGCCAAGAATCAGCGCGGCAGGTGTTCCGAGATCGCCTTGACCAACTGCGCCTCGTTGACCGGCTTGGTGATGTAACCTTTTGCGCCCTGACGCAAACCCCAGACGCGATCGGTTTCCTGATCCTTGGTGGTTACCAGGATCACCGGGATATGGCTGGTGGTCTTCTCGCGCGCAATCGTACGCGTCGCCTGGAAGCCATTCAGATTGGGCATCACCACATCCATCAGGATCAGATCCGGGATGTGCTTCTTGGCCATATCCACACCCTGCTGACCATCCTCAGCGGTGAACACTTCGTGCCCCTGCCCCTCGACGATGCGCTTGAGCACCAGGAGTTGCGAAGGCGAATCGTCGACGATCAAGATCCGAGCCATAAGTACCCCGCCGTTAACCTGCTTTCATCGACCCGATTCTACCCATACGCGATGATCAGCGGACAACTACTCGCCACCGATGCGCACCACGGTTCGGCCGAGCGCGCCACCTGCCATCAAGGTATCGAAGACCTCCGGCAATTCGTCGAGCGTTGCCTCGCGGGTGACGATCTTTTCCAGGTGGCGCGGGCGCCATTCCTGCGCCAGCCGTTGCCACAGATCGGCGCGCACCGGGTACGGCGTACCGGAGGAATTGATCCCGAGCAGGCTGATGCCGCGGATGATGAAGGGCATCACCGTGGTATGCAGTTCGATGCCACCGGCCATACCGCAACTGGCGATCGATCCCCACGGTTTGATCATCCGCGTCAGTCCGGACAACAGGTCACCGCCGACATTGTCGACCGCCCCCGCCCAGGTCGCGCTCTCCATCGGCCGCATGCCCAGATACAGGCCCGCGCGCGCCACGCACTGGCGCGCGCCGACGGCGATCAATGCCTCGAACTGTTCCGGCTTGCCGGTGATCGCGTGCACCTCGAAGCCGGCGCGGGTGTAGATGTCGATCGCCAGCATGCCGACGCCGCCGGTAGCGCCGGTCACCACGATCGGCCCCATGTCCGGCTTCTGCCCGACGCTCTGCATGCGCCACAAGCAAAGCGCAGCGGTGAACCCGGCCGTACCGATGGCCATGGCGTCGCGCAGGCTCAAGGTCGGCGGCAGCGGCACTACCCAGTCCGCCTCCAGCCGCGCGTACTCGCTGTAGCCGCCGTCGCGGGTTTCCGACAGGCCAGAGCCGGTGGTCAGTACCGCATCGCCTTCGCGAAAGCGCGGATCGCGCGATTCAACCACGTGACCGGCGACGTCGATGCCGCCCACCAGCGGAAACTGGCGCAGGATCTTGCCCTGCCCGGTGCCGGCGAGCGCGTCCTTGTAGTTGACGCTCGACCAGGCCACGCGGATGGTCACTTCGCCGCTGTTGAGATCGGCCAGCGTGATGTTCTCGACCGCTGCGCGATGCGGACTGGTGTGAATGCGATAGGCGCGAAAGTGTTCGGGGATACTCATGTTCGGCTCGCGATGACGTGCATGCCACCAGTCTACTCGACGCGCCACAAGCCCGGCTGCGGTTATCCTGCGCATCCACAGTCTGCAGCCAGGCCAGGGCCATGATCGACGATCGCTATTTCATCGAACCCGCGGTCTGGTCGGTGGACGCCGACGCGCTCAAGGCGGTACGCACCGAGGTCTTCATTGTCGAGCAGCAGATTCCGGAACGCGAGGAATGGGACGCCGAGGACGAAGGCGCCGACCACGCGCTGGCGCGCAGCGCCGATGGCACCCCGATCGGCACCGGTCGCTTGCTCGCCGACGGCCGCATCGGGCGCATGGCGGTGGTCAAGGCCTGGCGCGGCCAGGGCGTGGGTGCGGCATTGCTGCGCCATTTGATGGAGCGCGCAGCAGCGCGCGGCATGCGCCGGCTGCGGCTGAGTTCGCAAAAGTATGCAATCCCGTTCTACGCCCAGGCCGGTTTCGTCATCGATGGTCCGGAGTATCTGGACTGCGAAATTCCGCATCAGGGCATGGTCATGGATCTGCCGGAACCCGCTACGGCACGCTCGACCACGGCCTCGCTGCTGCCGGCCCCGCCGCTCGCACAGCGACTCAGCGCCGAGCGCGCCAGCGAGTTGCGTGACGCCACGCTGGCCTTGCTCGCCGGCGCGCGCCACGAAATCTGCATCTACAGCCGCGACCTCGAGCCAATGCTGTACGAGGACGCCGAGATAGTGGAAGTCATCCGCAAGCTGGCGCTGTCCGGTCGGCGCGCGCACGTGCGCATCCTGGTGCAGGACACCGCGCGCGTGGCGCGCGACGGCCATCGACTGGTCGATCTGGCGCAGCGCCTGTCGAGCAGCATGCACATCCGCCGGGTGTCGCACGAGGACGCCAGTTATCCCAGCGCCTATGTGCTGACCGATGGCGGTGGCTACCTGTTCCGCACCTTCGGCGATCGCTTCGAGGCGGTCGGCGATGTTTGCTATCCACCGCGACGCGATGAGCTCAAACGCCTGTTCGACGAGGTCTGGGAACGCGGCGAGTCGCCGCCGGAGTTGCGTCGGCTTGTGGGGCTGCTGGTTGGGTTCGGTTGCTGGTTGCTGGTTGCTGGTTGGACAGCATCGCGCGCGAGCGCGCTCCTACAAAACTTGCGTGGAATCTCGGCGAATTTGTAGGAGCGCGCTGGCGCGCGATGCCTTTCGCGCTGCCCGCCACGCCACAAGAACGTCGACGAAACCAACACGACTGGCCCGCGGACTCGGCAAGCGGCGCAGCCAGCGCCGCTCCAGCGCCGCCAGCGCGGCAATCGCCGGGCCGCAGGCTTCGACCTTGGGCTGCGGAACCTGCGCCGCCAGCTCCGCCAGCACGCGCCCGCGCACGCCTGCTTCCAGTTCGGACCACTGCGACCGGCGCAAGCCGTGCCGGGCCAGCAAATCCAGCGGAATGACGCTGGCCAGCGGCGCGCTGGCATCTGCCGACAAGCGCATCGACACGCCCAGCCATGCCAGCGCCCAGGCTTCTTCCTCGGCGCCGCCGGTCAGGCCAGCCGCAGTCGCCGTGGCGCCTGCTGCATGCGCCCCCAGCGCCGCGAAGTCATCCGGCGACGGCGCCTGCAGCCAGTCGGCATGCAGCGCGACCAATCGCGCCAGCGCATGCGCACTGGCCTTGGCATCCATTCCATAGGCCAGCGGATGCCGCGGATGGCCAAGTGCCCAGGCGCCGGCCTCGTCGATCCACCACGCCAGCTTGGCCTCGGCTACGCGGCGATCGCTGACCGCAATCGCGGCTTGCGCCAGTTCCCGCTGCAGCACGGCGGTCGCCAGAAATCGCTCTCGCTGGTCGCCCGCGGCGGCGAACTGGCAGGCCAGCAGCAGCCGCGGATCGCGCTCCAGCCATGCGCCGCAAAAAGCCAGCAACTCCGGGGCGACGCCGCTCAGCACGCGCCTTTACTCGTACCAGGTTCCGCGAACAGCGCCGCGGCCAGACCACTCGGATCGACCACGATTCGATCGGCCTCCCAGTGCTGCACCGCTGCGGGCTGTTCCAGATATCCGTAGGCCGCGGCAACGGTGAAAGCGCATCCGGCGGCGCGTCCCGCCTCGATGTCGCGCAGATCGTCACCGACCATTGCGGTCTGCTCTGGCGCCAGGCCAAGCACGGCACAAGCGTGCCAGATCGGCTCCGGCGCCGGCTTGCGCACGCTCAGGGTGTCGCCCCCGACGAGCACGGCAAAGCGCTGCGACCAGCCCAGTTCATCCAGCAACTGGCGCGCCAGGGCTTCCGGCTTGTTGGTGACGATGCCACTGGCGATGCCGTGTTCGGCCAACCGCGCCAACAGCTCATCGACCCCGGCATAGGGCCGACTGCAGCGCGCCAGTCGCGACGCATAGATTTCGAGGTAGCGCGGCAGCCACCGATCAGGCGCCGTCGGGTCGTCGGGAAAACCCAGGGCGAGGATTCCGCGGCCACCGCGCGCCGCAACCGCCGCCGGCAAGGCGCTGGCGCAGGCGGGCAATCCGAGCTCCGCGCGTACGTCATCGAGGGTGCCGAGCAGGTCCGCGGCGGTATCGATCAGGGTACCGTCGAGGTCGAACAGCACCGCTCTCAGCATGAGCGGACCGCTGCCACCAGATAGTTGACCGACAGATCCTGGTTGCGCTCGACGTGGCGCGAGAACGGATCGTACTTCAGACCCTCGAACTCGATGTCGTCGAAGCCCAGATCGCGCAAGGCCCGGCGCAGTTCCGATGGCTTCAGGAAGCGCTCGTAGCGATGGGTGCCGCGCGGCAGCAGGCCGAGCACGTACTCGGCGCCGACGATGCCCAGCGCGAAGGCCTTGCGCGTGCGGTTCAGCGTCGACAGGAACAGCCGCCCGCCCGGCTTCAACAAGGTCGCGCAGGCGCGCAGCACCGACACCGGATCGGGCACGTGTTCGAGCATTTCCAGGCAGCTGACGGCGTCGAACTGACCGGCCATTTCAACGGCGAGGTCCTCGGCCGACTGCAATCGGTAGTCCACCCGCACGCCTGCTTCCAGCGCGTGCAACCGGGCGACATCCAGGGCTTCCGGCGCCAGATCCAGCGCCACCACCTCGGCACCCGCGCGCGCCAGCGCCTCGCTCATGATGCCGCCGCCGCAGCCGATGTCGACGACACGCATGCCGGCCAGCGGCTGGCGCTGCGCAATGAATGCCAGTCGCTGCGGATTGAGTTCGTGGAGCGGCCGGAACGGACCCTGAAGATCCCACCAGCGCGCGGCGACGCTGTCGAAACGGGCCAGTTCCTGGCTGTCGACGTTGCTCATGACGCCGCACCGCGGGCGCGAATCGCCGCCTGCGCCTGGACTGCCCAGCGCGCGGCATTGCTCACAAGGCGATCGATGTCGACGCCGATCAGCACGCGATCGCGCACGCGCGCCCGGCCATCGACCCAGACATCGCTGACATCGCGCCGCGAGACCGCATACACCAGATGCGATAACGGATTGAACACCGGCGCCAATTGCAGGCAGCCGAAATCGACGGCGGTCAGGTCGGCGCGCTTGCCGGGTTCGATGCTGCCGATGCGATCTTCGAGGCCGATGGCGCGCGCGCCGCCCATGGTTGCGGTCTCCAGCGCGGTGGCGGCATCCATGACCGAGGGATCGCCGGACACGCCCTTGGCCAGCAGCGCCGCGCTGCGCATCTCGCCGAACATGTCCAGATCGTTGTTGCTGGCCGCACCGTCGGTGCCGATGGCCACGGCAACGCCGGCCGCGAGCAACTGCGCGACCGGGCAGAAGCCGCTGGCGAGTTTCAGATTGGATTCGGGGCAATGGGCGACAACCACGCGATGACGGGCCAGGTCGTCGATCTCGGCCGGCGTCAGCTGGGTCATGTGCACCGCGGTCAGGTCCGGCCCCATGAAGCCCAGGCGCTTGAGCCGCGCCAGGGGTCGCTCGTTGTGCACGCGCCGCGAGTCCTCGACTTCGAACGCGGTCTCGTGCACGTGGATGTGCACGCGCACACCGAGTTGATCGGCATAGGTGCGCACGCGGCGAAAACTGTCGTCGGACACGGTGTAGGGCGCGTGCGGCGCGAAACAGGCGTGGACCAGCGGATCGCCGTTGACCGAATCGGCCATCGCCAGGCCGCGCCGCAGGTACTCATCGGCATCGCGCGCATAGGGCGTCGGGAACTCGAGCACGATCATCCCGACCGCGGCGCGCATGCCCATGCGCCGGTAAACCTCGACCGCCACGTCGGGGAAGAAATACTGGTCGTTGACCGCAGTGACGCCGCCCAGCAGCATCTCGGCCGCCGCCAGCTCGACACCGTCGGCAACGTAGGCCGGCGAGATCAATGCCGCCTCGGCCGGCCAGATGTGCTCGTTCAGCCAGGTCATCAACGGCAGATCGTCGGCAATGCCGCGCATCAGGCTCATCGCCGCATGGCAATGGGCGTTGACCAGGCCCGGCATCAGCGCGTGGCGCTCGAGCACCACGCGCTCGGGCGCGCTGTAGGAGGCGCGCGCCTGTTCGGTAGGCAACAGCGCCACGATCTGGCCGTTGGCGACCGCGACCGTGTAGTTCTCCAGCACCACGCCTTTGGGCAGTACCGGCACCACCCAGCGCGCCTCGATCAGCGTGTCGACGGCGATCATGGCCTGCGCGTCCGGCTACTTGTTGGCGCGGCCGACGTACTCGCCGCTGCGCGTGTCGCAACGCACCGTTTCGCCGTTTTCGACGAACAGCGGTACGCGCACCACCGCGCCGGTCTCGAGCTTGGCCGGCTTGCCGCCGCCCTGCGCGGTATCGCCGCGGATGCCCGGATCGCACTCGACGATCTTGAGTTCGACGAAATTCGGCGGCTGCACCGCCAGCGGCGCGCCGTTCCACAGCGTGATGATGCACATGTCCTGCTCGCGCAGCCATTTGGCGGCTTCGCCGGCGGCTGCCTTGTCGGCCTGGAACTGCTCGAAGGTCTCCGGCTGCATGAAGTGCCAGAACTCGCCGTCGGTGTAGAGAAACTGCATGTCGGTATCGACCACATCGGCGCCGTCGATCGCATCGCTGCCCTTGATCGTGCGCTCGACCGTGCGGCCGTTCTTCAGGTTGCGGATCTTGATGCGGGTGAACGCCTGGCCCTTGCCCGGCTTGATGAAATCGGTGTCGACAATGGTGTACGGATCGCCATCCACCAGAATCTTGAGTCCATTCTTGACATCGTTCATGCCGTACGTGGCCATCTTCATCTCCGTGCGCAAGCCGCGCGTCGGGCGCGGCTATCATGGGTAACAGAAAACGCGCGCCAATCGGCGCGCAGCTATGCAGATAACCTTGGAATGATAGCTGGTACACACCGGTCGCGGCACCTGGACGTCGTTGCGACGTGGAAGCAGCAATTGCGCGAGGCGTTTCGCGACGTCGACGCCCTGCTGGCTTACCTTGGTCTGTCGCGCGCCGACGTCGGCATCAGCGACGACGCCTCGTTTCCGCTGCTGGTGCCGCGCCCGTTCGTCGAGCGCATGCGCCACGGCGATCCGGCCGATCCGCTGCTGCGGCAGGTCCTGCCGTTGGCGGCCGAGGCCGATGCCGGTGCTGGATTCGTGACCGACCCGGTCGGCGACCTGGCACGCACCCGCGGTCCGGGCCTGATCCACAAGTACGCCCATCGGGTGCTGCTGATTACCACCGGAAGCTGCGCGGTGCATTGTCGGTACTGTTTCCGCCGGCATTTTCCGTACGCTGAGGAACTGGCCGCGCGCGACCAGTGGCGCGCGGCCATCGCCGAGATCGCGGCCGACCGCAGCATCCACGAGGTGATCCTGAGCGGCGGCGATCCGCTGTCGCTGGCCACGGCGAAACTGCGCGAGCTCACCGAGGCGCTGGCGCACATTCCCCATCTGCGCCGGCTGCGCATCCATACGCGCTGGCCGATCGTGTTGCCGCAGCGGGTCGATGCTGAACTGCTCGACTGGCTGCGCGGATTGCCCTGGCCGGTGGTACTGGTGATCCATGCCAACCACGCCCGCGAAATCGATGCCGAGGTCGGCGCGGCGTTGCAGCGGCTGCGCGCCACCGGAGCGACGCTGCTCAACCAGTCGGTGCTGCTGCGCGGCGTCAACGACGACGCCGAAACGCTGCGCGAGCTGAGCGAGAGGCTGGGCGAGTTCGACGTGCTGCCGTATTACCTGCACCTGCTCGATCGCGTCGCCGGGGCAGCGCACTATCAGGTCGATCTGCGCGTCGCGCGCCGCTTGCTGCGCGCCCTGCGCGCCAGTCTGCCGGGCTATCTGGTACCGCGCCTGGCGCGCGAGGATGCCGGTCGTCGCAGCAAGACCGTGCTGGGTTGACGCAAACGTCGCAGTTGGGATGGTCGCCGACGCGGCCGTTGGCTCGAACCGCGGACTCGCTGCACGCGCTTTACACGTCGGCGAAGCGGGCGCGGTGGCTCAGCAGTGCCGAATCCGGGCAGTTTGCGACCTGCTGCCCAAATTCCCATCACTTTTGGTCACAGGATTTCTGGCATTTGCTACCGTCTTTCGGTCAAAATCAACAGTTCGTCCGTTGAGTCCCGTCATCCCCATGGCCAAAGCTGAAAAAGTCCTTCGCGTTCTCCTGGTCGAGGAGTCGGTCGAGGACGCCGAGCAGGTGATCAGCCTGCTCCGCAATGCCGGCATCGCGGTCAGGCCCAATCGCGTGGACAACGCCGAGCAACTGAAGGCGGCCCTGGATGCGGGCAGCACCGACATCGTATTGGTCAGTCCGAAAACCAGGCACATCAGCCTTGCCGACACCGCCGCGATCGTCAATCGCAGCGGCAAGGACATGTCGCTGATCCAGTTGCTCGACACCGTGACCCAGGAAGCCGTGCTGAAAAGCATGCGCGAGGGTGCGCGCGATGTCGCGCTGCGCACCGTGTCGGACCATCTCCAGAGAGTCGTGCTGCGCGAATTCGAAAACCTGAGCACGCGCCGCAATCTGCGCAAGATGGAGGCCGCATGGCGCGAAAGCGAGCGGCGCGCACATTCCCTGCTCGGCAGTTCGCGCGATCCGATTGCCTATGTGCACGAGGGGATGCACGTTTACGCCAACCGCGCCTATCTGGAGATGTTCGGATTCGAGGACTTCGACGAGATCGAAGGCCTGGCGATTCTCGACCTGATCGCGCGCGAGGACGCCGAGAAGTTCCGCAACGTACTGAAGCTGCAGAGCCGCGGCGAGAAACCGCCGGAAAAGCTCGACGTCCGCGCCAAGCGCTCCGACGGCAGCATGTTCGACGCGGTGATGGAGCTGTCGGAAGCCAGCATCGAAGGCGAGCCGGCCACGCAGATCATTTTCCGTCAGCAGACTGCCGGCGCCGAACTGGCCGAGCAGCTGGACGCCCTCAAGCGCCAGGACCTGGTCACCGGCCTGTTCAACCGTCAGCACTTCATGGGCGAACTCGACAAGGCGGTGGCCAACGCCAACGCCGGAAAGATCGACCAGTCGGTGCTGTACATCGAGATCGACGACTACCGCAAGGTGCTCGATCAGGTGGGCGTGGGCTGTGCCGATCTGTTGCTCGGCGATGTCGCCCAATTGCTCAAGGAACTGGCGGCGGCGACCGATGTGGTCGCACGATTCGCCGACCACACCTTCACCGCGATCCTGACCGGCCGGTCGCACGAAACGTGCATCCAGTTCGCCGAGCAGGTGCGCAAACGCTTCGAGGAACGCATCTTCGACGTCGGCAAGCGCTCGGTCAGCCTGAATGCCAGCATCGGCGTGTGCCTGATGACCGAGAAGATCAGCGGTTCGCAGATGGTGCTCGACAAGGTCAATGAGGCCTGCCGCCTGGCGCAAAAGGAGGGCGGCAATCGCATCCAGGTGTTCGATCCGGCGGCTCAAGACAAGGAAGACGCGGCCAAGGACCGCGAGTGGCTGGACATGATCAAGCACGCCGTCGAAAAAGACGGCTTCGTGCTGTTCTACCAGCCGATCGTGTCGCTGCAGGGCCACGAGGGTGAGTTCTACGAGGTCCTGCTGCGCATGCAGGGTCCCAAGGGCGAGATTCTGCCCGGCCAGTTCATGCCGATCGCCGAGCGCTTCGGCATGCTGCCGCAGATCGATCGCTGGGTCGCCAGCCACGTTTTGAGCGTGCTGCAGGAGCGCCACAAGCAGGGCCGCATGACCACCTTCTTCATCAAGCTGACGCCACAGGCGATCGACGATGGCACTTTGCTGTCGTGGCTCGCGGCACAGCTGAAGAACGCCCGCGTACCCGGCGACCGTCTGGTCTTCGAGATGCCGGAGAGCAAGGTGGTCACCCACTTGAAGCAGGCCAAGTTCTTCCAGAAGGGCCTGGAGCAACTGAAGTGCGGCTTTGCGCTGGAACAGTTCGGCAGCGGCCTCAACTCTTTCCAGTTGCTCAAGCACGTCGGCGCCAACTACGTGAAGCTCGACCGCACCTTCATGTCCGATCTGGCCAAGAACGTCGAACACCAGGCGAAGATCCGCGAGATGTGCGAGCAGGCGCGCGCGATGGGCCGCATGACCGTCGCCGAGTTCGTCGAGGACGCCGCCAGCATGTCGATCCTGTTCTCCTGCGGCGTCAACTTCGTCCAGGGCAACTTCCTGGCCGAGCCGGAACGGGTGATGTCCTACGACTTCGGGTGAGCCGGCGCGCGGGCCGCAGGCGCGGTGACGCCCAGTGCGCGTTCACCGGGCTGCGGATCAGCCCGCCCGCAGCGCAGCGATGCGCTCTTCCAGCGGCGGGTGAGTCATGAACAGCCGCTTCAGGCCAGCGCCGACGCCGCCGCTGATGCCGAAGGCCTGAACGTTCTTGGGCAGCGCGGTCTGGCCGTGGTTGAGCATCAAGCGTTCGAGCGCCGCGATCATCTTCTGGCGACCGGCGAATTGGGCGCCGGCAGCGTCGGCACGGAACTCGCGCTGGCGCGAGAACCACATGGCGATCACCGAAGCGATCAGGCCGAACACGATCTCCAGCACGATCACGGTCAAGTAGTAGCCAATGCCGGGGCCCTCGTTCGCACCGCGCTTGAACACCGCCTGGTCGATGATCTGACCGAGCACCCGCGACAGGAAGAACACGAAGGTGTTCAAGACGCCCTGAATCAAGGCCATGGTCACCATGTCGCCGTTCGCGACGTGGCTGACCTCGTGGGCCAGCACCGCCTCGACCTCATCGCGGTTCATGTTGCGCAACAGGCCGGTGCTGACGGCGACGAGCGCGCTGTTCTTGTTCATGCCGGTGGCGAAAGCATTCAGATCGGGCGCGTCATAGATCGCCACTTCCGGCATGCCGATGCCGGCTGCCTGCGCCTGGCGCGTGACGGTGTCGAGCAGCCAGCGCTCTTCCGGCGTACGCGGATTGACGATCACCTGGGCGCCGGTGGAGCGCTTGGCCATCCACTTGGACAGCGCCAGCGAGATGAAGGAGCCGGTGAAGCCGACCACGCCGGCGAGGATCAACAAGCCGATCGTGCTGCGCGGATCGATGCCCAGCGCCGGGCCCATGAGATTCGTCACCAGGCCCAGCATGACCAGCACGGCCAGATTGGTGCCAAGGAACAACATGATTCTGGACATCAACGAACTCCTGTGGGTATCAGTCTGGAATGATGTGGCCTACAGCGTGTAGGCGGAGTACCTGGGTTTCAAGCATGACCGATGGCGTGTTCAGTGAGAGTTACCGCGGTCGCTTCGCCCCCTCGCCCAGCGGCCCGCTGCATCTGGGCTCGCTGCTGGCGGCGCTCGCCAGTTGGGCCGACGCGCGCGCCGCCGGCGGTGTCTGGCTGATCCGCATGGAAGATCTCGATCCGCCGCGCGAGCAGGCGGGCGCGGATCGGCTGATCCTGGACCTGCTCGACGCTGCCGGGCTGCATTCCGATGAGCCGGTGCTTTATCAGAGCACGCGCCAGCTCGCCTACGCAGAGGCGCTGGCGCGCCTGCTGCAGGCCGGGCTGGCCTTCGAATGTCGCTGCAGTCGCAGCGATCTGGCGGCCGCCGGTGGCATTCACCGCGGCGCCTGCGTCGCCAACGACGGCAAGCGGCGACCCGCGGCGATTCGGCTGCGCGTGCCCGACGCTGACATCGGCTTCGAAGATCGCGTCCAGGGACCTTACGTGCAGAACCTGCTGCGCGATGTCGGCGATTTCGTGCTCCGCCGCGCCGATGGACCCTTCGCCTACCAGTTGGCGGTGGTCGTCGATGATGCCCACCAGGGCATCACCGACGTCGTGCGCGGCTCCGACCTGCTGGATTCGACACCGCGCCAGGTCTATCTGCAGCAATGCCTGGGCTTGCCGAGACCACGCTACGCCCACGTTCCCATCCTGCTGGGGCCGGACGGTCAGAAGCTCAGCAAGCAGAATCGGGCGCCGGCGATCAGCAGCGATCAGATCGCCGGGCTGCTGCCGCAAGTTGCCGGTCTGCTCGGACAGGAACCGCAGCAACTGGCGCCGTTGTCGGCACAACTGACCAGCTTCGCCCGGCACTGGCGCATGAGCACGGTGCCGCGCCAGTCGGCCGTTGTGGCCCCGTGCACAGACATTGGTTGAATACTCTACCTGCGGGTCCGCGCCGGCTGTGTAGAATCCGTGCAAACCTTCGGAGGGAGAGAGAGAAATGACGAGCCGGGTAGCGTTGGTGACGGGTGGCACGGGTGGAATCGGCACGGCAATGGTCAAGCGACTGGCGCGCGCCGGCCATCGCGTGGCGACCAACTACCGCAGCGAGGAGAAGGCCAGGGAATGGCAGGCCGCACTCAAGGCCGATGGCATCGATTGCCTGATCGTTCCGGGTGACGTGGCCGACTTTGCATCGAGCCAGGCGATGGTCAAGGAAATCGAGGCGCAACTGGGCCGCATCGACATCCTGGTCAACAACGCCGGCATCACCCGCGACACCACCTTTCATCGCATGTCGCCGGTGCAGTGGTCGGACGTGATCGCCACCAACCTGACCGGTTGCTACAACGTCACGCGCAATGTCATCGAGGGCATGCGCGCGCGCATGTGGGGCCGGGTTATCCAGATTGCGTCCATCAACGGCCAGAAGGGACAATACGGTCAGGCCAACTACGCCGCGTCCAAGGCCGGCATGCACGGCTTCACCATCTCGCTGGCGCAGGAGAATGCGAAGTTCGGCATTACCGTGAACACGGTTTCGCCGGGTTATGTCGGCACCGAGATGGTCATGGCCGTGCCGGAAGACGTGCGCGCCAAGATCGTTGCGCAGATTCCGACCGGGCGCCTGGGTTCTCCCGATGAAATCGCTTACGCGGTGAATTTCTTCGTCGACGAGGAAGCCGCCTGGGTCACCGGCGCCAATCTGTCGATCAACGGCGGCCATTACATGGGCTGGTAGTTTCGAGGGGGCGCCGCGTGCGCCCCTGTTGTGCCCTGCACGCCCCCTCTGTTGCCAGGACCCGAGCCGCTGATGTCACGACTGCGCATCATCAAGAAGTATCCGAATCGCCGGCTCTACGACACCGAGATTTCGTCGTACGTGACGCTTGAGGACATCCGCCAGCTGGTGCAGGACGGTGAGTCCTTCGAGGTACAGGACGCCAAGACGCAGCAGGACCTGACCCGATCGGTCCTGCTGCAGATCATCACCGAGCGCGAGGAACAGGGGCAGCCGCTGCTGACCACCAACATGCTGTCGCAGTTGATCCGCTTCTACGGCGATTCGCTGCAGGGCTTCATGGGCAGCTACCTCGAACGCTCGATGCAGATCTTTCTGGAGCAGCAGCAGCAGTTCCGCACGCAGCTGAACACCCTGCTCGGCCAATCGCCGTGGGCGGTGATGACCGATCTGACCGAACGCAACCTGCAGTTGTGGCAGCAGCTGCAAACCGGCTTTGGCAAGCCCCAGGCGCCGGTGCCTCCGGGCTCGAGCGGGGTACCGCCGCGGCCAGCGGAAACTGCGTCCGGACCGGTCAAGCCGCGCGGTCGGTAGGCGGTTACGCGCCCAGTCGTCGCGGGCGCGATCGCGCGCGCCCGCGGCAGCGCCGCGGCAACGGGCGGCGGCGCAGCGCGCGAAATGGCAGGCGCCCCTGATCCAGCAGAAAGCGCAGTGAATCGGCGATCAGCGCGCCTCGCTGATCCACCCATCCAGCAATGCGATGCGCCGCTGCGCCCGCGCGGCATTCGCCTCGCTATGGGGTCACCATGACGATCGTGGCGCCATCGCGATTCAGTTCACCGAGCAGGTCCATGATCATTTCGCCCTGGCTGGTGTGCAGTGCACCGGTGGGTTCGTCGGCGAGCAGCACCTTGGGGCGTGTGATGGTTGCGCGCGCCACTGCCACCAGTTGCTGCTGACCGCCGGACAGTTGCTTCGGATACAGATCCTTCTTGCCGACGATCTGGAAGCGGTCGAGGATGTCGCCGACCCGCGCCTTGCGCTCGGCCGAAGGCACGTTGCGATAGGACAGCGGCAGGTCGAGATTCTCGGCGACCGTCAGGTCGTCGATCAGGTGGTACTGCTGGAAGATGAAACCGATGGCCTCGCGCTGTAGCGCCTGGCGCGCCTTCGCGGCCAATTCGTGCACCGGTTTGCCGTCGAGCGGCGCGCAGCCCCGGCAGTGACCGCCAATCCGCTATGCAGCGCCTCACTCTTCACGCAGCGCCAGATTGGGTTCAACCCGCGCGATACGCCGCGCCAGCGTCCAGCAAGCCAACGCGGTCAGCAACAACAACGGCAGGCTGGCACCGCCGACCACCCAGGGCGTGGCCATCGATACGCCGAACAGCACGCTGCTCACGCCTTTCGCCATCCCGGCAGCCAAGGCCACGCCGATGATCGCACCGGGAATACCGATGAACAGGCCTTTGGCTGCGACGAAGCGCAGGGCATCGGTTCGACTGGCGCCGAGCGCGGCGCGCAAGGCGAGTTCGCGGCGACGGCGCGACAGATCGACTGCAAGCACGGCGTAAACCCCGACGATCGACAGTGCGAGCGCGAATAGCGCAAAGGCTGCCGCATTGCGGGCGAAAAAGCGCGGCGCGGCCAGTTGCGCGTCACGATCATCGGCCGGCGCGAAGCTGCGGTAGATACCCTGGTTCGCATCGACGCTCCACACCGCACTCTCGGCAGCACGAATCAGCGATTTCGGTGGCATCGAACTGGTCAGCAAAAGACTGCCGAAGGGAACCGGATACTGGGTGAAGGGTAGCCAGATTTCCGGACGAGCCTGATCGCCATCGACACGGTCGAGCTTGCGGTCCTCGACGACACCGACCACCTCGAAGCCAATCGAAGCACCGCCGCTGCCGTACGGGGGAACTGCAACCGTGCGCCCGATCGGATCCACGCCGTCGAAGAGCTCGCGCGCCGCGCGCTCGTTGAGCAGGGCCACCGGCGCCGATCCCGCACGATCGGTGCCGCCCAGCGGGCGCCCGCGCAACAGGCCGACGCCGAGCGCTTGCAGCGCGGGCCCGGAAACCGCGCGTGCCTGCAGCGTTTGCGCGTCGGTCGACGGCGCCGACGAGGCGCGGATATCGAGGCGCAGGCTGCCGACCGCGGTAAACGGAGCGCCGCTCATCAAGGCCGCATGTTCGACACCGGGAATCGCTGCAGTCGCCTGCCGTGTGCGCTCGAGAAAGTCGGCGACTTCGCTGCCTTCGCGACTGCCGGGGAACAGTTGCACCGCCAGCATCCGGTCAACCGATGCCACCTGATCCTGGCTCGCCAGCCGATGCGCACTGAGCGCCAGCAGTGTGGCCGTCGACAACGCCGCCAGGGAGAGCGCGATGGCGGCGACCGGCAGACCGCGCTCCATCGTCGCCGCTCCCGGCGCCAGACCGACGCGGCGGCGCAGGTCGCCGTGGATATCGTTGCGCAGCATGCGCCAGGTCGGCCATGCGCCGCAGACGAGAATCACCAACAGTGCATTGATCAGCGCGAAACCGAGCACGGCCGGCGTGACGCCGATGCTCGTCGCCCGCGGCAAACCACTGTCGATCAAACCGACGAAAGCCGAAATTCCAGCCGTCGACAACAACAATGAAAGCGCAAGGGCGAGCGTTGTGATCAAGACGACCTCGGTCAGAAACTCGCCGGCAATGCGCTGGCGACTGGCGCCGAGGGCGCGCATCACCGCGAACTTGCCGAGTCGGTCCAGCCCACGCACCATCACCAGGTGTGCGGCATTGGCGCAGCCGATCAGCAGCACCAGTCCCGCAATTCCCAGCAGCGCCGCCAGCAGGGTGTCGCGCTCGCCGACAATCGAGTCGAGCAGCCGTTCGCTGTTCAGCACCCAGGCGTCGCTGTCGGGCTGGTCTGGCGTCAGCGCGCGCAGCTGCGCGTTGTACTGATCCTCGCTCACCTCTGGAAGCAGGCGCGCAATGCCATTGAGAAACCGCGCGTTGTTGTAGACACCGGGGTCCATCGCCGCCAGTTCCTGTTGGTCGGCAGGAAGCCACAACGCCACTTCGGCACTGGGGTAGTCGAAAGTCGGCGGCATGACGCCGACGACCTCGGGGCTGATCCAGTTGAGCTTCAAGGTCTTGCCGAGAACATCCGGATCGCCGGCGAACACGCTCTGCCAGGTCGCGTGGCTCAACACCGTGCGCGGCTTGCCCAGATCGTCGGCGTTGAGCGCCCTGCCCAGCATGGGCGCAACGCCAAGGACGTCGAAGAATTGGCCGCTGACCGTGTTGAGGGTCAGGTTGCGCGGCCGGTCGCCTTGCACGAGGTCAGCCCCGCCGTAGGAATAGTAGGCAAAGGCCTGGGCACCCGACACGCGCGGCAGCGTCTCGATGGCATCGCGCGGTGTCAGTCCGCCAGCGGCACCGGTGCGCGGACGCAGCGACTCAAGCACCATCACCCGATCGTCGTCCGGGTAGGGCAAAGGGGCAAGGGCTACACCGTAGACGACGGCGAACATGGTGACGGTCAGGCTGAGGCCGAGCGTCAATGTCGCGAGCAGGGCAAGCGTGTAACCCGGCGCGCGCGCCAGGCGCTGGATGACCGTCTTCAGCAGGACTGCGCTCGTCATCATCGGCCTCATTCGTGGCGCAGAGCGCTGATGGGATCGATCGCCAGGGCGCGGCGCGCGGGCACCAGGGTGGCGAGCAAGGCAACGCCGACCAGGATCACGACCAGCCAGACGACGGCGAAGGCCTCCAGTGTCAGTTCCGGAATGACCTTCTCGATCCGGCCGGCGAACGGAATGGCCAGCAGCAAGCCCACGCCGAGTCCACCGATGATCTGCGGCATGGTCGTGCCCAGGACATTTCGGAGCACATCGGTCCCAGAGGCGCCGAGCGCGCGCTGCACGCCTATTTCTCGCGTACGTTGGCCGACCAGTTGCGCAATCAAGCCATACAAGCCAACCGCCGCGAGCAACAGCGCGATGATGCCGAAAGTGCTGAACATGCCGGACAACACGCGCTCACCGACCATGGCGACGCGCATCACTTCATCGTAGGTGCGCAGCCAGTAGGCGGGCGTGTCCGCATCCTGCTCATGCAGCAGTTCTTGCAAGCGTGGCTTCATCAGCGCCGGGTCGCCGCGCGTGCGCAACACCACACTGACAAAACGGCGCGGGTTCTGCGCCAGCGGCACCAGCGCGCTCGGACGGATCGGATCACCGACGTCCTCCAGTTGCATCTGCTCGATGACTCCGACGATGGTGTGCCATCGCGCAGTCGGTCCTTCCGCCGGGATGCGAACGCGGCGCCCAATGGGATCAAGGTCCGGATAGATCGAGCGCGCGAAGCGCTCGTCGATGACGATCACTGGGTCGCTGGTGGCGGTATCGCGCGCATCGAAACCGCGGCCAGCGCGCAGTTGGATGCCCAGCGTATCGATGAATTCCTTGGCCGGCTCGCCGAAACGCACGCTCGGCGGACCGTCCTCGCCGACCGTGAGACCTTCCGGTTGCATCGACTGCTCCTCGGCCATCAGGCCCGGCAAGGTGGTGCCGGCGGCGGCATCAACCACACCGGGCTCACCACGCAGGCGCTCGGTCAGCCGCTCGAAGAAGCGCGTGGTGTCCGCATCCTCCGGGTAAGCCTGCTCGAACAGCGCGATGCGCGCGGTCAACAAATTGGCAGGGTCGATACCCAGATCGGTGCGCTCGAGCGCCGCAACGCCGCGTACCATGACCAGCGTCGTCAGCAGCACCACGCAGGCCAGGGCCAGTTCGCCGGCCACGAGAATCCGGCTCAGTTTGCCGACGCCACCGCCGACGACGCTGCGACCGCCATCGCGCAGCGAATTGGCCAGCGCATCGGTGCGCAGGCGCAACACTGGCAGTACACCGACGATCAGGGCAGTCCCGAAGCCGATGGTGATGGCCATCAGGGCCATGCCGGCATCGACGCTGAAGTCCATCCAGGGCGGTGGTCCCTCGTCGGTCCCGTCGAAGGCATGCACGACCCAGGAAACGCCCGCCTGCGCCAACGGAATCGCCAGCAGGGTGGCCAATAGGGTCAAAATGAGGCTCTGACCGAGCAACAGCATGGCCACGCGCGCGCGGCTGGCGCCGAGCGTGAGCCGGACCACCAGATCGCGACTGCGCGACAGAGTGCGCACCAGCATCATGTTGGCGACGTTGGCGCAGGCGACCAGCAACACCAGCCCAACGGTCATCAACATCAGGTCGAGCAGCTTGCGCGTCTCCTCATCCGAGTAGTACTGGCTCATCGACACCTGACTCAGCTCACGCGGAGACCACGTCGTCGGCTCGCGCTGTTGGACGTCTGCCAGCCAGCCTTCCAGCGGGCCAACAACAGCAGCCATGGCGACATCGTCGTGGGGATCAACAAAGATGTCGAAGTAACGGTCAGCGTCGGCGGCAATCGTCGGGCTCGGCTGGGCCGCCATCCAGACCTGCTCGCGGAACGGGAACATGAAGTCAGGTGGCATCACGCCGACGATCGTCGCCGGCAAGGCGTTGGCGCGGATCGACTTGCCGACAACTGCGGGATCGGCGGCAAAACGCGCCTGCCACAGCGCATGGGAAATCAACACAACTGGCGCGGCGCCGGGCTGGTCATCTTCTGCGCGAAAGTCGCGCCCGAGGACCGGCGCGACGCCAAGCATCGAGAACAGATTCGCGGTGACGAAGGCGCGGGTCGGGGTCGGCGCGATCGCGCCAGCCAATCTGCATCAAGCGATCCGCCGCGGGGAAGGGCAGTGGATCCCACACCATCGCCTTCAAGATCGACAGCATGCCGATCACCCCGGCCAGACCGAAGGCAAGGACGAGTACGATCAGCAAGGAGTTGCCGGGTTGCTGGGCGACCGCTCTGAGGCTCTGCCGCGCATCGTCGAACCACGAGACCATGGCTACTCTCCAACGGCAGCGCGACGAATCCGCGCATCTTCCTCGCTGCGCAGACGTTGCAACGTCTCCTCGTCGACCACGCGCCCATCGAACATGAACACCTTGCGGTCAGCGAAGTCCGCGTAACGCGGGTCATGAGTGACCATACAAATGGTCGCCCCGGCCGAATGCAGTTCGTCGAGTAACAGCATCACCGCCTCGCCGTTCTTGGAGTCCAGATTGCCAGTTGGTTCGTCGGCGAGAAGGATCGACGGATCACCCACCAGCGCGCGCGCCACGGCAACTCGCTGTTGCTGACCACCGGAGAGCTGCGAGGGGTAGTGCTTGAGTCGATGCGCCATGCCCACGCGATCGAGCGCGGCCTGCGCCTTCTTCTTGCGCTCGGCCTTGTTCAAACCGGTGCGGTAGGTCAACGGCAGTTCGACGTTTTCGAATACGGTCAGATCGCCGATCAGGTTGAAGGCCTGGAAAATGAAGCCGATTTCCTTGTTGCGGATGCGCGCGCGCTCGTTGGCGCCGATCGAACCGACCGCGCGGCCATTGATGTCGTAGCTGCCATGGCTGGGGGTGTCGAGCAGACCGAGGATCGCCAGCAGCGTCGACTTGCCACAGCCGGAGGGCCCGGAAATCGAGATGTACTCGCCCTTGCGGATATCGAGGTGGATGCCGCTCAGCGCGTGCGTCTCCACGTCTTCGGTCAGGTAGACCTTGCCGACGTCACGCAGAGAGATCAAGGCAGTATTGGTGGTCATGTTCAGCGCCCTTGGAGTGGTCGTACGGCCTAGCGCAAGCGCAGGCGATCATGTTGGTCGTAGCTGGTGGTATCGGAAAGGATGACGCGGTCGCCAGGCTCGAGCCCACGCGCGACCTCGATCAGGCTGACCGACGCGCGTCCCAGTTGCACTGGAACTCGGCGAGCAGCGTCGCCATCGGGCTCCAGTCGAAACAGGGTGGTGATCGTTTCCGCCTGGCCGAACGCCGGACGGCCGACAAACATCACATTGCTCAGTTTTTCGATCTCGATGGTGCCGTCCACGGACAAATCGGGGCGTGCGCCCGGGGGTAGCGCGCCCTCGAGGTCGACATCGACCTGCACAGTACCGTTGAGCACCGCAGGATCGATACGGACTACGCGTCCCGGAACAATTCCATTGCGCGTATCGACGCGCACGAACTGGTCGAGCTTGACGTCCTTGGCCTGCGTTTCGGGAACACGCAGTTCAGCGCGCAAGACGTCGGGACGAGCAACTCGCGCGAGATTGGCGCCGGGTATCACCTGCTGACCTTCCTCGACGGCAATGATCTGAACGATGCCGCTCATGCCGGCGCGCACATGCAGCGCCTCGGCTTGGCGCTGGCGCAGTTCGTAAGTGCTCTGCAGTTGATCGAGGCGGGCGCGTTCGGCCGACATCTGAGCGTCCAGGTTGTTGCCCAGCATGTCGATACGTTGGCGCTCGATATCCAGGCGCACGCCCAACTGGTCGGCGCGCAACTGGCTCTGCCGATATTGGAGCGAAGACACAATGCCGCGTCGGTTCAACTCGGCTTCCGCCTCTGCCTGCAGCTTGGCGCCCTCGAAGTCGGCCTGCACCGATGCGAGGTTGGCCTTCTGGTCGAGAATCTGGCTCTGCAACTGAATCTTGCGCGCCTGCAGATCCGCCTTTGCGGCCTCATATGCCGCGCGCGCAGCGAGCATCTGGTCGTCGATCTCGGGATTGCGCAGTTCGAGGATCAGCGTGTCGGCTTCGACCACTGCGCCTGGACGCACCAGCACGCGCTCGACTCGCGACGCAGCATCAGCCGAGATCCAGCGAATCTCCTTCGGCACCAGCTGACCTGGACCACGCACCTCGCGCAGCAGATCGCCGCGCTTGACCGTGTCGATCCACACGGATTGACGGTCGACTTGCGGCGCGGCAGGTTCAAGACGGGAGACGCCGTAGGCGGCGACAGAGACGAGCACAGCGGCGATTACACCGATGAGGATGCGTCGACGCTGGCGGATTTGTATTAAGTCGGGGCGGGCGATGTCCATGGCTGCTGCTACGCAAACAGCGTGCCAAGGAACTGAATTGGCTAAACCATTGATTTAACAGACGTAAGCGAAGAGTTCGCGGAGATGCCGCGAACCCGAGTCTGGGGCAGTGTTCAGAAGCGGGCATCGCGCGTCGGGGATCGTTCGAATACGAACGCGACGTCGAACGGGATCACCGTTCTGCGCGAGAAGAGATGCCAACGCGGAGCGGGGACTTGAAAAGTCGAACCGCACAAAGCACAACGCCCAGCCTGAAGGCTGGGCGTTGTGGTGTAGTAAAGGTGCTTGGCGATGACCTACTCTCGCATGCGGATGCACACTACCATTGGCGCTGGCGCGTTTCACTGCCGAGTTCGGGATGGGATCGGGTGGGACCACGCCGCTATGGTCGCCAAGCATTGGAAAAGTGATGGGCAGGTAGCCATTGGCGCCAGGAGAACGATCATGTCGTTCGTCGCATGGGCTTTGAGTTATATGGTCAAGCCTTCGAGCAATTAGTACGCGTAAGCTCAACGTGTTACCACGCTTACACACCGCGCCTATCAACCAGGTGGTCTTCCTGGGCTCTTATCCTCTCAAGGAGGGAGAGATCTCATCTTGGGGCGCGCTTCCCGCTTAGATGCTTTCAGCGGTTATCGCTTCCGGAATTTAGCTACCCGGCAATGCCACTGGCGTGACAACCGGAACACCAGAGGTACGTTCACTCCGGTCCTCTCGTACTAGGAGCAAATCACCCTCAAGTTTCTAACGCCCACGGCAGATAGGGACCGAACTGTCTCACGACGTTCTGAACCCAGCTCGCGTACCACTTTAAATGGCGAACAGCCATACCCTTGGGACCGGCTACAGCCCCAGGATGTGATGAGCCGACATCGAGGTGCCAAACACCGCCGTCGATATGAACTCTTGGGCGGTATCAGCCTGTTATCCCCGGAGTACCTTTTATCCGTTGAGCGATGGCCCTTCCATACAGAACCACCGGATCACTAAGACCTACTTTCGTACCTGCTTGATCCGTCGATCTCGCAGTCAAGCGCGCTTATGCCTTTACACACTACGCACGATGTCCGACCGTGCTGAGCGCACCTTCGTGCTCCTCCGTTACTCTTTGGGAGGAGACCGCCCCAGTCAAACTACCCACCACACACTGTCCCCGATCCGGATTACGGACCCAGGTTAGAACGTCAAGCACATCAGGGTGGTATTTCAAGGTTGCCTCCACATCAGCTAGCGCCAACGCTTCGTAGGCTCCCACCTATCCTACACAGACGAACTCAACGTTCAGTGTGAAGCTATAGTAAAGGTTCACGGGGTCTTTCCGTCTTGCCGCGGGAACGCTGCATCTTCACAGCGATTTCAATTTCACTGAGCCTTGGGTGGAGACAGCGCCGCTGTCGTTACGCCATTCGTGCAGGTCGGAACTTACCCGACAAGGAATTTCGCTACCTTAGGACCGTTATAGTTACGGCCGCCGTTTACCGGGGCTTCGATCAAGAGCTTGCACCCCATCAATTAACCTTCCGGCACCGGGCAGGCGTCACACCCTATACGTCCACTTTCGTGTTTGCAGAGTGCTGTGTTTTTGATAAACAGTCGCAGCGGCCTGGTTACTGCGGCCAACACAATTAAGTGCTGGCGTACCTTCTCCCGAAGTTACGGTACTATTTTGCCTAGTTCCTTCACCCAAGTTCTCTCAAGCGCCTGAGAATTCTCATCCTGCCTACCTGTGTCGGTTTACGGTACGGTCTCTCGTGACCTGAAGCTTAGAGGCTTTTCCTGGAAGCGTGATATCGGTGACTTCGTCCATGCGGACTCGTCCTGACCTCAATGTTGACCTTCCGGATTTGCCTGGAAGATCCACCTCAGTCCTCTCCCCCGGGACAACCAACGCCCGGTACACCTAACCTTCTCCGTCCCCCCATCGCAGTCACGCGAGGTGCTGGAATATTAACCAGCTTCCCATCGACTACGCATCTCTGCCTCGCCTTAGGGGCCGACTCACCCTGCGCCGATTAACGTTGCGCAAGGAAACCTTGGCTTTCGGCGAACGGGCTTTTCACCCGTTTTATCGTTACTCATGTCAGCATTCGCACTTCCGATACCTCCAGCAGACCTTACGATCCACCTTCGCAGGCTTACGGAACGCTCCCCTACCGCTTGTCTTTCAACAAACCCGCAGCTTCGGTATATCGCTTAGCCCCGTTAAATCTTCCGCGCAGGCCGACTCGACCAGTGAGCTATTACGCTTTCTTTAAAGGGTGGCTGCTTCTAAGCCAACCTCCTGGCTGTCTATGCCTTCCCACATCGTTTCCCACTTAGCGATAATTTTGGGACCTTAGCTGGCGGTCTGGATTGTATTCCTCTTCACGACGGACGTTAGCACCCGCCGTGTGTCTCCCGAGCTGATACGTTCTGGTATTCGGAGTTTGCCATGGTTTGGTAAGTCGGTATGACCCCCTAGCCATAACAGTGCTCTACCCCCAGACGTAATACTTGAGGCTCTACCTAAATAGCTTTCGGGGAGAACCAGCTATCTCCGAACTCGATTAGCTTTTCACTCCTAACCACAACTCATCCCCGACCTTTTCAACGGGCGTGGGTTCGGGCCTCCAGTACGTGTTACCGCACCTTCACCCTGGCCATGGCTAGATCGTCCGGTTTCGGGTCTACAGCTCGCAACTTTACGCCCTATTCAGACTCGGTTTCCCTTCGCCTTCCCTATGCGGTTAAGCTTGCTACGAACCATAAGTCGCTGACCCATTATACAAAAGGTACGCGGTCGCCCTTGCGGGCTTCCACTGCTTGTACACATACGGTTTCAGGTTCTATTTCACTCCCCTCTCCGGGGTTCTTTTCGCCTTTCCCTCACGGTACTAGTTCGCTATCGGTCGGTAGGTCGTATTTAGCCTTGGAGGATGGTCCCCCCATGTTCAGACAGGATTTCACGTGTCCCGCCCTACTCAATTTCATCTCAAGGGCCCTTTCGTGGACCGGGCTATCACCTTCTATGGCTGGTCTTTCCAGGACCATTCCACTAGA
>JADKFD010000004.1:0-60000 GCA_016717705.1 Rhodanobacteraceae bacterium | reverse complement strand
CTCTACGCTCAGGTGCCGGAATCGCGCTCACGCGGCTACCAGCCCGGTCGTTTCAGTTTCAACGTCAAGGGCGGCCGTTGCGAGGCCTGCCAGGGCGACGGCATGATCAAGGTGGAGATGCATTTCCTGCCCGACGTCTATGTGCCCTGCGACGTCTGTTCCGGCAAGCGCTACAACCGCGAGACGCTGGAGATTCACTACAAGGGGCATTCGATCGCCGACGTGCTGGCGATGACCGTCGAAGACGCGTTGAAGCTGTTCCAGCCGGTGCCGGCGCTGGCGCGCAAGCTGCAAACCTTGTTGGATGTCGGCCTGTCCTACATCACGCTGGGCCAGGCGGCGACCACGCTGTCCGGCGGCGAGGCGCAGCGGGTCAAGCTGGCGAGCGAGCTGAGCCGCCGCGACACCGGCAACACGCTCTACATCCTCGACGAGCCGACCACCGGGCTGCACTTTCACGACATCGATCAGTTGCTCGGCGTGCTGCACCAACTGGTCGAGCGCGGCAATACGGTGGTGGTGATCGAACACAATCTGGATGTGATCAAGACGGCCGACTGGGTGATCGACCTGGGGCCCGAAGGCGGCAATGGCGGCGGCGAGATCATCGCGACCGGGACGCCGGAGCAGATTGCGGCAAATCCGCGTTCGCATACCGGGCACTTCCTGGCGCGCATGTTTGCGGCGCAGGTGACGACGGCCGCTCAGCGGACCCACTGATTTGTCGCCTTGTCACGTGGGCTCCGCGGACCCACGTGACGAAGCGCTGTTGCGACGCACGCGTCGCTCCTCCAACAGCAAGGGAATTCGCGACATTCGATCGCGGAGTAAATCCGCTCCCACAAGAGCCGACGAGGCCCCTAACGCTTCGCTCCCTGCACCAGCCCCAATTCCAATGCTTTAAGGACCGCGCGCGTGCGATCCCGGACGCCGAGCTTGGACAGGATGTTGGACACGTGGTTCTTGACGGTCCCCTCGGCCACATCCAGCGAGCGCGCGATTTCCTTGTTGGAGTAACCGCCCGACATCAGGCGCAGGATTTCGGTCTCGCGTTCGGTCAAGGGATCCGGCTCGTCGAGGCTGGCGAATTTGTTCTCCAGATGGCTGACGCCGCGCAACAGGCGATCGGTCAGACCCGGCTGCACCAGCGAGCCACCCTCGGCAACCGTCTTGATCGCGTTGACCAGTTGCTCCAGCGAGACGTCTTTCAGCAGGAAACCACGCGCGCCGGCACGCAGGCCGTTCAACACCAGTTGGTCTTCGTCGAAAGTGGTCAGGATGATCGTCGGCGGCAATTCGCCGCTGCGCGACAGGTGCTCGAGCACCTCCAGACCCGACTTGCCGGGCATGCGCAGATCGAGCAACACCACGTCCGGCTTGATTCGCGGGATCTCGGCGATGGCCTCGTCACCGTCGCGCGCCTCGCCGATCACGGTCACGGCGTCGGACAATTCGAGCAAGCTGCGGACGCCCTGGCGCACCAGGGTCTGGTCGTCGACCAGGAACACACGAATCATGATTTTGTCTCCAACGGCAGTCGGGCCAGGACCACGAATCCGTAACCTGGCCGGGTTTCGATATCCAATGATCCTCCAAAAATCTCCAGGCGCTCGCGCATTCCGGTCAATCCATTGCCGGCCTTGACCTCGAGCGCGCCGCGACCGTCGTCGCGCGCCACCAGTTCGACCACATCGCCGTCGTGGCGGAAGTTCAGCCACAGGTTACGCGCTCTGGCGTGGCGCATGGCGTTGGTGAGGATTTCCTGGGTCAGACGCACCAGGACCTGCGCGCGACGGGCGTCACCAGTGCGAAACGGCGACGGCAACTGCAGATGCACTTGCGGCGCCGGCGCCGAGGCCACCAGTTCGCGCAGGGTGCGATCGAGATCGACCGTGTCGCTGCCACGCAGCGCGCTGACCACCTGGCGCACGTCGCTGAGCAGTTGCTTGCTGACGGACTGCGCCTGTTTCACGTGATCGAGCGCCTTGCCGGTCACCAGATGGCTGGCCACCTCGAGATTCAGGCTGAGCGCGGTCAAGTGGTGGCCGACGACATCGTGCAACTCGCGCGAAATGCGCAGGCGCTCGCCGGCGCGCTCGCCCTCGGCCAGCAACAGCTGCGTGGCGCGCAGCTCCGAATTGACCACGCGCAGCTCTTCGCGGGCTTCGGTCTGGCGCCGCGCCACATAGGAGGTCATGAAGGTCAGCGTCGACAGGCTGAGGTAGAGGCCCACCTGCAGCACGGCATCGAGCGTGCTGAAGCTCGGGCGCGCCAGGAATACCGGCAGCATCCCGAGGTTTTGCAGCAGCAGCCAGAACACCCCCTGCCCGAGCGGCAACACCCAGGGCAGCACGCTGGCGCAAACCATCAGCAGGATGGCGCCGATGCCGGTCCCGGTCAGGTGGCCGATCGCCAGTGCCGACACAGTCATCGCCACCAGCGCGATCAGATAGACCGGACGACGCCCGCCGTGGTCGATCTCGCGCGTCAGCAGCCAGAAGCTGATCGCAAAAACCAGATAGGAAGTGACCGTGCCAACCATCTCGACATGGGCGCCCGGCGCCACCAGCCGCGGCATGAACGGCAGCGAAGCGCCGACACAGGCCCAGGTGAACAACCCGGCGTAACGCAAAAGCTGACTCTGCGAGTAAGTGCGGATGAAGCGCATGCGCGGCTGGATTGGCCTGAACGAGAGGGGTTTTGCCACTGCGCAGCCTAACCATCGGCGCCGGGTTGCGGAAAGTCCATAAGTCATGCGTTCGCGTTGTGTCGCGGCGCCGCCGTTCATGCCGATTGTCAGGCAGCGTGCATCCCAAGTCGCCGAGCCCGGCATCCACGTGCATAATTCGCCGGCCCCGCCCGCCCAGGTGCCGCGGGCACACCTGAACGTACTTTCCGACAACGAGCCCCAGTGCCGCAATGTCCCTGATTTTACGTGACATCGAGGCCGAGGACTTGGATGCCGTCTGGGCACTCAACAACTCGGCCGGCTGCAGCATCGTGCCCATCGATCGCGAGCGCATGCGCCAGTTGTTCGAGGTCGCCCGTTATTTCCGGGTGGCGCACTACAACGGCGAACTGGCCGGCTTTCAGATCGCGCTGTCGCCCGAGGCGCGCTACGACAGCCCGAATTTCCTCTGGTTTCGCGAGCATTTTGCCGATTTCCTGTACATCGACCGGATCGTCATCGACTCGCGTTTCCGCCGCCACGGCATCGGCCGCGTGTTCTACGCCGATGTCCTGAGCTTTGCCGAAGTGCGTTATCCGATCCTGACCTGCGAGGTATTCATCGAACCGCGCGACGACGTCGCGCTGGTCTTCTTCGGCACCAACGGTTTCCAGGAGGTCGGGCAACAGGTGTTGCCCCTCAAGCGCCGGGTCAGCCTGATGGTGAAGGAAATGAAGGCCTATCGCTTCGTGCAGGACACCTATCGCGCCGCTGGGGCGCAGGCGCTGCCGCAGCAGTTGGATGCCGATCGCCTGACCCGGAGGAGCGCCTGATGGGGCGCCGTGGCGATCTGGCGACCAAGTCTCGCGACGGCGCCGTGTTCGAACTGCGTTCGGGCCAGTTCTCGCTGATGGTGCTGGCGATTCGCCACCTGGATCTGTTGCAGTTGCAGACCGAACTTTCCGATCACGTGGGCTCCGCGCCAGCGCTGTTGCAGGGCGCCCCGGTGGTACTCGACCTCAATCCGCTGTCGCAACTGGCCGACCACGGCCTGTTGAAGGACCTGGTCAACCGCGTCCACCAGGCCGGATTGCGGGTGATCGCACTGGCGGCCAATCCGGGTGTCGAGGCTGCGGCGGTGGCGCTAGGCCTGCCGCTGCTCGGACTGGATCGCAAGCGCACGCGAGTGATCGAGGAAGTACCGGCCATCGAAGCGCCCGCGGAAACCGCGATCGAAATCGAGCCCGAACCCGCCGCAGCGCGCCCGACCGAAATCACCGGTCTGCAGCCACCGCTGGTGCTGCCTGGACCCATCCGCGGCGGACAACAGGTGTATGCACGCGGTCGCGATCTGATCATCACCGGCAGCGTCAGTGCCGGCGCCGAAGTTGCCGCCGATGGTTGCGTGCACGTCTACGGCCGCCTCAACGGCAGGGCCATGGCGGGCGCCGCGGGCGACCTTCGGGCGCGTGTCTATTGCCTGAGTTTTGCCGCCGAAGTGGTGTCGATTGCCGGCAATTTCAAAGTGTTTGAGTCCGCCGGGCGCGATATTGCCGGCAAGGCGGTCGAGATATTCCTGGACGATGGTCGACTCGAAATCCGTCCGCTGAAAATTTGAGGAGAGAAACTTGGGCGAGATCATCGTCGTTACCTCGGGCAAGGGTGGGGTCGGCAAGACCACCACCAGCGCCAGCCTGGCCTGCGGTTTCGCCAAACGCGGCAAGAAGACCGCCGTGGTCGATTTCGACATCGGATTGCGCAACCTCGATCTGATCATGGGTTGCGAGCGGCGCGTCGTGTACGACTTCGTCAACGTCATCCATGGCGACTGCACACTCAAGCAGGCGCTGATCAAGGACAAACGCTTCGACAACCTGTCGGTGCTGGCCGCCTCGCAGACCAAGGACAAGGACGCGCTGACCCAGGAAGGCGTGGCCAAGGTCATTGACGAGATGCGCAACGAGTTCGACATCGTCATCTGCGATTCGCCGGCCGGCATCGAACGCGGCGCCTTCTATGCGATGTATTTCGCCGATCGCGCGGTCGTGGTGGTCAACCCGGAAGTGTCCTCGGTGCGCGATTCCGATCGCGTGCTCGGCATCATGTCGAGCAAGTCGCGGCGTGCCGAACAGGGGCAGACGCCGATCAAGGAACACCTGCTGCTGACCCGCTATTCGCCTGATCGCGTCGAAAAGGGCGACATGATGAGCATTGCCGACGTCGAGGAGATTCTCGGCGTCAAGGTGATCGGCGTGATTCCGGAAGCGCCGGAAGTGCTGTCGGCGTCCAATTCCGGCGTGCCGGTGATCCTCGATGAGCAGGCCGATGCCGGCCAGGCCTACGTCGACGCAGTCGCGCGACTGCTCGGCGAAGATCGCCCGATGCGTTTCACCGAACCCAAGCGCAAGGGCTTCTTCCAACGCATGTTCGGAGGCTGATCATGGGCCTGTTCGACCTGTTCAAGAGTCGTCCGAAAAACACCGCCAAGACCGCCAAGGAGCGGCTGCTGATCATCGTCGCGCAGGAGCGCGGCGCGCACTCGGCGCCCGACTACCTGCCGCTGCTCAAGCGTGAGCTGCTGGAAGTGATCCGCAAGTACGTCAACGTCGATCCGGATGCGGTGATGGTCAACGTGCAGCGCGAAGGCGACCAGGAAGTGCTGGAGCTGTCGGTGACGCTGCCGGACAAGGACTGAGTAACGGTTGTTGGTTGTTGGTTGTTGGTTCAAGAGCATCGCGCGCGAGCGCGCTCCTGCATCGTGCCGCCGGTCCACGCAGGATTTGTAGGAGCGCGCTTGCGCGCGATGCTTTTTCAACGCCGCGCAAGGTGACGGTGCGCACCAATCGCGACGAAACGGGATTCAATCGATGCGGTTCGCTGCGCTCACCACATCCTACGCAGAGGCAGCCGCGCCGGTTGTCGAAGCTGTTGTGCTGCGCCTGCGCGACATCGACACTTCAACCGTCGTCGCCCTGCTCTCGCGCTTCGGCCTGAAACTCGAAATCCTCGCCGACGGCACCGAGATTCCCGGCAGCTACTGGGGCGAATGCGAGGCCGGACTGATCGGCGATCGCCTGTACGCGCGCCCGGACACGCCCTTGCATTCGATCCTGCATGAAGGCTGCCACTGGATCACCTGCACGCCGGAGCGCCGCGCACGGGTGCACACCGACGCTGCCGATACCGAAGAGGAGGAAGGCGCGACCTGCTGGCTGCAGATCGTGCTGGCCGACGCGGTGCCCGGATTCGGCCGCGAACGCGCATTGATCGACATGGACGCCTGGGGCTACAGCTTCCGGCTGGGCTCGGCCAGGGCGTGGTTCGAGCAGGATGCGGAGGACGCCCGGGACTGGCTGGTCGATCATCGGCTGATCGACGCATCCGGCTCGTGCACCTGGCAAGTGCGCGATTGAGCGCCCCTCGACCGGCGTCGACGGCGTCGGCTTGCACCGTCCGCGGGACCCGGCAGTTCGCTGTTCGCAGGGGTCGTGTCACTCCCCGGCATCGCCGAAATCGGCCATCAGCATCGCTGGCGGCCGTCCGTGTGCGGCGCGCCAACCGATGACTGCCAGCACGACCATCGCCAGGCCCGCCAGCAGCAACAGCCCCCAGTCCTGGTCCGAATAGACCGTCCAGCGACTGTAGTGCTCGGTCGGCCGCAGCCAGGATTGCTGGACACCCAGCGCGTCCAGCAACAGCGCAGCGACGATCAACAGGTCGACGGCGATCAGCACATAGCCGAACAGACCGATCAGCCACACCGTTGCCAGCCCGAAGCAGAACTGCAGCAACGGCAGCATCAACGAGATGTCGAAGGCCTCGACCAGCGCGAACAGCGGCAGGCAGGCGAGCACCACCAGCGCGCTCAGGCCCAGATAACGCGGCAGCGGTGAACGCAGCGGCACGCGCGTGGCGGTGCCATGGCGCTCGATCTCGGCGGCGATGCGCGCCGCCACTTGTTCGTAGTTGTCGGCCGAGGCATACACCAGCATCAGCCGTCGCCAGCGGTTCTTCAGGATCACCACCTGTCGCTGCGGCAGGTATTGCGCCTGAAATGCGCCGCGCCAATGCACCGATTGCACTTCCTGCGACGCCGCGATCAGGCCGGCCCCCAGTGCCTGCGGCTTGCGCAGCAGCAATCCGAGCAGGATCAGCAGGCGATTGCTGCGTTGCGCGCGACGATCGATCGTTTCGAACAATATGCCTTGCGCGTCGATGGTGAAGCGGCAATGCAAGCGGTTGCCGAATACCACGGCCATGATCAACAGCCCGAGCACGAACAGGCCGGCGCCGACTGCGGCAAACGCCAGCCACAGCGGTCCGATGGCGCTGGTCTCGCCCTGGATCAGGAAGATCAGGCTGAGCATGGCGGCGACGCCGATCACGGCGAACAGGAAGACCTTCGCAGTAGCCCCGACGATCAGGGGGTTGCTCCACAACGGTACCGCGACTTCCCAACTCAGAGCCGATGGATCGGTGTGCCTGGCCATGGCGTGGCCTCCTGCGGTGGCGCTGCCCGAGATTGCATCAGAACGCCGCAGTCGCGCCCGAATGTTGACAGGCGTCAAGCGCCGATGCTTCCCAACCGCGTCAACTGGTTACAATGGGTCATTGAATGGCTCTCAGGGCGTCGCCAACGGGCAACGCTTACCGCAGCACCCAGCCAAGGAGCAGCACATGAGCGTTGCCAAGATCATCGAAATCTCGTCGTCGTCGCCGAAGGGCTTCGAAGACGCCATCAGCCACGGTATTGCCCGCGCATCGGAAACCATCAAGCACATCCAGGGCGCCTGGGTGTCCGAGCAGAAGGTGGTGGTGGAGAAGGGCAAGGTCGTCGACTACCGCGTGACCCTGCGCCTGACCTTCCTGCTCGAAGCGGCCAAGTCGGAAAAGCCGGCCAAAGCGAAGAAGTGATCGACTGATTCGCCGCCCGCCGCGCGTGTGGTAGGGTTGTTTACGTTTGAGTTCGCGGAGCTCCAGCGTGGCAACCCCGGTGTCTGTGCATGCACGTACGCAGCCGGATCTGACATCACTGGCGGAGCGCATCCGCTGCGGTGATCGCGCCGCGGAAGCGGAATTTCTGCGCCTGTATGCACGCGGCGTGCGCGCGGTGGTGCGTTGCCACTGCCGGCGCGGCGAACCGCAGGTCGACGATCTGTCCCAGGAAATTCTGGAATCCCTGCTGGCGCGTCTGCGCGCCGGCAGCATCGTCGATCTGCAGGCGTTGCCGCACTATCTGCGTGTCAGCATCGCTCACGCCTGCGCTGATTACTACCGACAGCGCGCACGCCGTGACCAGGATGCGAGTCAACGCGAACCGATGCCAAGCGAGGCCGATCCGGTCACGACGGCGCAACGAATGCAATTGCGCGATGCCATGCGCGCCGTGATCGGCGGCATGCCGGTCCGGCGCGATCGACAATTGCTGCGTCGCTTTTACCTCGATGACCTCGACCGTGAGCTCATCTGCGCCGAACTGAACATCGACGCCAGCCATTTTCGTCGCGTCATCCATCGCGCTCGCCTGCGTCTGGTCGAGGCGCTGGCCCGCATCGGCATCACCGAAATGGACTAAGGGCCGTCGGAACAAGTTCTGCGAGCCCCTGGGCGAGGCAACGGCGGCTAAACAGCCCATCGAGACGACTTCCCCGATGGCTCGCGCTCGGCCATGCTCGGGGCCATCGCCGCTCCGGAGACCGCCCATGCCGACCGCCACGGCCAACGGTATCGATCTCAACTATGTCGAGTCCGGCCACGGCGCACAGACCGTGGTTTTTGCGCACGGTCTGCTGCTCGATCACCATATGTTCGAAGCGCAGCGGCAGGCGCTGGACGCGCGCTATCGCGTGATCGCCTACGATCACCGCGGCCAGGGCGATTCGGCCCCGGCAGCGGGCGGCTACGACATGGACTCGCTGACCGAGGATACGGTCGACTTGATCCGCGCCACGGGCAGCGCGCCGTGTCATTTCATCGGGCTGTCGATGGGCGGTTTTGTCGGCATGCGGCTGGCCGCACGCTATCCGGAACTGGTGCGCTCGCTGACGCTGCTCAATACCAGTGCATCGGCCGAAACCATGGGCCAACGCATCCGCTATCGCGCGATGCAGGCCGTGGTTGCCTTGTTCGGCCCGGGCCCGCTGTTGTCGCAGGTGCTCCCGGTGATGTTCGGCAAGAGTTTCCGAGAAGATCCGCAGCGGCGCGAGCAGCTGGCGCGCTGGATCCACCATGTGCAATCCCTGCCACGACGTATCGTCGGCCCGGTCGGCGGCGTCATCGGACGCGCCGCCATCGTCGATGAGCTGAAGTACATCCGCTGCCCGACACTGGTCGTGACTGGCGACGAGGATCAGACCACACCCGCCGCCGAGGCCGAACGCATCGTCGCCCAGATCAGCGGCGCACGCCTGGTGCGGCTGGCCAACTGCGGGCACTCCAGCACCATCGAGGCTCCCGCGGCGGTCAATCGTGCCATCGCCGAATTCCTGGCCGCAGTCGACGCGGTCGAGCCGACGGCATGAACGGATTTCCGGCGCCGCGCTACTGGCCGCTGCTGGTGGTGGCGGCCAGCCTGGTGGTCAGCCTGGGGCTGTCGACGCAAGGACTGGGCTGGCGCATCTTTGCGGGCATCTGCGCGCTGTTGCTCGCACTCGGTATCGCCGATCTCAATTCGCGCCGGCATTCGCTGCGCCGCAACTACCCGATCATCGGCCACGTGCGCGGCTTCTTCGAGTCGGTGCGACCGATGCTGCGCCAGTACGTGGTCGAGGGCGATCACGAGGAAGTACCGTTCTCGCACGAGCAGCGCACCATCGTCTATCAACGTGCCAAGCAGCAACGCGAGACGCGCCCTTTCGGCACCGAACTCAATGTCTACGCCAACAAGTACGAGTGGGTGAACCATTCGCTGCTGCCGACCCATCCGGCGAGCTTCGATTTTCGTGTGCCGATCGGCGGCAGCCAGTGCACGAAACCCTATTCGGCCAGCGTGTTCAACATCTCGGCGATGAGCTTTGGCTCGCTGTCGCCGAACGCGATCCGCGCGCTCAACGAGGGCGCGCGCCGCGGCGGTTTCTATCACGACACCGGCGAGGGCTCGATTTCACCCTATCACCGCGAGGGTGGTGGCGATCTGGTGTGGGAGCTGGGCTCCGGTTATTTCGGCGCCTGCGAGCGTGCCGGCGTGTTCAGCCCGGAGAAGTTTGCCGAGAAGGCCCGGCTGGATCAGGTCAAAATGATCGAGATCAAGCTCTCGCAGGGCGCCAAGCCTGGCCATGGCGGCGTCCTGCCGGCGGCCAAGGTCAGCGCCGAGATCGCGCAAACGCGGGGTGTGCCAATCGGCGAGGATTGCATCTCGCCAGCGCGTCACTCGGCCTTCGACTCGCCGGAAGGACTGCTGCGATTCGTGCAGCAGTTGCGCGAGCTGTCGGGCGGCAAGCCGGTTGGCTTCAAGCTGGCGATCGGCCATCCGTGGGAGTGGTTCGGCATCGCCAAGGCCATGCTGGCGAGCGGCATCCGTCCGGATTTCATCGTCGTCGATGGCGCCGAGGGCGGCACCGGCGCGGCACCGATGGAGTTCGCCGACCACGTCGGCACGCCGCTGCGCGAGGGCCTGCTGCTGGTGCACAACACGCTGGTCGGACTGAACCTGCGCGAGGAAATCCGCATCGGCGCCGCCGGCAAGATCATCAGTGCCTTCGACATCGCGCGCACCCTGGCGCTCGGCGCCGACTGGTGCAATGCCGCGCGCGGCTTCATGTTCGCGCTCGGCTGCATCCAGTCGCAGGCCTGCCACACCGACCATTGCCCGACCGGCGTCGCCACCCAGGACCCGTCGCGCTGGCGCGCGCTCGACGTGCCGGACAAGGCCCAGCGCGTGCGCAACTTCCACCAGAACACGCTGCGCGCGCTCAGCGAGCTGATCGCTGCGGCCGGCCTGAATCACCCCGGCGAACTCGGCCCCGAGCACATCATCCGCCGCGTCTCCGGCAACGAAGTGCGCTCGCTGGCGGCGCTGTATCCCTTCCTGCGACCGGGCGAGTTGCTGACCAGCACTCCGGGTCACACGGTGTTCCAGCGCTTCTGGCAGGACGCGCGCGCCGACAGTTTCGCACCGCCGCCGGGCGTGGCGGAGTTGCGCTGGAGCAAGGCGGTATAGGAGCCGGTTGTTGCTGTCGGTTGAAGAGCATCGCGCGCGAGCGCGCTCCTACAATTTCTCCGTGGGCCCCCGCAAGAATGTAGGAGCGCGCTTGCGCGCGATGCTTTCGGTTCACCATTGCGAGCCATGGCGCGTTGACCATGCGCCCACGGCTCGCCGATGCTCGCGCCATGCCTCCGCGCCTCGTTGTGGTCTGCCGCGTCACCACCGTCTGCAACCTGGCTTGCGGCTTTTGCGCCTATGACCGGCGCCTGCCGTTCGCGCGGACGACGCTGGCGGACGCGCAGATCGAGCGACTGATCGAATTGATGGCCGGCTGGCGCGGGCGGCAGCTTGCCGGCGACCGTGCCCCACTGCTCAGCTGGCTCGGCGGCGAACCCCTGCTATGGCGCGACTGGGTGCGTTTCAGCGCGCTGGCGAGATCGCGCGGGCTGGCTGTCAGTGCGACCACCAATGGCAGCACGCTGGCCAGCGCGACCGGACGCGCGCAGGTGCTGGAAAATCTGGACGAACTCACGGTCAGCCTGGATGCGGTCGGTGGCCGCCACGACACGCTGCGTGGCCGCGTCGGGCTCTACGCGCGCACGCTGGCGGCAGTGCGGGCCCTGGCGGATGCGCGAGCACGCTCTGGTGTCGGCATGCGCCTGCGCGCCAATGTGGTGCTGATGCGCTCGACCCTCGACGGTTTTGCCGAACTGACGCAGCAACTGGCCGCCGCCGGCATCGACGAGATCAGCTACAACCTGCTCGGCGGACGCGATCGCCCGGCGTTCCATGCGCTGGAATCGGTTTCCCCCGAGGCGCTGGATCGCTGGCTGCGCGAATTGCCGCGATTGCGCCGCAGCCTGGCCCGGATGGGCGTGACCCTGATCGGTGGCCACGATTACGCGCTCCGCCTGCAGTCCGCCAGCCGACAGCAATCCAGACCCGTGGCTGACTGCGCACCGGGCGAGCAGTTCCTGTTCGTCGACGAACTGGGCCGCGTCGCGCCGTGTGCCTTTACCGGCGACGACTACGGCGTGGCCCTCAACGCCATCGACCACCTGGATCAGTTGGCCGCGCACTTCCGCCAATCCCGACGCGCCGCCTGCGCCCGCGCCTGCAGCGATTGCCCGAGCACCCAGGTATTCGGAAAGTTCAGCCATGCCGATGGCGTCGTAGACTTGGGCCTTGAGGATGCCCGCGCCGGCATCGGGGAATGCGCATGAATCAGGAAGGACCGCGATTGGAACAACTGGTTCGGCGCCTGTTGGAAACGCCGGCGCCGTTCCTCGGCGAGCCGCGCATCGGCAAGCAGGGCAGCGTGCATGTGCCGGCCCTGGTTGCCGATCTGCTGGCGGCGTTTGGCGCCAGCGCCGACGTCGATGCACTCAAGCGCTTCGAGGCCAGCGATCGCGCCAGGGAGCGCAATCCGCGCATGCTGACGCAAATCCTGTGCTGGCTGCTGATGGACCCGGCGCTGCGCGGCAAGATCAGCGCAAGCGAGCTGATCCGGTTGTTGTTCGAGGAAGCCAATGCGCTGGCCGAGAAGGTCGCGGCGAAGGACTTTGTCGACAACGACGAGCGCCGCGAGGAACTGTCGCGGATGGCCCTGCGCAGCGCCGGCATGCGCCCGGCCGGCGAGAGCAAGAATGTGGCCGAAGATCGCTGGCTGGCGGTCAGCAGTCGTGAGCGCACGCGTCTGGCGGCCGCCAGCCGCGCCGCCGAGGAGCGCGCACGGGCGATCCGCGAGGCGCTGGAACGCAAGGCCGCCGAGGAATCGGCCGACAAGTGGTCGCGGGAGTGAGCACGCTGATGGATTTGCCCGATGACGCCCAGCGCTATCCCGGCCTGACCCCGGCGGGTGAGCAGATGCTGCGTTTCCTGCGCGAACATCCGCAGGCCCCGATCTACCGCAACGCCAGCGGCCATCGGCTGCTGCCTGAGGAGTTGCCGCAGGTGCAGGCTTTCGCCGACGCGGTGCGCGACGCCAGCGTCGATCCGCGCGCGGATCTCGGACAGGCATGGCTGCGCGATTACGTGATCGCCGCGATGCGCAAGGTGCCGCACTATCGTCGCTACGGCAGTCCGCCGGAGCGGCTCGACGATCTGCCGACTGTTCGTCGCGGCGATCTGGCGCGCGATGTGGCCGCCTTCGTGCCGGACGATCAAGCGCTCGATCGCCTGATCAACTTCCGCACCACCGGGCTGACCGGGCAACCATTACTGATCGCCTCGCATCCGCTGGTGGCGGCGCGTTATCTGGCCTTCCACGAGCGCGCGCTGCGTCGCTTCGGCATCGAATTGCGCAGCGGCGCGGGCGATGTCGGCGTCATGCTGGTCGGCTGGCAGCAGCGCTGTTTCACCTACGTCTCGGTGACGCCGCAGCGCGGCGAATGCGGGCTGGCCAAGATCAACCTGCATGCGGACGACTGGCGCGATGCAGCTGACCGCGGCCCCTACATCGACGCGCTCAAACCGGAGGTCATCACCGGTGATCCGCTGTCGCTGGCGGCGCTGCTGGCGATCGACTTCTCCCATCGGCCGCGTGCGGTCATGAGCACGTCGATGACCTTGCTGCCGGGCCTGCGCCTGGCGATCGAGACGCGCTTTGGCTGTCCGGTGCTGGATGTCTATTCGCTCAACGAAGCCGGGCCGATTGCGGTGTTCGATCCGGCGCTCGACGCCCACGTCTTGCTGCAGCCGCACATGGCCATCGAAATTCTCGACGAGCAGGGCGGACCGGTGGCGATGGGCGACCGCGGCGAGATCACCCTGAGCGGCGGCTTCAATTTCTGCCTGCCGCTGCTGCGCTACCGCACCGGCGATCACGCCGCGCTGGAACTGCGCGACGGCGAATGGGTGCTGGCGGGACTTTCCGGGCGCGCGCCGGTGCGCTTTCGCACCTCGAGCGGCGACTGGATCAACAATATCGATGTCACCCATGCGCTCAAACCCTTTGCGCTGCCGCAGTACGCCCTGTTGCAGCGTGCCGATGGTTGCCTGCAATTTGATGTGCATGGCTATCATGGCGCCGTTCTCGACACGGTGGCTGCGGCCTTGCGCGATCTGTTCGGCGCCGCTGCCGCGACGCGATCGCCGCCCATGCCGAGCCCTGCGACAAGCTGGTCCAGTACCGCAGCGAATTGCCCGAAGGTGGCGTTGGCGGCGCCTGAGCGAGGTAGGTCACGTTGCCCGCAGGGCTACGTGACACCTGGCCCATTGTCACAGCCCCGCGGGCAACGAGACCTGACGATCCACGCCTTGATTGACGACCTGTATGCAATGACGCCACAAGTTCATGCAAACAACCGCGCGCGGGCTGCGCACGCTGACCGATCTGATCCGCTGGGGTGCCGGGCGTTTGCGCGCCGAACGCGTGCTGATCGGCCACAGCGAGGACAACGCTCTGGACGAGGCGCGTTCGCTGGTGCTGCACGCGCTGCATCTGCCGCCGCGGGTGCCGGGCACGTTGGCACAGGCAAAGTTGCTCGATGACGAAATTGCCGCGGTGCAGGGGCTGATCGAGCGTCGCATCAGCGAGCGCGTGCCGGCGGCCTATCTGATCGGCAGCGCGCAGTTCGCCGGACTGACGCTGCGCAGCGATGCGCGTGCATTGGTGCCGCGCTCGCCGATCGCCGAACTGATCGAGAACGGTTTCCAACCCTGGCTGGGCGGGCGACCGGTGCAACGCGTGCTCGACGTGTGCACCGGCGGCGGGTCGATCGCCGTGGCGATGGCGGTGCGCCGTCCGGACTGGCAGGTCGACGCGCTCGATCTGTCGCCCGATGCGCTGGCGCTGGCAGCCGAAAACGTGGCGCTGCACGGGCTGCAGTCGCGGCTGCGACTGCTGCAATCGGACCTGTTCGCCGCGCTGAGCGACGAGGTCTACGAGTTGATCGTGTCCAACCCGCCGTACATCACCGAAGACGAATACGCGGCGATGCCCGGCGAGTATCGCCACGAACCCAAGCTCGGCCTGACCTCCGGTCTCGATGGCTGCGACGCCTGTCTGCGCATCCTGCGCGACGCGCCGAGGCATCTGGCCGAGCACGGCCTGCTGATCGTCGAAGTCGGCGAGGCCGAACGCGCGCTCAAGCGACTGCTGCCGGAACTGCCGCTGGTATGGATCGAGTTCAGCGTCGGCCAGATGGGAATCTTCGCCATCGAGGCGCGCGATCTGCGCGCGCATCGGGGAGCCGTCGAGCGGCTTTGCAGGGCGCGCGCGCAGCGTGTCGCGTCTCACCAACAACTTGCAGGATGATGCGTGGGAGCGGATTTATTCCGCGAGCTTTTCCGGCGAAACCGCCCCGCAAAGGCGCTGCTCCCCCTCGATGCGGGACAGCGCACCGGCACGGCGCCCTGCTACAGGGTCTTGAGCTGCTCCTGTGCGTGCGCGTCATCCGGCACCAGTTGCAGCACCCGCTGATAGCTCTTGCGCGCGCCAGCCTTGTCGCCAGCGGCGAGTTGGCCCTCGGCCAGGCTGTCCCAGGCATTGGCGGAATCGGGGAAGTCCTCGGTGATGCGGCGGAAAAGGCGCACCGCATGCTCGGCCTGCTTGGCGCCCAGCAGCGCGTAGCCGACCTTGTTCAACTCATCTTCCAGCGCTTTCAGATGGACTGAGCGCCATTGCGGGATGGTTGCCAGCAGTTCCTCGATGCCCTGGTGCTGGTACAGCTCGAACATGCTGTCGGCGGAAACGCCGGCGCTTCCCTGCTTGCGCACCTGCTGGGCCAGGCCGAGCTTGAACTGCTCCCAGCGCAGGCCGTCCAGTTGTTCGACGCCGACCGCGTCGAGTTTCCAGTCGCTCCAGTCGCTGCTGGTCGGCACCGGATGCACAACGCGCAGCAAACGGCCGCTGTCCTGATCCAGCCACAGCCAGCCCACAGCCTTGCCGAACACCGCGCCGCTGATCTTGAACTTGCGCGCGGTGATGCCGTTGATCGTTTCGCTGCCGCTCGGCTCGAATCGCGCGATGCCCTGGGCGAAAGGGCGCCCCTCGCTGCCGGGACGATTGGGGTCGACCACGGCAATTTCGAAGGCCTGGCCGGGGTCCACCAGGTGCGGCAGCACGAAGGCCAGACCCATCAGATCGAAGCCCCACAAATGCAGGGGCTGGCCGCCGCTCTCGAGCTCGAATTGCGGGCCGCCTGCCAGTGCAACGATGAGCTTGTCGGCCTGCGTGGTCGCCCACAGGCGCGGCTCGCGCGCCTTGGTGGTGGTGTTCCACTGCTGCAGATTGACCGGCATCGCCTTTGCCAGGTCGATGTCAGCCGCCACTTCGACGAAATCGCTGCCGCCCTCGACCCATTTGACCACGTCGATGCGCGTCGGTGAGGCCACGTAGAGATCGAGGTGCCATGGTTCGGACCCATCGATATTGGACTTGGTGTAGTGCCAGACCGTGCCCGGCACTGGTGCGCGCTCCGGCTGATAGCGGAAGGCACCCGATTGGGCATGGGCCGGACTGGCGAAAGCAGCGGCAAGCAACAGCGCGGCGAGAGACTTGATCATGGTTGATTCCTTTGCGGTTGCCGCGATGGATACCGGCCGGGTTGAAATGGTTGCACGCTGCCACGCAGTGCTGCGGAACCTTCTTCGCTCCCGGCGCGTCACAAATGTCGACAAAACTACAGGATACCGAAGTGACCCTATCCCGCCTGCTGGTGCTGACTACCGTCGTCGCGCTGTGGCTGCTGACCGGCGGCGCCCGCGCCGCAGACACGATCGGCATGGACGCCGGCCGCGATCTGGTGCTGCGCTATCTGCATGAAATCGACTGCGGCTACGCGGCGCGGGCGGCCCTTCCGGAGAACAATGCGCGCTTCGAAGCCAAGCTGCTGGAACGGATGCCGCCGGCGCAATACATGGCCGAGCGCAGCGCGCGAGCGCAGGCTGTGAGCCGCCGCTCCAGCGCGTGTGAGGGCCTGGGCCATCAGGTGCGCGATGTCAGCATTCAATACGACGCCAGCACGACTGCGCTGCTGCAGCAGGCCGCGCTTGCCGGCGATCGCTACGCCCGGTTGCAGTCGGATTTCCCGGCCAGCGACGATCCTGCAGCGGTAGCGCGTGCGCGGACGCAGCTGCAGGAAATCGTGCAGTCCGGCGATCTGCTGGCGATCGGCGACATCGGCTGGGCGCTCGCCCGGAGCAGGCATCCCCGTCTGTATGGGTCGGATACCAACAATGGCGACATGCAGGTCATCGACACCTGGATGCTGGTGGCGTGCGAGCTGGGCCTGGACTGCGGCAGCGGCAGTCGCCCGCTCGACCGCTGGTGCCTGAAACTCTGGGGCTGCGCGCAGCCCGATCTGGCCGGAGCGATCCGTGCCGTGCATGGCGAGGCCTATTTCCTGAAAGTCGATGCGCAGCGACGGGCGCTGGTGGCGCAGATTCGCAACCGGGATTTGCAGGGGCTGTTTGCGCCTGTGGTAGCCACCACAGGCCCGGCGGCGTAGGCCGGGTACCCGCGTCCGGGCGCGCCGGTAACGCTCTGCAGTGCTTACGCGCGACGCCCGGCGCGGCCTTGCGGCAAGCCCCGCGGCCGCCGGTAAGAACAGCTTTGTGGCGATGGCGGCCGCTGCGCGCGCCGGCGAGGCGCTACCCGGACACCTGACTCATGTGCTGAACTTCAACGCATCCAGATCGACATTGCCGCCCGACAGGATGACGCCGACGCGCTTGCCGGCAAAAGCCGACGGATACCTGATGATGGCCGCCAGCGGCGTGGCGCAACTGGGTTCGATGACGATCTTCAGGCGCTCGTAGACCAGGCGCATCGCCGCCAGGGTCTCGGCGTCGGTCACAGTCAGAATGCGCGTGCCCAGACGCTGCAGGATGGCGAAGTTGGGCGCGCCGAGGTCGGCGCGCAGGCCGTCGCTGATGGTGTCGGGGCTGGCATTGGTCTGCAGCGTACCGGCGGCAAAGCTACGCGCGGCGTCATCGGCGCCAGTGGGCTCGGCCCCGAAGACCTCCGCGCCTGGACACAGGCCACACGCGGCTATCGCGCTACCGGCAAGCAATCCGCCGCCACTGATCGGCGCGATCACCGCGTCCAGCCGCCCGACTTCACGGATCAGCTCCAGCGTCGCGGTGCCCTGGCCGGCGATGACCTCGGCGTTGGCGAAAGGATGAATCTCGACGGCAGCGGTCGCCGCGACCACCTCGGCCAGCGCTTGCGCGCGCGCCTGCTGGCTGGGCTCGCAGAGCACGATGCGGGCTCCGAGGCGACGCACCGATTCGACTTTGACGCGTACCGTATTGCGCGGCATCACCACGTGCGCATCGATGCCCCGCAGGCGCGCGGCGAGCGCCAATGCCGCCGCGTGATTGCCGGAGGAATGCGTGGCCACACCACGCGCGGCGTCAGCCTCGCCCAGTGCAAACACGGCATTGCACGCTCCGCGGAACTTGAACGCGCCGATGCGCTGGAAGTTCTCGCACTTGAAGTGCAACTCGGCCCCCACGAGCGCCTCCAGACTGTGGCTGCGCAACACCGGGGTGCGCTGCGCATGCGGCGCAATACGCGTGGCGGCCCGCCAGATGTCATCCAGGTTGGGGGCAATGAACGCGGTCATTGGTCACTCCGAGCCACCAAACGACGACGCCCGGCACTCGGCCGGGCGTCGGCGAACTTCGTTTCCTCAGCGATCAGCCACCGGTGGGCGCCGGTGCCGGCTCGACCGGGGCAGCTTCCGTCGGCGCAGCGCCTGCAGCCGGTGCCGCCATCGGATCCACCGCCGGTGCGACCGGCAAGCCCAACGGCAGGTAGACGCGGGTCACCTCGATCATGACCGGCTCCGGCACGGCTGCCGGGTCGGTGCCTGCGGCAGCGTCCGTGCTTGCGGCCGCTGCATCGGCAGCCGGCGCAGCATCGGCAGCATCGGCTGCCTTGGGCGCTTCGCGATCGGGCAGGAACTCTTCGATGGCCTTGGCCATCGGATCGAAAGGCATGCCATGGATGTTGGCGTAGGCTTGCAGCTTCTCGAAGGTGACGTTGCTCTTGCGGCGCTCGCCCACATGCTCGGCGAACAGTACCTGCCCGCCCAGACTCTGCGTGGCTTCGATCTCGTCCTTCATCGGCACGTCGGTGCGATCGACCGGCAGCACCACGTAGTAGGCCAGGCGATAGCGCTCTTTCATGGTCACACTGACCTGCGCGGGGCCGGTCACAATCAGCTTGTTGCGATCGACGAAGGCGGTCAGCTTGGTCATCGTATCGGCGACGCCGGCATTGAGATCCGGGAAGTCGGTCGAGCTGTAGACCTCGACCAGACCAGCCAGCTTCAGCGCGGGACCGGGCACCAGATCCTGCTGGGTGATGGTGATATCGCTGTAATCGCGCGCATAGGCGCTCGATTCGATCAACGCCTTCAGCCGCATCAGGCCGTACTGGTAATCACCACCGATCGAGGAGTCCAGATATTTGCCCTTGATGCGCTCGATCGGATTTCCGCCGAGTTCGACGTCGTAGGTCCAGGTCACCTTGACGCCAAGATCCGACGTGCCGACGTCAAAGGTCACCGTCGCGGTGCGACCCTCGGTCGGGCGCTGGATCATCTTGATGATCGAGGTGGGCGTGCTTTCGATGATCTCGAAGCGACCGGAGCCGACTTCCTTGTTGGCCGCATAGGTCATCACGGCACCCTGGCCGGACTCCGGGCCCTCGAAGGTGTAGCTGGCGGCCAGATCCTTTTTCGCCCACGGCGACCACTCGTTGAAGCGCTTGAAGCTGTTCAGCACGTCGAATACGTGGCTGGGCGGACGCTCGATGATGATCGAGCGCTCGACGTGACCGTGGCCACCGCCGGGCAGGAACAACCCGATCAACAGGAGGACCACGATCGTGGCGACGATCGCGAGCAGGATCTCGATCAAATGACGCATCAGTAAACTCTCCCCGAAACGGGCACCAACTCGACAAGGCGCGGAATGTTAATCGTTCTGAGGCGGCAGCGCCACGCAGACTATGCGTGGCGTCCATGCCGCCCGTTACCGGACTTAGGTCCGATCAGGCCTGGTCGAGCAGGTCCTGATAGGCATCGGGATCCAGCAGTTCATCGTACTGGGCTGCATCGTCCGGCTTGATCACGAAGATCCAGCCTTCGCCGTAGGCATCCTCGTTGACCGTTTCCGGCTTGTCCGACAACGCCTGGTTGACGCGCGCCACCACACCGCTGATCGGGCTGTAGACGTCAGACGCAGCCTTGACCGACTCGACCACGGCGCAGCCGTTGCCAGCATCGACATGATCGCCGACGCTGGGCAGTTCGACATAGACCAGGTCGCCGAGCAGGCCCTGCGCATGGTCCGAGATGCCCACCGTGATGGTGCCATCCGCTTCCTTGCGCGCCCACTCATGGGACTTCAGGAACTTGAGGTCACCGGGAATTTCGCTCATGGCTGTCGGGGCGCGTTGGGAGGTAGCGGTGCAGGATAACAAAAGGCGGCTGGTGGGCGGAGGTTGTCGGTTGGTTGTCGCGCCGAGCGCCCCACCCGTGCCCGGACGCGGCTGCAGCCTTCCAACCAGCCAGGACGCAGCGGCAACGCAGACCCCAGACTGCAGACCGAAATCCGCCAACCGGACTGTCACACCGCCTTGCCGTCGCGCACGAACACCGGCTTGGTGATGCGCACCGGCACCAGTTTTCCGCGGATATCCACTTGCGCCGATTCGGCGGCGCCGGCGGGCACGCGGGCAAACGCGATCGCCTTGCCCAGGGTCGGCGAGAAGGTGCCGGACAGGATCTCGCCTTCACCGGCCGCGGTGAGCACGCGCTGGCCGTGGCGCAAAACGCCCTTGTCGTCCATCACCAGACCCACCAGCGCGTGTTTCACGCCCGCGTCGCGCTGCGCCACCAGTACCGAACGACCGATGAAATCACGGTCGGCCGGCTCGAAAGCGATGGTCCAGGCCAGATTTGCTTCCAGCGGACTGGTCTGCTCATCCATGTCCTGTCCGTACAGATTCATGCCCGCTTCCAGGCGCAGCGTGTCGCGCGCACCCAGACCACAGGGCTTGACGCCGGCGGCCAGCAGCGCGTCCCAGAAAGCGACCACGCGCGTCGCCGGCACCACCACTTCGAAGCCGTCCTCGCCGGTGTAACCGGTGCGCGCCACGAACAGGCCGTCGACCTCGGCCGCCGCAAAACGACCCAGCGCCGAGACGGCCGCGCGATCCGCCTCCGGCAGCAGCGACAGCACCGCCGCGCGCGCCTGCGGACCCTGCACCGCGATCATCGCCATCTCGGCGCGCTGGGTGACGCTCACGCCGAAGGCTTGCGCCTGGGCCGTGATCCAGGCCAGGTCCTTCTCCCGGGTGGCGGCATTGACCACCAGGCGGAAGTAATCCTCGCGCAGGAAATAGACGATCAGATCGTCGATGACGCCGCCAGCGGCGTTCAGCATGCAGGTGTAAAGCGCCTTGCCGGACACCTTGAGCTTGTCGACGTTGTTGGCGACCAGATAGCGCAGAAATTCGCGACAACGACTGCCGTTGAGGTCGACCACCGTCATGTGCGAAACATCGAACATGCCCGCGCTCTGGCGCACGATGTGGTGCTCGTCGATCTGCGAGCCGTAGTGCAGCGGCATGTCCCAGCCACCGAAATCGACCATCTTGGCACCCAGCGCGCGATGGCTGGCGTTGAGCGGGGTCTGCGACAGCGACATGGCGTGCTCCGGGGCGGTGGTCGGGGGCCGCATGATAGCTGGGGGCGACATGGCTGGGTTGTCGGTTGTCGGTTGGGGTCTTGACGCGAAGGTTGTCGCGCGCGAGCGCGCTCAACCCCACCCTGCCGGTGGCCCTCGCAGGAGCAGGAGTGCGCTCGCGCGCGATGCTCTTCAACCCAACACCCAACCCCGACAACCGAATCCACCGCCCATGACCACCAGCAGGTGACATTGCCTGCGCAGCACTGCAACATATTGTGTCCATTTACCGTGCGGAATTGTCCTGGACATCCTGTTTTACGTGCTCGCCGCGCTGCTGGTGATCGTCGGCTTGGTCGGTTCCATCCTGCCAGCCCTGCCCGGCTTGCCGATGGTTTTCGGCGGCTTGTTGCTGGCGGCCTGGGTCGGCGACTTCCAGCAGGTGGGCTGGGTCACCCTGACGCTGCTGGGCGTGCTGGCCGTGGTGGCGATGGCGGTCGACCTGGTGGCGTCTCTGCTGGGCACCCGGCGAGTCGGCGCCAGCGGTCTGGCCGTGCTCGGCGCCGCCATCGGCACCGTGGTTGGCCTGCTGTTTGGCTTGCTCGGGCTGTTGTTGGGGCCGTTCGTGGGTGCGCTCGCCGGGGAGTTGCTGGCTGGCAAGGGCATGACCCAGGCGGCGCGCGCCGGCATCGGCGCCTGGCTCGGCTTCGTCGTCGGCACGCTGGCCAAGCTCGGCCTGGCGTTTTCGATGCTCGGCGTGTTTGTGCTCGGCTGGCTGATGCCCTGAGGCACGCCTTAGCTTCGTCTTTACATCTGGACCTCAGCGCGGGCGTTAATCTGTCGCGCTACTGCACCTTATGGAGTGAACACATGCAGAGTTTGATCCTGTTGAGCTGGCTGGGCGCAACGGTCGCGGCACCGACCGGCTTGATCGAGGGCACCCACTGGCGACCCCCGCGCCAAGGCCCAACGGCCGACCGACCGCAGAACGCGCCACGCGATGACCGCCACTGGCGCGATGGCCGTTCATTCGACTGCAAGCGCCGCACACCGGCGATCTGGCCCGGCCGCGCCACGCGCGAGGAAAAGTAGGCCATGCGCGGATACTGGATTGCCACACTGCTGGCACTGACCTCGTCACCACTGGCGGCGCAGTCGGTGGGCATCGTCCCCGGCCAGCCGACCGTGTTCACCATTCCGGCCACCGCCTACACCACCGCGCTGCACTTCGACGTGCCTGCCGGGACCAGTTCGATCAAGGTCGAACTGTCCAGCGACACGGCGAATGTCGATCTCGACCTGTTCCTGCGCTACGGCAACGCCTTTTCCAGCCAGACGCCCTATGGCCGGGCGATGGACGTTGATTCGCTGCAGGACCAGGCACAGTACTTCGCCATCAGTGGCGGCGACCAGGAGACCATCTCGATCGGGCGCAGCAACTATCGTCCGGCGAAAGAAGGGCGCTGGTACCTGTCGGTGCTGAACTTTGCGACCTTCCCGGCCAACGCCCGCATCAGGGTCGAACTCGGCAACGCCGCAGCACAAGCCGTGCAATTCGATGTGCGTTTCGACCTGGCCGACGCCAGCTGCGACGTCGCACCCTGGAATGACAGCACGCCGGCCACCCCGGTGGGCGGCAATCCGGGCACCACGCTGGGTCAACAGCGCCGCAATGCAATGATCGAGGCGCTGCGCCAACTCGGCACCGGCTTCGACAGCGAAACGCCGATCACGGTGCGCGCCTGCTGGGACGCGCTGGCGGTGGATTCGGCCGGTCGCACGACACTGGCCGCGGCAGCTCCGGACGACTTCCTGATCGATGATCGCAGCCTGGTGGTCAATGGCGACAGCTTCAACCCCGCGCCCTTCCTGCCGGAGAAGTACGCCTTCTACTCGGCGGCACCGGCAGTGCGCCTGGCCGGCACGCGAGCATGCAGCCTGCGCGGCGGCGATTGCGCCGATCTGACCGACATGACGATCACCTACAACCGCCGAATCGGCGAACCGGGGGTGCTCAATGGTGCGCGGTTCTATCTCGGCTACAACGCGGCGCCGAGCGGCTCGCTGGATTTCGTCGGCGTGAGCGTGCATGAGCTCGGGCACGGCCTGGGTTTCCTCAGCCTGACGCGACTGTCGGCCCCGGTCGGTGCCGAACTGCTGGGTCGCGACGACATCTATGCGCGCCAGATCGTCGACAACCGAAGCTTTCCGATGCGTGCCTTCTCCAGCCTCACCGATGCCGAGCGCGCCGACGTGATGACCTCGCTGTCCGGCCTCAGCTGGATCGACGCGCGCGCCGCCAATTCGCCGCTGAATACGCAGACGGGTTTCCCGGCGTGCTGTTGTATGCGCCGAATCCGATCCAGCGGGGATCGAGCCTGTCGCACCTGATCCCTCCTACTTCAATGAGTTGATGACGCCAACGCTGAACCAGCAGGGCACGCGCCAGCTGGGCCTGGGCGTACCGATGCTCTACGCGGTAGGCTGGGAACCGTCGGCGACCAGCTTTCCGACGGCGCCCGCACCCTATGCCGGGCTCTGGTACGACCGCGATCGCGATGCCCACGGCGTCGATTTCCAGCGCATCTACACCGATGCGGCGGGCTTCGACATCTACTCGCTGATTTTCTACACCTACGATGCCAGCGGCCGCCCGGAGTGGTACATCGCCATCGGCCCGTTGGTCGACGGCGTGTTTGCCGCCTCGCTGGACGCCGCCGGCAACAGTCTGGTGCGCTATCGCTATGTCGGCGGTGCCACGCCACAGCAGGCGGTACCGGCGCAGAGCGGCCAGGTGGTGCTCGACTTCAACCAGGCGGGCAAGTCGCCCGCCTGCAACGACGGCACCGCGCGCCCTAGCGCCGGCCTGCTCGGCATGCTGCGCTACACGCTGGGCGGGGTTTCCGACGCCTGGTGCATGGAAGAGCTGATCCAGTCCGCCGGGCGCCCCGACGCCGACCTGACCGGCACCTGGTATGCCGGCAACAGCGACGCCGGCTGGGGTTCGAGCGTCACCACCGCAGCCGCGGGTGCTGGCCAGCGCCTGCTGTTCTCGACGCTGTATTACCCAGACAGCAGCGGCGCCGGTCGCTGGGCTTTCGTCAGCAGCGCCAACTACCAGCCGGGACAGCCGTTGCCGGTGTACGAGCGCCGCGGCTACTGCCGCACCTGCACGCCGTCCACCAGCGATGTGCAGATCGGCACGCTGACGCCCGACCTGCTGGCCCCGGTGCAGGGCCAGGCCGGCGCCAATCGCCTGAGCTTCGACGTGACCTATGCCGGCCCGGAAGGTGGCCGCTTCACCCGCAGCAATTGTTGAGTGCCGCGGTACGCGGTGAGCTGGAAGCGCGCAGCGACCGCAAGCGTCGGGGCGGCGCGCGAGCCGCGGGCCAATCCTGCGTCTGGCGCACGCTCAAGCCAAGCAGTCGCGCCATCACCACGGCATCTTCGCGGCGACCGTTCCTGGCCGGATAGTAGTTCGGCCGGTTGCCGATCTCGCAGAAGCCCGAGCGGTGGTACAGCGCGATCGCCGCGTGGTTGGACGGCCGCACCTCGAGGAACACGCGTTCGACCTGGTGCCAGCGCGCCAGGTCGACGAGCCGGTTGATCAGCCGCCGTCCGTGGCCCTGGCCCTGGTACTCGGGAGCCACGCACAGATTCAGTACATGCGCCTCTTGCGCCGCGGCTGACAGCACGCCGTAGCCGAGGATGCCGACCGCCGACTCAAGCACCCAGAGGCTGTAGCCAGCCTTGAAGCAATCGCGAAAGACGCCATCGGTCCACGGAAACTCGTAAGCGCGCACCTCGATGGCCAGGACTTCGGGCAGATCCTCGACGCGCATCGGGCGCACATGCGGCACCTGCGGCTTGACGATCGCGTTCATCGGCGGCGCAGCAGATGCCACAGCGCGCGCTTGGCCGCGGGCGAGGCACGTAGCTGCGCCAGATCAGGCAAGTCCCGGCCGCCCGCCTGCCAATCGCGACACCATTGCGCTACATCCATTGCCCCGGCCGCCCGCGCCACCGCGCGCGCCAGACCATCGGCAGGCGACCATGCGGCGCCAGCCATGGCGGCGGGCGCGGCCGCTTGCGGCAATTGCCGGCGCTGATACAGGTCCACCTCCATCGCGACCAGTACGCTGCGCTGGCGCGGACTCAGCGCGTGCAAGGGCATCTGCTCCAGCGCGATGGTCACGGCTGCACCTCAGGCCGACGGCTTGCGCTGCTGCAAGGCCGTGATCAGACGCCGGGCCACCTGATCCACCGCATTGGACAAAGCAATGGCGGAATCCTCGACGCTGTCGCCGCTCACCGGCGCGCGCACCAGTTCATCGCGCTCGACCAAGGGCATGGCAGCGCCATCGGCCTGCAGTCGCAGGCGCACGCCGAGCACGACCTCGGTCGACTTGCCCTCAACCAGCACCCGCTCGAAGCGATAGACGGTGCCGGTCAGATGGTAGGCGGGCACGCGCCCGGACAAGCGGTCGGTCACATAGGCGGACACCCGCGCCTGCGACAAAAGTTCCTGCAATCGCCGCTGCACCATCACCGGCGGCGGGTCATTCCACAGCTGATAGTGATACTGGCTGACCTTGATGCTGTCGCCATCGTTGGCGTAGAGGATCGGGCGCTCACCGTGCACACCGTCGGCACGGAAATTCTCCACCACCAGCGGCTGCTCCAGCAGCGGCGCGGGCAGCGCCGCGACGCTGGCGGCCGGGGCCAGCCGGTAATAACGGAAATCCGGAATCGCCTCGGGGGCGCTGCAGGCAGCCAGCGCGAACGTCAGCAGGGCAATGCACGGGGCGGTCCAACCGCGTTTCGACCTCATTGTTTTTCGTCCGGCAGGTGATCGGCCTTGGGCGCGAAGATCAGGCGGTTGGGTTCCTTGCGGATCTGCCGGCTGAACTCGTCGAAATGCCGACTCGCCGATTCCAGGTTGTAGGTGATGGAATCGATGCGCTGCGCCATCGCATCCAGCGTGAAGCGCAGATCGGCCACCGCCTGCTTGATCTCCGGCCGGCTCTCCTTGACCGTTTCATCGAGCTCGCTCAGGATCGAATCGAGCTGTTTGCGGTTCTCGACCAGCTCTGCGGTCAACACGCGCACATTGCTCGCCGACGCGCTGGTCTCGGACAACAGGTTGTCGATGTGGCCCTGGTTGGCGGGACCGAGAATCTTGTTCAGCGAAGTGGCGCTGGCGTTCAGCTGATCGACCAGCTCGACCGCCTTGTCGATCAGCAGCGGCGTACCTTCCGCGAACTCGCCGCCGATCTTGTCCAGGCGCTCACCGAGGCGTTCCACCAGCGGCGTCAGCTTGTCGCGCGTGAGCGTGGTCACCTCGCCCGCGAGTTCGCCGACGGCGCCGAACAGGTCCGCCGCCTCGCGCCCGGTGATCTCGGATCCCGGCTCCAGCAGCGCCTTCTCCTTGCCCTCGCGAATCGAGATGAAGACGTCCGACAACAGGCCCGAGGACATCAGCTGCGCTTCGGAATCCTTCGGGATCTGCCAACCGTCCTGCACCGAGAAATCGACGCGAAAGCGCGTCGCCTCGCCCTCGCGCTCCGGCGAGATCTTCTCGATCTGGCCGATGCGATAGCCCTGGTAGAACACCGGCGTGCCGAACGCCAGCCCGGCGACATTGCGATAGCGCACGACATAGTCATCGGTCGGCCCACTGCGCCCGGTGATCACGAACAGAGTGCCGATCAGCAACGCCAGCGAACCCAGTGCGACCAGGCCGGTCAGGAAATAGTTGACGTTTTCGCGCTTCACGCGTGGTCCGATCCCCAAACAGTGCGCCGATTCTGCCACAGGCGCAAGCTTGAGGTGCCTGCTCGATGGGCAACGTGCTCGGCAGAACTGAGTCTGCTGCCGATTGTGGCCATGCGCCTGCTCCACAAAGTAAGCGCACTCATCGATGTCTCACCGAGGTCGCTTGTCAACTCAATCACCCGTGGTACCCAGAATCCACTGCTGCGTAGTGGCGTCACCGGCAGAACGTCTTTGTGCAATGGCCCGATCGAAAACAGCGGATTCGGTGTTGCCGCCGCTCCGGGTTCGCACTGGTGATCAGGCGGTCCGCGCAGGCGCAGCTACTCGAAATCGCCAGCACTCGCTACTATCTCTGGACCGACATGCTCTCGGCGCGCGCCACGGCGGAAAGTTGGACCAGACTTGAACAGCATGGGCACTACCGAACTGCCGAAAGCCAAGAACAATCCCGGCGGACTGACAGCGCTTCTGCTGGTTATTATTGTCGTTTGCCTTGTCGTTCGCGTCGGCTCTGTTTTAAATCATCCAGAGACGGCGCAGCGGCCTTGGCCCTTTCGGTGATTCCTGGGCATACCATGCGCTTGGCTACAATCTCGCTCAAGGGAACGGCTACTCGATCACCGACTATGGCGCAGCCAAGGGTAGCAGGATGGATCCAGCAGGCACTCACGTGTATGAGCCAGCTGCGACACGAGCGCCCATTTATCCCTATTTCCTGTCTCTGATCTATCGTTTTACCGGGCTAAGCGGAAGCGTGTCTGCTGGGCAACTGCAAGAAACGTTTCACTGGGTTCGATTGATCCAGTGTGCGCTGGACACATTGACCTGCCTCCTGGTCTTTTGTCTGACTCGATTGCTTGCGCGAGGATCGACACCTGCTGCCCTCACTGCCTCCCTGCTGTATGCGCTATCGCCCTATCATCTATATTTTTCAAACGCGATACTTACGGAAACGCTGGCAACGTTCATAACTGTACTGGCAGCACTGACGACAACCAAAGCGATCATCGGGAACCACACATATGCGTGGGCACTGAGTGGCGCCCTGTGGGAATACTCGCACTTTGTCGCCCGGAATACTTTCCGTTCGGAATTGTTCTGGCTGTTATCTTGGGTGCATGGCACTGGCGTCTCGGAATACCGTCAGGGCGGGTGGTAATTTTAGCTATCGGAATTGTTGCAGTGATGTCGCCTTGGATAATTCGCAATTTCAACACTTTCGGCCATCCCTTTGTCAGTACTGGCGGCCTCGGCTACAGCCTGTTTCTGGGCACGTTTGAAGGCAGTTCCGGGTTTACCGGATGGAGCGATGTTCCTGAAGAGTTTTTCCCAGATCAACACGAACGAATGATGCTTGTCGCGATGACTGAGGAATATATGCAGGCGATGCGCCGTGGCAGTGTCGACATCAGCTCGGTCGACCGAAAGTTCCTGGATTTTGCCGTCTCGAGATTGTTCATGACCCGTTTTCATCAGTACTTTCCTGGATCAGGAACGCTCCGCGACTTTGGTATCAGCGGCAAACTCCAATGTATCGCGATCCAGAGCCACAGGGTTTCTTCGCGCTCATTTTACTCGGCACGGCTCTGATTGGCTTCTCCATTTCCAGAAAAAAGTGCTCGATAGCGACGGCACCAGCAGGAATGCTGATTGCATTCGTCACAATGTTGTATGCGCCTTTGCATATCGAGCCGAGGTATAGCGTGCCGGCGTTGGCGTTGGTGATCTGTTTCTCAGGCATCGGAATAGCCCAACTCATTCACCTCGCGGCGAACACAGAGTGGCGCCGCCAACGCTCTTACCTGGGATAGGGACCCGCTGGAGACACCTGTGGCCGCGTCAGCAGCTGTCCGCACCAGATCGGAACATCTCGATTTGCACGGTCGCCAGCGGACATATGCCGCGGCCACCACCGGCATTCGGAAGGTGCGTTTCGATCAAGGCTTCCAGCGTCGACCAGGTCACTATCGGGTCGCTTATGGAGCACAAACGACTCACAGATCCTCATCACTCCCCGTCAGCCGCGTCAGATACTCGTCGACGTTGACTTCGATGTGGCGCGGGCGGCGGTTCAGAAGGTCCTGGATGCGTTCGTTGTCGCTGCCGCGCACTTCCGGGACGGTGCCGGTCATCAGCACTTTGCCCTGATCGAGCACGGTGATCTTGTCGGCGATCTTGAACGCGCTGTCGAGTTCGTGGGTGACCACTACGATGGTCATGCGCATGGCGTCGCGCAGTTTCAGGATCAACTCGTCGAGTTCGGCCGAGACCACCGGGTCGAGGCCCGCCGAGGGCTCGTCGAAGAACAACAGTTGCGGGTCCATGACGATCGCCCGCGCCAGCGCGGCGCGCTTGATCATGCCGCCGGACAGCTGGCTCGGCATCAGGTCCTGGAAACCGCCGAGGTTGACCACTTCGAGCTTCAGCCGCGACATGATGCGGATGGTGTTCTCGTCGAGCTTGAAGTGCTCGCGCAGCGGCAGCGCCACGTTCTCGCCGACGCTCATCGAGGTGAACAGCGCACCGCCCTGGAAACTCACGCCGATCTCGCGCTTGAACGCCAGCCGCTCCAGCGCCCCGAGCCGGTTGATGTCGCGCCCGAGCACCTTGATCGAGCCTTCCGCTGGCGTCAGCAGTCCGAGCAGATGACGCAGCAAGGTCGACTTGCCCGAGCCCGAGCCGCCCATGATCACGCGGATCTCGCCCGGCTGGACGACGAAATCGACGTTGTCGAGGATGCGCCGACGACCGAAATAGGTGACGAGGCCGTGCACCTCGATCACCGGGTCCTTGGGGTTGATGTCTGCCTGGGCCATGGGCGAAGTCTAGCCTGTAGGAGCGACGTGTACGTCGCGACCGTTGACGCGCGGGACTGATGTTCGGAATCTGCGCGTCGCCCGCACAGGGTCTGGCGCTTCACCTTTCGCGACGTACACGTCGCTCCTACATGAGGAACCGATACCCCACCCCATACACCGCCCCCAACGGATCCTCCAGTCCGGCGTCGACCAGCTTGCGCCGCAGGTTCTTGATGTGGCTGTCGACGGTGCGGTCGTTGACCACATGGTCGGCGTTGTAGATGGAGTCGAGCAGTTGCGCCCGGCTGTAGACGCGCCCCGGGTGGGTGGCGAGGGTGTGCAGCAGGCGAAATTCGATTGGGGTCAGGACCACCGGCACCCCATGCACGCTGACCTGCATGGTTGCGGCGTCGATGTGCAGCGGGGCATGTTCGGACGTCGACTGCCATTGCCGGGTGCGCCGCAGCAGCGCGCGCAGGCGTGCAGCGAGTTCACCAGGCTCGAAGGGTTTGCATAGATAGTCGTCGGCGCCGATATCGAGACCGTGCATGCGGTCGATGGAATCGGAGCGTGCCGTCACCATGATCAGCGGCACGGTGGAGAAGGTGCGCAGCTCGCGGCAGACGGAAAAGCCGTCGCGGCCGGGCAGGCCCAGATCCAGCAGCACCGCGAGTGGCGGCTTCCGACGCACATGCTCGGCCACCGCATTGCCGTCGGCGAGGATGTCGACAACGTAGCCCAGATCGCGCAAAGTTTCGGCGATCACCGTCGCCAGCAGCGGATCGTCCTCGACGACCAGGATGCGCTGCCCGCTGCTGCCATCGGCCGAACGCGCATCCAATGGCAGCGGGCTCCCTTGTTTCTCCATGATTGACGGCGATTATGGCGCGTCACGCTCATCCGGCCCATCCATGCTCGCGGACTTGCCTCCTGCACGGCGCAGCACCCAAGGGACTCGCAGCCGTATCGCTGCGGCCATGGTGGCGGCGCTGCTGGTCCTGGTGCTCGGCCTCGGTCTTGCCGCTGCCAGCGCGCGCGCCGACAGCCAGGACGAGCGCCGCGTGCGTACTGGCGCGCGCGTGTTCCGCACGCTGCTGCTCGCCGACGTCGCGCTCGCGCGCCAAGGCCGGCGTCGACGGCAAACTCGATATCGCCATCTACGCCAGCGCCGGTGCCGGCATCGACGACATCATGGCGCTGATCGTGCCCGACGGCGCCGGCGCGCAAGGCCCGGCGATCGAATTGCGCCGCGTAGATGCGCTCAACGAGACCACGCCGCCGCCGGTCGGGCTGTTCCTGGCGACGCCGCTGACGGAGACTCAGCTGGCCCGTGCGGTCGACTGGAGTATTCGCAATCAGGTGATCCTGTACTCACCGTTCGAGGGCGATGTCGAACGCGGTGCCACCGCGGGACTGTCGATCGAAGCCAAGGTGCTGCCCTTCGTCAACCAGCACACGCTGAGCGCCAGCGGCGTCGAACTGAAGCCCTTCTTCCTCAAGGTCGCGAGGGTGCACCAATGACCCGCCGCTCGTCGACCACGGTAGGGCTGGCCTTCGTGCTGCTGACGCTGGTGCTGGAGGCGGCGTTGCTGGGCTACTGGAAACTCGCGCTGCAACCGCGGCTGGAGTACGAGGCGGCACAGCAGGCACAGGTGCTGGCGCAATCGCAGGCCGCGGCGCTGGCCAGCGCCTTGTCGCAAGCGGACGCGCTGACGCGCGCGCGCGACCTGGCCCAGGCCATCGATCAGCTGCTGCTGCTGCGCAATCCGGCGCGCGATGCCGCCTTCTTCGTCGATCTTGGACTGGAAGTCGATTACGACAGCGTGGCCGCCAAACCGGGCAGCCTCGATCGTGCGCTCCTGCAGGACCCGGCGCGTCACCACAGCGTCGATGTCGAGATCTACCACCGCGACAGCGGCGAACTTCTGGGCCTGGCACACTTCCTGGTCGATGGCGACTTTGCCGCCGGGCTGATCGGCGACATCCGCAACCAGTTGTTGTCCCAGGGCGTGTTGTTCGCGGCGCTGCTGGCGGTGCTCGGCGGCCTCTTGGTGCGCATCCTCGGCACGCTCGAACGCAATACCGAACGTCGCCACGCCGCCGAGCGCGCCCTGGCAGCGCAGCAGGAGGCGTTCCGCCGCGAACTGGAAACCGCGCGCGATCTGGCCGAGGCGGCCAATCGCGCCAAGAGCCAGTTCCTGGCCAACATGAGCCACGAGATCCGCACGCCGATGAACGCCGTGATCGGCATGTCGACACTGCTCGCGCGCACTGCGCTGGATGGTCGTCAGCAGGGGCTGCTGGGCCAGTTGACGTCGTCCGCGCGCATGTTGCTCGGCGTGATCAACGACATCCTCGATCTGTCGCGCATCGAGGCTGGCAAACTGAAGATCGAGTGCCAGCCCTTCCGCCTCGACGACGTGCTCACCGACGCCACCGCGGTGGTCGGCGAACGTGCCCGCAGCAAAGGCCTCGACCTGCTGTACGCCGTCGCGCCCGAAGTGCCGGGGCAGCTGATCGGCGATCCGGTGCGGCTGCAGCAACTGCTGGTGAACCTGACCACCAATGCCCTCAAGTTCACCGAGCGCGGCCAGGTGCTGGTCGAAATCGGGCAGATCGAGAGCACGGACGGCGGCGCACTGTTGCGCTTCGATGTCAGCGACAGCGGTATCGGCATTGCGCCCGACGATCTGGCGCGGCTATTCCAGCCATTCACCCAGGTCGACGAATCCAACACGCGCTCGCACGGCGGCGTGGGGCTGGGACTGGCCATCTGCAAGCGCCTGGTCGAACTGATGGGAGGCCAGATCGGCGCCGAAAGCGCGCCGGGCAAGGGCAGCCGCTTCTGGTTCACCGCGCGCTTCGGCGTCGCTGCCGCGCCGGCAGCGAGCGCGCGCACGCCGAGCGGATTGCGCGCGCTGGTGGTGGACGACAATGCAATCACCCGCGAGGTTTTCGGCAGCATGCTCGAAGCGCTGCGCTTCGAGGTGACGCTGGCCGAATCGGGCGAGCGTGCGCTCGACTGCGTCGCCAACGCCATGCCCGCATTCGACTTGCTGGTGCTCGATTGGCGCCTGCCCGGCATCGACGGCATCGAGGCGGTGCGCGAACTGCGCCGACGCGGCCTGCTGCTGCCGGCCACGGTGATGGTCACGGCCTATGGCGGCGAGGAACTGATGCGTTCTGCGCACGCTGCGGGGGTTGCGGTGTTCCTGCACAAGCCGGTCAGTCCGTCGACGCTGTTCGACGCGGCGATGCAGGCACTCGAGCGCACACCCCACGGGGAGCGCCAGGCGCCCACCGCGCCAGCGGCGGGATTGCCGCGCTTTGCCGCCGAGACCCGGCTGCTGGTGGTAGAGGACAACGAAATCAACCGTCTGGTGGCGAGCGAACTGCTGGCTGGCCTGGGCATCCGCGCGCGCTGCGCCGCCAGCGGCGTCGAGGCACTCGACATGCTGCAGCAACAGGCCTTCGACCTGATCCTGATGGACATCCAGATGCCCGGCCTGGATGGCATCGAAACCACCCATCGTCTGCGCCAGGGCCTCAACGCACGCACACCGGTGGTGGCACTGACCGCGCACGCCATGCTCGGCGATCGCCAGCGCTTTCTCGACGCTGGCATGGACGACTACCTGGCCAAGCCGATCGAGGAGTCGGAGCTGCTGCGCGTGCTGTCGCGCTGGCTGCCGTCGGCACCGGGCGCCGCGCCGGCAACGGCAGCGATTGCCGAACCCGTTCCGGCGCTGCTCGGTATCGATGTCGCCGCCGCGCTGGCGCGAGTGAACGGCAAGCGCGCGCTGCTGTGGCGCCTGATCGACGATTTCCGTCAGCGCCAGGGCGACGCCGCCGCGCGCATCGAAGCCGCCTGCGCTGGCGCCGACTTTGCCGCGGCAAGAGAACTCGCGCATACGGTCAAGGGCGCTGCAGCGACGCTCGGCATGCAGCGCGTGGCGGCGGCGGCGGGTGCGCTGGAGCAGGCCGCGCACGAGCGTCGCAGCGATGCCGGGGAGCTGTCCGAGCTGGCGGCGGCGCTGACGCAAATCATGGCGGCGACGCTGCCGCAGCCGACGGAATTACCCGCAACCAAGGCTGCAGCCGGTCATCCGGCCGAGGCTTTGCAGCGCTTGGCAAAGGCGCTCGCTGGCAATAGCCTGTCGGCACGTCAGGATTACGAACAATTGCGAGCAATTGTGGACAGCACACTGCAGGCCGAACTGACCCCGATCGGACAGCGCATCGATGCGCTCGATTTCACCGAGGCCGCGGCCCGGCTGGCGCAACTCGCACCTCGACTCACCGCGGAGCTACCGCCATGCTGAAGTCCGTGCGCAACACACCCGCCCGCATCCTGATCGTCGATGACGAGCCGGCCAATATCCAGGTGCTGGCCGAGTCGCTGCCCGGCTTTGACCTGCGCTTTGCCACCAGCGCCACGCGCGCGCTGGAACTGGCGATGGAGCAGGCACCGGACTTGATCCTGCTCGACGTGGTGATGCCGGGCATGGATGGCTTCGACGCACTGCGATGGCTCAAGGCCGAGTCGCGCACGCAGCACATCCCGGTGATCTTCGTGACCACGATGACCGAGGTCGAAGACGAGGAGCGCGGCTTTGCCTATGGCGCGGTCGACTACATCCAGAAGCCGGTCAGTCCGGCAATCGTCCGCGCACGGGTGCGCACGCATCTGGAGCTCAAGCGCCAGCGCGATCTGCTGGAGGAACACGCCGCCCTCGACGGCCTGACCGGCATCGCCAACCGGCGTCGCTTCGATCAGGAACTCGGGCGCAGCTGGCATGCCGCGCAGCGCAGCGGACTGCCGCTGACGCTGATGCTGATCGATGTCGACCAGTTCAAGCGCTTCAACGACTACTACGGCCACAGCCCCGGCGACGAATGCCTGCGCCGGGTGGCCAGTGCGCTGGACCACGCCTTCAGCCGCGGCGAAGACCTGGCGGCGCGCTATGGCGGCGAGGAGTTCGCGCTGCTGCTGGCCGGAGCGGATGGCGCCAGTCAGGCGCAGCGGGCACTCGCAGCCGTGCAGGCGCTGCAGATCCCGCATGCGCGCTCGGACAGCGGATTGTTCGTCAGCATCAGCGTCGGCGTGGTCACCACTCTGGCGGCACCCGGCACCTCGGCCGACGCCGCGATGTCGCTGGCCGACGGCTTGCTGTATGCGGCGAAGAATGGCGGTCGCGATCGCGCCGAGGTCGACAACCTGATCACCGGCGAGCGCGTCACCGTGCAGTCCTTGCCCAGTTCGGAACTGCCGTCGTGAGCTCGCTCGGGTGGGCTGGCGTTTGCGCGCTGCTGGCGCTGGCATCGGCGCCAGCGACATACGCGCAAGACGAGGAGGACGCCGCCTATGCCGAACTGATGGCGACGCTGGAGCAGGAGACCGCGATCGTCACCAAGACGCGCATGAACCGCGACTTCGTGCCGGGCATGGTCAGCGTGCTCGAGGGCGAGGAACTCACCGAACTTGGCGTGCGTACCGTGTGGGAGGCGCTGGCGCAGATTCCCGGCGTGCAGACCGAACTCGATGGCCGCGGCAATCCCACGCTGACCGCGCGCGGCATCTACTTCCCGTTCAACTCCGGCAGCATCCAGATCCTGCTCAATGGCCTGCCGATCGGGCGTGAGGACATCGGCAGCAACGGCGCCGCGCTGCTGCTGCCGATCGCCCACGTCGAGCGCCTCGAATTCGTGCGTGGCCCGGGATCGGTGCTCTACGGCGACTACGCCTTCCAGGGCCTGCTGAACATTCTGACCCGCCAGGAGGGCCGTTTCGTCGAGGTCAGCGGCGACAACCACGGCGCCCTGGGTGGCCATCTGCTGCACAGCGGCCAGCTGGGCGACTGGCATTACAGCGCCAGCCTCGCCGCGCTCGACAGCGACGACGTGGTGCTGCCGGGCACCCGCCAGGCCAGTGAGGAGCGCCGCAGTGGCGTGCTGCAACTGGGCAATGGCGGTCTCAAGCTGATCGCCCAGGGTGAAATGCGCGATATCGGCCGCATCAGCGGCAATCCGCCGGAAGCCGGCTACGAGGACACCTCGTGGACTATCGGTGGGCAATACGATCACGACTTCAGCGAGCAACTAAGCTTGCGGGTGCACGCGCAGCACCTCGACAACCACCTCTACACCGGCGAGGTGACCACGCCGCAGGGCAGCGCCGGCCTGGTGTTCGAGGGCGACGAGCAGCGCCTGGGCGCCGAGCTCAACTGGTCGGGCTGGGCGCGCCAGCAGTGGCTGTTCGGCGCCGAATACCTGCACGGCAATATCGATCTGGCCACCTTTCGCGTCGGCGCCTTGCCCGGCCAGCCACCCAATGTGCTGCGCGTCGAGGACGAGCGGCGCCAGGTGATCAGCGCCTTTGTCCAGGATCAGATCGAACTGCGCGAGGGCCTGGACCTGACGCTGGGTGCGCGCTGGGACGACAACCAGGATGTCGGCACGCGCCTGACGCCGCGCGCCTCGCTGGTCTGGCAGCCGGCCGAGAACCATGTGCTCAAGGCGCAGTACGCGCAGGGCCACCGCGCACCGACCTTCTTCGAGTTGTACACCGTGCGCGACGCCGATCTCGATTTCGAGGTCAACACGACCAGCGAGCTGAGCTACATCCACCGTCGCCCGGGCCAGGTACTGCGCGCCACGCTGTACGATTCCCGACTCGACGACATGATCTACATCGACCCGCGCGTGCGCGGCTTCGGCAATGTCGCCAGCGCGCACTCGCGCGGCGCGGAACTGGAGTGGAGCCAGCGCGTCGCCGAGCGCATCAAGCTCGACGCCACCCTGACCTACACCGATGCGCAGGACAACCGCAACGCCCAGCTCGATACCCGCTCGATCGCGGCATCGCCGCACTGGATCAGCGACCTCGCCGTCAGCTGGCGCGTACTCGATCGCACCACGCTCGGCCTGACCTGGAACCATGTCGGCGAGCGCGCGGCAGTGACCGCGGGCGATGGCGCCTACGACCGCGTCGATCTGTCGGCCCAGTTCAGCGGCTGGCTGCATCCGAATCTCGACCTGCGCGCCGGCGTCGACAACGTGCTCGACGAGCGCACCGTGTACCTGCTGACCAGCCCCAACGGCGTGACCCAGTTTCCGTACCAGGACCGGATCGGGTGGATCGAGTTGAGGTGGCGCTATTGAGGAGCGGTTTTCGGTTTTCGGTTTTCGGTTTTCGGTTTTCGGTTTTGGGCCCAGGCCCCCCCCCCACACGTCGGGGGGGGGGGGTCCGTAGCCCCGGTGTACGCGGCCCCCCTCCCGTTCGCCGGGCACTCCCCGCAAACCCGAGCCGGTGAACGGCTGCGCCGTACACCGGCCTACAAACACGGCCGTGGCGATAGACTGCACGCATGCCCACTCCCGAAACCGTCTTCTCCGCGCGCAGCCTGACCAAGGTCTACCGCACCGGCGAGGTCGAGATCCACGCGCTGCGCGGCGTTGATCTGGATCTTTACGCCGGCGAGTTCGTCGTGCTGCTCGGCCCTTCGGGCAGCGGCAAGTCGACCCTGCTGAACATCCTCGGCGGCCTCGATGTGCCCAGCGCCGGCAGCGTGCGCTATCGCGATCATGATCTGTCGAGCGCCGACGAGGAGGCGCTGACGCGCTTTCGCCGCGAACACGTCGGCTTCGTGTTCCAGTTCTACAACCTGATTCCCAGCCTCACGGCGCGCGAAAACGTCGAGGTGGTCACCGAGATCGCCAGCCACCCGATGAAGGCCGCCGACGCCCTGACCCTGGTCGGCCTGGGCGACCGGCTCGATTCGTTCCCGGCGCAACTCTCCGGCGGCCAGCAGCAGCGCGTCGCCATCGCCCGCGCGATCGCCAAGCAGCCCGAAGTGCTGCTCTGCGACGAACCCACCGGCGCACTCGATTCGGAAACCGGCGTGGTCGTGCTCGAAGCGCTGTCCGAGGTCAACGAACGCCTCGGCACCACCACCGTGGTGATCACCCACAACGCCGGCATCGCCGCGATGGCGCACCGGGTGATCTACCTGTCGGATGGGCGGATTGTGCGCGAGGAGCGGAATGCGGCGCGGAAGAAGGCGGGGGAGATTAGTTGGTGAAGCGGTTAAACGTGAAACGTGAAACGTCAATTCGAAGCCGCGCTCTGATTGACGTTTCACGTTTCACGTTTCACTTGCGAGCCCCATAGCCACGGACCGGCCCTGCCCCCATGCGCGCCCTGAACCGCAAACTCCTGCGCGACCTCTGGCACGTCAAGAGTCAGGTGGTGGCGATTGTGCTGGTGATGGCCAGCGGCATCGCCACCTTCCTGATGTCGGTGTCGAATCTGGATTCGTTGACGGCTACGCGCGAGCGCTTCTATCTGGAGTACCGCTTCGCCGATGTGTTTGCCAACCTGAAGCGCGCGCCGCTCAGCGTCGGTGACGATATCGCCGCGATTGACGGCGTTGGCGTGGTCGATCTTTCGATCCAGGCGCCGATGCGCATCCGCCTTGAGGGGTTTCGACGATCCGGTACGCGGCCTGCTGCTGTCCTTGCCCGATGTCGGCAACAAGCCACTGAATCAGCTTTATTTGCGCGCCGGACGCCTGCCGGAGCCCTATGCGCAGCGCGAGATCGTGCTCGGCGAGGCCTTCGCCACGGCGCATGGCATCGAGCCCGGTGGCACGCTGAGCGGCGTGGTCGCCGGTCGCATGGAGACCTACCAGGTGGTCGGCATCGCCATCTCGCCCGAGTACGTCTACCAGATCCAGGCCGGCGCGGCTTTCCCCGACTTCGAGCGCTTCGCCATCGCCTGGATCGGCCGGCGCGCACTTGAAGCCGCTTACGGCATGGACGGCGCGTTCAACAGTGTCGCGTTGTCGCTGGCACCGGGCGCCTCGACCGAGCGGGTGATCGAACGCCTGGACCCGATACTCGAACCCTGGGGTGGCCTGGGTGCGATCGGCCGCGTCGATCAGCTCAGCCACAAGTTCCTGTCCGCCGAGTTCGACCAGCTGAAAACCATGGCGACGGTGTTCCCGGCGGTGTTCATGTCGGTGGCCGCCTTCCTGCTCAACGTCGTCTTCAGCCGGCTGATCGCCACCCAGCGCGACCAGATCGCGATCTTGAAAGCCTTTGGCTACAGCAACGGCGCCATCGGTCGACACTATGGCGCCATGGTGGGGATCGTCATCACGCTGGGGTCGCTGGCGGGTATCGCCGGCGGCGCCTGGCTCGGCAGCCTGCTCGGCAATCTGTACATGAGCTTCTATCGATTTCCCTACCTCGATTTCGTGCTGGCACCGAGCGCGGTGCTGGCCGCGGTGGGCATCTCGCTGGCCGCCGCGCTCTCCGGCGCGGCGTTCGCGCTGGTGCGCGCCGCGCGCCTGCCGCCCGCCGAGGCGATGCGCCCGGAAGCGCCGCCGCGCTATCGTGCCTCCTTGCTGGAGCGCGCACTGCCGCGCAGCTGGCTGGACCAGCCGACGCGGATGATCCTGCGCCAGTTGTCGCGGCGCCCGCTGAAGGCGGTCGCCACCGTGTTCGGCATCGCGCTCGCGGGGGGCGTGCTGACCATCGGCATGTTCCAGCAGGACGCGCTGAACTTCATGGTCGACCAGCAGTTCGCGCTGGCGCAGCGCAACGACATCGCGGTCAGTTTTGTCGAGCCTGAAGGCTATGACGCGCTGGCCGAGATCGCCAGGCTGCCCGGCGTCTACGCCATCGAAGGCCTGCGCACTGTCGGTGTGCGGCTGCGTTCGGGGCCGCGCAGCGTGCTGACCGGACTCGAAGGCCAGCCGCCCGGCGCGCGACTCAAGCGCGTGCTCGACACCCGCGCGCGACCGCAGACGCTGCCGGCGGGCGGCTTGCTGCTGACCGAATACCTGGCGCAGATGCTCGACGTGCGCCGCGGCGACCTCGTCGAGGTCGAACAACTGCAAGGCGCGCGGCGGCATTTCTCGGTGCCGGTGGCGGGCACCGTGCAGGAATTCATCGGCATCAATGCCTACATGGACCTCGATGCATTGAACGCGTTGCTCGGCGAAGGCGAGCGCGTCAGCAGTGCGCTGTTGCTGATCGATCCGAACTATGAGGCCGAGTTGTACCGGCTGCTCGAAGACCGACCCGGCGTCGCCGCCGTGGGTTCACGCAAGGCGGCGATCCAGAACTTCTACCAGACCATGGCCGAGTCGCTGCTGATCTTCACCTTCATCGCCACCTTGCTCGCCGCCCTGATCGCCTTCGGCGTGCTCTACAACACCGCGCGCATCGCGCTGGGCGAGCGCGGCCGCGAACTGGCCAGCTTGCGCGTGCTCGGCTTCACCCGCGGCGAAGTGGCCTACATCCTGGTCGGCGAGCTGGCGGTGCTGACCTTCGCCGCCATCCCGGTCGGCTGGATGGTCGGCGCCGCCCTCGTCCAGGTGATCGTGCGCGGCCTGCAGAGCGAGCTCTACCGCGTGCCCGCCTACCTGTCCACCGCCACCTTCGCCAGCGCCACCACCGTGGTGCTGGTCGCGGCGCTGCTGTCGGCATTGATCGTGATCCACCGCGTACGGCATCTGGATCTGGTCGAGGTGTTGAAGACGCGGGAGTGACGTCGGTGCGGCGTGGCTTTCCGCAGGCGTGACGCACGTGAAACGTCACTTGCCGCGGGCAAATTGACGTTTCACATTTAGCACTTTCACTTTCGCCGGCAACCCCGGCCACTCGCGCCCGATCAAGTCTTCCCCAGCAACCGCATGATCTCCTTGAACCGCAGCTGCAGCCCCTCGCGGTCGCCGTGGTCTTCGAGCATCTTCAGCGCGCTCGGCACCAGGAAGGCGCGGTCGGTGCATTCGATGATCGCGGCGATTTCCTGCATTTCGCGTTCCAGCGACTGGGTCGACGGCAGGAAGCCTTCGAAGGTGGCTTTCAGGCGTTCCTTGCCGAGCTTTTCCTCGCCGGCGAGCAGCGCCTCGCGCCAGGCGCGGCCGACCAGGGCTTCGATGTCGGCGCCGGAAATGTCGCCGACATAGGGCACATCGGGCACATCCTCGACGGCCAGCGCGGCGCCGAATTTCTTCGCGATGACGACGAAGTAACTGGCGATTTCGGCCTGCGTCTGCGGATAGAACAGCGGGATGTGGATCTCGGCGCGGCCCTGGCGCTTGATGTCGATGGGAAGAAGGTCCGGGCGCGCGGTCAGCAGCATCCACAGGATCTTGCCGCGGTAATCGGTGTCGCCCATGGCGTTGGCGAACATGCCGAAGACGCGTGAGCCGACGCCGGAATCGCCGCCCTGATCGCGCTGGCCGAGCATGGCGTCGGCCTCGTCGATGATCACCATCACCGGGCCCATGCCGCGCAGCACGCCGAGCACGCGTTCCAGATTCGCCTCGGTTTCGCCGACGTATTTGCTGCGGAAGTTCTTCAGTTTCACGCAGGGGATGCCGATCGATCCGGCCAGGCAGGTCGCCAGGAAGGTCTTGCCGGTGCCGACCGGACCGTTGAACAGATAGCCCATCGGCGCGACGTCCATGCGCCCGCGGCGGATGATCTCGGCGTCGTCGAGCAGGCGCTTCTTCGCCGCGTCGTGGCCGACCACGCGTTCGAGGCCGTATTTGGGTTCGATGAACTCCAGCAGGTCCTGCGCCTGGCGCTCGATCAGCTGCTTCTTGCGCGCCTTGAAGCGCTTGTCGTCGAGGCGCTCGCCGCTGCGGCGTGCACTCTCGACCAGCACGGCCAGATCGGCCAGGGTCACCGCAGCCGTCTGCAGTGCCAGGTTCTCGACACTGAAATCCGAGAAACTGGGCACGTCGACGCCGTCGGTGATCGTCTTCAAAAAACGCAGGCGTTCGGACTCGTCCGGCAGCGTCACTTCGATCGCATTGACGTGCGGCGAGGTCGCCAGGCGATCGTGGAAATCCGCCAGCCGCTCGTCGATCAGCACGAAGGCCAGATTGCTGCGCTTGACGTAGGGATTGGCCGCCCACTTCAGCATGGTGACCAGATTGGTCGCGGTGGCCGGACCGCCGCGCTCCTGGTCGGGCACGATGAACGAGGCGAAATCGAACAGAATGGCGATGCGGATGCGCTCGCCGTCCTTGGCGGTCAGATTGGACAAGACCAGCCGATCGAGCAGGAACAGCGCCTGCGCCGGATCGCGCGGCAGCTTCTCCGGATCGCCGAGCCGCCGCGACATCAGCCCGACCATCAGCCGCTGGCGCTCGGCATCGCCACCGGCATAGGCGCGGATGCCGTGCGCCAGATCGAAGCCCAGCACCAGATCGAAGCGCCCGAACAACTGCGTCGCCAGGAACTCGTTGATCGAGCCATAGCGCGGCTTGTCGCCACCGGAAAGCGGCACCAGATCGTTGGTGTTGCCGTGCAGCACGAACATCGCCGAAGTGCCGGCAAAGTACAGATCAGCCAGGCGCTTGGCCCAGGCGGGCAGATGCTCGGGGAGCGGGGCGGGATTCGACATGGCAGCGCGTCCGGGGGCTTGATGGTGATCTGCTGTTGATCTGCTGTTGTGGGAGCGGATTTACTCCGCGATCTGCTGTTGATCGGCTGTTGATCTGCTGTTGTGGGAGCGGATTTACTCCGCGATTGAACGCCTTGAGGGGTCCCATCGCGGAGTAAATCCGCTCCTACCTTCTCGGTTATGGAAGCCGCCCCCTGATCATTCCAGGACTGTTGGCAGACCTCTCGCCTCTCGCGGCAATGGTGATTTGGCGTGCGTAACACGCGGACCGTCGCGTGGTGCGCGGTGCTCTTGCGGTACCTCAAGGTGCCTTTCGAACGTTGGCATCCCCGCCCCCCCCCCCCCCCCCCCCCCCCCCCCCCCCCCCCCCCCCCCCCCTCACCCGCACACCCCCCCCCCCCCCCCCCCCCCCCCCCCCCCCCCCCCCCCCCCCCCCCCCCCCCCCCCCCCCCCCCCCCCCCCCCCCCCCCCCCCCCCCCCCCCCCCCCCCCCCCCCCCCCCCCCCCCCCCCCCCCCCCCCCCCCCCCCCCCCCCCCCCCCCCCCCCCCCCCCCCCCCCCCCCCCCCCCCCCCCCCCCCCCCCCCCCCCCCCAGCAAAACTACAGAAAGTGCACAAAAGCCGCTCTGCCGCGATCCCCCGCACCAGGTCGTGACTTCGCGGTTCGCTGTGGGAAAACTCCTACATTCAAATCGGAATTCGGTCGATGCCGGCATCCGCGTCGCCGCGGCAGCATTGCGGCCATGAACAACATTGCTCCCAGAAGCTCCGCGCTGCGACGAGGCCGGCGATCGATTGCCAGCCAACCGTATCTGATCACCGTGTCGACACACGAACGAGTCCGCTGGTTTTGCGATCCGACGGACGCAGATCGCGCTGCCAGTGTGCTGAACGACAACCGCACTTGGCCCGATGCAAACGTACTGGCCTGGGTACTGATGCCTGATCACCTGCACTTGATGCTGACGCTGGAGAGCCGAGACCCTTGCGCAGGTAATTGCGAGAGTCAAAGCGCGGGTATGGCACCAACTACGACCGGCATCGGGTAGCTCGCTGAAACTGTGGCAGCACTCATTTCACGACCATGCACTGCGTCGCGAAGAGGACCTGCTGCTGGCGGGTCGCTATTTGCTCGACAACCCGGTACGCGCTGGTCTGGTTGAGCGCCATTTCGATTGGAAATGGCGGGGTGGCAGCCTGTTGGTTGCCATCGAGGCGGAGTGGCCCTGAGTCGGCGCGCAGCCGCGATCGCTTGTTGTGGGAGCGGATTTATTCCGCGATCGGGGGGGGGCCCGGAAGAGCCGATCGCGGAATAAATCCGCTCCCACAACAGCAGAACAACAGCAGAACAACAGCAGAACAACAGCAGAACAACGGCAGATCGCGGAATGAATCCGCTCCCACAAGAGCCGGGATCGGGGCCGATCGCCGAGCCAATCGCGGAGTAAATCCGCTCCCACAACAGCAGATCAACGGCCAATCGCGGAGTAAATCCGCTCCCACAAAAGCCCGCCCCACAAACACCAAGGGCGCCGCGGTCACCCGCGACGCCCTTCGCATGCACCAGCTAGCTACTTAGGGGCAAACGTTCTGGAACAGACACGCCACCCATTCCGGGTGATCGATGAACGGGTTGCGGTTGCCCTGGTAGTTGAACACGGTCTCGTTGCGCAGGCGCTCGCGGTCGTCGACCGGGTCGGCGGCATGCCACTGCAGCAGCACCGACAGCAGGCCCATGTAGGCGACCGAGGCGTTGCCGTTGCTGGCGGTGATCAGTGAGGCGTTGTCGGTCAGGATCAGGTCCGGCTCGGCCACGCCGGTGACACCGTGGGTGCCGCCTTCGTAGCGGATATCGAAGTAGAACAGCGCGCGGGCGACGTTGCCCTTGAGCTTGTCCCACACCTGCCAGTAGTTGCCGCAGCGGTAGTTGCTCTGACCGCTGCCGCCCTGGCCGTAGTAGGCCAGCGTGGCAAACACTTCCGAACCCGCCGCGCAGTTGTTGAACGGCAGGTTGCCGCGCGCCGAGTTGTGGTTGATGTCCGAGGCCATCAACATGTGCGTATCGGTGTACGGGTAGTTGGTCGGGCCGTCATTCGGGAAGCCCAGCGATTTCGGCCAGGTGTGCTCGCGGTTGTAGTTGGTGTTGCCCGCGCCGGCCTTCGGATAGCTCGCATTCTTGTAGATGTCGAGGATGTTGTTGGCGTTCAGCGGATCCTGGTCGGCGCGATCGAGCACGTACCAGGTATCGACACTGCCGCTGGCCGAATACGGCAGCTTGGTGTGGTCGTCGATCACCGGGTGCAGCGTGGCGCGCAGGTTGGCGCTGCTGGTTGCGTTGACGCTGGCGTAGTAGCCAGTGCCGGTGCCGGCGACGCCGAAGTTCAGCGTGTGGTTGGCCGCCATCGCCTGGATGGTGCCGTCGAGATCGGTCACCTTGCTGGCGATGATGGTCAGCGTGCAGCTTTCGTTGGCCGTGAAATCGACGCTCGGGTCGATGGTGTAGCTGGCGCCGCTGCCAGTTACCGTGGTGGCCTTGGTGCCGCTCGCGGTGCACACCAGGGTGTGCCAGCCGGCGGCCAGGGTCACCGACTCGCTGAAGGTCACGCCGATGTTGCCGTTGACCGGGTGGCTGGAAGCGCCACTGGCCGGGCTGGTCGAGCTCACGGTCGGCGCGCTGTCGGTCGGCACGCTGGTCTGGTAGCTGCCCACCAGCGACACGCCGGACACCGTGTTGTACATGCGCACCATCACATGCCAGGTGCCGGCGCCGGGCGCCGCAAAGGTGCAGGTCTCGGCGTTGCCGGTCGCATACGGACGGCAATCGTAGACCGTGGTGGTTGGTGCGCTGCCGAGCTTGACGTAGAGGTCGGCATCGCCGCTGCCGCCGGAGGTGGTGAACACGAGGTTGCTGGCGCCAGTGGGCACCGTCATCGTGTAGCGCTTCTCGACGTTTGCGGCGCCACCGATGCCGGTGACGGCCACGCCGTTCTGCAGCACGCTGGTCGGCGGCGGCGTGCTGCCGGCCACGGTGAAGCTGAAGTTGTAGTTGGCCGCCATCAGCGTCGGCGTACCGTCGGTGTCGGTGACCTTGGAGGCCACCACGCTGACGCTGCAGACTTCGCCAGCGGCGAAATCGGTGGCCGGGTTCAGCGTGTAGCTGGAACCGCTGCCGGTCTGCACCGCGGTGCGCGCGCCGCTCGGGCAACTGATCGTGTACCAGCCGGTGGCCAGCGTCACGGCTTCGGAGAAATTGACCGTGATGTTGCTGCTGGCGGCCACCGCGGTGGCGCCATTGGCCGGCGAACTGCTGGACACCGTCGGCGCCACATCGGTGGTGCCACCGGTCAGCGTCTGGCCGGCATTGCAGGCGCCCCAGGACGAGGTCGACGCCGCGCTCCAGGTGAACTGAGCTGCAGTGCTGCCAGTGCCCTTGCGCTGCAGCGACTGCGTCGACAGGGTCGAGGCGCTCTCGGATACACCCATGTTGACGCCGACGCGACCGGCGGCCAAGCCGTCCAGCGCCGTGAAGCTGCCGCCGTAGGTGACGAACTCGACGACCGCGTTGGACGCATTGATCAATGCAACGCCATCGGGATTGCCGTTCTGGATGCCGGTGACGGCAAACCAGGCGGTACCATGGCCGCCGCACTGGCTGGCCAGCGTGCCGCTCAGATTGACCGTGCTGTAAGCCTTGCGGTCGCCGCCGTTGTAGAGCACGACCTTCCAGCCGGCCAGGCTGGTGCCCGCCGTGCCGATGATCTCGACGCGCTCGTTGGCGTCGGTGCCGCTGTTGTCGTAGTGGAGTTCGTTGATGAACACATCGGCCATCGCAGCCGAACTCAACCCCATGAAAAGCGCGCACGCAACAGTGCGCCGCGCAGCAGCACGGACATCAATCATGATCAGGCTCCCCAGCCCTCCCCGAAGGTCGCGCACTTTGCTCGCCCGTCAAGGCGATGTCAATGGACGTTTTTTGACTGATTTGTGGCGGAAATGCTGGGGTTTGGACGTCTGGACGGCTGGCCGGAGAGCAGTGAATGGTGAGTAGTGAGGAGTGAGTAAAACCCGGTGATGACCGAGCCTACAAATGCGGATGCCGCCCGATCGCGCGCGAGCGCGCTCCTACAACGGCGGCGCGTCCTCACGGCAATGCCGGTTTTTACTCACTACTCACTACTCCTCCACTGCCGAAACGGCACCCTTCCGCCAGCCGATCGCGCACATGCACATAGCCAATTTCAATGGCGTCGTCGAAGCGCTCCCAGGCCAGAAGATCGATGCCGTCGACCGGTGGTTTCAGCATCAGATCGGACAGCGATGCGTTCTGCTCGGCGGTGCTGGCGGAGTTGACCATGCCGGCGCGCAGCAGGATGCGCAGGATGCCGGGACGTTTGGGTTTGCCGCGCCAGCGCTGCGCCAGCAGCTGCCACAGCGATGGCAGATCGGTCTCGTCGAGATCGGCGGCGAGTGCATGTTGTCCGGCAATGTCGATGCCGATGATCGGGCCGGCATTCAGGCGGCGCATCGCTGCGACCGGCAGGTTGTCGATGACGCCGCCGTCAACCAGCACCCGGCCATTGCTGCACACCGGCGGCAACACGCCGGGAATGGCGATGGTCGAGCGCAGGGCACGCCACAACTGGCCTTCGCTGTGCACCACTGCGCGGCCCTGGGCCAGATCGGCCGACACGCAATAAAAGGGCAGCGGCAGATCCTCGATGTCGCCTTCGCCGAACTCGCGCTGCAGCAGTTTCGAGGCCTTGCGGCCGGCCACCAGCGAGACCAGTGGCAGTGTGTAGTCGCTCAGCGGATTGCTGCTGACGAAGGCGCGGTGAAAGGTCTGGAGGAAGGTCTCGTCTTCCCATTCGAGAGCCACGCCGGCCGCCATCAGCGCGCCGATCGAGGTGCCGCCTACAGCGTCGATGGTCAGTCCTGCCTCGCGCAGCGCACGCAGCGCACCGATGTGGGCAAAACCGCGGGCGCCGCCGCCGGAGAACACCACGCCGACCGAGCGCCGGGCAATGCGCCGGGCCAGGCGTTCGATGTCGGCGGTGTCGCGCAGATGGATGTGCTGGTCGATGTCCAGCCGCGTGCGCCAGGCGCGCGCGGCGCCGGCAACGATGCGCCCCGGCTGCAGCAGCGCCAGCAGTTGCACTTGCTGCGTCTCGCCGTCCGGGATTGCGCTGGTCAACGCACTCGGCGAGACCAGCGCATCGGCGACCATCAGCAGGCAATCTGCCTGGCGCCGGCAGCGTTCGTTCCAGGCCGGATGGCCGGCGCTGCCGACGTAGAGCACGAAACTGTGTTCGACCTCCACGCGATGCAGTTCGGAGATCGGCGCCTGCAGAAAGTGCTCGGCATCGACGACGATGACCTCGCCGAATCGACCCAGCGCCCGACCGAGGCGCTCGACCAGGGCGTCGAGGTCGATGTCCGCATGTGCCGGCAGCAATGCCAGGGTGCGCGGCGGTGGCTCCTGGTGACGCCCATCGAGGGTCCGCTCGAGGCGCTCGACGGCGATCCGCGCCACCGCCAGCATCGCTTCCGGATGGGCGCCGGCCATGCGTTCGAAGGCGGCCAGACTGAAACGCACCACCTCCGAATCGCGCAGCGCGCGCACCGTGGCGGTGCGCGGGTGGCCGCTGAGCAGCGCCATCTCGCCGACGGTTTCGCCCGGCTGGATGCGGCCGATCAGCTTGAGCCGTTCGCCCGACCCGCGAAACGCACCCAGACAGCCGGCGATCAGCACGTAGACCGCATCCGGAGGATCGAGCTCGCGAAACAGCTCGGCGCCGCCCGGCAGCGCAATCCACTCCAGCTCATCGGCCACGCGCACCAGCGTGCGCCGGTCCAGACCAGCGAACAGCGGCAGGTGCGCAACGCGCGCCAGCAATTCGGAGCGGCGGGAAGTGGGTTCCATGAGCGCAGTCTGGTGAATGGCTGGGGCCGTTGCGGGAACGACGGCGCTCGGGAAGCCATTCCTGGATGGAAGGCGGGGGCAACGGCAAGCTTTGCCGAGCTCGATTCCTTGCGTCCTGGCCCTGCGCCTGCGTCCCCCGCCCCCGGGCCGCAGACGCCCTTGCACACCGACTCAAGCGACCTCACCTATCCTGTCAGGCACTTTCCGGACCGCGATCACCCCATGACCAACCCCCTGCTCGAACCCACCGCCCTGCCCGCCTTCGACCGCTTCGCGCCGGATCAGGTACTGCCGGCGATCGAAGCCTGCCTGTCGCGCTTTACCCAGCGGGTGGCGGAAGTGACCGCTGCGGCCGGGAGCAATCCCACATGGGACACGCTGATGGCGCCGCTGGAGACTGAGGAAGCCGCGCTGGAACGCGCCTGGGGCCCGGTCACGCATCTGCATTCGGTGGCCGATTCGGACGCGCTGCGCGAGGTCTACCAGCAGGCGCTGGACCAGATCACCGAGTTCAGCAGCGCACTCGGCCAGAATCGGGAACTGTTTGATGCGGTCAAGCGATTGCGCGCAGACCCCGCCTTCGCCACGCTGCGCGCCGACCAGCAGGCCGTCATCGAGCACGAGCTGCGCGACTTCATGCTTTCCGGCGTCGCACTGGAAGAACCGGCGCGCACGCGTTTTCGCGAGATCTCGCGCGAGCTGGCGCAACTGGAGACCGCCTTCGAACAGGCGGTGATGGACGCCACCGACGCCTATGCCCGCCCGTTGACCGAGGCCGAACTGACCGGAATTCCGGAGTCCGAGCGCGCCACGTTGGCGCAGGCCGCGGCCGACCATGATCTGGAAGGTCACGCGCTGACGCTGCAGTTCCCGGTCTACAACGCGGTGATCACCTATGCCGACGACCGCGCGCTGCGCCAGGAGGCCTACACCGCCTTCGGCACGCGCGCCTCGGATCAGGGCCCGCAAGCCGGGAAGTTCGACAATGGCCCGCGCATCGAGCAGATCATGGCGTTGCGCTTCGAGGCGGCGCGCCTGCTCGGCTTCGACAATCCGGCGACGCTGTCGCTGACCACCAAGATGGCCACCAGTCCGGAGCGGGTGCTCGGCTTCCTCAACGATATCGTCGTCCGGGCAAAGCCGGCCGCGCAGCGCGAACTGACCGACCTCGCGGTATTTGCCCGCGAACACTGCGGCATCGAGGATCTCAAGCCCTGGGACGTGCCTTATGTGTCGGAGAAATTGCGACTGGCGCGCTATCAGCTGTCGGACGAGGAACTGAAGCCGTATTTCCCGTTGCCGCGCGTACTGGAAGGCCTGTTCGGGCTGACCGAGACCTTGTTCGGGGTGCGTGTGGTCGAGCGCAGCGGCGTGCCGGTGTGGCACACCGACGTGCAGTTTTTCGAGCTGGTCGACAGCAACCATCGGGTGGTCGCCGCCTTCTACCTGGATGCCTACACCCGCGCCAAGAAGCGCGGCGGCGCCTGGATGGACGTCTGTCGCACGCGTTTTCGGCACGGCGACGGCATCGAACGTCCGGTGGCCTACCTGACCTGCAATTTCGCGCCGCCGACCGGCGGCAAGCCGAGCCTGCTGACGCATGATGACGTCACCACGATGTTCCATGAGTTTGGCCATGGCCTGCACCATATGCTGACCGAGGTCGAGGCGCGCGGCGTGTCGGGTATCAGCGGCGTCGAATGGGACGCGGTCGAACTGCCGAGCCAGTTCATGGAGAACTTCTGCTGGACGCGCGAGGGCCTGGATCGCTTTGCCGGGCATGTCGATACCGGCGCACCGATGCCCGATGACCTGTTCCGCCGTCTGCTCGCCACCCGCCACTTCCACGCCGGGCTGTTCCTGGTGCGCCAGTTGGAGTTCGGCCTGTTCGATTTCCGCCTGCACCTGGAGTTCGAACCCGCCCGCGGCGCGCGCGTGCTGGAATTGCTGCAGGAGATCCGCCGTGAGGTCGCCGTATTGCACCCGCCGAGCTGGCAGCGTTTCCCGATGAGCTTTGGCCATGTGTTCGCTGGCGGCTACGCGGCCGGTTACTACAGTTACCTGTGGGCCGAGGTGCTCAGCGCCGATGCCTATGGCGCCTTCGAGGCCGCCGGCGTGCTCGACGCCGACACCGGGGCGCGTTTCCGTCGCGAAGTGCTCAGCGTCGGTGGTTCACGCCCGGCACTCAGCTCGTTCACCGCTTTCCGCGGACGCGAACCGGAGGTCGATGCGCTGCTGAAGAGTTACGGGCTGGCGGCGTAGGCTTGGGCTTTCTGTGGGAGCGGGTTTACCCCGCGATCTTTTCGGTTTTCCCGAGAAGCATCGCGCGCAAGCGCGCTCCTACAGTTCCTGCGTGGATCCTCGGCGGTTTGTAGGAGCGCGCTCGCGCGCGAATCTTTTCGGCTCAGCGACGTTTCGACAGGTTTACTGGGCCAACTGATAGCTCGCCGCGATCCCGACAAACACCGCCATCCCCACCCAGTTGTTGTTGAGGAAGGCGCTGAAACACTCGTCGCGCTCGCGGTCGCGGGCGTGCCAGAGCTGCCAGGCCATCAGCAGCGCGGCCATGCCCAGGCCCGCCAGGAAGGGCCATTGAAGTTCCGCGCGGTGGCCAACCAGCCACAAGGTCAGCAGCGCGGACGCGTTGAGTATTCCCACCCCGATCAAGTCCAGATCGCCCAGCAGGATGGCGGTGGAGCGCGCGCCAGCCTTGATGTCGTCGTCGCGGTCGACCATCGCGTAAAGCGTGTCGTAGGCGGTGGTCCACAGCAGGTTGGCGCAGAACAGCAGCACCGTGACCGCGTCGATCTCGCCGCGGATCGCGGTGTAGGCCATCGGGATCGACATGCTGAAGGCGGCGCCGAGTACGACCTGTGGATACCAGACGTGGCGCTTCATGTACGGGTAGCTGATCGCCAGCACCGCGGCGCCGAGCGCCAGGTAGACGGTCAGCGCGTTGGTCAGCAGCACCAGACCCAAGGCACACAGCATCAGCACGGCGAACAGGATCAAGGCGTCGGTGCTGTCGACCTCGCCGCTCGCCAGCGGGCGGGCGCGCGTGCGCTCGACGTTCGGGTCGAGCCAGCGGTCGGCGTAATCGTTGATGACGCAGCCGGCCGAGCGCGTCAGCACGACGCCTGCGACAAAGATCGCCAGTGTGCGCAGCGGCGGCAAACCGTCGGCCGCCAGCCACAGCGCCCACAGGGTCGGCCAGAGCAACAGCAGGATGCCGATTGGCCGATCCAGGCGCATCAGGCGCGCGTAAGCGCCCAGGCGCGACTTGCGCTCGTCGGTGGCGACCAGCCGCCGGCCCGCCTTGGTCTCGACCAGGCGGTAATGCGGACGGGCGGGGGGCGGGGCGGGTTTCTTGGCGGCAGGCATCGGTCGATTCTGCCATGGTGGAGTGACGCGAGAGCATCGCGCGCCAGCGCGCTCCTACAATGCTCCGTGGATTTGCTACGAAGTTGTAGGAGCGCGCTGGCGCGCGATGCTCTGCCCGGCTGCCGCTATGCTGGCACCCCTGCCGCAGCACCGGACTGGCGCCATGACCGACCCCACCGCACCACCCCCACGCATCGTCGTCCTCGGCGGCGGCACGGCCGGCTGGATGGCCGCCGCCCTGATGGCCAGACGCTGGGCTGACCGTGGCGTGTCGATTCGCGTGCTGGAATCGCCCGACATCGGCATCATCGGCGTCGGTGAGGGTTCTACACCGCAGCTCAAGGCGTTTTTCGACAGCCTCGACATCGCCGAATCGGAATGGATGCCGCGCTGCAACGCCACCTACAAGGCCGGTATCGGCTTCGTGAACTGGTCGACGCGGCCCGGCTTCGAGCACTACTTCCACCCCTTCCTTCACGAGATCGACGAGCGCACCACGCCGGCCTTTTTCTACAACAGCGTGATCCGCCGTCGCGGCGCCAACGTGGATGGCCACCCGGACCGCTACTTCCTGGCGACGCAACTGGCCGCGCGCAAGCTGGCGCCGCTGCCGGCGTATTCCTTCCCGTTCCGCAGCAACTACGGCTACCACTTCGATTCGGCGTTGATTGGCCGCTTCCTGCGCGAACACTGCACCGCGCGCGGTGTCGAGTATCTGGAGGGCACCGTCGCGCGGGTCGAACAGGCCGAGAACGGCGACATCGCCGCGCTGCACACCAGCGATGGCCGCCGCATCGACGCTGACTTCTTCGTCGACAGCACCGGTTTTCGCTCACTGTTGCTGCAAGGCACGCTGGGTGTGCCATTCCGCTCCTTCGGCGAGAATCTCTACAACGATTCGGCGGTGGTCGCACCGACGCCCGCCGACACCGACGGCATCCGCCCGCAGACCACCTCCACCGCGCTCAGTGCCGGCTGGGCCTGGCGCATTCCGCTGCAAAATCGCGTTGGCAATGGCTACGTCTACAGCTCGCGCTACATCGACAAGGACGCCGCCGAAGCCGAACTGCGCGCGCACATCGGCCTCAGTGACAGCGAGCCGCCGCTGCGCCATCTGTCGATGAAAGTCGGCCGGGTCGAGCAGCACTGGGCACGCAATTGCCTGGGCGTAGGACTGTCGCAAGGCTTCATCGAGCCGCTGGAAGCCACCGCGCTGCATCTGGTGCAGGAGACTGTCGAGAACTTCATCGAGGCCTATACCGCGGACAACTTCGGCGACGCCCATCGGGACGCCTACAACGCCGGCATCAACGCGCGCTTCGAGGGCATCCGCGACTACATCGTCTGCCATTACAAGGTGAACTCGCGCAGCGACAGCGAGTACTGGCGCGACAACGCGCGCAACGACGTACTGTCCGACTCGCTGCGCCGGATCCTGTCGTGCTGGGTGGCTGGCCAGGACCTGGTGCCGGAAATCGCGTACCAGAAAATCGAGCGTTATTACGCGCCGGCCTCCTGGCACTGCCTGCTGGCGGGTTATGGCACCTACCCGCCACCAGAGCGGCTGATCCCGCCCAGCGTCAAGGCCAATCGCGTCGATCTGGCGCGCATCGACGATTTCCTGGCCCGCTGTGCGCTGAATTTCCGGCCGCACGATGAGGTGCTGGGGGAGTTGGTTCGGTAGGCCGGTGTATCGCGTAGCGATTCACCGGCGGGGGCTTGCGGCAAGTACCCGGTGAACGCGCTGACGCGCGTACACCGGGCTACACCAGCTCGCCTTTTCTGGCAAATGCATCGCGCGCAAGCGCGCTCCTGCAAGTTCGCCGAAAGTCCACGCAGGATTTGTAGGAGCGCGCTCGCGCGCGATGCTTCTTGACCTCCTCCGACAACCGAAACCGAGAACCGTCAACCCGCCTCTAACCCATTGGTCTACACCACCCCCATGCTGCGACCAAAGTCCAACCGCGCGGGCCACGCGCTGGGCTAACCTTGGCTTCACTCGATCACGCCATCGTTACGGGAGGACACCATGGCTCATTTGTTTCCGGTGATACCGGAATTTGCCGCCAAAGCACGCTACAACGCGGAGCGCTATCGCGCCGACTATGCCGAATCGGTCAATGATCCGAACGGCTTCTGGAAGCGCATCGCCGGACGACTGGATTGGTACACGGCGCCAACGCAGATCCAGGACGTCAGTTTCAACGCGGAGGACTTCCGTATCCGCTGGTACGCCGACGGCGAGCTCAATGTCTCGGTGAACTGCCTCGATCGTCACCTGGCCACGCGCGGCGACAAGACCGCGATCCTGTGGGAAGGCGACAATCCGGCCGAGCACGAGCACGTCACCTACCGCGATCTCTACGAGCGCACCTGCCGCCTGGCCAATGCGCTGCGCAAGCAGGGCGTGAAGAAGGGCGATCGCGTCACCATCTACCTGCCGATGATCCCGGAAGCCGCGGTGGCGATGCTCGCCTGCGCCCGCATCGGCGCCATCCATTCGATCGTGTTCGGCGGCTTCTCGCCGGACTCGCTGGTCAGCCGCATCGACGACTGCCAGTCGACCCTGGTCATCACCTCCGACGAAAGCCTGCGCGGCGGTCGCATCGTGCCGCTGAAGACCAATGTCGACGAGGCGCTGAAGAATCCGGCGACCAAATCCGTGCAGAAGGTCATCGTGGTCAAGCGCACCGGCCGCCCGGTCGAGTGGTTCGAGGGCCGCGACCTGTGGTACGACGAGATCACAGCCGCCGAGCGCGCGACCTGCGAGCCGGAGCGGATGAACGCCGAAGATCCGCTGTTCATCCTCTACACCTCCGGCTCCACCGGCAAGCCCAAGGGCGTGCTGCACACCACCGGCGGCTACCTGGTCTACGCCAGCTTCACCCACGAGGCCGTGTTCGACCTGCGCGAGGACGACATCTACTGGTGCACCGCCGACGTCGGCTGGGTCACCGGCCACAGCTACGTGGTCTACGGCCCGCTGGCCAATGGCGCCACCTCGCTGATGTTCGAGGGCATCCCGAACTACCCGAATGTGTCGCGCTTCTGGCAGGTGGTCGACAAGCACAAGGTGAGCATCATCTACACCGCGCCGACCGCGATCCGCGCGCTGATGCGCGAGGGCGAGGCGCCGGTCAAAGCCTGCTCGCGCGCCTCGCTGCGCCTGCTCGGCACGGTCGGCGAGCCGATCAATCCGGAAGCCTGGGAGTGGTACCACCGCGTGGTCGGCGACGGTCGCTGCCCGATCGTCGATACCTGGTGGCAGACCGAAACCGGCGGCATGCTGATCACGCCGCTGCCCGGCGCCACTGATCTCAAGCCCGGTTCCGCCACGCTGCCCTTCTTCGGCGTGCGCCCGGCGATCGTCGACGCCGAAGGCAACTTCCTCGAAGGCGCGACCGAAGGCAATCTGGTGCTGCTGGGCAGCTGGCCGGGCCAGATGCGCACCGTCTACGGCGACGACAAGCGCTTCTTCGAGACCTATTTCAGCACCTTCAAGGGCACCTACTTCACCGGCGACGGCGCCCGCCGCGACGAAGACGGCTATTACTGGATCACCGGTCGCGTCGACGACGTGCTCAACGTCGCCGGCCATCGCCTCGGCACCGCCGAGATCGAAAGCGCGCTGGTATCGCACCCGTCCGTCGCCGAAGCCGCCGTGGTCGGCTGCGCCCACGACATCAAGGGCCAGGGCATCTACGTCTACGTGACGCTGAAGACCGGCATCGAGCCGACCGAAGCACTGCGCAAGGAACTGCGCGAGCACGTGCGCAAGGAAATCAGCCCGATCGCCACCCCCGACTACATCCAGTGGGCCCCGGGCCTGCCGAAGACCCGCTCCGGCAAGATCATGCGCCGCATCCTGCGCAAGATCGCCGCCAACGAACACGAGCAACTCGGCGACATCTCGACCCTGGCCGATCCGTCGGTGGTGGCGAGTTTGATCGAGGAAAGGTTGGTGCGGTGAGGCGGCGGGACCCGTGAACGACGGGACCCGGGACCCGGGACCCGGGACCCGCAAGCAGGCTTGAGTAACGTCGGTACTTGCCGGGTCTCGGATTTCGGCTTTTCCGATAGCTGCAAGCCTGAGTTCCCTCGGCGCAAGCATTTGCTCTTCCCGGGTCCCGCGGTCCCGGGTCCCGGGTCCCGTCTTTTCACGGTTTCCGGTCCCGTCTCTTGCCTTTCCGCATCCCATGAGCAATCCAAGCGAAAACATGGTGGAATCCACGCGGCACCTTTCGGCCCCGCTGACCATGTCGACGATCCTGATTGCTGATGACCATCCTTTGTTCCGCGAGGCGATGCGCCGCGCGGTTGAACGCGCGCAGCCGGGCGCGGTGATTGCCGAGTCGGAGAACGTCGCCCAGTTGCTGGGGCAGATCGCCGCGCACCCGGAGGCCGATCTGTTGTTGCTCGACCTGACCATGCCCGGCGCGCACGGTTTCTCGGCGCTGGCGCATATCCGCGCGACGCTGCCGGCCTTGCCGGTGATCATCGTCTCGGCGCGCGAGGAACCGATGGTGATCCGTCGCGCGCTGGCCCATGGTGCCTCCGGCTTCATCCCCAAATCGGCCGACAGCGACATGATCCAGCGTGCCTTGCGCACGGTGCTGGAAGGCGAGACCTTCGATCCCTTCGCCCATGGCGCGGTGCGCCTGGACGAAGCCGAACGCGATCTCGCCAAGCGCCTGGCCGATCTGACGCCGCAGCAGTTCCGCGTGCTCACCATGCTCTGCGAGGGCAGGCTCAACAAGCAGATCGCCTACGACCTCGACGTCACCGAGGCCACCATCAAGGCGCATGTGACCGCGATCCTGCGCAAGCTCGGCGCCCACAACCGCACCATGGCGGTCACCATCGCCAGCCGACTGGCCCTGGATCCGGATTCGGCGAGGATGATCAAGGTGGTGGAGGAGTAGCGGTGTTGGTTGTTGGTGTTGGTGTTGGTAGGAGCGAGGTCAAGTTGTCGCGACCGCGATCTCGATTGTCGCGACGTACACGTCGGGCCAACCTACCATCAAGCGCCGGATCTTCGATCCGCGCCCGGCCCCCGCTTTCGCGCAACTCAGCCGCCCGTGTTCGCCGTAGACTGCGGCTCCCAAAGCCCGCCGCCCCGAGCGGGTCGTTGCCGATGCCATGAACCCCGAACTCGCCCTGCTGCGTGACGCTCCTTCCGATGCCGATCCGGCGCTGTTGCGCCTGGCGGAACACTACTCGCGCGATGAAGCCGAGGCGGTCGCCGACCTGCTGCGCATCGCCGAGATGGACGCCGATCTGAAGACGCGCATCCACGACACCGCGGCCGATCTGGTCAAGCGCGTGCGCGCCCGCAAGGCCGAGCAGAGCGCGGTCGAATCGTTCATGCGCCAATACGACCTCTCCAGCGAGGAAGGCGTGCTGCTGATGTGCGTCGCCGAGGCGCTGCTGCGCATTCCCGATTCCGAGACCGCCGACAAGCTGATTTCCGACAAGCTCGGCGAGGCCAATTGGACCGCGCACGCCGGCAAGAGCGACAGCCTGCTGGTCAACGCCGGCACCTGGGGTTTGATGCTGACCGGCAAGCTGGTGCGCATCGCCGAGGACACCAAGCGCAATTTCTTCGGCGCCTTCAAGCGCCTGATCGGCCGCTCCGGCGAGCCGGTGATCCGCCTGGCCACGCGCCAGGCGATGCGCATCATGGGCCACCAGTTCGTCATGGGGCGCACCATCGCCGAGGCGCTGGAGCGCTCGCGGGACAAAGATCAGCGCGGCTACCGGCATTCCTTCGACATGCTCGGCGAATCGGCGCTGACTGCCGAGGACGTCGAGCGCTACATGACCAGCTACCGCGCCGGCATCCTCGCCATCGGCAAGGGCGGCCCGTACCCGGACATCATTTCGGCACCGAGCATCTCGGTGAAGCTCTCCGCGCTGCACCCGCGCTACGAGCGCGGCAAGCGCGCGCGGGTGCTCGCCGAACTGACGCCGCGCATCCTCGAACTGGCGCAACTGGCCAAGGCGCAGGGCATCCCGATGACCATCGATGCCGAAGAGGCCGATCGTCTGGAGCTGTCGCTGGAATTGATCGCGCGCGTGCACGGCGATCCCTCGCTGGCCGGCTGGGACGGATTCGGCTTGGCGCTGCAGTCGTATCTCAAGCGCGCAGTCGGCGCCATCGACTGGCTGGCCAATGTTGCGCGCACCAATGGTCGGCGCCTGAATGTGCGTCTGGTCAAGGGCGCGTATTGGGACGCCGAAATCAAGCGCGCGCAGATCGACGGCCACAGCGGCTATCCGGTCTACACGCGCAAGCCGAACACCGATCTGTCCTATCTGGCCTGCGCCCGGCGCATCCTGGCGCACGGCGAAGTGTTCTATCCGCAGTTCGCCACGCACAACGCGCACACCATCGCCGCGATCCACCATCTGGCCCAGGGTCGTCCCTTCGAATACCAGCGCCTGCACGGCATGGGCGGCGATCTCTACGGTGAGGTGATCCCGGCCGAGCGCCTGAACGCCGCTTGCCGCATCTACGCGCCGGTCGGCAGCCATGAAGATCTGCTGCCCTATCTGGTGCGCCGCTTGCTGGAAAACGGCGCCAACACCTCCTTCGTCAACCGCATCGTCGACGACGCGGTGCCGATCGACGAGCTGATCCCGCACCCGAACGACGTGGTCGCCGCGATCGAACCGAAGGCGCATCCGCGCATTCCGTTGCCGATCAACCTCTACGGCCTGGATCGCCAGAACTCGCGCGGCATCAACCTGGCGCAGGAGCGCGAACTGCGCGCACTGATCGACGAGACCGCCGGCATCCGCTTCGGCCAGTTGCGCGCCGAACCTCTGGTGCCGGGCTCATCCAGCGCCGCCGCGCCGATCGCGATCACCGATCCCGCCGATCGCCGGCGCCTGGTCGGCCATTGGGTGCCGGCGGATACCGCGCTGGTCGAAAAGGCGCTGGAAAACGCCAGCGCGGCGCAACCGGGCTGGGACGCGACGCCGGTCGAACGCCGCGCCCTGATGCTCGAACACGCTGCCGAACTGATGGAAGCCAATCGCGGCGAGCTGATCGCGCTGTGTACGCGCGAGGCCGGCAAGACCATCAGCGACGGCATCGCCGAGGTGCGCGAAGCAGTCGATTTCTGCCGCTACTACGCGCAGTGCGCGCGCCGCGAGTTCGCGCCGAAGACGCTGCCCGGCCCCACCGGCGAGTCCAACCAGTTGTTCCTGCACGGCCGCGGCGTGTTCGTCTGCATCAGCCCGTGGAATTTCCCGCTGGCGATCTTCGCCGGCCAGGTCGCCGCCGCTTTGGTCGCCGGCAACACGGTGATCGCCAAGCCGGCCGAGCAGACCAACCTGGTTGCCCATCGCGCGACGCAGCTGTTTCACGAGGCCGGCGTGCCACCCGCGGTGCTGCAACTGCTGCCAGGCGACGGCGCTACCGTCGGCGCGCGCCTGACTTCCGATCCGCGCGTGGCCGGCGTGGCCTTCACCGGCTCGACCGAGACCGCGCGCCTGATCAACCGCGCGCTGGCCGGCCGCGACGCGCCGATCGCCACGCTGATCGCCGAAACCGGCGGCCAGAACGCGCTGATCGCCGATTCCTCGGCGCTGCCCGAGCAACTGGTCAAGGACGCGATGAGCGGCGCCTTCGGTTCGGCCGGTCAGCGCTGCTCGGCCACGCGCATCCTGTTCGTGCAGGAAGATGTCGCTGATCGCACGCTGAAATTGCTGGCTGGCGCGATGGACGAGTGGGTGGTCGGCGATCCGGGCCTGTACAGCACCGACATCGGGCCGGTGATCGACGAGGACGCGCGCAAGATCTTGAATGATCACATCGCGCGCATGCAGACCGACGGCAAGTTGGTCAAGGCGATGGCGCTGACCGAGGCGCACGCCAACGGCTGCTTCGTCGCCCCGCACGCTTTCGAGATCGACTCGCTCAAGCGCCTGCCGCGCGAAGTGTTCGGCCCGGTGCTGCACGTGATCCGCTACAAGGCCCGGGATCTGGACAGCATCATCGACCAGATCAACGCCACCGGTTACGGCCTGACCTTAGGCATCCACAGCCGCATCGACAGCACCATCGAGCACATCCAGCAGCGCATCCGCGCCGGCAACTGCTACGTCAACCGCAACATGATCGGCGCGGTGGTCGGCGTGCAGCCCTTCGGCGGCGAAGGCCTGTCCGGCACCGGCCCCAAAGCCGGCGGCCCGCACTACCTGCACCGCTTCACCACCGAGCGCACGCTGACGATCAACACGTCG